>NZ_CP119078.1:152500-752500 GCF_029026145.1 Legionella cardiaca | reverse complement strand
TTGCTTATAGATTGAGTAAACTAAAAGCGTCACGCCGCCCAATAAACTTAAATACCAAAAAGCAACAGGAATGATACTTTTTTTCTCTTTTTCACTAACTAACCACTGTACTATAAAGCGAGCAGAAAAAATTCCTTGTCCAATGAGGCCAAGAGCAAGCCAAAGATACTCAGAGTTCATGTTTGGAAACCTCCGGGGAACAAGGTCGTTTTAATAACCAACGCACACCAACTAAATCATGGATGCCAACAAATAATCGATTCATTACGCCATATTTTGAAACGCCGTACTGACGCGGGCGATGATTAACCTGAATATTAACTAATTTAAATCCTGCTCTTTTGAATAAAGCCGGTAAAAAACGATGTAAATGATTGAAGTGTGGTAATGCTAAAAAAGCTTCTCGAGGGAATAGCTTTAAACTGCAACCGGTGTCAGGACAATCGTCATCCAGCAAACGTTGCCTGATTCCATTGCCAATGCGTGAAGAAAGTCGACGCAAAGAATTATCATCTCTTTTTTTACGAATTCCTAATACAACAGTACGTAAATCCGTTCTTTGCTCAAAAAGTCGAGGAATATCATTGGGATCATTTTGACCATCACCATCCAAGGTAACCAGCGTCGAATATCGAGCTACGCGGGCACCACTAACCAAGCCCGCACTCTGACCAAAATTTCTTTTATGATATACCACACGCAGATTATCATAGTTTTGAGACAATAATTTTAAACGATCTGTCGTTCCGTCCGTACTGCCATCATCAACAAAAATAACTTCATAAATAAAAGCTTCACTGGGTAGTGCTGCAACTATTTCTTTATAAAGTCCTTCAACATTATCTACTTCATTGTATACAGGAATAATGATGGAAACATCTTGTGGATTATTTAATAGCATTTACTTCATCCAAGAAAACCAAATTTTTGCATTATACTGCATGTCCCCACGCTGGTGCTAGCCAAGATTTACGCCGTAAGAAACACAATAAGATACCGATTTCTAATAAACTAAGGTAACTAGCCGCCAATATATCACTAAGATAATGATGTGTTAGTAATACGCGAGACATAGCCACCGTTATTCCAGTTAATATAAAGGCATAAACATAACGCGGAAACACAATACTTAAACCAAAAACCACACTCATAATTGTCGTGGTATGGCCTGATGGAAAAGACCAAAACGGTGCATGAAATTGAAGACCATAAAAACCATACAAATCATTATGTATCCACAAATTGGGACGAGCTCGCCCAAAAAGTACTTTTAAAAAACCACAAACTAGAACAGGTATGAAAACACAGATAAACAAAAACCATGTGCGCGCTTCCCATTCTCGATTTACGTAAATGTAGCGAAAAAATAACGCAAGTATAAAAAATGTTGGTAAGTAGAAAACACTTAAACCTAATCTAGTAATCCAATCAAGCAACGCTAGATGTTGTCTTATATCAAGATTATAAAAATATTCGGCAACAGATTTATCTAAATATAAAAATGATATAACAATTAAACCCACATAACTTATCATCACGCCAGGCTTTGTCATGACATTCAGCAAGCGATCAAATGGCGACATTTATTGACTCTCCTTTTGTTGCATTACAAGAGCAAGCTCAGCCCAACGCCCTTTAGTATAATTATACCCTGTTGTTTGAGCTTTGATGGACAACTTAAGGCCCTCTCTTTCCCATTCATGCAAAATGATAGGATTAACTAATGCTAAACGGGTGGCATCTTGCTTTATTATTTGCACCGCGCTAGCGCTATCGAGAAATTTCACCAGTTTGGTATTCAGATTAAATACCAAACTTGGCTCCTCAAACCCTACGACTAACAAGGGTTTCTCACTTGAGAGTTTATTGTTTTCAATTAATTGTGCGACGTTTCTAGTCAACCATAGTGGTTCTAGTTGGGGAAACAGTTTTGTAAAAATTAAAGGATAGATACATAAAGCTGTAATAAAAACAGTAGCCATCGCACGATGATAAGCACCTTGCCATGAAAAATAAACACACAGAAACGTCATTGTTACCAATGCACCTAAAAGAATAATACTCATTGTGGGGATTTCTTGAGTTAATAAATAGGGAAGTGCAGCCAGGGCACAAGCCAAGCCAATCGACAAAATTCCCCACATTATTTGTAAAAAATGCATCCATCTTCCTGGAGCTTTTATTTGCTTGCTTTGTTCAATTGCTAAAGCACAAAGTAAAGCAATGGCAGGGAAAGTCGGTAAAATATATTGTGGCAATTTCGTTGGCATGAGCTCAAAAAAAAGCCAGGTTGGCAAAAGCCATGCCAACAAAAATTTGACAATTTTATCATGTCGATGCTGAGCAGCATACACACCACCCTGCCATAAAAATAATGAGGCCGGCCAAAAAGTTAATGGTAAAATAGCTAAATGGAATAAAGGCGGTTTACCATGAGATTCATGCCCACCCTGTAATTTTGGAAGTAAATCCTTGTGCAACATTTGCATCAAATAATTACTATGCTCAGCTTCATTGACCATAAAAAGCCACGCAAGCGTTAATATAACAAACAATAAAAGTCCGCTATATATTCGCAAATAACGAAGCCAATCAACGCGTCTCTCGAAAACGCAAAGAGCGACTATTGTTAGTACACCGACCAATGGAGTTACCCCTTTGAGCACCATACCAAAAGCCATTGCCAGCCAAAAACAAAGGGCCCATCCCCAGTGCGATGCTTCATTCTTAATGCCTTTATCAAAACAGTGCCATAAAGCTCCTTGCATCAACAATACAGAAAATAATAAAGAAGCATCGATTACCGCCATATGGGTTTCCACAACAAGCAATAATGATGTCGCAAACAATCCCGATGCGAATAATGCCGTACGTTGATTAACAAAATTACGAGCAAAAAAATAAAGCAGCAAAACAGAAAATAATCCACCAAATAGGGAAGGAATACGATATGGCCAGATTTCTGTTGCCTCAGAATTACTGAATAACCCTACACTTGCAGCCTGCAACCAATTAATCCCAGGTGGTTTTTGAAAGCGTGTTCTATCCTGAAAGCGGATTTGAAAAAAATTACCTGTCTGTAACATCTGTTTTGTCGCTTGTGCGAAATGAGCTTCGTCCCTATCGATTACAGGCATTTGAAACAGACCAGGAAGAAAGAGCAATAATGCAAAACAAGCTAACATTAAGGAATACTGTAACTTATGCAAATCTTCTACTCAAAAGACAAATTTTTGCATAATATAGGAAGCTCGTTTGAAATGCTACCATCTTTGATTATGCACACAGCCTGGGCGTGAAATCTTTTCTATATCCGCGTTAAAAATCCAAACATGCCGTTAATAATCGCTTGAGTAAGGACATTACTACCGTTAGAATGGCTAATTTATTCTTTCTCTATCGGTATGCTTGAATTAAGCACTGCTCAACAAATTACCATTTGGCTACTTCCTATTTTATTTGCTATTACCTTTCACGAAGCAGCACATGCATGGGTAGCTTATCGTTTAGGTGACACGACAGCAAAAATGTTAGGACGCCTCAGTTTTAACCCTATCCGTCACATTGATCTTGTGGGAACAATAATTGTTCCAATTGTCGTTTTAATATTGAGTCAATTTAATTTCGTTTTTGGATGGGCAAAGCCTGTACCAATCAACGCTTCACAATTCCGTAATGTTCGGCGCGATACAGCTTTGACTACCGCCGCTGGCCCTGTATCTAACTTGTTAATGGCCATTATTTGGGGAGGGTTATTGAAATTAGCAGCTAATCTTAATCCCCAATCTTCAAACCTTGCTTTATTTTTATTACTAACCTCGCGCGCTGGTATCATTATTAATTTATTATTAGCCTATCTTAATTTAATACCCATTCCCCCATTAGATGGCAGTCGCATTGTTGCAAGCATTTTACCACCCAGACAAGCCTATTTTTATCAAAAAATAGAACCATTTGGATTTATTATTTTACTATTATTAATGTTTACAGGTATTTTAGGATGGTTGATTAACCCTCCTATTCAGTGGTCACTTATAGCCCTTCGTAGTTTATTTAATTTATGAAAATTCTTGCTGATGCCAGTTTGCCAGGATTACTTGAAGCATTCCCGCAACCATTCGAATTGACGCTCTATCATGAGGCCAAAGATATTCCTCAGCAACTAAAGAATCAACAGATCTTACTCTGTCGGTCTACTCTCAAAGTAACAGAGGAATTATTAAAAAACTCATCATTATCCTATGTCGCCACAGCAAGTAGCGGCACTGATCACATTGATGAGAACTACCTTCAAAATCATCGCATTGGCTTAATCGATGCGAAGGGGAGCAATGCTTCTGCCGTAGCAGATTATGTAATGGCAACACTGGCATTTTTAGAATGTCATAAAGGATTTAAAGGAACGAAAGCAGCAGTTATTGGTGTCGGTGAAGTGGGCACTAAAGTTGCCCAGCGATTACGAGCAACAGGCATGGAAGTACTTTGTTATGATCCCCCTAAAAGTAAGCGTGATAAAGATTTTATTACTTGCTCTTTTGAGGCTATTACTGAATGTGACCTCATTTCCGTGCATGCCAACCTCCATAACCTTCTTCCAACGCCCAGTTTGAATTTAATTAACGATGGCGTATTAAAGCAATTAAAACCTCAGAGTGTAATTATTAATGCCTCCCGGGGCGGTATTGTTAATGAAGAAGACTTATTGCGACAAAAGAAACCTTTCTTTTACTGTACAGATGTTTTTAGCAACGAACCTGCTATCAGGCAAGGTATTGTTGATTTTGCCACCCTGTGTACCCCCCATATTGCCGGTCATAGTATTGAAGCCAAAAGTGATGCGATAACGATGATAAGCCAAAAATTGCATCTTGCTTATAAGTTACCATTCGTTAAACCATCTCTACCGGTACTTGCGAAGCTCCCTTCCTACTATCCACATCATACCTGGCAGGACTATGTCTTATCTCTTTATAATCCTCTCGTCGAGACAGAAATTTTAAAAAACACCCATGATCTTAAGTTAGCTTTTCTAAATTTACGTAAAGCCCACCAAAATCGACATGATTTTCAACTCTATGCAAAAGCGGTACAAACCAATAAGCAATTACTGCAAATTCTTGGGGTTAATGCTTGAGGTCTCGTCCACGCGGGACGACATGAATTTAGCTCAAATAGCAAAAAATGCGGTGAAATTATCGCTTCCTTAATTGCCTTATCACTGCCTGATCGGAAAAGGGATAGCGAACATTACCAATTTGTTGATAGTCTTCATGTCCTTTGCCAGCAACTAAAATGATATCGTCTTTATCTGCCAGACTAATTGCTTTGGCAATGGCTTGCTTGCGATCTTCAATTTTGAAAACATTAGCTTGGGAAGTTATACCGACAGCGATCTCATCAATAATGACCACTGGATTTTCAGTGCGTGGATTATCACTGGTAATAATTGCAATATCTGCATATTGGCTAGCAATTTTTCCCATCAATGGACGCTTTGTTTTGTCTCTGTCTCCCCCACAGCCAAAAACAACCAGGATACGATTCTTTTTTACCTTGCTTAAAGTAGCCAGAACATTTTCCAAAGCATCCGGTGTATGAGCATAATCGACAATCATATAAGGCTCATGGGCAACCACCTCCATGCGCCCAGGAGCAGCTTGTAGTTCTGCCATCACCGAAGCAATCTGACCGATTGGATAACCATTAGCAGCCAAACTTGAAAACACGGCTAATGCATTATAAATATTGAAAAAGCCTAAGGCATTTATAGTCAACTGCGACCTGCCCCATGGGGAAATAACATCAAAATGTGTCCCGTTTAAACTTACATTCAGGTTTAAAGCTCGCACATCAGCGCCCTCTTTAAGGCCATAACGGAGTACTTGGCAATCCGGTGTAGTAATAGCATTTCTCATCAGCTGATGATAGGCATCATCGTGATTTAAAATTGCCCACTTTAAAGTAGGTTTAGCAAATAAGAGCATTTTTGCTCTGGCATAAGCATCCATGGTTAGATGATAATCCAGGTGCTCATGGCTTAAATTAGTAAAAATTGCCTGTTGAAAATCAATACCATCAACACGTTGTTGACAAAGCGCATGAGAAGATACTTCCATGCAAACTTGTTTAATTTTGCTTTGGTGATATTCAGCTAAAAGTTGCTGCAAGCAAAGCGCATCAGGTGTTGTATTTCCTAAATATTTCAGTCCAGGAACTTTCCCTTGCCCTAGAGTGCCGATATAGGCAGAGCCTTCTCCAAGCAATCCGTATGCTTGTGCTAACTGGTAAGCAATCGTTGTTTTTCCATTTGTACCAGTTACACCTGTCATGGTTAATTTTTTTGTTGGATAATCATAAAAATGACTAGCGATTTCTGCCAATTTTTTGGCAAGACCTGGTAAGGGAATACAAATTAAATCCTGTGGCAACTGGCAATTTTGTGGCCAATTATTTGGTTCATAAAGGATAGCAGCAGCACCTGCTCCTACCGCTTGAGGAATAAACAATCGGCCATCTGTCTGAGCACCAGGATAGGCAAAAAATATAAAACCTTTATTAATATGCCGACTGTCATTATGGAGACCCAGAATTTCATAATCAGGAAGGGCTACATCAGTCCAAGGGCGCATTAATTCGGCAAATTTCATTCACTAACCTCACATAGTCGTTTTATCAGGAGGAACTTCCAATATTCGTAGAGCTCCAGACATAACCTGTGCAAAAAGTGGAGCTGCTACCGCTGCCCCATAATAACTGTTTTTTGTTGGTTCATGAATAACCACAACCACTACCAAGCGTGGTTTTGAAACAGGAGCAATCCCCACAAAGCTAGCGATATGTCGATTTGCTTCATATCCATTTTTGCCAGCTATACGAGCAGTACCTGTCTTACCAGCAACACGATATCCAGGTACTCGCGCTAATTTTCCCGTACCCTCATTACCAAGCACAGCCTCCATCATAGCGAGAACTTGATCAGATGTGGTTTCATCCAGCACTTGCTCGCCTAATGAATTCGCTTGATTATGTATTAGAGTAACTGGCAAAGCTCGACCTTTGTTAGCAAAAATGAGATATCCTTTTGCCAATTGCAAAGCAGTTACTGAAAGACCATAACCAAAACCCAGTGTTGCTAATACAAAAGGATTGGCATCCTTGACATTGACAATACCGCCATCACTTTCCCCAGGATAACCACTTTCTGTTCGTTGGCCAAACCCGCTTCGTTGTAATAATCCAATTAACTGTTCAGGTGGACTTTGTAAAATCATTTTTGTTACACCAACGTTACTTGAGTGTTGTAAAACCCCAGTGACATCTAAAACACCGTAGTTATGAACATCACGAATGGTATGGCCATGGACTATCATCCAGCTTGGACGTGTATCAATAATGGTATCTGGTTTAACCAGGCCACTACCTAAAGCACTTGCAATACTAAAAGGCTTAATTACCGAACCAGGCTCAAACGTATCAGTAATGGCTTTATTCCGATAACTATCCCGTGTATAACGAGAACGTGCATTAGGATTAAACGAAGGAGCATTAGCTGCAGCAAGAATTTCCCCATTCGTTGTGTCAACAACAACAACGGAACCAGATTTTGCAGCGAATTTTTCAAGCGTATTCTGTAATTCATGATAGGCTAAATATTGAATACGACTGTCGATACTTAAAACAAGCTCATGTCCTGGGCGAGGTTCTTTTAGAACACCCAGTTCCTCAATGATTTGTCCCATGCGATCCTTTAGAATCCGCTTTTTACCATTTGCTCCCATGAGCCAATCCTGGTAAGCGAGCTCTAAGCCTTCAATACCAATATCATCAATATTGGTAAATCCCAGTAATTGAGCAGTGCTATCACCAGCAGGGTAATAACGCTTGAATTCTTGCTGAAAATTAACTCCTGGAATTTTGAGTTGCTCAATTTTTTTAGCAATCATAGGGGGTAACTGGCGACTTAGATAAAGAAACTCACGAGCACTGGCGCGTTTAACCCGTGCTAACAAGGTTTTGGCTGGGACCCCAACTAATTGTGATAGTTCTGCCAGCTGTTTTGCATTCGGAGAAAACACCTGAGGATTTAACCAAACGGATTGCACCGGTGTACTCACAGCTAAAGGGGTTCCTTGTCTGTCTGTAATCATTCCTCGGTAAGCTGGAATATCTACAGTACGAATACTGCGAGCATCCCCTTGGCCCTGCAAAAATTGACGATGCAAAACGGTTAAATCAAGCATCCGCCATAGAAGAGCACCTAGCAGCACTATAAAAAAACAAGAGACAACGATTAGCCGTGCCTGAGCGCCTCTAGCTTTCATCGAGTTTGCAACACAAAAGTGTCTTTGTCAGCAGGCAATTTCATTTGTAACTTCTCTACCGCTAACTCTTCAACTCGACCTGGTGTAGCCAGACTAGCTTGTTCAAGTAGCAACTGTCCCCACTGTAGCTGCAATTGCTGTGTCTGCTGTTCTAAACGTTGCAGTTCACTAAAACTAATACGATGCTCGTTAGTTACGTATACGACAGCCAATGCGCTGACGAGTACTGCAAGCAGTAATGATAAGATAAAACAAAGCTGTTTTGAGAGACGCATATCTGATAAATGTCCACTAAAAAGATTGCTTTGATGAATCGCTCTAGCTGCTGCGTTCATGCTATTTTCTCCCCTATTCTTAAAACTGCGCTACGAGCTCTGACATTACGTTTTACTTCGTCATCGCTTGCCTTTATCGCTTTACCCACTTTCTTAAAATTTGTTTTTACTTCTTCATGGCGTACTGGCACTCCCGGAGGAAGTCTGTTCCCTTGTTCTTTATCACGCATAAATTGCTTTACAATTCTGTCTTCTAAAGAATGGAAACTAATAACCGCCAAGCGCCCCCCTATTGCTAAAACATCAATAGCTGTGGTCAACACAGCAGTTAAATCACTTAATTCTTGATTAATGTGAATCCGTATTGCTTGAAATATACGTGTGGCAGGGTGCTTATGTTTTTCCCATTTAGGATTCGCTTGCTTAACAATTTCTGCCAATGTTTCTGTCGTCTCGATAGGTGATTGCGCTCTTGCTGCAACAATTGCCCGCGCAATACGTCCAGCAAAACGCTCTTCACCATATTCTCTGAAAACTGCAGCCATCTCATCAGCTTCTGCTTCATTAATAAATTGTGCAGCACTCAACTCTTGTTCTAGATCCATACGCATATCCAAGGGTCCCTGCTGCATAAAACTAAATCCACGCGCTGGGTTATCGAGTTGCGGAGAGGAGACACCTAAATCCAATAAAATACCGTTAACTTGCCCATAAACATTTTCTCTCTTGGCAAACTCAGCAAGTTTGGCAAATGAGCCATGATAGATATGAAAACGCTTATCATTAGAAAAATGTTGATTCGCATAACTAATCGCTTCAGGATCTTTGTCAATTGCTAACAATTTCCCAGAGTTAGATAAGTGCTGCAAAATAGCACGGCTATGGCCACCTCGACCAAAAGTTCCATCGATGTAAATTCCATCTGCCTTGATAGCTAAGCCTTCTAGTGCTTCATGCAACAATACAGATTGATGCGCCGTCATAATTTTTTCCATTACAAAGAAAAGGTTTTCATCTCATCGGGCAATCCACCACCTTCACCAGATGCTTCGTCAGCTAGCCACTTCTCACGTCTGGATTGCCACAATGATTCATCCCAAACTTCAAACTTATTACCTTGCCCAATCATTACTACCCGTTTATCGAGATGGGCATAATCTCTCAATAAAGGGGGGAGCAGCACGCGCCCATTACCATCTAGTTCAACATCTGTTGCATGCCCAATTAATAATCGTTGGATTCGTCGGGCTGCAGCATTAAAACTGGGCAAACTTTGCAATTTATCCTCAATAATTTGCCATTGTGCTGCTGGATAAAGCAGCAAACAAGTTTCTTCAGTATCAATTGTCACCACTAAAGGCGCCTTATCATTGCCTCCGGCCAACGCATCGCGATAGCGCGTTGGCACAGCAAGACGGCCTTTTCCGTCGATTGTGATGGCATTAATTCCACGAAACATAATTTTCTCTTTGTGGTTTGCTTTAAAAGCTTCCCACAATTCTCCACTTTTTTATATTTTAACCCACTTTTATACACTATAGAAACACTATTTCCCAAGCGTCAACCCCTGAACGCTTTTTTTATCAAAAAAAAAGCGCAAGACGTCCCTTCACAAAAGAATGTGCACACATAAATTCCACAATGGAAAATTTGATGACACTTGTCTTGAGATCATCTCTCTTTGGAGCAATAAAATTTCATGCGTTGAATAAAACAGAGTTAAAACTGAGTTACTGCAATAAAATGCTACTACTTTTTGTCATCTTAAACGCCAGAGAATAAAAGATGACCTAAAATCCAGGGCGTGCTCTCGATTGCTTTTATGTAGCGAGAGGCAATTTACAGCCAGAAAATAATTGACGTATGCCCCTAAACTACATTTAGACATTTAAAGCCGCAGCTAAGCGGATCCCTTGTAACACTAAATCAGGAACGAGGTAATCATAAATAGCTTGTTTATCAAATAAGGAAGCAAAGCCTCCGGTTGCCAATACTAAAACCTCTTGTCCAGCAAATGATTCCTCTTTAATTCGAGTAATTAATTCCCGGCATGCCCCTAATGCACCGTAAAATACGCCAGATTGAATGCTTTCAATCGTTGAACGCCCAACCACTTGTTCCGTTCTTATAATTTCTACGGCTGGCAATTTGGCAGTTTTTGAAGCCAGCGCATCTACTGATAAACGCACTCCTGGTAAAATTGCACCGCCCAAATAAGCCTTTGCTGCGGTAATAACACAAAAAGTAGTGGCCGTACCAAAATCAATAACAATAATATTTTTACCAGGATACGTTTGCGTCGCAGCAATAGCATTGGCAATTCTGTCAGCCCCTACTTCCAATGGATTACGGTATTTTATATTTAAGCCTGTTTTAACCCCTGCCTGCAGAAAGAAGGGATCCACCGAAAAATATTTAACGCAAGCTGACCGCAAAGAGTAATCTAATTGAGGAACTACAGAGCAAATAGCAATCTCATTAATTGCCTCTGGCGAGCATTGATTCTCCCGTAATACTGATTTCAAAAAAATACCTAATTCATCAGAGGTGCTAACCTGGGAAGTATGACGAAATCGAAGACGAATTTCTTCACCTGCAAATACACCACCATAAATATGGGAATTACCAACATCGAGACATAGCATCATGTTCGAGACTCAGCAGCCATTAGAAATCGCGATAGTAAGTCGAGTCACCCTGAGAATCAAGATAGCTATTACTCACAGCGCTAAAATCTTCAGAAAAAGATTTGTTTTTCATCATAAAGAATAAATTAATAACAATTAAAATACCAAACAGTAAAAGGAATGAGCACCGGCGAGATGGTTACAATGTAGCAATAAAGTAAAAGGGTGTAAGCTAAAGGAGTTTTTTAGTGATTGGAAGGTTAAAAGTCGGTCGATAAGCCGGGTTCTGTCATGGACAATCATTCATCTAGGACATGCGTCACCACATGCCTCAAGCGACCTACCCGAATCCCGTACGGGCCATACGTTCTAGCCTTGCAGCCAGTTAGATTCCTATTTGGTCTTGCTCCGAGTGGGGTTTACCCTGCCACGCCTGTTGCCAGTCGCGCGGTGCGCTCTTACCGCACCATTTCACCCTTACCTTTTAATTGTGGCTTACGCGACAATAAAGGCGGTATATTTTCTGTGGCACTTTCCGTAGGCTCACGCCTCCCAGGAGTTACCTGGCACTTTACCCTGTGGAGCCCGGACTTTCCTCTTTTTGAATGCAAAAAGCGATTGTCTGACCGACTTTGTAATCAATAGTAGCAGAATGCCCAGCAAAAGACCAGATAAACATAGCCATTGGTCACTCTGCTATTTGAAGTAGTAATTTGCTTACTACCTACTGCTTATCCTCGAGTACCAATAAATTCGTCATCGAAATAACGCTTTAATTTAGTACGTAACGTACCACGGCTCACACCAAGAACACGAGCAGCTTTAGATTGATTATAGCGAGTTAGCTCCATTACTGTACGAAACAGAGGTGCTTCCACTTCTTCAACGATTAATTGATAAAGATTTAAATTACTGTCTTTGCTACCAACAGTATTTAAATAACCTTTGACAGCCCCAACAACTTGTTGTGTTAGCGCTTCATTATATTGTTCAACTTGTTGCATAACTGCACTCATTATCCTCTCCAACATCCAAAAGTAAAAACGATCATACATTTAGTCAGTTATAAACCAACCATCATGCTCGATATACTACCAAATATCACAAAGTATGTAAACATTGTCTTAATGATATTCATTTATTAAGGGAAGCTTAAGTAAATTTAAGATTTTTTTCAAGCAATTTTTGCACGAATGACGCATTTAAGAGCCATCGGTAACATTTTTTTACATTTTTTTAACTGAAAACCTGTCTTTGCGACTCTAAATTGCAGCTTAATAATAAAAATTCTTAAATAAATAAGTTAAAAAATTAAAAATATGATTATTATTTGAAATTATTGAGCAATGGTTTTATATGAGCAATGGTTTTATAAAAGAATGGAACTGCAGATTGCCCTTTCTGATGAATGAATTAAATGATTAAAAATGAACTCTATTGTTAAAGCGGATAGCCTCAAATGCTCTGGATGAGAAAACCCTTGTGACGCTATCGCTGCATCAAGGCTACATGGAGTGCTTTTAAAGATAGTATCTATTCCTTGAAATCTTTGCCTATATCGATATCAAGCAAGAAGCAAGGACCTATCCTAATCAACCGTAAAACTTTCACCACAACCACATTGTCCCTTTTGATTGGGGTTATCAAAAACAAACTTATAATTTAATCCCTGTCTCACATAATCAACACTCATTCCTTTAAGATAGGGATAACTTGCTTTATCAATGCAAAGCAAATATCCCTCGGCCAAAGGCTGCACTACATCATTTTCCTGAGGAGCAAGGACATAATCCACCACATATGATAATCCTGAACAGCCTGTCTTTTTAACAGATAAGCGAACGCCTTTATTTTCTTGCTGCTTGCCAAGATAAGCTAAAATATGCCGCAGGGCTGTCTCACTTAAAGTAATATGCTTGGCGGAACTGCTAATATGTTGCATAACCTCGGACATTATTCTTCCCCTTTTAATTTAGCTTTCATTGCCTTTATCACTTCGCGATAGCCATCTTCAATTTGTAATGCAACCGGATATCGGGTTTTAGGTATTTCTAACTGCTCTACTAGCCAGGAATAATCCAGTTGCGGATGGTCATTAATATGACTGTCTTCCAGTCGCTGACAAATCAATTCGGCAGCAGCAACTAAGTAAGGATTACCATAAGCTTTAAAACAGGCTTTCAGCACACGCCCTTGCTTGTTACATAACAAATATAAATCAAAAACATCACCGCGCTCGGCCCCACCGCGATAATGAACACTTAATGGTTCTGATAAATCGAGAGTTCCAACATGCTTCGGTGCAAAAAAACAAGATTCTACAAGTTCATTATATATCATAGTGGTGATATTTCATGCAAACGGCCAATTTGGCAACAAATTATATTCACTGCTTGCTTAACTTGCTCCTCCGTCGTAAAACGGCCACAAGATAAGCGCACAGAACTAAATGCTAATTCATCATCTAATCCTAAAGCTCTAAGCACATAAGACGGTTGTAAACTAGCTGAAGCACATGCTGAGGTTGTTGAGATTGCCAAGTCTCTCAAGGCCAATAACAATGAATCGCCTTCTACTCCGGCAAAACTTACATTCAAATTGCCAGCGACTCGTTTGTGTTCATGACCATTTAAACGTACACCGGGTATATGTTTGATACCTTCCCATAACTGTTGACGCAATCGCAAAATATGCGCCTGCTCTTCCACGCGTGCAGCTTCTGACAAAGCAAAAGCCTCTCCCATACCAACAATTTGATGAGTTGCTAATGTCCCAGAACGCAAACCACCCTCATGCCCACCCCCATAAGATTGAGGTTGCAGACGTATTCGTGGTTTATGTCGCACATATAAAGCCCCAATGCCTTTAGGTCCATAATTTTTATGAGCGGAAAAGGACATGAGATCAACCGCTAAATGTTTTAAATTTAGCTCAAGTTTCCCGGCACTCTGAGCTGCATCAACATGAAAGACAATGCCTTTATTTCGCAAAAATTCACCAATAGCGGCAATATCCTGAACAACCCCGATTTCGTTATTGACGTGCATAATAGAGACTAACAAGGTATCCTCTCTAAGTGCTTGTTTTAAGTCATCAAGATTAAGCAATCCATCAGGCTGCGGTTCCAGGTAAGTAATCTCAAATCCTTCTTTCTCCAATTGATGGCATGTATCAAGAACAGCTTTATGTTCTGTTTTCATCGTTATCGCATGTCGCCCTTTACGCTGATAAAAATGAGCAGCACCTAGAATAGCTAAATTATTGGCTTCCGTTGCACCGGAGGTAAACACTATTTCAGCTGGCGTTACATGAATGACATTAGCAATTTGCTCACGAGCATATTCAACAGCTTCTGCAGCCTTTTTTCCATAAATGTGGGTACTTGAAGCTGGATTGCCAAAGAGGCCATCGGGGCCTAAGTAGGCCATCATTTTATCAATTACTCTCGGGTCTACTGGTGTCGTTGCCATATAATCCAGATAAATAGGCAAATTACTCATCCTTTCAGCTCCTCCTATAGAGTTTTTGGAAAGAGGTCCATTTAATTAAAGATAAAAAAAATACTGCATTTCTATTTACTATTCAAAGCCTTTTGAATATGACTTAAAATTCCTCGCAAAATCGTGACTTCCATGTACTCTAATTTTGCGCGATTAAATATGCGGCGAATCCGTTGTAGCAACCGTCTCGTAGGACGGGTAGGTTTTAAAAATTTGGTAGCAAGCATAACCTCATTCAAATGCTCATAAAATTGCCCTACTTCATCAGCAGTAGCTAATCTATCGTGATGGAGTTCTACTTCAGCAGCTGGCGATAAGAATTTCATACGCAATTCATAAGTAATGATTTGTACAGCTTGAGAAAGGTTTAAAGAGCTATATTCTGGATTACTGGGAATATTAATATGATAGTGACTGCGCAGTAACTCTTCATTAGTTAGCCCCGCATGCTCACGACCAAAAAGAATAGCAATCTCAGTTTGATCTGCTTTGCCAGCGATAAGAGTAGCGCATTCCGAGGGTGTCAAACCTGGCAATGGAATGCCTCGGGGCCTGGCGCTTGTCGCAAAAATGAGCTGGCAACCTTTTAATGCCTCATCCAGCGAATCGGTAACTATTGCTTCCTCAAGTACATCGTCAGCTCCAGCAGCCATCTCTAGAGCTTTTTGGTGGGGAAATGCTTTCGGTGTGACCAGGTAAAGGTTGCCAAAACCCATCGTTTTCATTGCCCTTGCTGTCGAGCCAATATTTCCAGGATGAGAAGTTGCAATTAATACTATTCGAATCGCAGAAAAATTCATAATCAGATCAGTTTTATCCAGCTTACATCAAATTGCCAACCCAAGTAGTAAGGTTCCACCTTACTAGAGATCATTGCTTCGACCTCCTAGCTACAATGATAGCTAAATATTCCTTCTGTGTGTGAAATAACAATTTGAAGAGGTGTTTTTTAATAATTGCAAACTATACAGCAATGACTTCTCTCTGTACAAAAAAAAATGTGTTAGAATCGCTGATTTTGTAAAAACGAGCAAACCATGCAACCATTATTAAATATTGCCATTACTGCAGCACGCCTTGCCGGTGACATTATTATCCGCCATATGGAACAGGTGGATCGCATTAAAGTAACTGCTAAAAGTGACGAGGAATACTTTAGCGAAGTGGATATTAAGGCTGAACAGGCAATAATTAATACAATACATAAAGCATATCCTGATCATGGCATTATTGCTGAGGAAAGTGGTGTTTATAATGATGATGCTGAATCTGTCTGGATTATTGATCCTCTGGATGGAACGACCAATTACCTTCATGGGTTCCCTTTTTTCTCGGTTTCTATAGCACACCGCTTTAAAAATCGTATTGAACATGCGGTTGTTTATGATCCGCTCCGACATGAGTGTTTTTCAGCCAGTCGTGGCCGAGGAGCTCAATTAAACGATCGTCGAATTCGTGTATCTAAAAAAACGCAACTTGCTGAATCATTATTAGGGACAGGTTTCCCTTTTCGTAATACTGCGTTAGCTCAACGTTATTTGCCGACTTTTGAGGTATTGGTTGGAAAGTGTGCAGGAGTTCGCCGAACAGGTTCCGCGGCACTTGATCTTGCCTATGTTGCCAGTGGACGATTAGATGGTTTCTGGGAATTTGGTTTGCGTCCCTGGGATATCGCGGCTGGTTCATTGTTAGTAAAAGAGGCTGGCGGAATGATTAGTAGTATACAAGGCGGGGAAGATTACTTGAAACGAGGGGATGTTGCCGCCGGAACCCCAAAAGTTTTTAAATCTTTATTACAGACACTGATGCCTGTAGTTAAAAGTTAAGTTAACAGGCGAGGAAGTTATTTAATTCTAAATCGGCATGCTTTTGATGGCGTAAAACGCCATCAACGCCATATTTTATGCCCTAACTCCAGGCTTTAAACCTAAAGCTGTCGGTAACTGATCAGCAAGTGCTGTACCCAAATTCTTGGAGAAACGTTCAAACACAGTTTGCTTGTAGGTGTAATCAATCACTTTTTCAAGCTGTATTTTTTCACGTACCAGCTGACCACTACTTGCAAAGTCGTCAATTAACCCTCGCGCTTTAGCCTGCTCTCCAGTCCAGAACAGTCCTGAAAATGTATCATCGTCAATTTTAAGTCGACTACCACGTCCTGCCTTTACTTTCGCTATAAACTGCTGATGAATCTCATCAAGCATTGTTTGTAGCAATTGTACTTGCTGTGGCGTTTCTGGGGAAAATGGATCAAGAAACCCTTTATTTTTTCCTGCAGTCACTAGACGTCTACTAATTCCTAATTTCTGCATGGCATCAACGAGACCAAAGCCATTATAGAGAACACCTATAGAACCAACGATACTGGATGGGTTCGCATAAATCTCTTCAGCTCCCACAGCGACGTAGTAAGCAGCTGAAGCACACATGTCGACACAAACAGCATAAGTTTTAATGTCAGGGTATTGTTGACGATAATATTGCAAGCTATTGTACATATAATCAGCTTGCACAGGGCTGCCGCCGGGACTATTAATACGAATTATAAGCGCTTTTAATCCCTTACTTTTATAGGCTGAATCTAAACTTTTAGCAAAATTTTCAGCACTTGCACTATCAGTATCAAAAATTGTTCCATTTACATCGATTAAACCTACGTGTGGTTTAATTCTTAAACTTTTATCTTCATCGTCATAGCTATAAATTTGGTAAATTATAAAAGCTAAAAATAGAACAATCAGAATACGTTTAATCCAACGCCAACGCCGCTTATGTTTTTGGTCGCGCATGAATTCGATAACTATTTGATTTAACAATTTTTGTGAATCAGAATTATCCGGAGGTAAAGTTTCATTCATTTGTAATTTGCCACTTGATTTTTTTAAATGAACCCACATTTTACGGCAGGACAGAAGTATTTTAAACAAACATTTTAGAGAGGTTCTATTATGCGGATGGATAAGCTCACCTCAAAATTTCAAATGGCTCTAGCCGATGCTCAATCCTTAGCATTGGGGCGAGATAACAGCTTTATTGAACCAGAACACTTAATGAAAGCCCTGCTCGATCAGCAAGGCGGCAGTTGCAGACCTTTATTGACCAAAGCAGGTGTAAATCTGTCACAATTACGTACTTTAATTGATCAGGCTTTAGATAAACTTCCTAAAGTTTCTGGTACTGGTGGTGAAATTCACATTTCTAATGGACTCGGTCGATTATTAAACTTAACTGATAAATTAGCTCAACAACGCAAAGACAGTTATGTCTCTAGCGAATTATTTATTCTTGCTGCGATAAGCGAAGAAGGAAGCCTCTCTAAATTATTAAAACAAGCTGGAGCAGATAAACAAGCCATTGAGAAAGCAATTAATGATATCCGCGGTGGCGAAAACGTCAATGATCCTAATGCCGAAGAACAGCGTCAAGCATTGGAAAAATACACTATTGATTTAACCGAGCGAGCAGAGCAAGGCAAACTTGACCCGGTAATTGGTCGTGATGATGAAATTCGTCGCACTATCCAGGTTCTTCAACGTCGTACTAAAAATAATCCAGTACTTATCGGGGAACCAGGCGTGGGTAAAACTGCAATCGTTGAAGGCTTGGCTCAACGCATTGTTAATGGCGAAGTGCCTGAAGGTTTAAAAGACAAACGGTTATTATCTTTAGATATGGGAGCACTTATTGCTGGTGCTAAATTCCGCGGTGAATTTGAAGAGCGCTTAAAAGCTGTGTTAAACGATTTGGCCAAACAAGAAGGACAAATTATTCTTTTCATTGACGAGTTGCACACAATGGTTGGTGCGGGTAAAGCGGAAGGGGCTATGGATGCTGGGAATATGTTAAAACCATCTCTGGCTCGTGGTGAGTTACATTGTATCGGCGCAACTACTTTAGATGAATATCGCCAATATATTGAAAAAGATGCTGCTCTTGAAAGACGCTTTCAAAAAGTTTTGGTTGATGAACCCAGTGTTGAAGACACTATTGCCATTTTACGGGGATTGAAAGAGCGTTATGAAGTGCATCATGGCGTAGATATTACCGATCCGGCCATCATTGCAGCAGCAACATTGTCACACCGTTATATTACTGACAGACAACTACCCGATAAAGCAATTGATTTAATTGACGAGGCAGCAAGTCAAATTCGCATGGAAATTGATTCCAAACCTGAAGCACTTGATAAACTAGACAGACGTCTCATTCAACTAAAAATTGAAAGAGAAGCCCTCAAGAAAGAAAGTGACGAAGCTTCGAAAAAACGTTTAGTTGATCTCGAACAACTTATTAGTGAGTTAGGGAAAAATTATTCCGATCTTGAAGAAATCTGGAAAGCGGAAAAAGCTACTTTACAGGGAGCAACACAAATTAAAGAAGCTTTGGAGCAGGCAAAAATTGAACTTGAAACAGCTCGAAGAGCCGGCGATTTAGGACGTATGTCGGAGTTGCAATATGGACGCATCCCAGAGCTTGAAAAACAATTGACGCAAGTTGCAGACACCGAGGCAGGGGAAACTAAACTAGTACGCAATAAAGTAACGGAAGAAGAAATTGCAGAAGTTGTTTCTAAATGGACGGGAATCCCAGTTGCTAAAATGCTGGAAGGTGAAAAAGAAAAACTACTCCATATGGAAGAAGCTCTCCACAAACGCGTCATCGGACAAAATGAGGCGGTTGATACTGTAGCGAATGCCATTCGTCGATCACGCGCAGGATTAGCCGATCCTAAGCGCCCCATTGGCTCATTTTTATTCCTTGGTCCTACAGGCGTCGGTAAAACGGAACTTTGTAAAGCGCTGGCAGCCTTCCTCTTTGATACTGAAGAAGCTATGGTGCGTATCGACATGTCTGAATTCATGGAGAAACACTCTGTCGCAAGACTTATTGGTGCTCCCCCTGGCTACGTAGGTTACGAAGAAGGTGGATATCTGACAGAAGCGATACGTCGTCGTCCTTATTCAGTTATCTTACTTGATGAAATCGAAAAAGCTCACAGTGATGTATTTAATATTCTTTTGCAGGTTCTGGATGATGGCCGTCTAACTGATGGGCAGGGAAGAACCGTTGATTTCCGTAACGCAGTTATTGTCATGACATCTAATCTAGGCTCATCCCTTATTCATGACATGGGAAGCAAACTCTCCTATGAACAAATTAAATCCGCTGTAATGGATATTGTTGGTCAGCATTTTCGACCTGAGTTCATCAATAGAATTGATGATACCGTCGTTTTCCATCCTTTAGGCAAAGAACAAATTGCCACCATTGCTTCGATTCAAATTGGTTATTTGCAGCAACGATTGCAACAACAGAACATTGAATTGGATGTCACGCCAGAAGCCCTGGCTCATCTTGCAGAAGCGGGATTTGATCCTGTCTATGGGGCAAGGCCATTAAAAAGAACAATTCAACAAAAACTTGAAAATCCTTTAGCACAAGCTTTATTAACAGGTAAATTTAAATCTGGCGATACAATAAAAGTCATATGGAAAGACGATCATTTGCATTTTAATGTAGATTAAACAGGGAATGCTATTCTTTATCTATCATAAGAGCCCCATGAATACATGGACGCTCTTATGATAGAAGTCACTAACAAACAAGCCCTTCGGAAGCTTTTACAGTACTAGGCACCTCTAAAGCAGTCAAACGAATGTCCAAATCCATTTTCATACTTGCTTCACCAGTATCAGCATTCCAAGCACTAAAGTTTACATTCGGACAGTTATCAGGGATGCTTATATATTTTTTTAAGAGCTTTAGACCCATCAATCTGCTGTCATTATCTAATTGATTTTGCATAACTGAATTGATACTAGCATTCAGTGCATCTCTTAACTTAGGTGTTTTTGCATTACATTGACCTAAAGCCATGACGTAAGCTCCTAGTAACGTATAACTACTGTTTATAGTTAGTACCTGGCTAAAGTAATCCTCAAAGCTTAAAGGAAACTTTTTATTATTCCATTCAACTGAGTTTTCCTCAGCTTGCGCAGGAAGAGAAATTTTTAATATTTCTTGTGTTATCTGCGGAATCTTCGGAGATATAGACGCAATTACTTCAACTAAGTCTTCGTGACTTAACACATGTTTTTCTTTAATTGCTTTAGTTACTTCCTTTATAACTCCAGGTAAAACATTTGCAACTTCTCTATCCCTTTCCAGTAAGGATTTCGCCACTGATTGTACAAAAGCGATCACACGTAATTGCCTGGTTATTGGCTCTGCTTTTAGCTTAGCGGTTGTAACAATTTCCTGAAGATGTTTATAGAAGTCAGGATCTTCCTGAATATAAGGAAATTGTTCACCCACAGTTTTCGATTTTCCTGAATTTATATCAGGCTGTTTCAAATAAGCCTGATAGTCTCCACAACATTTCGCAAGCGTTTCATCGTCGACTGTTTTAAGATTAAATTCTTCAAGAAGAACCTGATAAAAAGCACAACAATTTTCAGCTGTATAACCAAAAAAACCATAAGTCTTTGCTGCATAAGAAATTTCAAGGCGCTTACCGCGATAAAATATCGCTCCTAACAGAATACTGTGAGCGTTATCTAACTCTTCGCTACTGCCTTTTGTTGGAAGCTTAGGCAACAGTTGGTTAATACATGCCACTTGATCTCGACGTAATTCTTTATTTGTACTAACTAACCAACCGGTTTTTTTCTCTGCCTTCAGATCATATTTTGCCTCCAAGGTAGTCACTTTTTCACGTAGTTTCTCATAACTAACTGGGATATAACGTCCACAAAGATTATTAAATAATGATAGTAAGCTATTTGTCCTTTTTTGCAACTCTGCGTACTCTGGCAGCTCATAACCCATATAGTCTCCTTAAAATAGGCTTGAAATCCCTATTTTTGTCATTAAGCCTGAAAATGAGGTACCCCACGATGAAGTGGAATTTAATCGTCTTTTTTGCGAATAAAGATTGCCTTGCATATTAGTAGGGAAGAGCTCGAATAAGCTATTTATTTGCTGATAATGATTACTTTTGGCATAAACCCAATAGCAAAAATTCTCTAACTCTAAAAGACTTTTCTTATAGATTTCAATATCCAGCTGGCTCAAAGACTCAATGCCCAAGTGTTCCTGTAATAACTCCAATAAGGGTTTATTTAAAAACCATTGCAAAGCACTATCATATTGATACCAAATATACGCATAAATCCCAATTAAGACCAAACGTTTGGTTTCTTGATTGATAGTTACACCTGTATGTGTCTCTCCCTTATAGAAACAGAGGCATTCTGCGGTTTTTTGAATTAGGAAAGCATCATTAAGTAGTTCGGTACTTGGGAGAGTAGGTAAACAAAATAAACTGCCACATGAATACTTCGTTGCCAGAGCGCGAGTTAATGACTCCGAAAAATTTTTTGCATCTCGCAACAAATCTTCAAACATTGGCATTGTTCTCTCCTTGAAAGCCTTCGCCCACATCTACACAACGATGTCTGCTCCTCCAAAGCCATTAAAGCTCCTGCATAATCTGCGCCTTATTGATTGCTGCGCTGCAACCATCATTTACTCCATTAAACTTTGCTCCTTAAAGTGGTTCCAGCTTGCACGAAGCAAAGTTGAGGTTATGCAAACGTTTCATTGGAGCATTCTTTTTTATAACAATCTGCCAAAGAATTTGCAACAGTGAATTAATCCTAAAACATAGTTATAAAACATTAAATAAAAAGATTTTAACTATTTTTATTTGTTCAATTCTCTTCAAGTTTTATCATCCATCATGGAGGCGTATTGAACAAGCATGAATCACCATTGTTGAGGTAGGACTTTTCGAGGTTTTGAATCGGTGTCTGAAGTCGTTCTATAAGTGCCGGAAGGTCAACTTTTGTGCGACATTCATCTAAATCACGTAAAGTTTCTATTGTGGGCAGGCGTTCGTGCCTGGGCACCGCCAATTACAGTGCTCCAATAGGATTTTCTCTCGCGGTATCCTAAAGCATTAAATTTTTTTTTATAATCAGAGAGTGCTGTAATTAACGGTTCAATATTAAAGTGACGTTCATTTTCATGCCATACACCTTTTAATTGATACATCACACCTTTATCAATGACCTCATTACATTGGTCTAATAATTTAAGTCTTATCTGCTCACCCTGCCCATTCTGCGGCAGACAATCCAGCATCATCACTGCCATGTAGCGCACGTCCTTTTCCCAAATAGCGTGCTGAAATACACTGATGGAATTAAATACTCTTCCTGAAACATCCCGTAATGGTGCCTTAACTAATAAATCCTTGGGATGTTTCTTTAATATTGCGCTCATCTATCCTGTGCCGCCAACCCAGCTAAAGTAAAAAGGACTTGTAGCCGTAAACCAGGACGTATATTTAGTAAAGTTACAATGCGATTTATATTACTTTGTAGCATATTGTGCCAATTTGGCTAAAATACGGTTTTTTTGTATGAGTTCAGTACCAAACAAAGAAAAGCGTCTCCTCAAACTTTTTATCTCTTGAGATTCATCTGTTGTATCTAAATAATTTGAAATAAGTGCTATGAGATCTGTATTCAGGGATTCCAGAGGAGATAGCTCGCGTTTCTCTTGAGTCCTGGATACTCCGACATGATAAAATTTTGCATAGGGTGTATTAATAGAGCTTAAAAGACAATAAGATTGGATGCCTATCCGTGCCTGCATTGAAGAGATCCTTCAAACGCTATGTCGTTTTCAGAATGACAGAATGAAGAAGGAAACCTTTCAAAATTAGCTATGTTGTTTTTAGGATGACATATTAGCTACTAAATTTTGAATCGATGTGAGCTACTAAATTTTGATGAATATTATCAAAGCCTCGATTACTCATCACTAAAATAGCATCTCCGGGACGCGCTTCTTCAACTACAGCACTGACAATAGCATTTGCATTGGGTAAAACTTGATAAGGGCATACCCAATCTTTCACTACATTCTCAAGACTAAAGTGTTCAGGATTTAAAACGTAGGCATGGTCAACCGGTGCTAGCGCTTGTGCCATGGCGCCAGCATGAACACCTGTCTTCATTGTATAAGAAGCAAACTCAAGAACTGCCAAAATGCGTTTGTGGCGGCTACTTTGCTTCAAGGCGTGAATAGTCTTGGTTATTGCCGTAGGGTGGTGGGCAAAATCATCATAAACAGTAATGTCATAGCGATCTGATTTTACTTCTAAACGACGTTTAACAGGCTGGAATTTCGCTAAAGCCTGCGCCGCGACATTAACTTCTACGCCAGCATGATAACTCGCAGCTATAGCGGCCAAGCCATTTTCAATATTGAAATGTCCAATTAAAGGCCAATGGACTTCCGTCACTGGCTTTCCCTGGTGCCAAACTCGGAAGGCCCGCCCACTATTATCAAGCACTTCTGCGCGCCAAGTTGCATCGCCTTGAAAAGCTAACTCCTCGACTGATGAAAAAATCCCTTGTGACAATACTTTATTTAACGCAGCATCGTCACGCGGTTTAATGACCACGCCTTTCCCGGGAATTGTTTTTAAGTAGTAGTGAAATTGCTGCTGAATAGCTTCTAGATTTGCGTAAATATCAGCATGGTCAAATTCCAAATTATTCAAGATGGCAACTTCAGGCCGATAATGCATTAGTTTCGGTCTTTTATCAAAAAATGCACTGTCGTATTCATCTGCTTCGATAACAAACCAATTCCCCTGCCCCAAATGAGCACTTGTATTAAAATTGGGGGCAACACCACCAATCAGAAATCCTGGTTGCAATCCGGCCTGTTTCAAGATCAATGCCAACATTGATGTCGTTGTTGTTTTTCCATGCGTACCCGCCACCGCCAATACACGATAGCGTGGCAAGATATTTTCTGCCAGCCATTGCGGACCAGAAGTATAATTCTTTCCAGCATTAAGGACAGCCTCAAGTACAGGCATTCCTCTTTTTATGGCATTGCCCACAATAATGCAATCCGCTTTTAATGCTTGAGTGGTATCTTCATAACCTTCAGTCCACTCAATATCCTTTGCTCGTAATAAATCACTTACGGGAGGATAACAATTCGCATCACAGCCAGTTACCTTAAAACCAGCTTCCCTCGCCAAGATAGCCAAAGCACTCATAAAAGTGCCACTGATTCCCAAAATATGTAAATGCATAATTTTTCTCATCGCCAAAATGAAACTGTCAGGATATTAAATGCTAACAAACCAAAGCTTGCCAGGATTGCTGTTAGATAATCTACTTCAAGTGTATATTTATAAATATGCACGGTTATTAAAAATTGCCACACCGTTAAAATCAATGTCAAAACTAAATAAATAACTCCTAACAGTAAAGCAAGACCATTACCCATATTTGCCTCAGCCAAAGCTGGCGCTACAAGCAATAAAGGAATCGCAAAAAGATGCACAATGAAATGACTTGCTAACAGAGAAGTTAATGCCTGTACAGCCCGATTCGTTTTATGATTTAACTTTAGTAATATAAAAGTGAATATAAAATAGGCAACGATTAAACTAATACCTGCAGCAATTGAGTTTGATATTGTAAATTGCTGCTTTATATCCGCCATAAACCATTGTAATAGTATTAATATAAAAAATAAAAATGCAACAACAACCAATAATGGCATCGAGTAAGGGGTATTGGCTGGGCTTTCTCTGAAGGTAGAAACTTGCCAATAACGCTTAAAAATTACCTCCCACATTCCCTATCCTATGCAAAATAAAAAGCAGTTAAATTTGCCAGGTAAGTCCTCACCAAGCATTTATTGCCGCATTGTGTATGTGTAAATTAAACAAAGCTAAACATTACGTTTTTTAATAATTTTCACTTGTTGTACTACCGGTTGCCGCCAAGGTCCAGAAATTTTATAGGTGTATCCACTTATCTTTTGCATTCCTTGGTTAATTAGCTTACTTGCTACCCAAGTAGCAATACCTGCTATAGGTCCACCAGCAATCGTTGCGACTACAGGTAAGCTTGCGGTGATGTGGGGATTTACTTTCAAATCAAGATCATAGTATTGTTTAGCGATATCCAGATTACCTTTCATACTTGCATAGGCTACTGGTCCATCAATATAACTGTCTTGGGTAGTCATCACACCATTCGCAATACTAAAATTGCCTTTAAACTCATCAAAACTATAACCGTCTTCCGATAAGTCACTAAAATCTAATTTCAAACGTCTTGGTATTGTCTGCAAGCTCAAGATACTTAATAATTTACCTAAACCTAATTTTTCTTCTGTTTCTGGACTAAGATTGGTAATGCGACCATCTTTAAAAGAAATTCCCATTTCTCCATTCAGTTTTGTCAACGAGAAGTCATAAATAGGGCCGGCCCACCCTCCTCGAAACTGAACAATTCCTTTATCAGCCTCAACAACAGGACTTACTTTCCAGCTTTCTAAACTCTTGGCAAGATTGGTAATTTGCAAATCAGCCTGTAGTTGAGTTGCATTTACTTTGTTCTTTTCGGACCAATTTCCTCTTGCTGTCAATTCATAGAAAGGCGATTTAATTTTACAGGAATCAAGTTGCCATCGATTTTTTAATGTCATGGCTTTCAAGGAAACATCACCAATATTTAATCCACCCAATTGGAACGAAGCAATACGCAAATCAAGATTAGGCATATCAGCGGGTTTTAGTTTAGGTACGGTCGCTTCCGCAGTAAAATTTGTCTGTTGATTTTTTTCGAGATGCAATTTCTCAAATACCCCCGTCAGGGTATTACTTTTCGGTTGATAGCGTAAATTGGCAGCAATTTTTTCTTGATTTAAATGGATGGACCACCCACCCTTTTCAAGTTTCATTGCTTTAATTGAAAGGTTTTTATAGCTTTGATTAAAAATTTTAGCGAGCTGAAGTTTAATATCAATGGAACTTAAAACTGCTGGCAATCCCTGATTATTTGTATTTTGCACAATTTTTTCTTTTATACTCAACCATTGCTGCATATCAAAATCAGGCAAAGTCCCAGCGATTTGTAATCCATGTTGCTGTTCATGTCCCACAAAATCCGTATTACCGAAAATAATTTTGCCTTTTTGGAATTCAAAAGCACCTTTAGGACCTGTAAAGAATAAATCACTGCTCAGATTATTGTTGTAGTTAAAACGTAACCGTACGGCTTTTTGCGGATTAAAGTCAATGTCCACGACTAATGGCGTTTTCATTTCCTTTGTTTTTCCTAAAGGCGGGGGTAAATCAATGCTTAAACCACGTAATGAGGTTTGGATACGCAAATGATCGAGATCGCTCGGTTCATCGGTTAACGTTAATAAACTTTCTAACCATAAAGATCCCTGCATCAGGGAAAATACAGGCAAATTAAACTTCTCGCGAAGCACTGAGATATTTGTCTGGCCTTTGAGTCTTACTTCCGTGGATGGCTCAGGGCCTCTAATGGATTTAATTAATAAAGTAACCGGATTACCTAAGAGCGTGGCTTGAAGATCACTATCTAGTACGCTTTGTTGATCAAACTGCAAGGTACCATTTAAATTTTTTAACTCCACATCATCTAAAGCATGATGAACTTTCACGTTATTACTATGAAAAGCAATATCCCCTAAGGCGAGTATATCATCGTTTTCAGGATAAAGCGGTGCTTCTAATTGCAAGTCCACATCGACAGGACCTTTCATTTGCAGCATATTTAAAACGGACAGTTTTTTATTCAATGGCGAAGAACGCACATAAGATAAGGCTTTGCTGGAATCTGTTTCAGCTTTAGTGTGGATTAACAATGTCTCACGATCCAAACCCAAATCATTCACGCGTAGATTACCTTTATCAACGATAATATCCTGAAGATTTGCGTGTACTATATCAGCTTCAAGAATTCGTTTTTCCACGTTTAAATACGCTTCGATATCGCGAGTAATGGGCCAATTACGTGCAAAAATTAAATCAACTCCTGATAAATAACTTTTAATAGAGAACTCGCCAGGCTGTCTATCAAAGGGAAAATCACGCATATTACCATTAACGATAAGTTCGCCAGTTGCTTTATGAATACGTTTAATATCATTTTTAAGCCAGACATCCAGCTTGGGTTTCAAACGTTTTGACGGCAGATACATTAGCCACTGCTCTGCATCATTGGCTGAAAATTCTGCTTTCAAACGCAAAGGACCAACTGACTCTTTTGAAACCTCATCTGCAACACCTTGAGCGCTTAGTAAAAGATTAGGGTGACTTAAAACAAAACGCTCCATGCTGACTCGTAAACCTTGATCCAACTCCTTCCAATCAAACGCGGCATTGACCATCGAAAATGTCACCGGCGGCTGATTTTTAGGAACAATAGATGCATTCTCGCCATCAATCTCCAAACGCCCTTCTGTTGGTTGCCAATGGATTACCCCTGAAAGATTTTCAATACCTGGACGACTATCGTTTGCCAGCCATCCCAATTTGGCAAACCGCGTGAGTACATAATGAACTTCATTTTGCTGAAACTGTATCTGGGTGTCATGCAGCTCACCATAAGGTTTCATTGCCAGCACAGTATTCATTGACTCCGGCCAAGCAATAGATGCTGAAAATAAAGATTGCAGAAGAATATTTTTTACATAAATAAAATAATCCTGCTTATCTTGATAACGTACTAAAAATGAGTTTTCAGGCCATGAAGTTCCACTCAAGCGCAAACCAATGTGATCTCCTGATATTTGCCAGCCACCGTTTTTAATTGGACTCCAAGCCAAATTTGCTTTCAAGGACTGGATTAATTGATCTTTTTCAGTTTGTGTATCTGCCCATGCGAGATGCTGAAAATCCAATCGCGCTTGAGCATTAGCAAATTTTCCTTTTTCTACATCCGCCCATAATTGCAGGTCGCCTTTTCCACCTAATAACTGAAATCGGGTTTGAGGAATAAATTTTTGCCATTGGGCGGGTAGTAATTGTTGTACCGAGAAAAATACATGGCCTGAAGCTTTATTTAGTGCGGCAGAATTTAAATACAGATCGGCCAATAATTCAAAATTAGTTGCCGTGGCTTGTCCAAGATAAGCGCCGCCCTTTATACGATAATGCCCTGAATGATTAGCAATACTCAGATCAAAATCATTCAAAGGGATTAGTGTGCCGTCTTTAAAATACACATGGGCCGAAAAATTTTTTAATATTATTTTTTGCTGCGCTAGGATCCAATTCAAAATAGGTTTTAAGGTTTCGGCATCTAACGTCATCTTTTGCTGGTTGGCAATACCTTCGATTTGCCATCCATCCTCTGTTTGATGTAAATTTAAATGCAGATCATCAATAAAGAGTACACCGGGCTGAATTTGCCAATGCCATAAAGAACTGAATATATTGATACCAACAAATAATTTGTTTAATTTAACAACTGCCTTTTTTCCATCCAGGATTTCCACCTGATTTAGTTTAATTACCGGTTCAAACCAATACCAACCAGTTTCCATGGTTTTAATCGTTACAGGTTCACCCAGCAAAGTAGACAAATGCTGTTCTACATCGGCTTTATATTGTTTTGCCCAAGGGGTTAGGGCACGGAAAAGGCTAGAAATAACCGCCGCGGTAATAATTAGGATGGCTAATGGCATCCAGCATCGTTTAATAAATTTATTCACCGCGTTTTATTAATGTTGATAACAGAATTTTTACTATACCACTGCTTTTGCGCGTACTCATCACTTTCTTTCTGCTCTGCTCGTTCTTGTTTCGCTTTTTGCTGGTCTTCTAATCGTTCTAATAAACGTTTTATAGCATCTTGCTCTGTTTTTGCCTGTAAGTAAATAGTTTCATAATGTGAGCGTTGTTTCGCAAGTTGAGCTAAATGCTGGTTCATCTGACCCAGTGCCGTATCTAGTTGTGTAATAAAATCAAGACGATTACGAAGCCTGCCGACAGTACAACCTGCATCACCTAAATCATGCAATTGTTGAATATAGTCCTGGCGATAACCTAGTAATTGATTATGACGTGACTTGCCTGATACAAATTGTTCTCGCGCTCGCATTAAATTCTCACTTGCTAATTTAGTAGCCCGCTCTTTAACTGTGAGCAATCGTAATAACCGTTCTTTTCGTGAATTCATGAATTTGTTTCTTCCAATAAACCAGCCAACTCATCAAGGACCTGCAAACTAGTATTAAAATCTACCTTTTCATCCATATTTTGCACGATATATTCATTTATTTTATCACGATATTTAATAGCTTTGTCCAATTTTTTATCATTTCCCTTTACATAAGCACCTAACAGAATGAGATCCTTATTTTTTTCATAAATGGAAAGATACTTTTTAACAAGTAACATTTGCTTTATTTGCAACTCAGGGACAATTGTAGGCATTACCCGACTAATAGAAGCTTCCAGGTTAATGGCCGGAAATTGACCTGCTTCGGCAAGCTCACGGTCCAAAACGATATGACCATCCAAAATAGCGCGAGCTGCGTCAGCAATTGGGTCTTGCTGATCGTCCCCTTCCGTTAATACTGTATAAAATGCCGTAATAGAACCACTACCGGGTTTACCATTCCCTGCTCTTTCCACAAGTTGCGGCAATTTAGCAAACACAGAGGGAGGATAACCTTTAGTAGCTGGTGGTTCGCCTATTGATAAGGCTATTTCGCGCTGCGCTTGAGCAAAGCGAGTTAATGAATCCATTAGTAACAAAACATTTTTACCTTGGTCACGAAAATACTCAGCAATACTTGTGGCAACCATCGCACCATGCAGGCGCATTAAAGGGCTTTCATCCGCAGGAGCTGCAACAACAACTGCTCGGCTAAGACCTTCTTCACCTAAATTACCCTCAATAAACTCTTTAACTTCTCGCCCACGTTCACCAATTAAGCCAACGACTACTAAATCAGCGGCTGTAAAGCGAGTCATCATACTAAGAAGAACTGATTTACCTACACCACTTCCGGCAAATAAGCCAATGCGTTGTCCCTTTCCAACAGTGAGTAAACCATTAATTGCACGTACCCCCACATCCATAGGCGTATTGATTGCTGCACGCTTTAATGGATTAAAGGGTTGACTTATTAAAGGATAAGTTTCAAACGTTTCTATTGTTTCTTTATCATCAATAGGAATTCCTGCACCATTGAGTACTCGCCCTAACAAACTATTCCCCACTCCTACTTGAGCAACTTTCCCGCTGGGTATAATCAGCATTCCTCGGCCGATTCCTTGAGTATGGCCAATAGACATGAGGTAGGCATTATCATTGTCAAAACCTACAACTTCAGCCTCAACTTGTTTTTTATTATTAATTTTTACCCAACATCTCGCACCAACAGGTTGATGAAAACCACGAGCTTCCAGGGTTAAACCAACGGCACGACTTACTCGACCACAGTGAAGTAAACCTGTGGTCGGGGTGGATCGTAATTTACTTAGGGTTGGGATTAGCTGCGATTTGTAGGGTTTCATAGCGAATCTTTCGGTTGAGAACTCTGAGAGACTTGTAACTCGGAAAGTTGTTTCTTAAATATTTGCTGCAACCGTGTTTTCAACTGGCCATCTAATTCACTAAACTCACTTTTTAAATAAAAGTCCCCCCTCACTAAATTTTCATCAGCCACAAGAAAATTGCTTAGTTCAGTAGCTTGCTGTTTGTCCAGATTTTCAAGCAACCATTGAACATCCTCTGGATTCATTAAAAGTTGTTTATCCTCTCGAAGTGACGGCAATTCTTTTTTTATTTCATCCAGCAAAAGGAGTAGCTTATCGGGGTGAATTGAAAGTTCGATACCAATACAAACCTCACATACCCAGGTAATCGTTTGTATTAATTCATAACTCAGATCATTATCAAGTAAGGTAATTGGCTTTTTCAATAAAGCCAAACAATTTGCTAATTCTTGTCGTTGTAATTGTAATTCTTCTGCGGCTAATTGCATTCCTTCTTGATAGCCCTGTTTTTTTGCTTCCTCGCGTAATCTTTCACACGCTTGTGCAAACTCTTCTTGTGGATCAATTTCAATAATAGGCTCTGGATCAGGAGCTTTGAATTCCCAGACATCAAAAGCGTCCTTATCCTTTTCTTCATAGAGTGGCTGAAAATCATTATCCACGTAGCATCCTCTCTAGTTGATCAGCAAATTTTGTAGGAAAAATTAGATCATTTCATCGCCACCCTTGGTACCCAGGGCGATTTTTCCTTCTTCTGCCAAGCTCCTTGCGATAGCCAAAATATCCCGTTGTGCTTTTTCTACTTCACTAACTTTTACAGGTCCCTGCATTTCCAAGTCATCTCTTAATAAATCTGCAGCTCGTTTTGACATATTTCCAAAAATTTTTTCTTTAACGGGTTCTGTTGTTCCTTTCAATGCCAGCATTAACTGCTCTGTAGAGACATCACGTAATAAAGTTTGCACACTACGATTGTCCATGTCGACTAAGTTTTCAAAAACAAACATCTTATCTTTGATTTTTTCACACAGATCTTCATCCCATTCTTGAATTCTGTCCAAGACATCGGTTTCAACAGATCCTTCAAGAAAGTTAATGACATCGGCAACGCTCTTAATACCACCGGCCGAGGCTGTTTTACCAACTTTTTGCCCGCTTAATTGTCTTTCAATCACATGACCAAGCTCAGAAATAGCTTCAGGCTTCACCGTATCAATTGTACACATCCGTAATAATACTTCTGCTCGCTTTTCCGATGAAAAATAACTGACTACCTCAGCGGATTGTTCACTATCTAAATGAATTAATATGGTTGCAATGATTTGTGGGTGTTCATTACGAATGACATCGGCTATTAAACGAGCATCTAACCACTTCAGCCGATTCAATCCGCTATCCTTATCAGAAACCAAAATTCTGTCAATGAAAGGAATAGCATTCTCCTCACCTAATGCATTGATAAGTACGGTACGTAAATAATTTTCTGCGTCTACTGTAAGGCTAGTTTGATCTTCAATGGCGTTCAAAAACTCACCCAAAACACCTTGCATTTTTGCTTTGCTAACACTACTCATTGTAGAAATAGCCATGCCTACTTTTTGCACCTGTCTTGGCTCGAGGTGTTTTAGTACTTCGGCAGCATTTTTTTCACCCATTCCTAATAGCAAAATTGCAGCCCGTTCTATTCCATCCATGTCTACCCCCGCTCAACCCAGGTTTTTACTACTTGAGCCACCCTCTTGGGTTCTTTATCTACAACTTGGCGTAGCAATGCCAATTGCGATTCATAATCATTGGCATGTGGTAATAAATTCTGTTGTGCTTGATAAGTTAACTCAGCTTGTTCAGGCTCTTCTAACTCTTCCTTGCGCGTGCCAACCAAGGTTTTAAACAAAGGTCTGAACAGTCCAAAAACCAGAGCTAATAGGAAAAGACCAGCAGCCATTTGTTTTATTATTGACCAAAATGAGTCCTTTTGCCAAAAATGCAGATCTGGAACTGGGGCAATTGGTTCGGGTTTAACAAAATTACTATTTACAACATTCAAGCTATCACCACGCTTAGGATTAATTCCAATCGCATCAGCAACCAAAATTTTGATTTGATCAATTTCAGCAGGTGTTAATGGTTTTGTTTCATCTTTTTTTGTTTTTGGATTAAAAACCGTACGATTATCAACCAAAACAGCTACCGTCAGTCGCTTGATGGTACCTGGTTGATTTTTGGTATGACTAATCGTTTTATCAAGTTCAAAATTTTTAGTGGATTGCGAGCGAAAATCACTTCCTTCGACCGCATCCGTGTTATTGGTAATCTGATTATTATTTTTATTGGCATTCTGCTGTTGTGGTTGCTGTTGTGCTTGCAATCCAGCATTGGCAGGAGGCGCATTAGACAAAGAGCCAGGTACTCCACTAGGAGTTGAACCAATATTTCGCTTTTCTTCTGTTTTTTGCTCGCTTCGCAATGATTGTGACTCTGGATCATACATTTCCTGAGTTTGCTCAAAAGCAGTAAAATCAATATCTGCCGAGACTTTTGCTTTAACACGCCCATAACCTAAAAGAGGCGTCAGGATATCCTGAATTTTTTGTACATATTGTTGTTCAAGTGTTTGACGATAATCCATGTAACGTTCAGTATTAGTAAATAATGTTTGGCCACCACCTTCACTAAGTAGTTGTCCATTTTGATCAACAACGGTTACACGGCTGGAAGATAAACTTGGAATACTTGAAGCAACTAAATTAATAATTGAAGCAATCGTTTGTTTTTTTATTTCTGCCCCTGGATAGACATCTATAAAAACAGAAGCACTAGGTTCTCTATTATCCCTTACAAAGGCTGATTCTCTAGGAATAGCTAAATGTACTCGAGCGGATTTCACATCATGAAATTGGCTGATTGTACGAGCCAGTTCAGTTTCCAAGGCTTGTTTATAACGCGCATTTTCCATAAATTGACTGTTAGTAAATGCGTTTTTATCTGCAAACAAGTCAGAACTTCCAGTATTACTTCGAGGTAAGCCTTCTGCAGCTAATTTAAGACGAGCATTTTGTGCCTCATCAGTCGGTACTAAAATTGTTCCCTGATTCTGATCGACTTTAAATGCAATTCTGTTACGTTGTAATGAATCCACAATGTCAGCAGCATCGCGGGTACTAATTTCGTTATATAAAGGCATATAACTTGGCTCCCGCGACCATAAAACCACTGCTACACCTATAGCAACACTAGCCGCAAGCCCTAGCATTAATCCTAACTGTCTTGGGATTGATAAACTTGCAAATTTTGTAGCAGCAGTAGAAGCATTGTCAACCAATGCCATGATATAACTCCCCAGTTCTTTTTATGAGAAATCCCTATGTTGTTTTCTCAATCTTATTCTTTATAATTTCGTGTGAGTATGTTAAATAGGCATATTCATAATGTCTTGGTATGCTTGTACCATTTTATTTCTGACACGTAATGTAGCTTCAAATGCTAAATTCGACTTTTGAGCAGCAACCATTACTTCGCCAATACCAACGTTCGTATCACCCATTTCAAAACGAGCTTTCAAAGTATCTGAAGTTTGTTGCAAATTATTTACGGTTCCTAACGCATTCTGCAATACATCACCAAATGCAGGTGCATCAGCCGGACTAAATTCCACACTACCGCCCTCAGCTTTTGCTGCCATGGCTCGCAGCTGGTTTAATAAAGATACTGTATTTATCTCGCTCATAGTGAACTCCCAAGTATCTACGCTTTTCTAATAAAATCATTTACTTTGCGAAACTATACAGCATATCCTTCTTCACGCATTTTTGCCAATTTATAACGTAACGTACGTTCACTCACACCTAAAATTGCCGCAACTTGCTGACGATTTCCATTGTGTTCCTTCAATGTTTACAAAATTAATTCAAATTCATGATTTTGCAAGCTTTTACTTTCTCCTTTCTTTATTTCTGAATGGTCAAGAATCAATTCATCCGTATTTTTGGGAAGTTGTAAATGAGGAACTTCAATTGTGCCATGAGTTTGCAAAACTAAAGCTCGTTGAACCACATTATCTAATTCACGGGCGTTGCCTGGCCAACTATATTCTAAAAGTGCTTGCTTTGCTTCCTCACTTAAAACAGGAATAACCGGTTGATTATTTTGACAATGACGACGAATCAAATAATTTGCTAAGGGAATAATGTCACAAATTCGTTCTCTTAAAGGTAACCAATGAAGGGGGAAAACATTTAAGCGATAATATAAATCTTCACGGAAACGTCCTGCCTTTACCTCATCAAGTAATTTTCTATTACTTGTTGCTAATACTCTCACATCTAACTGAATAAGTTTGTTCGCCCCTATTCGCTCAACTTCTTTCTCCTGCAACACACGTAATAGTTTCGCTTGCAGGCTTAAACACATTTCACTCACTTCATCAAGCAGTAATGTGCCTCCTTGTGCTTGCTCAAATTTACCTGGAGTTGACTTATAAGCGCCCGTAAAGGCCCCTTTTTCATAACCAAATAAAGTTGCCTCCAACATTTGCTCAGGAATGGCAGCACAATTTATAGCAATAAAAGGATGTTGCTTACGAGGAGAATGATCATGAATAAAATGAGCCAGTACTTCTTTACCGGTACCGCTTTCCCCACTAATCATAACCCCTACATCAGATTGGGCTACGCGTAATGCCATCGATAACAATGCTTGACTTTTAGGATCTTGAGCGACAGGTTGGCTATCATCGTCAGTCGACAGTGGTTTGATGTAACGATTTATTTTTTCAGTCAATGCATGAGCACTAAAGGGTTTTTGCAAATAATCAACCGCACCATTACGCATTGCAGTGACTGCGTCCTCAACTGATCCATGCGCTGTCATTAAAATAACAGGAACACCCGGATTCCTACGTTGAATTTCAGCTAACAATTGTTGACCATCTATTTTGTCCATGCGGATATCACTAAGGACGATAGCAGGACTATGACGTTCTAGCATGGCTAAAGCTTCTTTGCCATCTTTTGCCGCCAAATAGGAATGTCCCGCAAGATTCATTGTTTCCGCGAGTGCCTCACGTAACACGGGATCATCTTCAACTATTAAAACATCACTCATGGTAGAATCCTTTGTTTAAAGTACCATTATCCAGAAAAAAGCAATTACAAGCTACTACTATACTTGTTTCCATGCTTGCAACTGCCATCTCAGGCTATCCTGGTAGATTAATTGTTATACAACTCCCTTGTCCTGACAAAGAATCTAATATAACCTCTCCGCCATGGGCTTTTACTACTGCATAAACCACAGCCAGCCCCAAACCTGTTCCTTGAGCTTTTGTCGTGAAAAAAGGAGCAAAAGCTTGTGACTTCACTTCCTCTGACATTCCTACCCCATTGTCAGTTACTTGTATCTGCATATCCAGGTTGATTTTCTGAATAGTTATCACAATCGAATTTGCTTTTGCTTGTAATGCGTTGATGATTAAATTCAGCATTGCCCCTGTTAAAGATTCTGCATGTAACGATACCTCTTTATCTTGCAGCTGATTATTCATCACAAGTGTTGCGGATTGCGCCTCGACTAAGGGTTGCGCTCTTTCCATTAGTTGCTCAGACCATTCTTTTATTCGGGTTGGAGTAAGTTCAATGGTTTCACCGCGGGCGAATAATAATAAATCTTGAATTTGTTGCTCAATGCTCGCATGACATTCTTGTAATCGAGTTATCCATTGCAAACAGCGCCCATCCATGTCGGGTTGTGCAGCAAGATGTTCTGTGTAGAGTATGGCAGAAGATAAGGGGGTTCTTATCTGATGCGCAAGCTGTGCTGTCATTCTACCAATAGTTATTAAACGATTTTGATTTGCTTTCGCCTGCTCATAAACTCGCGTTGCAGTTAAATCAGTCAGCGTCACTAGTTGGCCAGGTAAACTATCTAAAGAGGAGATGGCAACCCTTACTCTGCGACCATCGACTAAAGAAACCTCATGACCATCATCTTCTCGTGGGGAAAAGACCTGTTGAATGACATCCCGCCAAGTAGCCCCACGTAGATTGAAGCCTAATAAGCCTTCTGCAGCAGCATTTAACCAAATGATAGTACCTTTAGTATTCAATATTAAAAGACCACAAGGTAAACACGCCAGAATATCTTGCTCTGGTAAATCAACATATTCTTCTCTGTTTAAAGGATCTTTAATCACTATGGCCCTATACACTTAAATAGATTTTATCTACGACTTTAACAAAATTTACAGAAAAATAAAAATGTAAATAAAAATCATAGTATTAACAAAAATAAACAATCATCGACGCCTACTTTTGACCTAAATTTGCACATATATCCTTTTTGGTAATAAATACCCCTCATATTTCAGTCTAAAGAGAAATGTTTTTTATAAAATATTTTCTAATATATATTAGTTGTCAGTTTTACCTCTATAAATTTAATTATTTTTGTCTTTCCCGCGCAAGCGAAAATCCATTTCTTTACTACACGCTGTTGTTTTGCAGGAAAGATTTTCGCATATATGGAATAGCTCCAATTTTTTGCATTATAATCAAAATATAATTGTCGTGAGAGCGCAAGTTTACATTTGTCTCTTCTGGATTTAGAATTTCATTTTTGACAAAAAATATAGCATGGAACAACTACAGCATTTGCTAAATTATGTATTACATATCGATACCTATCTTTTTTCTTTTGTTTCCAGCTATGGTGTTTGGACTTATTTGGTTTTGTTTGCAATAATTTTTTGCGAAACTGGCCTCGTTGTATTACCGTTTCTTCCTGGTGACTCACTATTATTTGCCAGTGGCAGCGTTGCAGCTCAATCAGGAGCTTCCCTCGACATCTTTTTATTGTTTGGCTTACTTGTACTCGCTTCCATAACAGGTAATCAATTGAATTACTCTATTGGCAAGATGGTTGGCCCGCAGGTTTTTTCGCGAAGCAACTCACGGCTTCTTAATAAAAAATATTTGCAAAAAACACATCTTTTTTATGAAAAGCATGGTGGAAAAACCATCATTTTTGCTCGCTTTATTCCTATTATTCGTACCTTTGCGCCTTTTGTTGCGGGAATAGGTTATATGAATCGTTCGCAATTTTTTCTTTATAATATCACCAGTGCGACCCTATGGATAGGAAGCCTCATTTGGTTAGGCTATTTTGTTGGAGCACTACCTTTTGTAAAAAATAATTTTACTTTGGTTATTTATGGAATCATTATTCTATCATTACTACCTCCTGTATTAACCTTCTTTTTTCGCAAGCTTCTTGCCGTTCATCAGCAAAATTAGTCTAAAAAGAATAACTTACCTTATTAATTTTCTTAACCCTGCATCTATTTTTTGTAACAAAACCCTCAATTACACTAAAAAATGTTGTGTATGGATAAATTAAACTCTAAAGTATGTGCTTTTAATAATCGGGAGCTATAATGCCTCATAATTTTTTTAAAAAACCTTCTAATGCTTTATTTGAACATGGGGTAACTTTATCCCTTTATCAAGAAAAACAAATAACATTTAACCCCAAAGATACAGCTCACACAAAATTAATCGATGATTGTACCCGCTTAGTTAAAGAAAAATTAACAGCCTTGCAAGCGATGGATATCAAAATAACAACAAGTTTCTCTCTTGGCACAATCGCTTTAGGTTTATCCTGGTTTCTGCCTTTAAGTTTGTTGGCGGGGGGTTGCTTTGCTTATGGCGCTTATCAAATGGGGCAACGAAAATATGCTTATGCTGAATACACAGAAGCACTTGAAAACTTAGCAAGATGCTGCCATTGGACTTTAGGTGAAGTGCGTGATGAATCTATATTGAATAATCCATCAATTGAAGAAATGCGTAAAGTTTTAGCTCCTCTCATGAACGAACAGCAATTGAGGGATTTCATTGACGATAAGGTTGAAGACAAAATTATTGAAGAAGCTGAAACTACCAAACAAGATACAACTTTCTTTGAACATCGTTTAAATCCAGAAGAAAACCAGCTTTATTTTAAAATTTACGGTTATCAGCAAGGTACTTTCCTGGATATTTTAAAAGGCATTGGTTACGCAATTAGAAATAGCTTTATGTCACTTAAAGCAGCCTGCATGGGTCAACAAAACCAAGAACCTACTCATGAAAGCATGCAACTCACTGTAAACTAATCTCCCTAATCCTCTAGTACCAAAATACTAGAGGATTCTTTTTAGCTTCCATAATGCGTTTTTAATAACATTGATTCTAAAGTAAGCCCGGGTCCAAAGGCACAACTAAATATATTCTTTTTATCATCCTGCTTTTTCAAGCTATTCCAAATACTTTTTAATACAAAAAGAACAGTCGCTGAAGACATATTGCCAAATTGACGCAAAACATCATAGGAATGCTTATTATCTTCCTCAGAGATATTTAACGCTTCTTCACAGGCGTGCAGAATTTTAAGTCCTCCTGGATGAATCGCATAGTAATCAATATCAGCAAAAGACCAATTTATTTTCTCTAAAAGTTTTTCAGTAAATAAACTAATACCTGACTTTATCACCTCAGGAATATAAGCACTAAGTACGATATCAAAGCCAGAATCTGCAATTTGCCAAGCCATTTGTTGGCTGGTTTGTGGTACCAAATCACAGTGAAATGACTCCAGAGTCAAACAGGTGCAACTACTTTGTTTTCCCTGGATGAGCACAGCAGCTGCGCCATCAGCAAAAATAGCATTAGAAATAATTGTTTCTGCGGTTTGTTCTTTTTGAAAATGAATTGTACATAACTCAATGCAAACGACTAACACATTTGCCTGTGGATCTGCCTGACAAATCGCATCGGCTACTTTTATTCCATTAAAAGCTCCATAGCAACCCATAAAATTAACAGCAGTTCGTTTTGTTGAGGTGGGTAATCCCAGATGTTGGACAATTTCAATATCTAAACCAGGCGCATACATTCCTGTACAACTAACCGTAATAAGATGTGTGATTTCTTGTTGACTGAATGTATTTAATTCGGCCAGGCAATTTTTAATCGCTTGCAGTGCGAGTATCAACGCATGCTCTTTATAAATTTGCATTCGTTTGGCTGTGGTTGGCAAAGGCGCGTCAGGATGTCGAGGGAAAAAATCAAATTCTTCTATGGGTTTGCAATAATCACTCAAAACACTGTATCTATACTCAATACCTGATGCCTTATAAATTGCTTTTAAAAATCTTTTTTCGGTGGGTTTGAGTTTAAACCCTTCGCAAATAAGCTGGGCGATTTCTTGTTGAGCACGCTTATAAGGTGGAGTAGCGATTCCTATGGCAGTAATTGCAGGCTGCATACGTCAATTCCCTTTGAATTTAAATTCGTTGAATTTAGTCCAAGCTACTTTAACAGAAATTATCTTTCAGGCTACTTTTTCCTTGTTTCGCTATCTAATTTCCTTAAAAAAGCCATTTTTTCCGCAATTTTTATCTCTAACCCTCTGGAAACAGGCTCGTACCAGCCTGGCTCTTTTACTCCATCAGGGAGATAGGTCTCACCCGCTGCATAGGCATGCGGTTCGTTATGCGCATAACGGTATTCGTGTCCATAGCCTAAGTCTTTCATTAAATGTGTAGGTGCATTACGTAAATGCAGGGGCACTTCTCGTGATTTATCATTTTTTACAAAAGCTCTTGCCGCATTATAGGCTTTATACCCTGCGTTACTTTTAGGAGCGATTGCCATGTAAATAATTGCCTGTCCTAGCGCTAACTCTCCCTCAGGCGATCCCAAGCGTTCATAGGTGGCAGCAGCATCATTTGCCAGCTGCATTGCGCGAGGATCAGCTAAACCAATATCCTCCCATGCCATACGAATAATTCGACGCGCCAGATACAATGGATCTACACCACCATCCAGCATACGGCATAACCAGTAAAGTGCAGCATCAGGATGTGAGCCGCGAACCGATTTATGCAGGGCCGAAATTTGATCATAAAAATTTTCGCCACCTTTATCAAAACGGCGACTTGCTGTACTCAATGCATTTTGAATCAATTCAACGGTTACTTCTGTTGTTTTTTGTGCAAGAGTTGCAGTACTAATTTGTTCTAATAAATTAAGCAGACGGCGTGCATCCCCATCGGCATAAGCAATTAATGTAGTAATTGCTTCTTCACTTAATTGCAAATGGGGTAGTGCTTGCTTATGAGCTCGTTGCAGCAATTTTTTGAGTTCGGATTCGCCAAGCGCTTTTAATACATAAACTTGAGCGCGCGAAAGAAGTGCAGAAATTACCTCAAATGAGGGATTTTCCGTCGTAGCACCAATGATAGTGATTAATCCTGATTCGGTAAAAGGTAGTAAAGCATCTTGTTGTGACTTATTAAAACGATGGATTTCATCAATAAATAACAAAGTCCGACGGTTTTTTTCCAAGTTGTCTTTAGCTTGATCGATTGCAGCACGAATATCTTTAACACCCGAAAGAACCGCCGAGAGTGCTATCCACTCACAATCAAAAGCTTTAGCACTCAATCTAGCCAAGGTGGTTTTTCCCACCCCAGGCGGCCCCCATAAAATCATGGAATGAGGGATACCTGAGTCAAATGCTATTCTTAGTGGTTTTCCAGTCCCTAACAAATGCTCTTGCCCAATGACCTCATCCCAATGAGTAGGTCTTAATAATTCAGCCAGTGGTACTTTGGGTTGCATACTCATAACTCATTGTTTAACCACATCAGTCCCTTTTGGTGGTTTAAATTTAAACAAGGCTGCAGCGAGCTTAGGATTAGTTTTTACATTCTTTAAATTCACAATCGTATGTTGGCCTAATTGGTCATACATCTCTATGCCACTTAAGGTATCCCCTTCAAAAATTAATTTGACACGTTGAAAATTAGCTTTGTTTGATTTCGAGTGCAAATCATAGAGTTCTTTTTTACCTTTTGTTGATGCAGTGACATCAAAATCGCGAGTGACTGTGTCATTGTAACCACTTAAAAATAATGCTGCTGTTCCCCCCACACCTTTTTCTTGTTTTTTTACGGTTACTTGTTCTAAGTCTACATCATAAACCCATAATTGCTCGCCATCGGCGATAACTAATTGCTCCATTGGATCTTTTGTTTGCCAACGAAAACGTCCTGGTCGTTCTAAGGCCATTGTACCTGACGAACTTGAAAGTTCGCGTTTTTTAGCCATGACCGTTTGGCTAAAATTAGCACTTAAGCTGCGAATAGCATTGAGTTTGGTTTGTAATACCTCTGCTGGATTACTAAATGCATTGCCACCTACTAGCAATAATGCCAATAACGCTATTTTTTTCATAATTAATCCTCAGTTATCGTGGAGACCAACACATCTCTAAAACCACCCTCTAAGGGGCCAACAATACCAGTTCGCTCCATTTCCTCTACCAATCTTGCAGCACGGTTATAACCTATCTTTAAACGACGCTGCACGGATGAAATACTTGCTTTTCGTGTTTGAATTACGAATTCAACTGCTTGATCATATAACGGATCAGCTTCTTCCGTGTCTTGCGATTCCTCACCAAAGCCCCCTTCAGAAGCCTCACTTGTTTGGGTAATTTCATCGATATATTCAGGCTCACCACGTGCTCGCCAATCATCAGCTACTCGATGAACTTCTTTGTCATCCACAAATGCACCATGAACGCGTAAGGGAGCCCCACTACCTGGTGCTAAATAAAGCATATCACCATGCCCAAGCAACTGTTCTGCCCCTTGCTGATCAAGAATAGTACGTGAATCAATTTTTGAAGATACCTGAAATGACATTCGCGTTGGAATATTGGATTTTATTAACCCTGTCAAAACATCCACGGAAGGTCTTTGGGTTGCCAGAATTAGATGAATTCCAGCTGCGCGAGCCTTTTGGGCAATACGAGCAATCAGCTGCTCTACTTTTTTGCCCACCACCATCATCATATCGGCTAACTCATCAATGATAACGACAATATAGGGCAAAGCTTGCAACACCGGGGCCGTTTCATCCATTGAATTTCCAGGCTTCCATAGAGGATCAGTCAGTTGCTCACCCTTGGCTTCTGCTTCCGCTAATTTGCTATTAAACCCTGCTAAATTGCGAACTCCCATGGCCGCCATCAATCGATATCGTCGCTCCATCTCTCCCACGCACCAACGTAAAGCACTGGCTGCTTCCTTCATATCTGTTACTACGGGGGTTAGTAGATGTGGGATACCGTCGTAAACAGATAACTCTAACATCTTCGGATCAACCATAATAAGACGAACCTGCTCAGGGGTCGATTTAAAGAGCAGGCTCAAAATCATGGCATTAATACCAACGGATTTACCAGAACCAGTTGTTCCGGCAACAAGTAAATGAGGCATCTTGGCGAGATCCACCACCATTGGATGGCCAGCAATATCAACTCCCAAAGCCAGAGCAATAGGCGAATGCGCTTGTTGATATACTTCGGCAGATAAAACCTCCGACAAACGGACCATATCTCGGTGTTGGTTGGGTAATTCAAGACCGACAACCGTTTTGCCGGGAATAACTTCAACAACCCGTACACTAATGACCGATAAAGAGCGCGCTAAATCTTTAGCCAGAGCCGATAACTTGCTTACTTTAATACCCGCGGCAAGTTGCAATTCAAAGCGGGTAATGACAGGACCAGGATGAACCGCAACTACATCGGCTTGAATGCCAAAATCTAACAAATGCTGTTCTACTTCGCGCGACACCGTTTCTAACTCTTGATGAGTGTAGCCACCCATTGATTTGCCTTGCTGCCCTTTATCCAGCAAATTAAGCGAAGGGAGTTCTCCGGTTACTTGTATAGCTGGTGCAGTAGATTTTGCCGGTGCTGGACGTGCAGGCTCTTTTATTTTTAAAGAAGGCGCCACGGATGGCACTGGAGGTGGCGTAGGTGCAGAAATTGTAGGTAATGGTTCCAACGAAGGCATAACCACAGGCAAAGATTCTGTTTTCTCTTTTTTTCGGGCAAGTAGTTTACGTGCAGGTTTTTCAATCTCTGGAGCAGGTTCCTTTTCTTTACTTTCTTTGCTTTCTTTTAAATGCTTAACTCGAGCTCGAATGACACGTGAACTTGCTAATGAGCTACGGAATAACCAATTGGTTGCTACCGTCGTATACCAACCTGTTAATTCAACAAGGTGAATCCAAGATAGACCTGTTAATAAAGTAATCCCAACAAGAAAAATTGCTGATAATAGTAATGTTGCCCCCTGCATACTCAGAGCATAACGAAATCCATCCGCTATAAAACTACCAAGCACACCGCCTGCGCTATGTTTTGCATCTAAGGCTAATTGTGCATCCAGACTCAAAAGAGAACAGCCACCCAGCATCATAAATATAAAGCCACTAGCTCGCAATAACATGGCCGGTCTATTAATAGTATGCAAGGCACGGTAATCTTTCACAACTATCCATGCAATATAGGCAAAAACCAGGGGAATAAAAAAGGAAAAATAGCCAAATACAAAATAAAGCGCATCCGCTATATAGGCACCCACCTGCCCCCCAGCATTGGTAATTTCTGTATTACTCTTGCTCATTTGTGACCAACTTGGATCACTTAAATCGTAGGTACTTAAAGAAAGTATGACATACAATGCAAGCGTTGATACTAAGATAAAACTGCCTTCGCTGAGTCTTTTAATTAAAAAAGTTGGCAGCGCTTGCTTACGATGTCCCGTTTGATTACTCGTTTGTTGTTTTCCCATAGGTATTTCATTGTTTGTTATTATGTCATAATATTTGCCATCTTAACATAATTCATAAGGAAGGCAGAGATGATAAGCGATAGCAATCACCATCGCCTCATAATTCTTGGTTCAGGCCCTGCAGGATATACAGCGGCAGTCTATGCTGCGCGTGCAAATTTAAACCCCGTGCTCATCACCGGTATGCAACCTGGTGGTCAATTAACAACCACGACAGAAGTTGATAACTGGCCCGGTGACATTGAAGGCTTGCAGGGGCCTGCTCTAATGGAACGCATGCAGAAACATGCAGAACGCTTTGAAACAAAAATTATTTTTGATCATATTGTAAAAGCTGATTTACAACAACGTCCTTTTTTACTGCAAGGCGATAGTGAAACTTATACTTGTGATGCGTTAATTATTGCAACAGGCGCTTCCGCTCGCTATATAGGTCTTGAGTCTGAGAAAGCCTATCAAGGGCGAGGTGTATCAGCTTGTGCTACTTGTGATGGTTTTTTCTATCGTAATAAGGAAGTTTGCGTTGTAGGTGGTGGTAACACGGCTGTTGAAGAGGCTCTTTATTTAGCAAATATTGCTAAATCCGTTACTTTGATTCATCGCCGTGATAGCCTTCGTGCTGAAAAAATTCTGCAGGATAAGCTTTTTGAAAAAGCACGTACCGGTAATATAAAACTATTGTGGCACCACACACTAGAAGAAGTCTTGGGTGATGATATGAAAGTCACTGGTGTACGCACTCGTAGTGTCATTGATAATAGCCAACAAGACTTGCCTCTTGACGGTGTTTTTATTGCCATTGGCCATGATCCCAACACGACTATTTTCAAAGAGCAACTGACAATGAAAGATGGCTATATTACCATTCGTTCCGGTTTGGAGGGCATGGCAACAGCAACATCAGTCCCCGGGGTTTTTGCCTGCGGTGATGTGGCAGATCATGTTTACAGACAGGCCATTACTTCAGCTGGTTTTGGCTGTATGGCAGCACTGGATGCAGAAAAATATTTAGATAGTCTGGAGAAATAATAATTCCTCCGATAACAATCCTTAGCATGGATACGCTGGATTTTCCAGATCCATTAAATAGTGATTCTCAAGGATTGCTGGCTGTTGGCGGCGATTTGTCGCCAGAGCGTTTATTGTCAGCATACCGCCAAGGAATTTTTCCCTGGTTTGAACCAGGTTCTCTTCCTCTTTGGTGGTCGCCCGACCCGCGTTTAATATTAAAACCTCATGCCTTCAAACTATCACGCAGTTTGAAGCAGACTCTAAAAAAACCTCATCGGTTTACCGTTGATACCGTTTTTGCAGAAGTTATTAATGCCTGTGCATCAAGTACAGGACGACTGAATCACACCTGGATCACAGATGAAATGCAAGAAGCCTACACCATGCTGCATCTGCTTGGTTATGCGCATTCATTTGAAATATGGATTGATGAGAAACTTGCTGGTGGCTTATATGGCATTAGTTTGGGACATGCTTTTTTTGGCGAATCAATGTTTCATCGAACGCGTGACAGCTCAAAACTAGCCATGTATTATCTTTGTAAGACTTTGCAACATTGGCAATTTGACTTTATTGATTGCCAATTGCCGACAGCTCACTTACAAAGTTTAGGAGCTGAAGTTATTAGCCGACGTCAATTCCTGCATCTGTTGAAGGAAACTTTAAAGCACCCTACTCATCCAGGTCGATGGGCTAATATATTAAACCAGGCGTAAACGAGATTTGGCAGATCATTGCCATTTCTCTTATTTTAGTGCACTATTTGCGCCTTATTTGTTTACTACATTAACTGGGAGCCCCATGGCAAAAGAAGATCATATTGAAATGGCTGGTACTGTAATCGATACGCTACCAAACACGATGTTTCGTGTGGAACTTGAAAATGGCCATATCGTAACAGCACATATTTCAGGACGTATGCGTAAAAACTACATCCGCATATTAACCGGTGACAAGGTTCGAGTGGAATTAACACCTTATGATCTGACGAAAGGTCGAATTACTTTCCGCGATAAAAACTAATACCCATCTTGATAGATTGCTCGAAGATGAAACAGTTATATGTTTTATATAATAGAGCTCTCTGACGTTTTTATTTAATTCAGACAAAAATATTGCAAATAGCCTCATCAATTCCCTATTTTTCTATACCCATTTAACCTACATGAGCAATCAGAATATCAACTGGAAGCTCATGTGGTTTTTAGAATAAAGCAATTTATTTACAATATTAAGGCTTCATCGGAGAAGCACTTAATATCTCCTCCTTAGTCTCCTCCAATTTAACTAAATACTCCTTTGCAGAAGGCCTTTGATCAGGTTCATGTAGCCATCCTAAAGTAAGTAGCTTGGCAACTTTTTTCGGTAAATTTTGTGGCAATGGTGGTCTTCCTCCCCGAACGACATGATCCAAAAACTCATTATAATTTTTATCTGTCTTGGGAGAGTCCCAGCAAACAATTTGCCACAAAGTAATCGCAAGGCTATAAACATCTACTTTCTCGTTATAAGGCTCCTCCAAAATGATTTCAGGTGCTATCCATAAGGGTGTACCCACTCCCCCACTAAGGGGTTCACCTTTCATAATCACTGCAGAACCAAAATCAGCAATTTTGGGATTTAAGGCGTGATCTAAAAGAATATTAGCGCCCTTGATATCACGATGAACAATAAAATTCTCGTGCAAAAAGATTAACCCTTCCGTAATTTGCGTAAGCCAGAGATAGCGCAAAGACCAATCTATGGGTGTCTTTTGGGCTATGAAGTTTTCGATAGAGCCCTTAGGCATATACTCCATCGCAATAAAATAATGATTTTCATATAGCATGTAGCCAAGCAATTGCACAACATAAGGTTTGTGCAACTCCGCCAAACGCCTCATGATGGCTCTTTCATTTTCTGCTTCATTTTTTTCTTTCGATACCTTAAGTGCAGCTTTTCTATTACGGAATGTTGTTTTAAGAACTACACCAAAATTACCTTTCCCAAGTATTCTTCCTCCAGCTGTAAAATCTTTCTCCTCCATTAAGTAAGGATCAACAGGAGAGTTATTAGCATGGCTTTTTGTTTGTTTTTCTAACTGAGTGTCTTTAGTCATATACCACCTACAATGATTTTCCAAAAAAATAGAACAAAAAGTGCAAAAAAAACTCTATGATAGGTTGGTTTTGTAGCGTTGAATATGGGTATTTATACCCACACATACTGTCAGGTAATCATGAATTAAACCATGAATTAAAATGATAATTGAAACTAGAGACTTTTGATAAAGCCCAATCAAGCGGAATTCGCTAGGCTTTTTATTTGGTAATAATCACATAGTGTAACTATATTATAATGAGATATAAGATTTAAGAGGACTTAAAAATGTCACAAGGTAAAGTAGAAACAGCGAAGAAAGCTGAAGAAAAGATTAACGCAGAATTTAATACTTGTACGCAGGTTGCGGATGAACTAAAAAAAATTTTTGAAGAGAAGGGATTCACGCAAGAAGCTAGTCAAATCTACGTTTATCATCCTACGCGTAACAGTCAAATATATTGTTCTGATTCGCAATCAATAAGTAACTTTGGAATTCATGATTTAGGTAATCCAGAAGAAGGGGGTATTTTAATTATTGTAGATGAGAACAGTGATCTTAATACCTTATTAAAAAATGTGGGGTTTAAAGAACATACTCGCGATTGGGCCGCTGAACATTGGGGTCAGGTAGTTTATAGTGTTTCCCCTTGGGCTGAAAATGGCCTCCCTATGGATGCTATAAAAAAGTTGCCAACACACCTAAGTAAAGATAAGGAATTCGTAGAGGACATCCTCGTAGGATTATCTGAGTTAGCAAATGTAATGCTGCAATGCCATCAAGATTTACAGAAGAAACTAACCAATAAAGAGATTAATGAAGAACTCAAAAAAATCTATCAGCATTTATACACATTAATAGCACAGGCAACAATTGATATACAGCAAAAGCCAGAAAATGTGACAGTACTTTTTAAGAATTGTATTAGCAATGTTGGTTCAACATTAGAAGAAATAGAAAAACATCCCTCTCTCGGATCGCTTATTAAAGAGAGTAATAATCCCATTAAAAGATTTATACAATATTTATGTGATAAACTTCATGATAAATTTGGCATTAAGCTAGAATCCATTAGACCTAAGACAACTATTGAAAAACTGCATAATTCTTTTTTTAAACAATACATGCCAGAAAATAGTAGGGAAAATAACTTATCTGGTCGTCAAGCTGTAGAAGAAACGAAGCAATCTAAAGAAAAAATTGATGCAGAATTTGATACTTGTACGCAAGTTGCGGATGAACTAAAAAAAATTTTTGAAGACAACGGATTCACGCAAGAAGCTAGTCAAATCTACGTTTATCATCCTACGCGTGACAGTCAAATATATTGTTCTGATTCGCAATCAGTAAGCAACTTAGGAATTCATGATTTGGGGAGTCCAGAAGAAGGTGGTATTTTAATTGTTGTAAATGAGAAAAGTGATCTTAATACCTTATTAAAAAATGCGGGGTTTAAAGAACACGACCGTGATTGGGCCAGTGAAAACATGGGTGAGGTAGTTTATAGCATCTCCCCTTGGGCTAAAAACGGTCTCACAATGGACGCTATAAACGCGTTACCAACCGATCTAAAGAAAGATTTGCCCAATAATAGTAATATGACAATTATATAGTAACTGTTGACGGGAATGTAAATTTCGCCCTTGCAAGCATTGGCGAAGCAATATTGATTCCTTTCCATGGTAAATGTTTTTTATAATTTCAATGCTACTATATTCCGTCTGAGATGTAAGAGCTATTACAATAATTAAACTTTTACTATTTTATTTGCTGATTTTATTTGGAAAATACTATCTCATTTAAAAATAATGATCCCATTCTTTTTTTATCATGGATTTTTTTAAGTACATGAGTAAATCCACAATATTCCCCCAGATAATCGCCTGAGAAATAAGTTCTAGTAAGAGTAGAATCCAAGGGATTGCTCATATCCACATCTGGGTAGAAAAGTATTCTCCATGGAAAAATCTCTCTAATGAAGTTGAATTTCAAATTTGAATCTTTAATAACAACAAATGCACTAATCCTTCACTTTATTGTAGAGGATTAGTGACTTAAGTAATTAATGTCCAGCCACCATCATTTCTGCAATGAGGACAGAGCCACAACGGGTCGCATAATTTGGATTAATATCAGTACCGACTGCAACAATAGACTTAAACATGTTTTTAAGGTTGCTTGCAATAGTTATTTCTTCGACCGGATATTGGATTTGTCCATTCTCCACCCAAAACCCAGAAGCTCCTCGAGAATAATCGCCTGTTAAACCATTAACCCCTTGTCCCATTAATTCAGTCACCAGAAGTCCTTTATCCATCTTCTTTATTAGTGCTTGTAAATCGCCTGCAGTGGCATCAATTGTGAGATTATGAACGCCGCCACTATTAGCCGTTGTTTTTAAACCCATGCGACGCGCTGAGTAACTGCCTAGTACATACTGACGCAATATGCCATTTTCAATAAACACATTATTCCTGGTAGGTACCCCCTCCCCATCGAAAGGAGAACTTCCTAAAGCATTTAATAAATAAGGCTGCTCATAGACTTGAATAGTTGATGGGAAAATTTCCTTTCCAATTGAATCGAGTAAAAAAGAATTTTTGCGATATAAATTTCCACCACTAATCGCATTAATGAAACTGGAAAAGAGACCACTTGAAACACGAGAAGAAAATAATACAGGTACTTTTTGCGTTTTTACCTGTTTGGCACCCAAGCGACTTGTCGCTCTTTCAACCGTTGTTTTGGCAATCTGTTCTAAAGAACACAAGTCTTTTGCATTCCTTGCCGTTGTATAATCATAATCGCGCTGCATGTTCTCCCCTTCTTTTGCAATGAGAGAGCAGCTCACACTATGGCGCGTACTTTGTATAATCCCTTTTCCACCATAAGTATTGGCAAAACCATTACAGAAAGCATGAGTTGATAAATTAACACCATCTGAATTAGTGATTCGTTTATCAAGTGCCAATGCGTGGGTTTCACAAGCAAGTGCCATTTCAATGGCTTCAGCTGGCGTAACAGCCCAGGGATGATATAAATCAAGATCAGGGTACTGGGTGGTCATTAGCTCACGATCCGCAAGACCAAAACAGGGATCGGCAGCACTTACTTTTGCAATGTCACAGGCTGCCATAACCAAAGCATCCAATGCTGCCGGTGAGGTATCTGTGCTGCTAGCCCCCCCTTTGCGATGCCCAATATAAACGACAAGGTTTATTCCTTTATCTTCATTAAACGCCACAGTCTCTACTTCACCCATGCGTACATCCACTGAAAAACCACTATCATGATTAACCGAGACCATGGCATCAGTTGCACCTTGGGCTTTTGCTCTATCAAGTACTTCATGCATCAATTCAGATAAATTGTTGGTTGACTTACCCGTTACTCTATTGTTATTTTCCGGTAATGTTCGCATGGTGGTTCCGCCGCTATAAAAGTTGTTCACAAGGATACAAGATTAATATGTCCAGGCAAACCATTAGTTCTGTAAAATGGCTAACTCAAGCAAGCAAATTATTTATTAGCTTGCTAATATTATTCTTTTCTATTCATTATGCCTCAGCGGGTGAGTGGCGCAAGTTAGCGCCCGGCATTGAATATCAGGATTTAGATGGAAGTTTTTTAACACCCTGGTCACATATTCATGCTTTTCGCATCAACTTAAAAGAGAATCGCCTTTCTCTTGTTACTGCCGCCGACTTATCGCGAGAACATGCTTCTGTCAATGAATACGCACAACACTCCAATGCCCTATTAACTATTAATGGTGGTTTTTTTGATAACAACTATAAACCCTTAGGTCTAAGAATTTATAATAAACGTCAAAAAACACCGCTTAAAAATATCAGCTGGTGGGGGATTTTTTATGTAAGAAATCAAAAACCCTATCTCACTAATGCCAGTCAATTTCGTCACAATAGCCAAATTGATTTTGCAATTCAAAGTGGCCCACGATTGCTAATTAACAGCCGTATTCCTCCTTTAAAAGCAGGAAGAGCTGAACGTTCAGCGCTTGGAATCACCAATGATGGCCGTGTTATTATTCTAGTGACCGATAATCTTCCTCTTTCAACCACAGAATTAGCTCAATTGATGAAAGCCCCCCCCCTTAATTGCCGCAATGCACTGAATTTGGATGGAGGAAGCTCTAGTCAGTTACGTGCTCAACTTGATTCATTTCAACTAGAAGTTCACGGGTTCTCTAATGTGAGTGACGCTATTATTGTTAAGGCGCGTAGTTGATAAGTTTAGAAAATCTTTGCTTTCTTACCTCTCTTCTGGGATAGCGTCTTTATTCATATAGAAAGGCTCCCATACATGACCATTGATGTCCTGAAATGATCTGCCATACATCCAACCATGATCTTCGGTCGGCCTATATTCTTTGCCACCATTTGCAATAGCTTTTTCAATCATCTTATCCACTGCAATACGACTCTCAAGTGATATGGCTATTAAGGTTTCTTTGGTTTGCAGTGCATCATTGATCTCATGATGAGGAATAAATCCTTTAAAAAATTTTTCAACCAGAAGCATGACAAAATTATCTTTACCCACAATCATGCAGGTCGCATTCTCATCAGTGAATTGAGGATTGAACGTAAATCCCAAATTAGTAAAGAATTCAATAGTTTGTTTTAAATCCTTCACAGGCAAATTAATGAACATTTGTCTATTTTCTGTTAACGCCATGTCATCCCTCTCTGTCAATAAAAATCTAAAGATCTTGAATAGCTGCAGAACTTTTATCTGTGTTTATTCCAGATCATGCTTAAGTAACAGCAAAGTAACAAACGTTACCATAGCAATCAATGTAAGATAAATACCTGGCATGTAAAGAATACCCGTTGCATGAATTAATGAAGTGGCCACAGCAGCACTCGTTCCGCCAAAGAATGCATTGGCTAAATTATAAGATAGAGATAAGCCTGTATAACGAAAGGCGATTGGGAATAACTCCAGAAGAATCGCCGGAATGACGGCATAACTTAAAGCCACCATGAATGCAAAAATGGTTTGCGAAACAAAAATAGCATCCGTACTTCCTTCTTTTAAAAGAAGATAGAGAGGAATTGATAGGAAAAGAAAAGAGACGGCACCAACCATTAGAACTTGCCATTTGCCAATTTTATCTGCCAACAATCCTATTAATGGACATGCAATTATTAATACCGCTAACGTAAGTGTATTAATAATCATTGCATGAGGTAGAGAAACGGTCAAAAAATAATTAAGATAAGTTGCAAGATAGAGAAATGTTAGATAGAAAGCTGTGGATGGTAAAATGACTAATGCCATTCCTTTTAATATTAATAATGAATGCGCTCTAAAAATATCTTTAAAAGGATTAGTTGTAACCTGATGATTTTTCTTCAACTGTTCAAAAATTGGTGATTCAGGCATACGGATGCGCAAATACAATCCTAACCCACCTAAAAGAATACTCAGCAAGAAAGGAATCCTCCATATCCATATCACAGAAAAAAATTCAACGATCGTTGCAGCTACGGCTCCTAACAACAAACCACAAAAGGCCGAGGCCATTGCTAATGCTCCATAAAAGCCACGTTTAGAATCAGGGGCATGTTCTAATAGATAAACCATCGACCCCGTAAACTCTCCCCCTACAGCCAACCCCTGTAATAAACGACAAACAATAAGAAAAATTGGTGCCAGAATACCAATTTGTTGATATGTCGGAAGTAAACCAATAAGAGTAGTAGGAATAGCCATCAATATTATGGCAGAAGACAATGCCTGTTTGCGTCCAAATCGATCACCAATATAGCCAAAAACAACTGCTCCTATAGGTCTTACCAAAAAACCAATAGCAAACACCGAAAAGGTTGTAATCAATGCAAGCGTGGTATCTTTATTCGGGAAAAATAAAGGGGTTAGAATGGCGGCAAAGTAACCATATAATGCAAAATCATACCATTCTAGGACATTTCCTAATAGACCCGGGATTACAACGCGATATAGAGAGGGTGAAGGAGCCATAACCTTTTTTAATAGTACTTTTCTTTGCAAGGATGCAATTTGTTTGCCAAACATGTTTGGCGTAAACCCTCCTTACACTTGCCCGAAGATTCTTCAATCGGCTATGTTGTTTCAGGATGACGGACGGTAACTTACAATTCTCTGGACTGAATATTATCGCCGCTTTGGTTTTTGCAGTGCAAAATATTAAGTTCATTATTCCTAATAAAGGATGCTAGCTCGTCATAATTATTAAAATAAGATACCACCCAGGCAGTTCCATGAGCCCCCGCTCTCTCATCAAAAAAATAAAAACCTCCTTCATCATGACGAATAAATTTCCCGGGGGCACATACAAAATCACTGGCTTGAGGACCATACTGAACTTCATGTTGCTGCTTTATCTTTCTTTCCTGATAAAGAACATAAGACAGTGGAAATAAACAAACAATGGGAATAAATAAAATAAGCAAAGAACTAACAGAACCTTTGGTAGCCTGTCTACTAGCGTAAAGACAACCCAATACTACTAACGGATACAGCCATATGTAGTAAGTCCAAATTTGAATATAGGAAGGATGGTGTCTCATTTCCAAAGCCACAGGCCCCCCACATAGTCCTGCATAACAAAGGTATGAAAGAAATGCATAAGGAGCTAATAACAATGAAAACCAGAGCACGCCAATTAAAAAAGTGCGAAAAAAATGATACATACTATTAAAGCTCCATCTTTATAGCCTTCACGCCTACTTCATCGGGATTAAAAGCTATTGTTAGAATTGGCCTCATTCAACATCAATTAGATTCTTTTATTGTAGCCAATAATTTATTAGAGCTAAGTATTCTTATTTGGAGTAGCGGTATTTTATCGAAATAACCTGTATAGAATTTTTAATTATCTGATTTGTCGCGGGAATATCGTTGCTCTCTTCGAAGTGAATAATTAAAACTCCACATTTTATCCACAGCTTATTCTCAGCTTATTCTCTTGCTTTTCACAAAAAACACAACATCTAGTTAGTGTTTATTAATAAAACAACCAGATATTGTGTTTATAGGGTTGTGATTTAGACTAAATTATTCTATATTTTAAGGATGGGATCCGTTAGTTTCATGGATCGGAGCTAGCAAAGTTCTCACTACACAATACCTTCCGTGGAGAAAACATGTCTGAAATTCTTGAGCCGGTAAAAGATGTGCCGCAAACAAGTCAACTGGAATTGACCGCCAATGCGCCAGGTTTGCTAAAAACTATTAAGCGCAATGGTAAGGTTGTCCATTATGACGACAATAAAATTAAAGTTGCCATCACCAAGGCATTCATTGCTGTAGAAGGTAGTAATGCCGCTGCATCAAATCGTATTCATCAACAAGTTAATGAAATAACCCAACATATTACTCAAGCATTTAAGCGCCGTTTACCCAGTGGCGGAGCTGTTCACATTGAAGACATTCAAGATCAGGTTGAACTTGCTTTGATGCGTAGCAGCCAATATGAAGTTGCGAGGGCCTATGTACTTTATCGTGAAGAGCATCGTAAAGCGCGTGAAGCTGCTATCAAGGAACAAGCTCGTGATGCCAAGGTTCCACTCATCACAATGCCGAATGGTGAGGTGAAACCATTAGATACAGAACGCATGACTACCATTGTGAATGAAGCTTGTCGTGAGCTGGAAAATGTTAACGCTGAGCCTGTTATCAAAGATGCTCTACGTAATCTCTATAACCAAGCTAAATTAGAAGATGTCCACAAAGCGCTAATTATGGCTGCGCGTACATTAGTAGAAAGAGAACCCAATTATACTTTTGTTAGTGCTCGATTATTATTAGATAGTTTACGAACAGAAGCACTCAGTAAATTGGAAATGCAAACTGAAGCCACTTTTGATGAGATGGCAGCCCTTTATCCTGTTTACTTCAAAGCCTATATTGCTCAAGGTATTAATCAGGGTTTATTAGATCATAAACTTAGTGAATTTAATTTAGATAAGCTTGGCAAAGCGCTATTACCACAACGAGACATGAAATTCACTTATTTAGGTTTGCAAACGCTCTATGATCGTTATTTTATTCATGAAGATGGTGTTCGCTACGAATTACCCCAAGCATTTTTTATGCGTGTAGCTATGGGACTCGCTATTCGTGAGCAACATCGCGACGAAAAAGCAATTGAATTTTATTTGTTGCTGTCTTCTTTTGATTACATGTCATCCACACCAACACTCTTTAATTCAGGTACGGTTAGACCTCAATTATCAAGTTGCTACTTGACTACTGTCCCTGATGATTTGGATGGTATTTACAGCGCAATTAAAGACAATGCTCTGTTATCTAAATTTGCCGGCGGTCTTGGTAACGACTGGACCCCAGTAAGAGCAATGGGTTCACATATTCAAGGAACCAATGGTAAATCACAAGGTGTTGTACCTTTCTTAAATGTTGCCGATGCAACAGCCGTTGCCGTAAACCAGGGAGGTAAACGCAAAGGTGCCGTTTGTGCCTATTTGGAATGTTGGCATCGTGATGTCGAAGAGTTTCTTGAGTTACGTAAAAACACGGGAGATGACAGAAGACGTACTCATGATATGAATACAGCATTATGGATTCCTGATTTATTCATGAAGCGAGTCCATGAAGAAGGTGATTGGACATTATTCTCTCCGGATGAAGTACCCGAATTACATGAGGAATACGGTAAGTCGTTTGAGGTGTTGTATGTTAAATGTGAAGACAGGGCACGTCGCGGAGAAATTAAAAACGTCAAAACAATACCGGCGCTCAAATTATGGCGCAAGATGCTTTCCATGTTGTTTGAAACAGGACATCCCTGGCTAACATTTAAAGATCCTTGTAATCTGCGTTCACCACAGCAGCACGCCGGTGTAGTTCATAGTTCAAACTTATGTACAGAAATTACTCTGAACACATCAGCGGAAGAAATTGCTGTTTGTAACCTGGGTAGTGTTAACCTTCCTGCGCATATCATTAATGGCAAACTAGATAGTGAAAAACTAAGACGTACAATTACAACTGCAGTACGCATGCTGGATAATGTCATTGATATTAACTATTACTCTGTCCCGCAAGCACGCCACTCAAATCTACAGCATCGTCCAGTTGGTCTAGGTTTAATGGGCTTCCAGGATGCGCTTTATGAACTAAAAATGAATTATGCCTCTAAAGAAGCCGTAGAGTTTGCTGATACTTCAATGGAGTTAATTAGTTATTATGCTATCGAAGCATCTTGTGAATTGGCGAAAGAGCGCGGTAAATATTCCAGTTATGAAGGTTCTTTATGGAGTAAGGGTATTCTTCCAATTGACTCTATTAATTTATTACAGCAGGCTCGTAATAAATATTTAGAGCAAGATCGTTCACAACGTTTAGATTGGGAAAGTTTACGCGTTAAAGTAAGAACACAAGGCATGCGTAACTCTAATGTCATGGCCATTGCCCCTACCGCAACAATTTCCAATATTTGTGGTGTGGCCCAATCAATCGAACCTACATATCAAAACCTCTATGTAAAATCGAATTTATCGGGCGAATTTACAGTCATTAATCCCTATCTTGTTGCAGATTTGAAAGCATTGAATCTATGGGATGAGGTAATGGTTAATGATTTGAAATATTTTAATGGCAGTGTACAACCCATTAGCCGTATCCCCAATGATTTAAAAGCACGTTATGCAACAGCGTTTGAACTCGATCCCATCTGGTTAGTTGAAGCAGCTTCCCGTCGCCAAAAATGGATAGATCAAGCGCAATCATTGAATATCTATATGGCTAAACCATCAGGTAAAAAGCTAGATCAACTTTACAAGTATGCGTGGGTAAGAGGCTTAAAAACCACTTATTACTTGCGAAGTATGGGTGCTAGTAATGCCGAGAAATCAACAATTACTGATGGAGCACTTAATGCAGTTAAAATAGAAGAAGAACCTAAAGTCTGCTCTATTTTGGATCCTGACTGTGAAGCGTGCCAATAAGAGGAGAATTTAATGTCAACAAGAAACATAGAATCTATTGATGCACCCATACACATGGGTGCCACTGGCTTAGAATTACTGGAAATGGGAGCTGGCCGCATTCATGTCGATGATAAACAAATTATCAACTGCCGCGCTGATTTAAACCAACTCGTTCCTTTCAAATATAAATGGGCTTGGGATAAATATTTAGCAGCATGTGCAAACCATTGGATGCCTAACGAAATTAACATGAGTGCTGACGTTGCATTGTGGAAAGATCCTAATGGCTTGACAGAAGATGAGCGTTTAATCGTTTTACGCAACTTAGGCTTTTTCTCAACAGCGGATTCATTGGTTGCCAATAACCTGGTATTAGCTGTTTATCGTCATATTACCAACCCCGAATGTCGTCAGTATCTACTGCGCCAGGCATTCGAGGAAGCGTTACATACCCATGCCTATCAATACATTATTGAGAGTTTGGGATTAGATGAAGCTGCTGTGTTTAACATGTATCGCGAAATTCCATCTGTTTCGCGGAAAGCATCCTGGGCACTTCCTTTTACTCAAAGCTTGGGCGATCCAAATTTCCACACTGGAACCCCAGAAAATGATCAACGATTATTGCGAGACCTAATCGCCTTTTACGTGGTTTTTGAAGGTATCTTTTTCTATGTAGGATTTACGCAAATTCTATCCATGGGAAGACGCAATAAGATGGTTGGCACCTCTGAACAATTCCAATATATTTTGCGTGACGAATCCATGCATATGAATTTTGGCATTGATGTTATTAATCAAATCAAAATTGAAAATCCTCATTTATGGACTCCTGAATTTAAAGAGGAAATTATTCAGTTAATTAAAGAAGGCGTTGCATTAGAGTATCAATACGCCAAGGACACCATGCCTCATGGTATTTTGGGTATGAATGCTGAGATGTTTGAGGAATATTTACACTTCATCGCCAATCGTCGTCTTAACCAAATAGGTTTACCGGAACAATACCCAGGTGCAGAAAATCCTTTCCCCTGGATGAGTGAAATGATGGATTTGAAAAAAGAGAAAAATTTCTTTGAAACTCGGGTTATTGAATATCAAGCCGGTGGCACATTAAGCTGGGATGATGAGGATTAAGCAGTTCAAGTGTAGTCAGTAAGTTGGGTCCATGTTGACCCAACAAAACTATTCATGATATTGGCATGAATGAACGAGACAAACTACCCTCCTACCAATCAATTGGAATAATTGTGGAATTAAACTAATTATTTCAGCAGTTTTAGCAATAACAATTTTATTTTATTGGTTTGGGCTCCATAGAAAATGGAGTCATGGTAGTGTTATTATTATAACTTTGCTCCTTATCGGGACCTTTAGATAACTCTGTACCTTTTTCTTGACGTAATCCCAATAGCTCTTTTTTCATTATTTTTTGCGTCTGAGAGCTTTCTAAATTCTCATATTTCTGCTTTGATGCTTCTATCTGCTCCGATGTTGGTGGAGTTGGATCAGCCAAGGTTAATCCATGCTTAGCATACGCTTCTTCAGCATACTTTCGTAAGTGATCAGGGAAGGCACCAGGTTCACCGCGGGGAATCATGCTAAAATTACCTCCTAATTTTGCTGCCATCTCTGCACATTTATCAATGCTTTCCTTAGTCCAGTTGTCTGAAACCATCCGTCCACCGATTCCATTGTGCATGACATAAAACGAAGAGCCATCATTTGATGTAACTTGATAGACATCTCTAAAAAAATGACGAGCTACGTCTTTGTCTTCCTCTTCTGTCGTAGCTTTTTTCTTGGGTGTTTTAGGTGATGGTTGTGGTGCTTTATCAACCTCATTAGCATAAAGTCTGGTAGTAGATGTTTCAACAAAATCTGGAAGCGAATCCATCTCGCATTTTTTTACTCGAAGCCCCATATCGCGCGCTACTTGTTCTATCTTACTTTGAAATTCTTCTTGTTCCGCTTTCGATAAATTAGCTTTTTTATTTTTTTCAAATGCTTCTCGCGCTTCTTTGTCAGTCAAGAGATGATTCATTTGTAACCTCTTTTACACAGTAAATATATTTATTGTGGTCAAAGATTAAAAATTAATCAATTAAGCGAAAAATTAGGCCACTCTTTAATTAGCCTTTCTTTCATAGATTGGCTATACCATTTATTAAATATTTAACTGAATTAACGCCTCTTTCCAGAAGCATATTTAAAGCGGCCATGCTTCTTTGGCCTGAGAAACAATAAAGAATAATCATCTGCTCAGGGTTTAATTCGTGTAATCGTTGAGGTAATTCAGTTAAAGGGATTAATTTTCCGCCGATATTTTTTTTCTGATGTTCTTCCAACGTACGCACATCGACTAACATTGCGTTGCGTTGTAAGAATTCTGGTAATTTCTCATAGGTGATTCCATAATCCTTATGATTAGAATACTGGCAAGCAAACGACTCCACCTTGTTCTCGCTGAAAAATTGATGATGGACACATAGCTGACAATCAGGATTTTGAATTAAATTTACCTCTTTAAACGTCATTTTTAATAAATCCACAATCAATAATCGTCTTTCTAAAGAATCACCTATTTTAAGTACCCACTTAATAATTTCTGTTGCCTGAATCATACCTAATATTCCCGGTAAAGTTCCTAAAACTCCCCCTATTCCACAGTTAGGAATAACTTGACGAGTGGATTCTTTTGGGAAAAGACAATGAAAACACGGTCCTTGTTTGCCATAAAATATTGAACTATAGCCTTGAAATTGCGATGCACTCGCATAGATATAAGGTTTGTTTAACGCGAAACAATAATCATGAGCTAAATAACGCGTATAAAAATTATCGCTACCATCAACGATAATGTCATATTGTTTAATCAAGGCCGCTGCATTTTGTTGCGTTAATCTTTCCGGATAAGCATTCACTTGAATTGTTGGATTTAAGGCCACAAGCTGTTCTTTTGCAGCGAAAGCTTTTGGTTGATTAATCTGTAACGAATGATAGAGTATTTGGCGGTGTAAATTACTCAATTCCACCACATCATCATCTACTATACCCAGAGTCCCCACCCCTGCTGCTGCTAAATAAAGAGATAATGATGACCCTAGACCACCAACACCTATACATAACACACGAGTATTTTTAAGTTTTTCTTGTCCCGATAAACCAACTTCCGGTAATTTTATTTGCTGGGAATAACGGGTTAATTCTTCTGTGACAAAAGACATCTTATTCATAACTTGCTTCATTGATTTTAGTTAAAAATTGCCGTGTAGTTTCAAGAGGATCGTTTGCTTGAGTAATAGCTGATATCAGAGATACTCCTCGCACTCCTGATTTTAAGACATCCGCTAATCGCTCAAGATTGATACCACCAATAGCAACTAATGGATACTGCAACATTCGTCGCCAGCGTTGCAGCTGTTCAATTCCTTGGGGTTGAAAAACCATCGCTTTACTGGTTGTTGAATAAATCGGTCCGCAAGCTATGTAGGAAGGCTTTAGAGCATGAGCGCGTGCAACTTCATAATAACAATGGGTACTCACTCCTAAATATAAACCTGAACAACGAATTTTATTGATGTCAGCTTGTTGCAAATCCTCTTGTCCCAAATGCACACCATCAGCGCCGAAACGAATCGCTAAATCCCAATAATCATTGACAAACAATTTGGCATCATATTGTTTTGCCAAATAAATACTGCGCTTGATTTCTTTTTCCAAAATCGCTTCACCCGCATTTTTTATACGCAGTTGAATGCACTTTACTCCTTGTGGCAATAACTTTTCTAACCAAAGACTACTATCCACAACAGGATACAAATTCATCTGGTAAGCCTTAAATGACTGAGGCAACTCCTCCAGGGGTTTTGGAGAAAGGTAAGGGAGATCTGCTTGTTCTTCTGGCCAATCATCATGAAAAAACCGTGCTATTTGAGAAGCTTTCCTAAGACCACGATTAAAATACATTGTAGCAATAACAATAGCATCCTTTATTGAATACCCTAATGCGAGACAAGCTGTAATCGCTGCCGACAATGCACCATCAACCTCCCAGTTGTTTATTTCTGAGTGGTGCATATTGGCAATCCAAAACGATTCATGGCCATTTGTCCAAAAATTTTGCCTCAAGTTCTTAATAGCATTTCCTTTGAGTAAGACGCTTTTCGCTCCCATCGTCAATAGCATATAGGCGGCTTCTTCAATGTCTTGATAAGAAAAAATAGGACGATTCAGTATTTTTTCTGCCTCAGTTAAGCTTAAGGTTATTATCTCAACGAAAGGCAACAAGTTTACTAAATTATCTCTCTGCTGTTTTCGGTCTGATGGCTTTGCTGAAAGCAACATGAAACACGGATCAAGCACAATGGGTTTTAAAAAATTTTTCAGAAAGGGAATCATTTTTCTGGAATATGAAACAGTTTCAATTCCACTAATTTTAAGGGCATCTGGTTTTAACGCGTTTTGAGAAAAATTAATGGAAAGCAACTCATTCACATTAATTCGCCGTGCATCTACTCTTAAATGTTTTGATGTAGTTAAATCTTCCTGGCTCTCTACATAGCCTGTTATCCAGACTGTAGGTTTTCTCATGCTCAATTTTCCTGATGCCAAAATGGTGTATCAATTAATGAAGTGCTTGGATGCGCTGCATTTCTTTCAGGCATGAGCCCAGCGACAAAGGCTTCGCGTCCCGCAACAAGCGCATGTCGAAATGCAGTCGCCATCGTAATCGGTTGATTGGCAAGAGCAACAGCTGTATTTAAAAGCACGCCATCAAAACCCAGTTCCATTACTTGAACCGCATGTGAGGGTTTGCCAATCCCTGCATCAATAATCAATGTACTATCTGGCAGACGATGACGTAATGTTTCCAAGGCATAAGGATTAAGGAGCCCGCGACCAGAGCCGATGGGAGCGGCCCAAGGCATTAAAATTTTGCAGCCCACATCAACCAATCGTTGACACAAAATTAAATCATCGGTGCAGTAGGGGAAAACATCGAATCCCCGTTCATTAAGTACTTTGGCTGCTTTAATTAACTCGAAAGGATCAGGCTGAAGGTTGTAATCATCGCCTATTACCTCTAGTTTTATCCATGAAGTGTTGAACAATTCTCGCGCCAGCTCGGCAGTACTGATAGCCGTTTGCGCATCACGACAGCCCGCTGTATTAGGTAAAAGATGACAGCCTAAATTTTTTAGAGATTGCCAGAATGCCTCACCACCAATGCCTTGAGGCGTTTGTCGTTTTATGGATAAGGTTATAACCTCTACTCCCGAAGCACGAATAGCATGCTCCATAACATCAAGTGAAGGATAGCATGCTGTTCCTAATAACAAACGGCTACTTAGCATTTTTCCCGCTAAATTCCACATAGTTATCCTCCTTGCATTGGAACAATAATATCCACGCGATCACCTGCGTATAATGTCGTTGTTTTATAAACAGCACGAGGCACCAAATGATTATTTATTGCAACTGCAAAATGCTGGTCGACAATTTTTTTTTGTATTAACAAATCATGCAATGATTGTGTTGACTCAATTTGACAGGCTTCCTCATTAAGATAAATGCTTATCATCTTCGTTCTCCCAAATTTCTGGATAATGGCTATTTTGCCTGTTGCCAAGACCACGTAAAACTTCTTTGGCTAAGGTTGGTGCAATCAAATAACCATGACGATAAAGACCATTAATTGCGATAAGCCCTTCGGAGTATCGGATACGTGGTAAGTGGGTTGAAAAGGTGGGACGACAATGTGTTACTGTCTTTAATATACGCGCTTCGGCAAAACCAGCATGAACATAATAGGCAGCAGTTAATAATTCCAACGTCGTGCGTAAAGAAATAGCACTATAATCTTCTGCTTCAATTTCACTAGCACCAATGAGATAAATATTTCCGGGTCTTGGGACAATATATAAACTATAGCGTGGATGTAAAAGGCGAATTGGACGCTGTAATTGCACATCAGGAGCATGCAACCAAATTAACTCACCACGCAAAGCACGTAAATCATTAAAAACACATGCAGCTCCAAGTCCTCTACAGTCAAAAACCATATCAAACTCGCGCTGCTCACAATGAGTAATAATTAGGTTGGCGGCAATTGATAATACTTTTGTATTCATTACATACCGTACACCTTGAGCCTCAAGATATCGTTTAAGTGTCGGCAATAATAGTTGGGAATCAATTTGCGCTTCATCCGCAAAATAGTAAGCATTCTCGAATTTATTTAGCTCGGGTTCGAGTGCAGTAAGGTCACCACCTGATAGCTGTTGAAAATAAATATTATTCTGCAACTGGCGGCTTGTTATACGTCGACTAAAATGGACCCATTCGGCTTTATCGTGAGGATGACTTACAACAATACTACCGGCCTGGCGAAAATAGATTGGGTCTGGCAACTGCTGAAGGATAGTAGGCCAATGCACTGTGATCGATTCTAGCCCTAAACGAGCAATTAACCAATCAGCCCTATCTAATTCAGAAATTGGTGTCAGTAATCCTGCCGCCGCAGCACTACAATTGGTGCCCTCAGCTTCTTGTTCAAACAGAGTAACTTGCCAGCCTGCATTATATAATGCAAGGGCTAGCAAATTCCCCATAATTCCTGAGCCAGCAATACCTGCTTCCATAATTAATCGTTTAGGCAGCAAGCGATAGGTTTTAAATCAGAATGTGGTATTTCCGGTAAAAAACGATTGGTATAGCATTGGGCAATATCAAAGCTCTCATCAATAATATTTAAGTGTTTTGTATAACGCCCTACTTTATTCCAATCTCGGTCTACATTAAGCAGAGTACGTGAAAAAAATGGCAAGGTTCGCATAAAAATCTTTTGATATACCGCTGCACGTAATTGCGGCTTTGCTTGACACAGCAATTCATAAGCCTCTTCAGGATGCTCTGTTGTAAATGCCGCCCCGCGTTGAGTTGCTTTTAGAAATCCTCGAACTAATTCAGGTTGCTGCAATGTTCGCTCAGGCACAATAAATTGAATCGAGCAAAAGCAGCAGCATCCAAGTCCTGCTAATTGATCCAGGCGCAAAAATACCGTCTCACCACGCAAGTGTTCTAACTCTACTTTTTGAAAATTGATAAAACCAATGCCAGTATCAATTACATCGCGACAAATCGCATCGGTAACATTCATACCAATTCGAACTGTTTCATAACTTTGTGGGTCGATACCGGCAAGTTTTGCCAAATCATCAATAATTTTTTTACCAAATTCACCAATGTAACCCACTCGCTTCCCTACAATGTCATGAAACGAACTAATACCACTCGATTTCAAAGCAATCAAACCGGTGGGTGGTTCATCAAGTAAGGTACCAATTGATGTGACAGGATAACCTTTTGCTTTAGCTGCCACAGTATGGATCATTGCTTTTACGCCAAAATCCACTGTACCTAACCCTACCAATTCGGTGACATCACTAGGATCAGTCGGTTCAAGAATGGCAAGTTTAATGCCCTCTTGAATATAAAACCCCAATTGCTGCGCCACTAGAATGGGCGTATGGTAGGGATTTGTATACCAATTAAGCAATAAGGTGACTCGAGATTTCAATGTTGACATTACCATAACTCCTCTTAATTAATACGTGAATAATTTTGGAGATGGCAAAAGGAAGCCTTACCAGGAAATCTGGTACGGATTTTTGAAGGCGTCCTTACGCTGATATGAATCAGATCAAGTTCGACGGGTAACTCTCAGCCGGTATTCCGACACCCCGCGCCATCTAACAAACAGTAGCATGCTAATTTTTAATTTTTGCTTTGTCAATGCGTTAGGTCGACCTACCTAATACGTTTCTCATGCTTTATCTGTGGAATCCAGTCCACATATAAGTTCATAGGTTAAGATGAGTGTTTATAATCACGAGTTATAACTGCACATGGTGACAAAGTTCAGCCAGAAAGCTATTTTTTAATTTCTCATTTCATTTGAAGCTTCTTGAGTATCAACATCCAATACAATTTCCAATGGCAAACTGGTCCTTTTTTGTGGTCCTAAACCGAAAGAATAAAGTTGCCCTTCAGATGTTAGACACAGCGTGTAATTACCATTGGCAGCCACTTTACTAATAACCTTATTTTTTAGGGCAGAAACGAGTTGAGGAGTATGGGGGCAATTGCTATTACTCAAGCCTAATTGGCCTTTTTGATTATCTCCAAAAGTATATACTTCACCATCCTTGGTAAGACATACTGAGTGATAAAAACCAGCCACAATAAAACTAACTTTTTCCTTCAACTCGTTAATTAAAGTCGGCTGTTCTATATAGCCTTCGGAATTGATTCCTAGTTGACCTTCTTTATTGAATCCCCAGCTATATACATTACCGGCTTCTGTTAAAGCTAGAAAATGCCATTTTCCTCCAACAATGGCCTTAATTTTTTCCTTTATTTCCAAATGAAAAAGTTGTAACTTTCCTTCGGAATTTTTATGGATATAAATTTTACCATCTACCGTTAAAAATAGCTGTCGTACTGCTGTGCAAGCAATTGCGACAATCTGCAAATTTTGTAATTCCGTTATTTCTTGAGGACAGATATAATGATTGGTACTGAGATCCAACTCCATCTGCGTATCTAATTGCCAGCTATAAACTTTACCTTTTGCTGTCAATAAATAACCTGTTGTTTCGCTCGCAATAATATCAATAACCTTTTCACTTTCAGGTATTTTTATTAAAACAAGCATACTCCTTTTTTGCTTATTATATTTTTCCGCAAGTTTCATCATTCGTTTATCAATGCCAAACACTTGTCCTTTTACAGTTAAAATGATTCTGTAATTTCGTTGATCAACAATTTTAATAATATTGTCATAGGCAAAATTTTTATCATTTTTAGAAAAAAAACCGAGTTCTCTTCCACCTTGATTAATCCCTTTGACATTGTTCTGATGACCAAGCAAATTGTTCATTTCAATATCTGGATTTTGGCTACTAAATGGATTGAATAATTGCGGGTTAACATTAACTTTTTGTCCAGGCTCTTGACTCCAATAATACCAACCTACATTAGGATTAAAATAAAAACTCTCCTTCGCTCCAACAACAATTTTTGGTTCCTGTAAAAATAACGCATCGTAAATTTTGGATAGTTGATGGTCACGATAAAATCTACGTGTGAACTTCTTTGCCTCCATGGCAGAATCAGGGCCTTTTTCCCTAAATGGATTGTTTTCCATAAATTGATAAAGAATAATCGCCTCTATAAAATACAAAGCAGTCTGATAATCCAAATGATGCAATGCCAAATAACAAATAAGGTCTTTATGTAATAAACTAAGAGGAATGTCTTTCATAAAAAATCATCAGCGAGCTCTTAAAAAATAGAATAATGCTTGATTCTATAAAGAAAGAAAATGGGTAGCCTCCATTTTCAAAACTGCCAGCCATGCCAAGTTGAGAACAACAGTCAGCTCCTAACGTTATTGTTACCGCATTACAGTAAAAATTATCTTTACAGATTTACGGACTCACTACATTTTTTAAGATTAATCGTTTGTATCTTTGCAAGACGATGTAATAGTTTTAAGTTGGTTGAGGCAATATTATAAATCTTTTGTATTGTTTCATTTTTTATTTCATCAAAAATTATTCTAATTTTTTCGATTGATTTTTCATCTAAGAATGACGTATTTGTATTACCAATCAGTTTTCTCATCTCTTTTAAATTAAATGATGAGAACCGGTAAAATTGATTATTACTATAGATGAATTGCGGGAAAATTAGATTATTAGTAATTTCTTTCAGCTCAACTGAATGAATTTTTTCTTCTAAATTATTTTGTGAGGTACTTTTAATAAAATTAATATGATTTAAGAAAAAAAACTCTTGCGAAATACCCGAAATCGCTCGATCAATGATGGAACAATTAACAAGTGGTAGACCTAAGCCAATATTATTTAAAAATAATACTTCAAATAAATCGTTAATATAAGCTTCGAAAGCCGCTTCTTTATTATTTACAATGGAATTTAAAATAAAATTAAAATCCAATCCTCTTCCCTGGTGTCCGTACCCACGATGCGAGTACCAAATTACATAGAAGTAGCCTTCCCAAGATGCAGAAGAAAAATATTTTTCTAATAAGGTATTTTGAAAATTTCTAATTTCTTTGGTTAATGTGGGTGTAATTACTTCTGATAAATACGGTTTGAGACAGACACAAACCCCCATTGAATTAATTTCCTTAATAACTAATAACTCTAGACCCATAATGGACCCCTATGCCTAAACTAGTCAGTTTGTTATGGCATCCAAGCTATTACTACCTCCCTTAATAAATCCTTTAATACCTTAAAAAATCTCCTTATTTGGTATTATTTTTTTTAACTAGACTTTATTTCTAAGAAAAGTAATTTACAGAATAGAACCTCCCCAAGGAAAAAACAAATTAATTTTTACATTTTCTTTGCAAATTATTGTTTTATTTTTAAAAATATTTTCATCATTAAAACAATGGATTTAATACAAAATAACAACATTTTTTAATATAAAAAAATACGAAACATCATGATTTCCATCAAAATAAGTGATATTTTTATAAAATAAAATATGGATAAAATTAAAATTTTTATAGGTGGATTTGAAATTTAAATAAAATGGCGATTTTGCTTTGCAAGTTCAGCAATAAATTTGAATGATTTAATCTAGAGAAACAAGGTTACTCTTTTTTTCCTTCAATTTTATCGAGTAACTCATCAAATCGCTCATCCAACAAATTTTCAATATTATCAAGCTGCGACATGAATTCATCAATTTTATACTCTATACTTCGCAAAAGTTTCTCTATCTCCTCTAACTTTTTGGCGGTATCCATCATATTTCTCCTTATCATAAATTTATTATAGATAAGAGTAATTCAGTCAATACTTCTACTCTAAAAAAAAAGACAGCTTAAGCTGTCTTTTTTTGGTGAGATGATATTAATTTTGACGCATGTGAGGAAACAAAATTACATCGCGTATAGAAGGTGAGTTGGTAAATAGCATGACCAGACGGTCAATACCTATTCCCTCACCCGCTGTTGGTGGCATTCCATATTCCAATGCCTCAATGTAGTCACTATCAAAGTGCATGGCTTCTAAATCTCCAGCATCCTTCTCCTCCACCTGTTTTTGAAAACGTTCTGCTTGATCCTGAGCATCATTTAATTCAGAGAAACCATTTGCAATTTCACGGCCGGCAATGAAAAATTCAAATCTATCAGTAACTTCTGCATCAATATCATTACGTCTTGCTAAAGGTGATACTTCTGTTGGATAGGCAGTTATAAACGTTGGTTGAATTAATAAATGCTCAACCGTTTCTTCAAAAATCAGCATTTGCAATTTACCTAAGCCATCAGTCGCTTTATAGAGAATTCCTAAACGATCTAATACAGCTTTACAACCCTCAGTCGTATCCAATTCGCCGTGAGACAATTCTGAATGATAATGCAAAATAGCTTGTTTAACGGTCATTCGTGCAAACGGTTTTTCAAAATCAATGACATGATCCTGATAAGTAACTTGTCGACCACCGACTACTTCATCGCACAAATAGCGTAACAATTCTTCAGTAAAATCCATTAGATCATTGTAATCAGCATAGGCTTGATAAAACTCAACCATTGTGAACTCTGGATTATGTCGTGTAGAAATCCCTTCATTGCGGAAATTGCGATTTATTTCATAAACACGCTCAAAACCACCCACGACCAAACGTTTCAAATACAACTCAGGTGCAATACGCAAAAACATTTGCATATCCAAGGTATTATGGTGAGTAATAAAAGGACGAGCTATAGCACCGCCAGGAATCGGGTGCATCATGGGAGTTTCTACTTCAAGAAATTGATGGCTGTCCATAAAATGACGGAAAGCTTTAATCAATTTTGAGCGAAGCAAGAAGGTTTTGCGACTTTCTTCATTCGCAATTAAGTCAACATAGCGCTTACGATAACGGACTTCCTGATCAGCTAAACCGTGAAATTTATCAGGTAGCGGCCGTAGTGACTTCGTTAAGAGCTCAATGTGTTCAGCATTCAAAGTGAGCTCACCTGTATTTGTCTTAAATAATTCGCCACTCACTCCGACGATGTCACCTAAATCCCAATGCTTAAATTGCTCGTAGATCTCTGGTAAATCATTCTGACGAATATAAATCTGGATACGCCCGGAAACATCCTGGATATGAAAAAAGCTGGCTTTCCCCATAATGCGGCGCAGAACAATACGACCTGCAACAGTAGCCTTAATGTGCTGCTCTGCTAATGCTTCTTTTTCCACTTGCGCATACTGATTGACTAAATCAATTGCCAAGTCATGACGACGAAATTTGTTGGGAAAATTAAATCCACTATTTCGTAAATCAGCCAGTTTTTGTTTACGAATTTGATATACTTCACTCTCATCTAATAAGTGTTCTTCTGTCATGCTTCACCTACTCCCGCCTTTAAACTGGCTTCAATAAATTGATCTAAATCCCCATCTAAGACTGCTTGCGTGTTACTCGTTTCAATCCCTGTACGCAAATCTTTTATTCGTGATTGATCAAGCACATAAGAGCGAATTTGTGAGCCCCAACCAATGTCGGACTTACTTGCTTCCAGTGCTTGCTGCGCTGCATTTTTTTTCTGCATTTCCATTTCATACAACTTGGCACGCAGCTGCTTCATTGCTTGATCTTTATTTTTATGCTGGCTTCTATCCGTTTGACACTGAACAACAATCCCACTAGGCATGTGCGTAATACGTACCGCAGAGTCAGTTCGGTTAACATGCTGACCACCAGCACCTGATGCCCGATAGGTATCTATACGTAAATCAGCTGGATTAATCTCAATATCAATATCATCATCAATTTCGGGAGAGACAAAAACAGCCGCAAAAGAAGTGTGACGGCGATTGCCTGAATCAAAAGGAGACTTACGAACCAGGCGGTGAACACCTGTCTCTGTACGTAACCAGCCATAGGCATATTCTCCAGTAAAATGGATTGTCGCACTTTTAATTCCAGCCACTTCACCGGCAGAACACTCAATTAATTCGGTTGTAAAACCATGATGCTCCCCCCAGCGCAGATACATACGCAGCAACATTTCCGCCCAATCCTGAGCCTCTGTTCCACCCGACCCCGATTGAATGTCCAGATAAGCATTAGAACCATCCATTTCACCAGAAAACATACGCCGAAATTCAAGATTAGCAACTCGCTGTTCAACTGTTGCCATTTCATTCGCTACATCGGTGATCATCGTGTCGTCTTCTTCAACACGTGCAAGCTCAAAAAGCTCTGTTAAATCAATCACTGCTTGCCCTAATTGCTCTAATTGTAGAACAATCGCTTCAAGTTGCGACCGCTCGCGACCTAAAGCCTGTGCATGTTCAGGATCATTCCAAATTTCAGAGGACTCTAATTCGCGAGTTACTTCTTCCAAACGCTCACGTTTGTGATCAAAGTCAAAGATACCCCCTAAGGGCTGCTATGCGCTTGTCCAAATCAGCCAAAGTGAGATTGATTTGATTTACTTCCAGCATGAGTGTCCTTTAAATTTTTAATTAAGGGCATTATTGTACAGTGAAAGCTCATTTCTGGCCATAGACGAGGAAATTATACTATTTATAATGAAAAGATAGACATATAGACAAATAATACCTTTCAACATCTCCCAACAACGAGATCTCTTTATCAAATTTAAATGGTAATAATGCCCTTAGCTCTACCCAATGTTGCTTATGTCATACGAGAATTATCTATTTTTAAATTCTCTCATCATCTCTCTTACCGGAGGCGCAAGTCTTTCCCTAGTTCACGAATTCGCGTTCCCGTGCTATTTCCCCTCTGAACGTCGTTTAGTTTTTCAGATGATATTTTTTATAATTTTTTTGTAAGATTGGCTGATTTTTTCATGAATCTCCACTGTTATAGCTATAGAAATATAGTTAAGTATAGTTGCACTTTATCAAGCATCTCTTAAATACAATAATTAAAAATAAATAGGCAAATGGTCGCTAGAAAAAATTAAGGCGAATTGAACTTATACTATTGGCAGCAAATCTCTTGAACACTTGTTAAAAAGCCTGCTTTTCATAGATTTATACGGTCTATACACAGAGTTATCCACACAATTTGTTGATAACTCTTTATAAAATCTCGCAAGAAGAACCCTTATTTTATAGGTTCTTATGACCATTGATAAAATAATTGGGTGAGAAAATAATAAGATGCAAAGAAAATATCCACAGGAGCAAGAAGATGAGAATAAAAGTTCCGCTTGCCAATTTTAATAAAAATACATCGAAATAAATAGACTTGACTTCGACTTTTTTAAAAGATTCTGATTGTATTCCAGGGTGTGTCGACAATTCATCTACCCACTTATGCCACAAACAAGTCGCAGCACGTAGGTAGTGGAATGTAGCCGTTTTAAACATCTATTCTTTCAGGCATATCCAGAATTCTGAATTTTTTCTCTTTTTCCCAATACCTTAGGGGTGAGAGTTCGGGGTTATTCATTGCGTGTACGGGTAAATAAAACAGTTGTTCTAACAAAAATTGCCCACTAAGAGCTGCGTGAGTAACTTGATCAGTAAACCCTACCCACGAACTTTGTGCAGGAAACTCAATACGCTGCTTGTTTACGGTCCTTTGATAACCATCATCTAACTTCATGCTGTCATGTAAATTAAGTTGATAGTGATCATAAGCGGAGCGCAGTGTTTTAGTGACTTTAATTAACTGCAGCAATTTAGCAATTGTACGGTTATAAGGTGGAATACTTGAGGAAAAATGTGCTAACGCTTTGGCAAATGACTCACCTAAATGCCAAACCCGTGGTTCGCCATAAGGGTTAACATTGGTAAAAACGCGCAAAATTCGTTGTCCATTTACAGGTGTAGCTGGAAAAGAATCAACATGCAAACGTTTATCATCTTTACGCCTTGAACTGGTACGTCCCTTAATTTCAGCAGCCTGATAACTCGTTCTTCCCCAGAGCAATGCATTTTCATATTCTGGGAATAAGCTATTCACCAAACTCTTTGCAAATTCAGCATATCGTTGCATAAAAATTTTTAATAATGTTGTTAACGGTGCATTACCCGCATTAGAGTCAATGCCACCTAATCGTTTTGTCCGATAATCAAAACTAAGGTTTTTATGCTTGCCATCCAATATCTTATCGGAGAGCAATTGCTCTTGTTCTGTAGAATCCATGTGGAAAGAATAAAAGGGTAAATAAATAACCTGTCCTTTTTCTAAAGAACTCATGGCGAGTTGCTTGGCTTCTTCAGTTAAGGAGCTTAAGTTATCAATATCCAAAGTATGAAGCAATTGATCCATTTATGGCCTCAATGATTATTAAAAAAGAAGGTGGTATAGAGCAAACTGGCTTAACATCTCGGATTCACTATAGTCTATCGAGTTGCTCTTTGGCTAACTCAGAGACTGCATCACCAGTATTCAAAGTAGTTTTAGGTTCAATCAATATAACATGAACTTCTTCTTTGGCTATAGGCATATGTTCAACACCTTTAGGGATAATTACAAACTCCCCTTGACCAAGATGAATGTCTTTATCTCTTAATTTTATTAGAAGTTGTCCTTTGATCACTAAAAATAATTCGTCTTCCGTATCGTGTTTATGCCAGACAAATTCACCTTTAAATTTCGCCAGCTTCACATGAGAATCATTCAAATCACCCACTATCTTGGGCGACCAATAATCATGAAATAAGGCAAATTTGTCCTCTAGATTTATTTTTTCCATAGGTAACATTACTAAAATAATGTGAGACTATTATATTCATATTAAAATAAAAGTTCATCTTTTATAAATTTTGCTCTGACTTTAACTCATTTTTATTGAACCTCAATAGAAATATAATCAGTCATTTTGATGTCCTATTTAGTGCGCTCTGCCCCATAAGGACGAGTAATAATTTCCATAAGATGACCGTTTGGATCTTCAAAGTAAACGCCTCTGCCACCATCGTGATGATTAATTTCACCTTGTTTTGATTGTGCAGGATCAGCCCAATAATGAAGTTTTTTTTGCTTAATACGCGCAAAAATTTCATCAAATTCATCTTCACTAATTAAAAAAGCATAATGCTGAGAATGAATTTCCCCGGCAAAATTTTTATAATCAAGGCTCACTTCATTGCTTGTTTGTACCATTACGAAAGGTCCCCAATGCTTAGGTGTAGGGAGATTTAGGATCTCTGCCAGAAAATCGGCTGAAGCCTGGTTGTCATGTGCTGCTACGATTGTATGATTAAGATAAATAGCCATCGTTTTCTCCTTCGCAGGAATAAACAAGATACAACCTAAGTTTAGCAGCAGGATTATCATTATTAGGAGAATTTCTTGATAAGGCTTACGTCAGCTCAAGATTATAGAAAGCAGTCCAATTTAGTTACTATGTTTATTTCGGTCTTTTATAGTTCTTGTGATAAACCAGTCTAAGCATTTGTTAACGATGGATTTGTTTTAATAGCCGTCCGGTAAGCATTTAAATTCATTAGTAATTCCGCTTCGGCACTCGAAAGGTGACAGCTTGTAATAATTTCTTCTTTGTCACCACCCATCTCAAGAATTCGCAATGCATGTTGATAGCCACCATCATTATCGCGTTTATTTTCCAAAGACTGTATCTGATTATCCATACTTATAAGGTGACGATTAATTTCTGTGATTTTTTTAGCAAAACCTAAGTCTGCATTAATCAATACCGCATGACTACGTTGAAGTTGTTTTAATTCCTGGATAATTTCCTGATTTTGTTTCTTTAATAATTCTGCAGCTTGTTGATAACGACGAATCAGGTGAAAAAAAATCCCGCTCAAAAATAAAGCAGCTACTAAAGCGATAATCATTGTGGTTCCTTACCTGTAGGTTCAGTTTTATTGGGTTTATTAATTTTATCTGTTTTAGGAGGATCTTCTTTGTTTTCATCAATTATAAGATCTTGGTTTTTCATAATAATTGCCGGGTTTAGTAAGCGAGGAACTGTTTTATCCTTAGCAATTATCATATTTACCCGCCTGTTCTTAGCACGTCCTTCTTCCGTTCCATTATCAGCAATAGGATATTGTTCCCCAAAACCGGTTACGGTAATACGACTTTGGCCAACGCCAAACATCGTTAGCATGCGAGCTACCGAGGCAGCTCTGGCGGCAGATAGCTCCCAATTAGAGGGGTATTGATTTGTGCTAATGGGCTCATTATCAGTATACCCTTCTAAAGCAATAGGATAAGGAAGTTTCTTGATGACTTCAGCCAGTTGCATTAATTTAACAAAAGCAATCGGCCGCAATTCAGCACTCCCACTTTCAAATAAGGCCCCCGCTTTGATATCCAATTCAACCCAGCCATCTTGTGGATTCATTTGATAATCAGAGTCCTGGAGTTCTGCCAATGATTTAACCATATCACCAAAAGGATCCTTCGGATTCGATGTTGCTGTTGGACTATTCGGCTCTTTAAGTATTGGCGGCTCATCAACAGGCTTCTGATGTCCTTTTTTCGCAAATGCCGAATGCATGCCTTGAGCTAATGACTTATATTTTGAAACATTAATTGAAGAAATAGCATACATTACTACGAAAAAAGCAAATAGTAAGGTAATAAAATCTGCATAGGAGACAACCCAACGGTGAGTATCTTCGTGGCTATCCGCTTTCTTTTTTCTTCCGTGCATTCTGATGGTGTTGTCCGTAGTTATTTAATTTCAAGTTTAGCATATTGGGGCTTTCACCGCTGGCCATAGAGACTAATCCCTCAACAATCATTTCGTTATGATGAATTTGATTAGCGATACAACTCTTTATTTTATTGGCGATAGGCAAGAACATTAAATTTGCAAACCCAACTCCGTAAATTGTTGCCACGAAAGCAACAGCAATCCCTATCCCCAGATGGCTTGGATCTTCCAAATTGCGCATTACCTGAATTAAACCTAGTACTGCTCCCAAAATTCCAATAGTAGGACTATAACCTCCCATGCTCTCAAAAACGTGCGCAGCACGCATGTCCTGGTCTTCCTGACGTATAACTTCTGTTTCAAGCACTTGTCTTATCGTTTGCTTATCCACACCAACTACTAACAACTCTAATCCTTGGCGCATTAAATCATTTTTTTCTCGCTCCAGATGCTCTTCCAGAGAAAGTAATCCAAATTGTCTTGCTCTACGTGATAAATCAATAAGTTGTTCGCGACTTTTTTCAAAAGGCTGTTCGGGTGGACGAAAAATCCATGGCAGAATTCTAAAAGCACGGATAAAGGTACGAAAAGGGGTTTGAATCATGACAGCCCCCAGAGTTCCCCCTAAAACAATCATCAAAGCTGGAAAATTAAGTAAAGAATTAAGCTCGCCTCCCTCAAACATCTGACCCACAACAATTGCGGCAAAAGCAGTAATTAAACCAAGTAATGTCAAACCATCCATAATGATCTCACTCCGGTAATCGAGATTTAATGCGAAGCGTTGCTTGGCTGTGAATCTGGGAAACTCGAGATTCGCTGACTCCGAGTACTTCACCAATTTCTTTTAGATTCAAATCTTGTTCGTAATATAAAGACAAAACCAAACGCTCTTTTTCTGGTAAACCGTCAATAATTTGAGACAGTTGATTAATCATATCCTCCTGTAACACATTAATATGTGGTTCCGTAGAGGCATTTTCAGTATCAATTTTTAAAATATCATCAGTAACACCCAGGTCATCAAAACCATAGAGCTGGCTGCCCGCTGAATCTTTTAGCATTTCATAATATTCATCAAGACTTAGGTTTAGTTCGCTGGCAACCTCATGATCTTTTGCATCTCGCCCCAAGCGATTCTCAACTTTTTTAACAGCTTCTGAAATCATACGCGCATTGCGATAAACCGAGCGGGGCACCCAATCGTTACGTCGGACCTCATCCAGCATATGTCCGCGAATACGAATACCTGCATACGTTTCAAAAGATGCACCTTTAGTTGCATCATAATGCCTTACAGCCTCTAATAGCCCTAGCATCCCCGCTTGCACAAGATCATCGAGTTGTACGGAATGCGGCAGACGTCCTAATAAATGATGAGCAATCCGTTTCACCATTAATGCGTGAGTTTTCACCAGCATTTCTTGTGTCTGTTGATTCACTTTGCTGTACGCAGCCAAAGCATCCACGATTTCTCCTTAGTCTTCTCGTTCAAAGGTTTAATCACCTCGATTAAACCTCATCAAGACAAGATATAACTCCCTTTAATGTTCTCCAGTAACTAGACGCTCAAGAAAAAAACTGGTGTTGCCCCCCAAAGCATGTTTATGCGGCCACTCTTCCACTTTTTCTGCTAACTGCAAAATTGCCTTTGCTGCCGTTGAGTTAGGATAGGCCAACAATACAGGTTTTTGTTTTTTGACTGCCTCATGCACCTGTTCATCAAAAGGAATTGCACCGATATAGTCTAAACGTACATTTAAAAAATGTTCGGCAACTCGATATAACTTATTAAAAAGTTCCCGCCCTTCTTTAGTGCTACGTACCATATTCGCCAGGACATGAAAATGACTCCATTCATAGCGTTTTGCCATTACTTTAATAAACGCATAAGCATCTGTTAGCGAAGTAGGCTCATCACAAACGGTGACGATTAATTCCTGGGCAGAGCGAGCAAAACTTAATACCGTATCTGAAATTCCTGCGGCGGTATCGATAATCATGTAATCAACATCGTCTGTAAGTTCATTGAAAGCATCGATAATGCCTGCATGTTCTGCAGGACTTAATTGCGTCATATACTCTGTACCCGAAGCAGCAGGTATTACTCGTACTCCCTCAGGTCCTTGCAACATAATATCTTGTAAATGACAATATCCTTGCACCACGTGGGAAAGATTATATTTAGTGTGCAAACCCAACATGACATCAACGTTAGCCAGGCCTAAATCAGCATCCAATAATAAAACTTTTTTCTTTTTTTGCCCTAAAGCAACTGCTAAATTTACAGAAATATTGCTTTTTCCCACACCACCTTTACCAGCAGCAATAGCAATGACTTTAACTGGTTTTGAACGCGATAGGTTGCGCAGGCCTGCTGCTTGATCAGCGATATCTTTACTCTTCGACATACACCCCCCTTGCAACCTCTAATTGCAGCTTAGGTTCATTGTTGTGTAGTAATTTTTCTTGTTCAACAAATTGTTCAATTAACTGATGACGCGTAGCCATTTTAATATCTTCCGGGACGCGTTGTCCGTGCGTTAAATAACTGATTTCCAGTCCTGTTTCAGCCACGGCACTTAAAACGCCCCCTAAACTAACAGCCTCATCCAATTTAGTAATGATACATTGTTCAAGACGACTAATCCCATAGTGTTTAATGGCATTGATTAGTACCTGATACTGACTGGTGGCTGACAGCACTAAAACCGTAGAAATTGAATGTAATTGCGAATTCAGTAAGTCCATTTGCACGTTGACTCGATTATCTGCAGGATTTGTTCCCGCTGTATCAATAAGAATCAACTTCTTCTCATTGAGTTGCCTTATAATCCGAGCAAGAGATACATCATCCCGCGCAATGCAAACTTGCACGCCTAAAATCTTGCCATATAGCATGAGCTGTTCATGAGCAGCAACACGATAGGTGTCCATTGTCACCAAACCTAATTTGTCAGCACCATAACGCAAGGCAAAACGCGCAGCAATTTTCGCTAAAGTCGTTGTTTTACCGACCCCGGTCGGGCCAACAAAGGCATAAGCGCCTCCCTCTTCTATAAACTGGAGATTGCGAATAGGTAATATGTCAGAAAAATGACTTAATACTTGTTGCCAGGCTTTTTGTTGATTAAGACTAGGATTAACCTGAGCGACTAGACTTCCTGCCGTCATTTGGCTGACACTCAAATCCAATAATTTTTGTGTTAACAAAGCATGAAGAGGTTGCTTGCCATGAGCAACTTGTCCGCGCATTTGTGTTTCTAACATCCCACGTAAAGTTTGAATTTCTTGACGCATATCGTCTAGTGGTGATGTGACAGGCGCTACATTCTTCTGACTAACAGGTTCGGCACTGGCAATAGCCGCTGTAGCAGTAAGGACTGTCTCATCAAAATCTATAGCAGCCACAATTTCGACGCCATTCTCAACACGGCTACTTGATAAAATTACCGCATCAGGACCGAAAGTCGCTTTGATTTGTTGCATTGCGCTTCGCGTATCTTGCGCAACAAAGCGTTTTAATTTCATAAGCCTCCACCCTTTTAGCCAACCGTACCTATAATTCGTATTTGTTTGTTATCAGGAATTTCCTGATAAGATAAAACATGTAAGTTATTTGAAATATTACGCACAAAACGTGCCAGAACCGATCTTATGCTTGGTTGTACTACTAAAACTGCCAACTCCTGCTTGGCTTGTTGTTGTGCTGCCAATTGAACCAAAGACTGTTGTATTTTATCGGCCATCCCTGGTTCAAAGCTTATCCCTTGTCCGCCGCTACTTTGAACTGTACTTTGCAATAACTGTTCCAATTCAGGTTTTAGGGTGATGATTGGTAATTCTTGATTCAATCCACTAATTTTTTGAGTTATCAATCGAGATAGAGACACACGCACCTGACTAATTAAGTATTCAGTATCTTTGGATTTAGGAGCTGCCTCAGCCAAGGTTTCAACAATCGTTCTGATATCAGTCAGGGGAATATGTTCTACCAATAAACCTTGTAGTACTTTGCTGACAGCACCTAAAGGTAAAGCATCAGGAACAAGTTCTTTTACTAATTTTGGTGAGGTACCAGCTAATTTATCAAGTAATTGTTGCGTTTCTTCATAACCTAATAATTGATAACTATTTTCTTCAAGAATCTGGCTTAAATGAGTCGCAACAACTGTAGAGGCATCCACAACGGTGTAACCGAAGGTATGTGCATGTTCTTTTTGATTTTCGTTAATCCAGACAGCATCTAAACCAAACGCAGGATCTTTAGTAGGCTGCCCATCCAGCTCTCCAAACACTTGTCCCGGATTAATGGCCAACCATTTGTCATTAAAAATAGCAGCCTCCCCCATTACAACGCCTGCAAGACTAATACGATAATGGTTGGGTTTTAGATCAAGGTTATCCCGAATATGCACAGTTGGGATAAGGAAACCTAGTTCTTGTGATATTTTTTTACGTACGCCTTTGATGCGAGAGAGTAAAACCCCACCCTGTGAACTATCAACCATTGGAATAAGTCTATAACCGACTTCCAATCCAATGACATCAACTGGATTTACATCATCCCAGGACAATTCATTAGTGGCAGATTCAGTACTGGCATTAACTCTCGATTCAGCAATTTTCTCCTCTTTGGTCTTTTGTTTATGCTGCTTAATTAACATGTAAGCCATTCCCCCTAAACCGGCCGCCAAAATCAAAAAGGCGATATGAGGCATTCCTGGTATTAATCCAATAATCCCAATAATCGCTGCGGCAATGATTAATGAACGTGGATTACCAAACACTTGGTTAACTACCGCATTGCTCATATTCTGCGCACTGGAAACACGGGTTACCATGATAGCTGCTGCTGTGGACAGAATTAAAGAAGGTACTTGTGCAACCAAGCCATCACCTATCGTTAACAGAATATAATTATGTAATGCATCGCTTAAACTCATGTCATGTTGGACTACACCAATCACTAAGCCGCCAATGATATTAATTAATAAAATTAAAATACCGGCAATTGCATCACCACGAACAAACTTACTCGCACCATCCATTGAACCATAAAAATCCGCTTCTTGAGCGACTTCGGCCCGTCTTTTGATAGCCTGTTCCTGATTAATTAATCCAGCATTAAGATCAGCATCGATAGCCATTTGTTTTCCAGGTAAAGAATCTAACGTAAAACGCGCACTCACTTCAGACACACGTCCGGCACCTTTCGTGACTACCACAAAATTAATAACTACCAAAATAATAAAAACAACCAGCCCCACCGTATAATTACCACCAATAACCACTTCACCAAATGATTGAATCACTTGCCCAGCCGCATCAGTACCCGTATGACCATGGAGTAGAACAACACGAGTAGAAGCAACGTTAAGAGATAGTCGTAATAAAGTGGCAAGTAAAATAACCGTAGGAAAAACCGCAAAATCAAGTGGCCTGTCACTATAGATAACCGCCAACAAAACGATCAAAGATAAAGCAATATTAAACGTAAAGAGAATGTCCAGGAAAAATGCCGGTAAAGGCAATATCATCATACTTAACATAATGATAAGCATCAGCGGGGTACCTAAACCCTGATGCATCCATTGACGCATGATTTGTAATATCGCATTCATTATGCGCTCTCCTCAGACTCACGTTTTAACTCATCAGGTATTGGCAGAGTTTGTAAGAACTCTGGATGTTTATCATAGTGTTGTTTATCTTTGAGTTGAAAAATATAGGCAAGTACCTGTGCAACAGCGACGTATAACCCACGAGGAATTTCTGCATTTAATTCTGTGGAAAAATAAATAGCTCGTGTTAAAGACGGAACTGCCAACAAGGGGACATTATGTGCTTGAGCAACCCGGTTAATTTGCAGAGCAATTAAATCCTTTCCTTTAGCAATAACAACGGGTGCACGATTACCATTTTTTTTATAACTAAGAGCCACAGCATAATGAGTAGGGTTTGTAAGTACCACATCTGCTTTCGGCACTTCGTTCATCATCCTTTTTCTTGCCATTTCCAGCTGCACTCTACGGATGTGACTTTTAACCTCTGGTTTCCCTTCCGTTTCCTTATATTCATCTTTTAATTCTTGCTTGGTCATTTTTAACTGCTTATTGTGTTCATGCCATTGGAAAGGCACATCCACTGCAGCAATAAGAATAAGACTGGCGCTGATTATCAAAAAGGATTGCACCACAGACCACAAACCACTATTTACAGCATTTGCCAAAGAAAAATCGGATAAACTTAGTAAAAATGGAATTTGCCATTGCAGCACCATAATGGCTACAGCTGCAACAAGCAAAAATTTCACGAATGCCTTAGCCATCTCCACGAACCCCTTAAGAGAAAAAATGCGCTTTAGCCCTTTTAAGAAACTTAAACGTGAAAATTTCGGTTGTAACACCTCAAGACTGAAAACCCAGCCTCCCATCAGCAATGGGGCGCAAATAGAGAGTACTAAAACGACAGCCAACAAAGGCAAGACAGCCCAAAAACCATCGTGGATTAAAATATGCAAATGCTGCGGTAATGCCAAAGGTATTTTTAAAATCTCGCTATTAAAGTCAAAAGCTTGACGCATCATTTGCATAAGCTGTATGGCAATATAATGTCCCAAGAAAAGGAAGACCCCACCGGAAAATAATAGCAGTAAGGTCGCATTGAAATCCTTCGAACGCGCGACTTGCCCTTTTTCCCTGGCTTCCTTAAGTCGCTTGGGCGAGGGCTGTTCTGTTTTTTCCTGTGATTGTTCTTCTTCTGCCATTAGTGTAAGAGTCCCATAATTAATTGCATTCCTTGTTCAAGACTATCTGCAATTTGTGAAGAAACACCCGGCAAACTAATGTGTATAATGACCATCCCCATCAATAATGTGATTGGAAAACCCATCGAAAAAATATTAAGTTGAGGAGCTACTCTTGTCATTATCCCAAATGCCAAATTGACAATAAGCAAGGCCAGGATGGCAGGCAAAGCGACTAACACGGCTTCTTTAAACATCCAACCAGAAAATGTCAAAATACTACCCAAAGCTGATAAGCTAATATCTACATTTCCTATCGGCATTTCACGAAAACTACTAAGTAACGCGTTTAATACTGCCAAATGCCCATTTAAACTTAGGAAGATTAAACTTATCATCATCAAATAAAATTGGCTCAACAGAGGAACACTGGCTTTACTTGCCGGATCAACCATGATGGCAAAACCAAGACCAGCCTGCATCGCAATAATTTGTCCACCAAGAATAAAAACCTGAAATACCAGTTGCAAAATAAAGCCCATTAAGATACCAAGCAGTATTTCATAAACTACAAAAGCAATATAATGACCATCAAAATGCAACAAAGATAAACTATCAGCAATGGCTGGTGCGCATAAAAAAGCTAAAGTCATCGAAAAAACAATACGTATTCTTACCGGCACAAGCACTGAAGAAATTAGCGGCATCGTAAGAAACAAACTGCTTATTCGCGGTAAGGGCCAAACGATCTTGCTAAATAGGTTAATCATCTCTGAATAATTGATGTTCATGTTTAACCTATTAGATAAGGGATATTACTAATTAAAGAATCCGTATAATTAATAATCGTCTTTAATAGCCAGGGACCCGCAAACACCAGGACTAAAAAGGTAATTAATAACTTGGGTATAAAGCTTAAACTCATTTCATTGATTTGAGTCGCTGCTTGAAACATTGCAACCAACAATCCTACAATTAGCCCCGGTGTGATTAATACTGCCAGCATAAGAATCATGACATAGACTCCCTCACTAAATAGTGATAACACTGTTTCAGGTGTCATTATTCCTCCCTAGCTTGCAAAACTTGATGCAAGTGATCCCAGCACCAATGTCCAACCATCTACCATCACAAATAACATAATTTTAAAAGGCAAAGAAATAATTAATGGCGATAACATCATCATTCCCATTGCCATCAAAACACTTGCAACAACCAAATCAATAATTAAAAAAGGCAAAAATAGAATAAAACCAATTTGAAACGCTGTTTTTAATTCGCTGGTAACAAAAGCAGGTATCAAAACACTCATGGGGACATCCGCTAACGTTTTATAGTTATCCTGGCTAAATTTCTCAAATAGCGATAAATCATTCTTACGAGTTTGATTGAGCATGAAATTTCGTAAAGGGGTTTGTGCATTTTGCATTGCCTGAGGAAACTCTATCTGGTCTGCCAGATAAGGCTGCAAAGCCTGCTGATTAATTTGATTAAATATTGGAGACATCACAAAAAATGTTAGAAAGAGCGCAATACCAATCAAAATCTGATTAGTAGGCGTTTGAGCCATACCAATTGCCTGACGCAAAATCGATAACACTATAATGATGCGAGTAAAAGCAGTCATTGCCATCAGTAATCCTGGCAAAACGCTAAGCAAGGTCATGAAGATGAGAATTTGTAAATTCACGCTATATGTTTGGCCACCATCAGGAGCTCCCGACACTGTTACCGCCGGCAAAGAAGTTGTACCAGCTTCAACAAGCCATGGGAAACCAAGCAAAAATATTGCACATAAAAGAATAATAATTTTTTTCATTTTTTTAAGACTTTCCGAGAGCTGTTTTGAGAAAATCCTTAAAGGAAGTTTTAGTATCTAACAAAAAGCCCGTCGGTAACTCTTCACCAAAATCATGAAGAGTAATGATACTTCCTGAGGTTACACCTAGAAGTAAAAAGCGATTTCCTATATTTACTAACATTATCTTTTCTCTTGTCCCTAAGCTCATGCTCGCCATCACCTTAAATCCATTTGTATTACCCAAACCAGCACTATTGAGACGTCGCAACAGCCATGATAAAAAAACAATAACACCTACGACTAATAACAATCCTCCCATTACTCGTAAAAGTTCACCGTTATTTATCGATGACGTACTACTAGTTTTGCTATTGGCCCACGTTGTAACCGGAAATAAAACCCAAACCCAATAAAACCTGTTTCTCATCGTAAACGCTTAATCCTTTCTGTTTTACTTACAATATCCGTTAATCGCACGCCAAATTTGTCATTTACAACAACAACTTCTCCATGAGCAACTAAAGTTCCGTTGACTAATACATCTAAGGGTTCACCCGCTAACCGGTCTAATGCGACAATCCCTCCCTGATTAAGTTGCAACAAGTTGCGAATTGTCATTTTAGTACGCCCAATCTCCACAGTCACTCCCACAGGGATATCTAAAATTACTTCCATTTTTTCGACATCATTATCCTGTGACGCAGTATTTGGTTGTGCCCCTCCCTCTGCAGGTGCCGGCTCCGTTTGATTACTCATTCAACTCCCCTAATAACTTATTTTTTTTATAATTTTTACCGCTCTTTTTTCGTTAGCACTACCCATGGTTGCCGTAAATCCAGGAGTACCTTCGATGTCCAAAGTCACTTCCTCATTTCTTTCCATAGGAATAAATTCACCGATTTGCCACTCCATCACTTTACCTAATGTGCTACTCGTTTTTGCCATAACCGAACTCACAGTAAGCTCAACATCCATAAGCTCTTCTTTTAATGACATAACCCAGTTTGGATCAATTTCATCATCCGGTCTTGCCGCCCCCAACTCTAATTGTTGTTTAATGGGTTCAACCATCGTATAAGGAATAACAAAGGAAAAAGACCCCATCTCTTTGCCAAAATCAAGATTAAAACGACTGACTAAAAGTAATTCATTAGGTTCACCAATATGGACTAACTGTGGATTCGTTTCATCGCCGACTTTAAGTGCCTCAAGTTTAATAATGGGTGCCCATGCCTGTTCGATGTTGTGAACTAGCTTTTCAATAATAATTTCCATCACCCTAAGTTCTGTAGCTGTAAAGTCCGTTCTGGTTTTTTGTGCTAAAAATTGAGAGCTGCCACCAAAATAGTAGTCAACCAAGTCGTAGACAAATGTGCTATCAAATAAAATTAAAGCTTTTCCTCGTAATGGTTTAAAGCGACGAATGGTCATTAGCGTTGGGTTAGGTAAACTGCTAAGGAATTCTCGATGTTTAACGATAGACAAGGCTTCTTGCTTAATCTGCAGATCTTTTGCCATTAACTGATAAATATCATTTGCAAAAAACCGGGCTGCTCTATCATGGATTTTATCTAATACAGGTAATTCACCACGAACGACTCGTTCCTGACTTGAAAAATTAAGTACCTGAACATCTTCTTCACGTGAGTGATTAGCATTTGATAAGTCATTTGCATCTGAAGTGGGGCTACCATCTTGTTTGATAGATTCATCCTCATCTACTGTATTTAGTAAAGCATCAATTTCTTCCTGAGACAAAACTTCTTTTTCCGCCATAAATTTCCTGTAAGCTTTTTTAAATCGCTATTTTTAACCCTACTTATCAAACACAGATGGCACAAGCAAACGACGTGCCAAAATCGCTAATTTTTTTAGTGAGAAAATAATCATTTTATAATCATATACCTTATTTGTCTTCTACATAAGAAGAGGTTTCTTAACATTCAATAGCGGAGACTCACTTTGCATCCAAAACAAACTATATGTCTAAATATGGATATTAATTTCGAGGAAGTCTCATTTCGTTTATAGCAAAAACGTGCCAAACTTATACTTGACTGCCTTGAGAATTCCTAAGAGGTGAATTTCTTCGCAACGATGCTTCACTCCTCTGTAACTCTGTGCTTCTGTATCTTTTCATCTTGCACTCAGGTTTCGAAAGAAGTCTATTAATAATGGATGACGGTAACTCATGCTTAGTAAAACTAAAACATTGTCAAATTTCAGTAACTCTGTAAACACCAGCGCCGACTGTTTGCGTCCCGATAATGAAGCACAGATTCCTGACATTTTTAATTACTCACCAGGACTATTGGCACGTGGCAACGGTTCCAGCTATGGAGATTGTTGCGTCAATCATCAAGGGATTATTGTTGAGACAACCCGGTTGAATCATTTTATATCATTTGACCCAACCTCTGCGGTTTTAATTGCCCAAGGGGGGGTCAGTTTTGCTGATCTTTTTACCATAAGCCCAAATCATATTCCTCCTGTCATACCTGGAACTTTACGGGCAACAATCGCGGGTGGAATTGCCAATGACATCCACGGCAAAAATAATCACCAAGCCGGCAGTTTTGGTCAACACATCGCCTGGATAGAGTTGCAGCTCAAAAATGAATCCTATCTTTGCAGCCCCAAAAAAAATCGAGAATTGTTTTTTGCCACCATTGGCGGACTTGGCTTAACGGGAATTATTAAACGCGTCGCTATTAATATGCGTAAAGCCTCCCCTTTCGTCTCTGTAGAAACTGAAAAGTATTCGGAATTAGAGCCTCTACTCCACCGCATGGAACATTATGGAACTCAATATGATTATCAAGTTGCGTGGGTCGATCTTCTTAATGACAAGAGAAATGCCCTATTGTCATTGGCTAATCACACAGAAGCTCGTAACGCAAAATCACGTTACCATTTAACAATTCCCAAGCTACCATTTCGTTTAGTAAACACATGGAATATGCGATTATTTAACCGACTCTATTTCAACAGTTATCAAATTAAAAACAAAATATTACCCCTTTCCTATTTTAATAATCCTCTTGATGCCATCCAGCACTGGAATCGTTTGTATGGAAAACAAGGCTTACTTCAATTTCAGGCGGTTTTTGACAAAGATACTGCCTGCGGAACCATTCAACAACTTCTTGGCTTAATTAACGCAGCACAGGCCACTCCAACCCTAGCTGTTTTGAAGTATTTTACTCAAGCAGGTTGCGGGCTCTTGTCTTTTAGCCAACCTGGATTTACTTTAGCAATTGATTTTATTAATAATGCACAAGCCCAATCAGCAATTCGAGCGATGAATGAATATATTACAAATCAGCATGGCAAAAGCTATTTAGCAAAAGACTTGTTCTTGACTGCAGATCAATTTTGTCGGCAATATCCTAACCATGATGAATTTGTTGATGTATTAACGCACTATAAAAGTCCTATGTGTTCGGATCTTAGTAAACGTTTAGGGATTACCTCATGACAGCAGCCAGAACCTGGCTTATTTTAGGCGCCACCTCAATTATTGCTGAAGAATTTGCTCATTTGGCAGCGCAGGCTAATAATAATTTAATCCTCGTAGGTCGTGATAGGCCGCAGCTTGAGATTATAGCAGCGAATATTCGTCTACGTTATCCAATTAACTGTGAGGTATTTTTTACTGATTTTTCTGCAGACTTGCGTAACTTACTCGATCTTTTGCAGCGAAAATCTTCTCCTGAGCTTGCTTTGTTTATTGCCCATAGCGCTATTCTGCAAAACGATGAGCTTAATCTGATGGCAATTGAAGAAATGATTCATACCAATGTTTTAAGCACATTGCAATTAATCAATACCTATTTAAAAAAACCACAGTCAAATCATCGATTAATTTTTTTAAGTTCTGTAGCGGCCTGTCGAGGAAGAAGCAAAAACAGTCTCTATGGTGGCACTAAAGCAGCAATTGAAATTTACCTTGAGGGGCTACAACAAAGTGCAAAAAGGAATCTGCGCATAACCATTGCAAGATTAGGGTTTATTGATACAGCTCAAACCTATGGCGCCCCAGGCATTTTTTATGCTTCGTCTCCTAAAGCTTGTGCTAAAGCTTGTTGGCGAGCCTCAAAAGCAGGGAAGCGCTGGATCTATCACCCTTTTTTCTGGCGTTATATTATGGCCATTATTACCCGTTTACCCTTTTTCATCTATAAAAGAATGAAATTCTAAGGTGTCATTAATTCCTCTAACGTACATCCAATAAAACAATCTGGCAGCTTAACTTAAACATTGGATGACTTTGATGAATGGGTTGCCCGTCTGCACGGGCATGACCGATTTTTTGTCCCGGCAAAACCATTTCTTAACACAACTTATGATACCTCTACCTCGGCTACCGGATAATTCTTATTGGTGGCAAGATTGTATGTATTATTCCAAAGAACTGTAAAACATAAATAATTAGAACAATTAAAACCACGAGATTAAGTAGTGTTTTTATGGCAGAAGGCATAGGTATTAAAACGTTAACAATCCACAAAGCCACACCAAAAACAATAATAATCGCTAATAGATTTAAGAGGTCGCTCATAGATATTCCCTATCGGTAGCTTCTTTATTAGTGTAGTACAAAAATTATTAATAACTATTTAAAAATACTGATTATCCAATTTGTTAATTATTCATCTGCGAGCAAAATAATAAAAAAAATGCCCATTATTCTTGGGCATTTTCTTAAAAGAAAACAATCCTGATGAAATATTAATCCCATTCCATGTAATTATCTGCATTATCTGGATTGACCCACACTCGATCAGGATTTACCCATGGTCTATTTGGATTTGGATTAAGGTTAGGTTTATTTTGAGGTTTATGTTTTTTGATCATTGGTTTGCGGTTTTCCGCCAGCATTTTTACATGATTTTCGCCTGAATTTTTTAAGGCTTCTTCCAGGCTTATAAAGGTAAAACCATTCTGTTTATAAAGATTAATGATATCTGGCAAAACATAAGCATTGAGCAGGTTAGCATGAATTAGTAAAATTTGAGGCTGCTCCGGTTTATTCGCCAGACGATTATGCTCTTCCGCTTTTAACGTTTGTTGCCATATAAAATCGATATAACAGCGCTTTAAAACGTCTAAAAAACCTCTTCTTTCTTTTTCTGGAACTCCATAGAGAATTTGATTGAACAGAAAGTCTTTACTGTCAATAGTAACGGGGGCAATTTGATAGTTTTTTGCGTTAAGGAAATGAAGAACCTCTTCTTTTTTATTTCCCTGACTCATTGCTAAATAGGGATAACGGAAATACTTAGGCTCTGTCATAACTGGCAAAAGGATCTTATCAGCAGCAGCAATCTCATGAATATAGGTTTCCGTGTTGACTCGATTTAAATTCACATGTGAATACGTATGATTACCTAAACCTAAGCCAGCATCATGAAACTTTTGCAACATTTTCATATTTTTGGGGGTAACTTCTTTGGCTATAACAAACCCTGTAGCTGGTACTTCTTTATTTTTGAGCGTGTTAATAATCATATTCAAATGAAAATTTTGGCTTTCACCAACAAAAGGTAAATCATCAATAGTGATTGCAATTTCTCGTTTTTGAGCGAAACCCAAATTGGATAAAACTAGCAATAAAAATGATACAACTAAAAATTGTTTTTTAATCAATGGAATTCTCATCAGAAATTACGCGTTGAGGCTTACTTATTTTTAACAGTGAACTAGAGTAACCGTTCACTTGAATTATACATTCGGAAAAGCAAGAATTTAAACCTGCACAAATAATACCACATTATACAATAATTACCCAGCATGAATTTTTAAAGTCCTTTCTTACAGCGAATAATAGCTTTTTTAACCCACAGCAAATAGTTTAATAAATTCGTCTATTCTTCTTTTTTATTTTTTATATCAGTCCGTAATAAATCTCTAATTTCGATTAAGATAGCTTCCTCTTTAGTAAGCGTTTCAGGTTCTTCTTCGCGCTTGCTTTGTAACATATTAATAAATTTGATGGCAACAAAAATTGCAAAGGCAATAATCGTAAAATCGATTATTGTTTGCAAAAAAGCGCCCCACTTCACAACAGCTGCGCCAATTTTAAAGGCTTTGTTGCTAATATCAATGCCTCCCATCAAAAGTCCAATAAGTGGCATAACAATTCCATCGACAAGTGAAGAAACAATTTTGCCAAAAGCAGCACCAATTACTACTGCAACGGCCAAATCCATGACATTGCCACGCATAGCAAATTGCTTAAATTCACTCCAGAAACTCATGAATGCCTCCTGCTTAGATAGAATCATTGGGCAATTTAGCTATCATTAAATTGCCCGTGGATGCCGTGTTAAGTATTCAGATTACCCACAGCAGCCAGAGTCTCCGCAGCCATTGGAATTGTACGCGACTCATCACAACCACTACCTTCCAAACGAAAGACACTATGGAGAGCTCGCACCCCTTCATCAAGTAAAGCCGTATCAATTAATACGGAGATCTTAATTTCTGAAGTGGCGATTAATTGAATATTAATTCCCTTAGATGCTAATGTCTTAAACATGATTGAAGCAATTTCAGGATGACTTTTAAGTCCAGCGCCTACCAGAGATAGTTTTGCAAGACTGGTTACCCCGACTACTCCTTCAGCATTCAAGTTTTTTGCGATCTTGCGCAACTGTTTTAAAGTAACCTGATATTCATCACGATGAACAGTAAAAGTAAAGTCAGTCTTATCATGAGCCGAGAGATGCTGAACTATCATATCAACGTTGACACCAATAGCACTGATCTCTGCCAGGATGCCTGAAGCAACACCAGGCGCGTCTGGCACACCAGATATCGTTAGTTTTGCTTCATTTCGGCTAAAAGCAATTCCTGTGACCAGGGGAGCTTCCATACTATTTTTTTGTTGATAGGTGATGAGAGTACCAGGCCCTTCCTGTGATGAGGATAAAACTCGTAGCGGAATATTATATTTGCCCGCAAATTCGACAGCTCGAATTTGTAATACCTTCGCACCTAAACTTGATAATTCAAGCATTTCTTCAAAAGTAATTTGCTCTAGACGTTTAGCATGAGGAACGATTCTTGGATCAGTTGTATAGACACCATCAACATCAGTATAAATCTGACACTCATCCGCATTTAAGGCTGCAGCAATAGCGACCGCCGTTGTATCAGAACCTCCACGCCCCAAGGTTGTGATGTTTCCTTCATTGTCGACACCCTGGAATCCAGCAATCACCACTACGGTATCTTGCTCTATATCATTAAGTATGGGCTGAGTGTCAATAGCTTGAATACGAGCTTTCTTAAACTGGCTGCAAGTCTGAATTCTAGCTTGTGCTCCAGTATAAGAACGCGCTCTAATCCCGCGGTTAATTAAAGCCATCGCCATTAGCGCCATGGATACTTGTTCACCAGTCGAAACCAGTGCTGCATACTCCCGTTCATCCGGGTATTCACTAATATTATTGGCTAATCCAATAAGTTTATCTGTTTCACCACTCATTGCAGAAACAATGACTACTACACTATGTCCTGCTTGTTTTGCCTTTGCCACTATATCAGCCGCATGGTTGATGTGTCCAAGCGTAGCTAGCGACGTTCCCCCGAATTTTTGCACTAATAATGCCATTTCAGCGCCCCGTCTTTTTCTTGTTAACCCGCGTGCTCAGTGATCATTGTTTTAATCTGTGAAATCTTTGCTTCCAGATCGTCCGGAACACGTCCTCCACCTTGAGCCATGTCTTCTCTGCCGCCACCTTTGCCACATAAATGCTTAACTAATTCTGCTGCAGAGGGTACTCGACCTAAAAGACTTTTGCTCACTCCTGCAACAACATTCATCTTGTCCTGATCAATAGCAAACAACACAATAACGGCATTCTCAAGGCTAGATTTCAACTGATCCAATGTGGTCCTTAGTGCTTGACTATCTCTGTTATCCAATTGCTTAACAAGTAAATTAATGTCCTTTAATGTCTGCACTTCCGATAGCAAATCAGTACTGGATTTTGCAGTTAACTTCGCCTCTAAACGCGTTAGTTCTTTTTCTTGTTGCTTTGCATCATGCAAAAATTGTGACAATTTCTCAGACACTTTTGCAGTAGAAGTTTTAAGTTTGGCGGCAACGGTTTCTAAATTATCTAATTGTTGATTTACCCAATCCACGGCATAGGCTCCTGTGACTAGTTCAATACGTCTTACTCCGCTGGCAACGCCGTATTCAGCAACAATCTTAAATAGCCCGATATCACCAGTACGTGAAGCATGTGTACCCCCACACAATTCTTTTGAAAAATCGCCCATTGAGAGTACACGCACCGAATCACTGTATTTTTCGCCGAACAATGCCACAGCACCGCTCTTTTTTGCCGACTCAATATCCATTAACTCCGTAACAACCTGCTCATTAGCACGAATTTTGTCATTAACTAAAGCTTCTAATTGGTGCAATTGATTAGGTGTGAGTGCCTCAAAATGAGAAAAATCAAAACGGGCACGTTCAGCATCCACTAAAGAACCTTTTTGTTGCACATGCGAACCAACAATAACTTTTAAAGCGGCATGCAACAAATGTGTGGCCGTATGATTTAATCGTATTGCCTGCCGTCTGACAGCATCGATTTGGGCTGTTACATCATCATTAACATGCAATTCACCGGTTAGCAACTGGCCATAATGAACAATAGCTTGTCCTGTCCGCTGTGTATCTTCCACTTGGAATACTATCTTATCTCGGATTAATTGGCCGCGATCGCCCACTTGTCCACCACTTTCAGCGTAAAATGGTGTGTTATCAAGAATAATTGCTCCTTTTGCACCCGCTGTTAGTTGATCGACTTTTGCTCCATCACAAAGAATCGCAGTTATTTGGGCTTGTAAGCTAATTTTTTCATAACCATGAAATGATGAGGATTCCTCAAGCTGTGCAGATACAGAGTAATCTGTTGTAAACTGGCTAGCCGCTTGTGACAATTGTCGTTGCTGCTGCATGTGCTGTTCAAAACCCTCCAGATCAACAGAAAGATTTTGCTCGCGCGCTATATCAGCTGTTAAATCCAAGGGGAAACCATAGGTATCGTAAAGTTTAAATGCGATATCACCCGGAATTTCTTTTGTTTTTAAGTTTTGAATCTGCTCTTGTAAGAGGCGCAACCCTTGATCAAGAGTTCGTGCAAATTGATTTTCTTCTTGAGTTAGAACACGTTCTATCTGTGCTTGATTTCTAATTAGCTCAGGATAGGCATCTCCCATGACATCAATCAATGGTTTGACTAATTGGTTAAAGAAAGGTGTAGGCAAACCTAATTTATTACCGTGACGCACGGCACGACGAATAATACGGCGAAGCACATAACCTCTCCCTTCATTGCCTGGCATCACACCATCAGCAATTAAGAAAGAACAGGCGCGAATATGATCAGCAATTACTTTTAATGATGGATGTTTGGCATCGATACCTGGTACAAGTTCACATATCGCGCGTATTAAATGCTGGAAGCTATCAATATCGTAATTGTTATGAACACCCTGAACAACAGCAGCAATCCGCTCAAGCCCCATTCCTGTATCCACGGAAGGCTTCGGTAAGGGATGTAAGTTACCCTCTTTATCGCGATTAAATTGCATGAACACAAGATTCCAAATCTCGATATAGCGATCCCCGTCTGCATCCGGGCTGCCAGGAGGTCCACCGGCAATATCTGGCCCATGATCGTAAAAAATTTCCGTACATGGCCCACAGGGTCCAGTATCTCCCATTGACCAAAAGTTATCTTTTTCCCCGCAACGAGAAAAACGTTTAGGAGAAACACCCATTTCATTTAGCCAGATATCAGCAGCTTCATCGTCTTCTGTGTAAACAGTTACCCAGAGGCGCTCAATCGGCAATTTCAACACGACTGTTAAAAATTCCCAAGCATAACGAATTGCTTCGCGTTTAAAATAATCACCAAAACTAAAATTACCAAGCATTTCAAAAAATGTATGATGTCTTGCCGTATAGCCCACATTTTCTAAATCATTATGCTTTCCCCCTGCACGAACACAGCGCTGTGAACTAACAGCTCGCGTATAGGGTCGCGTCTCTAAACCGAGAAATATATCTTTAAATTGGACCATCCCTGCATTGGTAAATAATAACGTGGGATCGTTTCCTGGGACTAGAGAGCTTGAATCAACAACTTGATGCCCTCTCTCAGCAAAATAATTAATAAATGCTTGTCTAATTTCTGAACTTTTCATGATTTTATCATTCATAATTTATCATTTAGCCTCGAGCCAGTTTGAATATTGCGCTCATATATTACCGAACTTATATAACATTCCTACAGAAAAACTTTTGCTTCTGCAGGGACATTAACCCTACCTCGAATAAATAGTCATTTCTAACATCGCCCATCATTGCCATAGCAACTCAAAAAGCATACTTGTTTGTATAACATTCGTTTTTTCATTCCCCCGCGGGCCGAAATCTATCTAGCAAGAACGGTCAGAGTTTAATACAGAAATGGATTCTCGCTCGCTCGGGAAAGACAAAATATGACCAGTTTTATACATAATTACTGTTTTAATCTTTTCAACCACGATAATCTTGCTCTAATTGCAAAAAAATAGTCCTAATTTTCCTTCACTACTTTTGCAATAATGTCGGTAGGAAAGCCACGGTATAATAAAAAACGCTGACCTTTTTGTAGCTCTACATAAGACAATGGGTTTTGTTTTTTATATTTTTTATCCCAAACAGCTTGTGCATAGTTAAGCCAATTATCTTGTTCAAGCGCAAGAACTGCATCAATTATTTCACGAGCTATTTGTTTTACTTGCAATTCCTGCAAGATTTTCAAAGGACCACAACCCTGACGAATACGTACGGTACATACCGATTCAACAAAACGTACATCACTTTGCAAACCAAGACTCTGGCATTTTACTATCGCTTCATTTATTTCCGTGTGACTATAACCTTTTTGCGCCAATTTATCTCTTAACTCTCGGGCACCATGCTCGCGCCTGGCAAGCAGGCGCAGTGCACAGTCAAACGCTTTAGTCATCGATACCCTCTAGGGCCTCTTCTACATCATCACTAACTGGTAATTTCTTCACTAATAACTCAGCTCTGATTTGCTGTTCCAGCGTTTGAGCTATTTGTGGATTTTCTTTCAAGTATAAGCGAACATTATCCTTGCCTTGACCTATCTTTTCTTGATTATAGCTATACCAAGCGCCAGATTTTTCAATGAGCCCTAATTGTGCGCCCAAATTGATGATTTCACTTTCTCTGGAGATACCTTCATTATAAAGAATATCAAAATCAGTCGTTTTGAAAGGTGGTGCAACCTTGTTCTTAACAACCTTGACTCGTGTCTCACTACCTAAAATTTCATCACCCTTTTTAATTGAGCCTACACGGCGAATATCCAGACGAACGGAGGCGTAAAACTTAAGCGCATTACCACCCGTTGTTGTTTCAGGGTTACCGAACATGACACCAATTTTCATACGGATTTGGTTAATGAAAATTACCAGGGTATTCGAACGTTTAATGTTTGCCGTTAGTTTACGTAGAGCTTGAGACATCAAGCGTGCCTGCAGACCAACATGAGCATCCCCCATTTCGCCTTCAATTTCCGCTTTCGGTGTCAATGCAGCAACAGAGTCGACAATAATCACGTCTACTGCCGCTGAGCGAACAAGCATGTCTGTAATCTCTAATGCCTGCTCTCCAGTATCAGGTTGAGATACTAATAATTCATCAACATTAACCCCAAGTTTAGCTGCATAACTTGGATCAAGAGCATGTTCTGCATCCACAAATGCGGCAGTACCACCCTTTTTCTGACATTCCGCAATAACTTGCAAGGTTAGGGTTGTTTTACCTGATGATTCAGGACCATAAATTTCAACAATTCTTCCCTTCGGTAATCCACCAATGCCAAGAGCAATATCTAAACCTAACGAGCCCGTTGAAATTGCTTCAATATCACGTTGAGCTTGATTATCGCCCATACGCATAACAGAGCCTTTACCAAATTGGCGTTCAATTTGAGCGAGGGCCGCACTTAATGCTTTTTGTTTATTGTCTTCCATTTTTCACCCACGATTGTGCAAAGGGCAAATTATCACACAGATATGAGCCTGCAGCAAACATAGACTTAGGATACGTCTTGAGCTAACAAGGACTGAATTGAAGAGGATTTTATATCTTCTTGAAAGATATGGACTCTAGTAAAGAAAACACGCCTTCTAAAGCACGACTACAAGCCAATTGGCGCACTTTCTTGCGCGATGCATTGGAAAAATAACAACGATGACTTGTTGCAGCTAAATTACGCATAGCCCACGCAAAACAAACAGTACCCACAGGTTTTTCATCACTACCACCATTAGGACCAGCAATGCCTGTTACAGCTAAAGAGAGATCGGCCTCACTATATTCCAAAGCACCTAAGGCCATTGCTTCCGCAACTTGCTCACTGACTGCTCCGTACAATTGAATTAATTCAGGTTTAATTCCCAACATTTCTTCTTTTGCCAGATTACTGTAGGTTACAAAACCTCGCTCAAACCAATGAGAGCTCCCTGGTAGCTCTGTTAGCAAACCTGCTATCAATCCTCCAGTACAAGATTCAGCTGTCGCGATTTGCAAATGCATTGCGCGTAAAGTGCTAGTTACTTTACGTACCAAAACCGCCAACTCACTCATAATACTCACCAACTAAGGTTAAAAAAAACCCCGCAATAGCGGGGTTTATAAGTAAAGCTGAATTACTGACCTGTGGTTTGATCGGTCTTAGTAGTATCAGTTGTAGTATCTGCAGGCTTGTTTTGATCCTGTTGCTCTACAGTAGTTGTAGCATTATTCTCAGCTTTTTTTTCCGCACTTTCACCACAAGCAGAAAGTAGTACTGCCATAAATGCGGTTACAGCTAGAAGAGCCAGACGTTTCATAATCATTCTCCGTAGTTGATCATAGGTTTTTAAACTTCCCTCCATTAGTCTAGCAAAAATTTGCCTTAAGTGAAGGACTTACGAAATATTGATGCAAATAAACTTTTACCCCGCTCAATTTAAGGGCTATAACATCATTTTTTTTTCAATTTTTAAACACCGATATCAATTCTGGATGAAATTATGAAATTAATTTACTCAAAATAAGATTTCATTAAAACACTTATGTATACCTTAATGCTGGGTAAACACAGTTAATTTTTAATTACAAAAGCTCATCGTTGCTGCATAAAAGTGCGCAGCATAGGTATTTTAACTCACTTCGTTTATCTGATCATGCAAGTATAGTTGTTTTTAATATTGCCTTAATTTTAATCAACTAAAATTTAGGCTAAGACCTGCAATAGAAAATACATATTATGCCAAGTGATAGTGAAGTAATACTTCGTGGTAAGGAGCTCGGTAGCGCGTTTAAATTTGCATTTGCATCATTTTTGACTAACCCCACAAATGAAATCAATCGTGATTGCTTAGCTCGAATTGCTGGAGAAATCTGTAGTTACGCTGGTCAAACTACAAGGAGTATAGCAGCTGACGACTTTATAGGTCCCATCGTAGACCTCTTGGCAGAGCAATTCCCTAAGTCATTAAAGCTTAGTACCCAAACATTTCATCATCTGGATACATTTACCAGCAGCCTACCTGAGGAAGAGGAACGAGAAAAAAGAATTGGATTCCATGCTTTAAGTATCATGAAAAATATATATATCTCAAAAATGCGAGTTCCAGTTGCTGAAGAGCGAGTCTGGGTTCAGCTACTATTATTGCAACGAACCATAGCAACACTCACTCCAACAAAGCAACAAACTCTTCAAGAAAACTATCAAAGACTCCATGATTTGATTGAAACACATTTTAACTTACCGATAGCAGAGCAAAAGACAAACGCCAAGCAATTTCATTCTGACGTCAAAGTAATTTGTGCCGACATACGCAATCACTTCGCATCTAATGTATCAATTATAAAAAGTTTAGTAAATTTACTGCATGCTCTAGGTGAGTTAATTGCCTTTTATAGTACCTATTTATTAACTAAAACTAATGATAGAGATACTTTTTTTGCGAATGCGGCCAGTAAACAAATAGCAAAGCTTAATGAACAGGTAAATTCACAAGGAGATAACAAATCTGAAACGTCTCCTGTTGTGGACGAGCCAGAAGATGGCGACCCTGAAGTGGGAGATCTAGACGAAAAGCCGTATAATATGGTTTAGTTATTATCAGCTAACAATCACCAGAACCTTACCGACTCTGCCCCTAATGTTCCCTCGAGGGCAGAGCAACAATGTCTCCTGGCCCTAATTGATTTTCTATATTCCCACCAAAAGCATAAACTTTTCCATCTTCAGAGATACAAAATGAAGTACCCCATCCCCGTAAAAATATTAGTAATTTTTATTTTGTCGAAAGCTGTAATTAACTGAGGGTATCTTGATAGTCACGATGTTGCAAACCCAACCCACCCAAGTTATTTTTTCCCCAGCTATAAACTTGGCCATTATCTATTAACACAAGGATATGAGAGTCCCTAAAGCAAGTTTGACAATTTTTTATTTTCTAACCACAGTTTGCGATTTCAACAATATCTAATTCAACTTTCTGCCATAGTTGCGACGTCGTGTTTTTAATGGATAGACCAAAGTTTTGAGCAACCTCGCTTTTAACGCCTGTAAATTGCTCAGCATTTTTACCCCATGCATACCATCCTTTTGGCGCAGAAAAATAAAAATTCACTCCCTCTCCGGCAATGAGTTTTTGTCCTTTAAAGCTAGATTTCATTTAAAATTCCAGCATATTAGTTGATATTATTGCGCAAAATAATATCAATGAATTTTTATTTCTCCATGGGAGATTACCCAGATATCACGTAGAGGTAGAGAAAAAATACGAGGTAGACAATTAAAATAAGTCCATTCAAAAAATCTAAACAATTGTATCTTGCACCCAACAAATGTATAATATAAACTCACAAAGTATTTTTTTGAATCAAATGACTTTTATTTTTAATAATTTTCCAAATCCATGTCTATTTTCTCAGCGACATTTTCGTATTTCTTACTCTCTTTTACCCGCGATTAGAAAACTAATATCAAACTGTAGCCATACTAAAGAATTAAATGTACTTAGCGTCGCTTGTGGTACTGCTTTAGAGGTATCTACTCTCGAACTATTGGCTCGTTCCAGGGGAAATAAATTTAATTATTTTGGCTGTGACATTGACGAAAGTGACTTAAAGTTCAATAGGCGGCTTTTGAGAAAAACAGCGCCCCATGTTAATCAAACCTATCTTCATTCTGATATGGCTAGTGCTCCTCCAATACCATTAATTTCAGAAGCTAATTGTATTCTTTGGCGCCATCCAGAATTTTTAAGCGATCATTCTGAGGTATCTAAAAAATTGATCCTGGATATGTGTCAAATTTTATGGAATATTCTAAAAAATAAAGCTCAACCTACTCCTATTTTAATTACTTGCTATGATCCGCATGAGATGATGCTGGTTTTAGAACTTCTTCACCAATTCTGCAAAGATGACCTTAAATATAATTTAAACATAGATAAACAAAATGGACGCGCATCCTGGCAAAATCCAATTATTGACCCCGAAGACTTAGATCCTTTATTTAATATAAATCATCAAGATCAATGCCAATTATTAATTACCCATTGTCAGCCTAAAAATCTTGAGATTAATGAGAACCTGTTTATTTCAGCATTAGCTAAGGCTTTTCAAAGTATTCTGACAAAATCAGAAGAGCAACCATCAACTCTTTTAAAAAATTTAGAAAATCCTACTCTAGATGTTTTGAGGGAGAGCACTATATATATGAATAACCAAATTCGAGAATCTGCCAAACCTTTTCTTAAAAGAGAGGAGTTATGTTCGCAACTTATGGACTATTATGCGCAATCTGAAGAGGTACAGCTATTAAATTATTAATCCCGGAGTTGGCACCAGTTTATCCTAGGCTCTCAATAACCATTAAACTAACTTTAAAGAAAGATTTTTTTGTATAAAAATGGATTCAAGTTCCTACCCACGGGGGACCGCTAACTCAAAATCATTTTGGGCTAAGTTGTCGTCGCCCATCCATTGCAATATTCTAATACTATACTCAATTTGATCAAAATCGAGTGGCGCTTTCTTTTCATGTCGCATATAACAAGGCGCAGGATTCTGCGACAATATTGAAAAAGTCCTTAATGGAGTTGCGTAAACACGCGAATAGACATCATGGGGATATATCAGCGCAGTATATTTAAGCGCCAATGGCCCATAACTACGAATAAGATAAGAATCTATTGATTTTATTCCATAAAGCCTGGTAGGCCCGAAAGGATAGAGCTCTGGAGATTCGCTCCACTCTTCAATGGTGAAGTAGTCATTTCTCGACAGATTGTACATTCGGTCTTCACCATAACTAATAACTTGCTTCTCTCCTTTTTTTCTCCAGGCGCCAGGAAAAATATCAATAAATGGTTTACCAATCTCTTCTAAAGGAGAGCCCGCCATACCTTTTGGACTATCTGCATAAAAACACTGCCAACCACCAGTCCATGCTTGTTTTTTAATAGAAATACCCGTTTCATTAGCAAAAGTACCATTATCTATTAAAGTTTTAAACGCCTCTATACTATCAGGATGAAGCATCAAATCCATGTCATCATCATTTCGAATAACTCCGCCTTCCCTTTTAGCGCCAAGCGCCGTACCACAACAGATTCTATAGTCAATCTTATGTTTGATAAAAAACTTATGGAGCAAATCTGCCATTGAATAGAGATGGGCAGCTTCTGTTTTATCTAAAAAATTTATTGAAGAATCAACCGGATTAGTTAAAAAAGAGCTCGCAGCAAGCTCAGGCGAATACCATGCTACAAAAATGCCAAACACAACACCCATGAACAGCCGCATATATTCCACAGCATCGACAAGTAATGATTGTGTATTACCCATGGCAAACTCACCTGTTCGTATAGATTCTATAATGGTGTCTATCATGCGACAGATATCTGACAGTAACTTGGATAGGAGACTCAATGCTGAAGAAAGCGGAATACCTGAAGCAACCAAACGTGATAATAATGGGTTTTTAATCCCATTAATCATTTTACAATATTTATAGCTGCATTCTTTTCCAAAAATTTCTATCTCAGGATATCGCTTGAGTTTATTTAAAATTTGACCTGACAATCGCGAATTATTGCGAGGAAAATCTGAGACAATTGAATCCATTTTTTATTCAAGAAAGACTTTTATTTTACTTGGCGAGCATCATTTTAACAAAAACTTAGAATGAATCTCAAGCGATGAGAGGTTTTCCTGACCAGAATAAGGCTGCATCCACCCACGTCATCCCGAGCGCAGCGAGGGATCTCCATAATATGAATCGCAGCCATTAACGCAAAAAAGTCGACCTAATGAAAAATGAAAACGTGACAGCTAAAAAATTAAGCGACAGGACAAACATTTCTTCTTGTATAATTTTACAGTGATTGGTTTTCTATAGAGTGACTCCAATCCACTCTATAGAATGCCGAACTATTCAAGCTAATAATTTTGCTCTAACTATAAAAAATTAACTTGGCAATGCTTAATTTATAATTTTTGCACGACCAAGACCTCATCATCGTCATGCATATCAGTTGTGATAACTGTTTTCTTTGGTGTTTCACTCATTAACATAATTTTCGTATCTGTTCTTGCACCAAAAAATGACGCGATATAGTTCTTGGTTAATACATCCCCTTTTGCACGAGAGTCACCTATTGAGTTAACAAAAATAAACCGTGAATCAGAAGCTGCCCGTTTTAGAAGTGTAAATATAAGTGCAACTAATGCTTTATCATCCAAGTACTGGAATATTCTTATGGCGATAAAGTTAATGGGTAAATTACTATCAAGATCCAGATCCATGCACCTTTGCACTTCAGCAGCATTATTTAAATTTACTTGCCGGCAAGGTACTTGTTTACTTTTTAACATTTTAATAGCCTGGTCACTATAATCATACCCCATAACTGGATATTGCGTTCTGTACTCCTCCAGGAAACAACCTGTAGAGGCACCAAACTGTAAAATTTTAGAGTTCTTCTTTAAATAAACATCTAACATAAATTGTTTAAAGAACATTTGCGAATAACTGCTAGAACTAATAATTTTTCCGTTCTCGTAAGTAACTACCGGATTTTCATCATTGAATTTTTCCCAATAGTCTTTGATTTTTTGGTTCTCTGGATTCTCCGTGTCCACTGTTTTAGATTGGATAGCTTTAAATTGTTGTGGCTTCATAATAATTGACTCATTAATTAGCAAATGGAGCGCTATTTTATCACGAGGAAGATTATTAAACCTTAAAGAAATGAAAATAACTTAGGTGAATTCTTATTAGTGCAACTTTTGTATTAGGGGATCAGGTTAAATAAATGAGAAGATTAAATTATTAGTCGTGGCCCGACTAAATCTTATCAAAAATGGCTAATTTCAAGGTACTATTCTATTCTAAAGAGCAGGTCTGAAAATTTCTTATGATTTTTTGTGTACTATTATTGATAATGGAACCTCTATAATGAGAGGTTTGATTATGTGCTTTTGCCATCATCCAAATATACAGCTCTTCTAGATTGTTCCCGCTTCTTTCTTCTATGGTCTTTTTATCTATATATAGCTTTGCAGTGTAACTAAACATGACATGTTCCCCTTAGATATTGATTAATGTGGTTATCAAAAGGAACATTTTTATATTTTTCGGTCCTATTTAAATTGATTTTCACATCCCTTGCATTAAGTATGGCATATATATCTGATGAGAGGGTTAATTAGAGGAAATTCAATGATTCTTTTGTTTTACAAACTTTAAATTACACGATATAGAAGAAAGATTGAATTTATTTCTAATAAACTCATAAGTCGTTAGCCTACGCTTGCTCCAAACAACCTGTATAATGTATTCCCATACTTGTCATCAAGGATCCCCATTTGAATCACCTACATCAAACCCCCTATGAACTACTTGATCCAAATGTCATTTTGGATGCAATTGAAAGCCTGGGTTTTATTTGTACAGGTAGTCTACTCGCACTCAATAGTTATGAAAATCGTGTTTATCAAATAGGGATTGAAGATGCTGAACCACTCATCGCTAAATTTTATAGACCTCATCGCTGGAGCTCCGCAGCTATTTTAGAAGAACATCAATTCTCATTTGAATTAGCAGAGGAAGAAATACCCCTTATTGCGCCTTTAATAATAAATAATAGAACCTTACATCATTATAGTGATTTCAGATTCGCCCTTTTTCCGAGACGTGGCGGCCGCGCATTAGAATTGGATAATGATGAACAACTGCAATGGATGGGGCGTTTTATAGGGCGTCTACATGGAGTCAGCTCGTGCAAAAAATTTCAACATCGCATTCAATTAAATAGTCAAAGCTACGGTCATGATCCCTATCAATTTCTGATTGAACAAAATTTTATTCCAGAATATTTAAAATCTAATTTTTGTAACGCTGTCGAAACAGCCTTACAAAAAATCAATCAGGTATTCAAATGGATAGGCCCCATTGATCAAATACGTTTGCATGGGGATTGTCACGCAGGCAATGTGCTATGGAGCGCTTCAGGACCTCATATTGTGGACTTAGACGATTGTCTCATGGGGCCTGCGATACAGGACCTTTGGATGTTGCTTTCGGGTGAACCAAAACAAATGGATATACAACTGACGAAGATTCTACAGGGTTACTGTGAATTTCATGATTTTAACCCACGCGAACGCCATTTAGTCGAAGTATTACGCACGTTACGCATGCTGCATTATCCCGCATGGCTCGCAAAACGCTGGGCTGATCCAGCATTTACTTTGAGCTTTCCATGGTTTAATACCCCAGTTTATTGGCAGGATCAGATTATCAATTTAAATGAGCAGATTGAATTATTAAATCAAATTGAATGCTAGATAATGAATCTTGTTCGTACTAACAAGATTCACCAAACAATGGATTATCAAGTGGACGCATCCATAAATAGATTAAAATCCCCAAACTAAATCTTCTAACTCTTTTAAAGTAGATACCGTGTTTTCCCAATCGTTAATTCTAACTTGAATTCTTAAGTTACTATATTTATGAAGAAGCATTAATGCAGTTAATTGATGACTCAGATTAGAATTTTGTTCATTAGGTAGAAAACCATAGGCACTTAAAAAAGCCTTTAGCAATTCTTTATCACCCTGGATTAAAAATGCACCAGGTCCTAATAAGTCATATTTATAATGTCCTAACATGGCATCGCCAAAATCGATTAAACCTGAGATATGCCAAACTCCTTCAATGTTAGTAACTAAAAAATTCATTGGCGTATATTCTCCAGTTAAAATAACCGGATTTTCTATTTCAAGTAATGACTCATGAATTGCTTCAATATAAGAAGGAATTTGTTGCAGTAACTGAGTAGATAAATTCTTAATTCTATGATTTTCTATGCAACCCGTTACTTGATTTTTAAGAAACGTTTTCCAATCACAATCAATCGGCTCTAGACCCTGTGTTGGTAAAGAATGAACTTCTCTTATTAATGAGCCTAGCTCCTTCATGATAATTAATTTATTCTTATGATCCAGAGTATGCCAAAGTGATTCTAACAATACTCCTTTTAGCTGAGTCATAATTATATAGGGCCATCCAGCTATTTCTCCTACATAATGTAGAGTCGGTGTTTCAACTGATAGTTTTCCCTCGAGAGTCTTAAGAACTAATCGTTCGCTTTCAAATTGATCTTGATGAAAAGGAGGGAAGAGCTTAATCACTAAACTATCATCATAAGAAAATACTATATTGGTTCCTTCAGAAAAGAGCGTTAATGATTTTAAAGGTAAATTATGGTGCACAAGAATTTTCTTTATAACCTCTTCAAAAATTTTGTGGTTTAGTTTCAACTCTTCAAATTCTTCAAATGAATTAACCGATGCTAATGTACAATTTATAGTGTTCATTTTGTTCATGTTAACGTAAATTTTAATTGGGAATGATACATCAATTTAAATAATTAGAACCTTCGTCCCAGGATTGGCCTTTACCCAATTAGCCACATATTCAATATAATTATTTTTGCCCACTGCAATGCACCCACGTGTTGAGCTTGGCAAGTTGTTTAACCAACCAAACAAGCTAGATGTCTGAGTTGGCCCATGGATGCCTACATCTCTACCTGTATATCCCGCAGCCACTTGCTTTGACGTTGGATAAAGAATTGGAATAAAGACTTTAAATTGGTTGGATTTTCTTGGATGAGCTAGTCCGTATAAACCAATGGGCGTTTTATTATCACCGGCATGTTTTTTACCGACGCCTTTGTATCCCAAAGCTACTTTAAAGGTCTTAATTACACTGCCGTTTTTACAAATATTTAAAATTCGCTTTGTGGTGTGTACATTGATTCCGTTTGATAAAGGACAAGCCGACGAAGCAAATAAGGTAACAGGAAAAAAAATAGCGATCACTAAAGAAATTGCTTTTATTCTCATACAAATAGACAAATATTATTGAAGTTGGTTAATAATTATTCCATAGCATTCGCATTATTCATAGATCTGGCAGATTAAATTTTTCCCAAAAATTCATAATAAAATAGATTAATTTTAACTAATTAATTGATTTTATTAAGTTTTATCTATTCTGCCTGCCTCCTCAAGTATTTAAAATTAATAGGTACAACGAGCAACGAAATAAAATGTTTTTAAGGTTATAATTGGCAGAAAATAATTTCAAAATTTTTTATAATGCAGAACGAACTCAACGTGCATTTTACTTATAATTACAAACAACCTAAGGAATATCGTTTCAGTCTTGATTCAATTCACCTTGCGAAATTTGTCGCTACCCAATTGAAATCACACCCAGATCTTGGTTCATTAAGGGTATTGGATCTTTGCGCAGGCTGCGGAGTTATAGGAATTGAATTATCGTGGCATCTTCAAGCGATTAGGCAAATTGATTTTATTGAGATTCAGGATATTTATACTGACTATTTTTTTCAAAACATGGCTATTATCAATCGACCTGAATTGCAATTCCGTTGGCATCTTTTAAATTATGATGAATTACATGAAAAAAAATGGGCAGGTAAATTTGATTTGACTATCAGTAATCCCCCCTATTTCCAACCAGGCCATGGAGTACTTTCCCCTTCCAAATTTAAAAATCGTTGTAGATTCTATTTAGACAGCTCTTTTGAGAGTTACATTCGAGCGCTAGAAAATTCACTTGCCAATAAAGGTAGGGCTTATTTTTTATTACGCCCATTAAAACATCATGGCCTTGATTTGTTTTCTGATGTACAAAAAATGCTACAGAAAACATCAGTAACAGCAAAAAAAATATCGCATATTCGTGGTACGGATATTATTTTATTAGAAAAACTGGAATGAATAAAATGGCTTCCTAATGACCTCTTTATTTGCCACTGGAATCTATTTACTATTGGCGCAGAAGTTTGCTCTTGTGTTGGAGGGTCCTCGATAGAAGGAGGTCCAGTGTCAATTAAGTCTAGCTTGGAGGCTAAACTCTAGAACGAATATGAAAAAATCTATTCAAATTTTCCTTTATGCAACTTCTATCGTTCTAATAGTGCCAGGCTTTGGGCAAACTGCAAAAGCTAAAACGACGACTTCAACTTTACCCTACCCCGCTACGACAGGTCCACTTGTTGTTAATTCTCATCCGTTTGATATTGAAGCTGGACTACTCGAAAAGATTTATATCAATGGCGTCATAAGCGGTCTTGGTCTGTGGCAGAATAATCCTATAGCGGGAAATTCCAACTCACTGCTAGATTTAGATAATGGGCAGCTATTTATTCAGAATACCAAAGGTTTGTTACAGTTTTATGTTCAGGCAGGGGGCTATTCTTTTCCATCTCTTGGCACCTCTTATCTGCGCATGGATGATACAACTCATAATTTTTTCGGTCCCGTGCCAGTGGCATTTATCAAATTGGCGCCCAGTGGTAATTTTTCAATAATGGCGGGCAAATTATTCACTCTTATCGGCGCTGAAAATAGCTTTACCTTCCAAAATTTTAATATTGAGCGTGGATTGCTGTGGAATCAGACTAATGAGGTAAATCGCGGTGTGCAAGTGAACTACAACCCAGGGCCTGTCAGTGCGTCGGTTTCTTTAAACGACGGCTTTTATTCTGGGCAGCTTAACTGGCTTTCTGGTCTATTGATTTATACTATTAATGCAAAAAATAGCTTAAGCGTAATTGCTTCCGGCAATATCAAACATGATGATAAATCTAGTGTTGTGACGCCATTAGCACAGAATAACAGTCAGATTTATGATTTAGTCTATTCTTATACTTTCGACCGATTGACGATAAGCCCTACCTTACAATTTACTCATATCCCTAAAGATCTAAATATTGGACTGAACTCGGCATCGACTTTTGGCGTTGCCTTAGCAACAAAATTTGCTTTCAACACCTATTGGAGCATCACTGGTCGCGCCGAATACATTGATACAACAGGAGGGACCAACGTGACTTATGGTCCTGGGAGTAATGCCTGGTCGCTAACGCTAACACCAACCTATCAGCGCGGCATCTTTTTTGCGCGCGGGGAGGCGTCCCTTGTAGTGGCGGATAATATTACTGCGGGTTCAGCCTTTGGGCAGGATGGTACAAACCATTCACAAGGACGGCTGCTTATTGAAACAGGTGTCTTGTTCTAGAAGCGTTTCAATAAGGAAATTAGCTCCGAGATACTGGTACAACTTTAACAATCGAATTGAACATATAATGGAAAACTCGCATTACACAGCAAGCTGGCAGAGTTTCTTAGTCCTGGAATGCTGCAAGGATGACCATTTAAAAGCGCAAGTGTATAATTACTGAATTTTTAAGCCTTGAGATAAAAAATGCCGGGTTCATCAAATCATGATTCAACTAAAAAAACATTCCAATTTATAAAGTTAGCCAATGAATTTGATCTTTGGGTGCATAGTAAGAACCAATTCAACCAATCAGATATGGAGCTGTTATTTGATTGGCTGGATAGTGATGACAACTCTAGGGGAATAGAAGAGTACGACGATTTTTTAGCTTTAGCACAAGAAGTAGCAGCATTAGGTTATAAAACTGCTATCGATGTGCCAATTTCAGCAGAAGATTTTGCGAATAGAAAGGTTGCCAATCGTTTTGAGAGTTGGTTGAAGAAAACTAATCAACCACTGATGAGAAGTGCTGACTACTTGTTAGCATGGATAGAAAAAGGTGATGGTTCAAGGCACATTACTGGTTATCAGCATTTTTTACAATTGACACAAACATTAGTAAACCGAGGTTATAAAGCCCCTATAGATGTACCTATTACAGAAGCAACCTTTAAACAAATTTATGACATAAAAAGAAAAACTATATTTCTTGACCTAGTAAAAAAATTCCTCGTAGATAAAATAAACTCGTATAAAAACAGATCATCCGCTTCGGATTTTAGCACATCCAATGAGCTGCTGCGCTTGTTTAAACTAGGGAGTACAGAATTATCAGAATCCAGACAGGCATTGACTGAGCATCTATTGTTAAAACTACATCAAGTGACTGGTAGGGGCTGCGACCTGGAAAGTTGTCACTTGTTAAAATCTCTTATTGCAGAATGTATGAAAACAGCAAGTAACCTCAAAAACTATACCAAGGGAAGGTTTGAGCAGACATTAACTGAAGCTATGTTGTTAATACAGAATATTTATGACAAATTGGAAGAAATCCAATTGCTGGATGTTTCCCATAACGACGATCCTCTCAATCAATTTCGTTATTATATGGCGCTTTATTTTTCCAAAAAAGTGGTCGAAACTCTACCCCCAAGTTACCTGCCTATTCAGCTAACGCCCGCCAGCTCTCTTGTTGCCCAGAAAGAAAAGCTTATTCTTCAAACTTTAAAGGAATGTGCATTTCATCTGGAGGTATTGAATAAAGGCCCTAGTGATTATCATCAAAATCGACGCAAACGGGTGCTAGATCATATTGAACAATTAAGGCGAACAATTATAGCCACCTGCGAAAAGCACTCTATAAAGTCGTTGCCTGTTTCGATTAGCTTTTTTTCAATCGCGAATGTAAATATGCCATCTTTGGGATCTAATGACTTTTTGCTTACATGTCTGCTTAAGGCAGAAAAGAAGATTAGCTCCGAGACAGTCGATACAACAATTGAATTGGGCATGTAAGTTTAGAAGGCGAAAGGAAAGCTCAAACGATAAACCATCATTTTACAACATACGGGAAGCACTTAATGCAACCCGTAAATTTAGTAATGAAAACGGTTACCATATTATTCATAGTGACATCTTAAGGCATTCGTCTGCACAACGATAACATGCTTCAGCACAACGTCGACAGTGTTCCATCGATTTATGTTTGGCACACTCATCACCACAAAATCTGCAGATTTCTGCACAAAGCTCACAAAAACGAGAAGCAAATTCTGAATCCCGTGCCATAAGTTGCACAGCTAATCGACAAGAATCTGCACAATCCCGATCAAGCTGAATACAATGAGTTAACTTATCGACGTCTTGCTCTCCAAGGCAAGCAGTAGCGCAATGTTCACATTCACTTACGCAATCATTGCAGGCATCAATGCAAGTTTTATATTTTTCGTGAGCCATAACGTCTCCTTGTATTCCTGGCTACGTGAGCGGTAATTTAACTATAGTTAAAAATAAAGTATTTACAAATCAGAGGCGGATGGTCTTATCAAAACTTCCCGATTAAAACCATCCTTTTATTTCGTTACATTCCCATTGTTGACGTTAGTTCTGACTTCTCCATATCCTTTGCTTTAGATACTTTGCTGACAGTTGTATTAAAAAAGGCCTGTTTTGTCTTGTAGGGCAGTACACTATCATCATATGAAACTGGTTTTTTTTCTTTAGCTTTAACCCAGGAATTCGCATAGTGAAACTTTATCGTGCATCCTGCCAGGGTTATTTCCTCATCATCTGCAGAAGCAGATAGTTCGCGAACATTTTCTTTAAATTTAGAGCCCGTGAATGTTTCAACAGGGAATGTTGCCATTTCTTTCTCAGAATAAGTAGAACTACCTTTTTTGTCGTTATACAGTAGAAACTCCGCTATCGCATCGCAAAGTGAATAGATTGCTGTCTTTATGGTATGCGACCTTCTTTTGTTATATTTATCGATTGTGCCTACCTGGAAAGGATAGCGTTTTGCATCCATCTCGGTAGCGTTTTCATAACCAAAGCCAAATTGTTTTTGATGTTCTTTGACCTTCAAATTAATATATTTAAGAAGCATTTGGCTTGTTTTTCCTACATCGGAATTTACAGGATTTAAACCTAGCGCATGACTGGTGTCTTCAATCAGTTTTTCAGAAGATTTTATTAACGCTGCTTTCTTGTGATTAATATCATCTTGTTGTGCTGGCGTTTGTGCTTTTCTATTGTTTAACAGACGCAAATTAAAACTAATATCCAGTAGCGCATTGATGAACTTGGTTTTAAGCAATTTATTCCTTTCATTTGATAATCTGTCTAAAAAATCTTTATCGAAAGCATTTAAAATAATATTGCTTGCCTCGATTCTATCCGGAAAGAAATCCAAGTCAGTTAGAAGTGTTCGTTCTGCATCGAATTTGGCGTAAGTGGTTAATGTCTTTTTTATTGCTACGCGTAAAATAGGATGCTTTGAAATCGCACCAAAAGCATCGTTATTACCCGCGACATTATCCACTTTATAAGGTCTACCCATTCTTCTTAATAAGTCTTGATAGCCCTCTAATGTTGGAGAAAATTTTCCAACAAAACCAAGTGCAGGTTCATCTGCCTTAAATTTTGTATCTTTGGTAAGTTGAGGGCGCAAATCGGTATCTAGATAATAACCGCCTTCATAATAAAGAGCGCAATAGCGTACTAAATCGCTGACAGAAGCCAAATTTCGATGGCCAATAGCTTCTCGTATTGTATTGATGATTAAATCATTCGTTTCTTTGTTGGAAAAAATAGGATTGGTTTTTAGATTTTCAAGTAAGGTATTAATATTTCGAACTTCGACATTGAGACTTCTAAGAGTAGCATCGATATTGCCGCTACCTTCCTTAAGAGTCATTTCATCGAATGTTTTCTGAATATGCTTTTCATCGTCAGTCCATAGAACAGTTTTAAAACCTGAGGAACGACTTGCCCTTGATAATTTGATAATAGACTCAAGGTCCCCTTCTTCAATTTCACCACCTACCCAAACATGATGGAATATGGAAGGAATAGCTCCTGACTTAAATTCATTTCGCCCTTTCATAGTAACTCCCATTTGCCTTATATGATTAATTTTTACTCATTTTGTTATTTTTTTAAAACGAAACTTTAGGAGATTGATCTTCTTATTTGGAATGAGCAAAGGTTAAAGTCAGGTTATTTGTTAAAATGACGTTGCTCAATTTTACTGACTTAGATAAACGCATTTGTTAAAATTCTTAAAATTTTTTGCATTAGAATTATCCATGTCTGTAACGCATACCCCCATGATGCAGCAATATCTGCGCATTAAATCTGAATATCCCGATATGCTTCTCTTCTACCGCATGGGTGATTTTTACGAGCTCTTTTATGATGATGCAAAACGTGCAGCTCAATTACTTGATTTAACCTTGACCCACCGAGGGCAATCAGCCGATAAACCAATCCCCATGGCCGGTGTTCCTTATCACGCCGTAGAAAATTATTTGGCACGGCTACTTAAAAAAGGAGAATCAGTCGCTATTTGTGAGCAAATTGGCGATCCTGCCACCAGTAAAGGCCCTGTCGAGCGTCAAGTTACGCGCATCATTACTCCTGGCACCGTCACCGACGAAGCATTACTGGATGCCCGAAAGGATAATATTTTGCTTGCTATTTTCCAGCAAGCTAAACAATATGGATTAGCTTGGGTGGATTTAAGTGGCGGGCGTTTTCATCTACTACAAGTCAATGAAGATGCGCCGTTAATTGCGGAGATTAATCGTCTTCAACCTGCGGAAATTTTACTGCCAAACTCGCTCTCCTTAACGATATTACGCGACCAATATACTATTAAAATACGACCTGACTGGGAATTTGAATATCAGCGCTCCAGCCAATTACTTCGCGAGCAATTTGCAGTCAGTAGTCTGGCAGGATTGGGCGAAAAAGACTACGGTGTTGCATTATTGGCGGCTGGCTGTTTATTAACTTATCTCCATACCACTCAACGGCAATCGCTTCCTCATCTAACCCAACTTACTCTGGAACAAAATGCTGATTATCTACAGCTTGATGCATCAACACAAAAACATTTGGAGTTATTTGAAAACTATCAGGGTGGACGGGAAAATAGCTTATTGGCAGTGCTCGATCATACGGCCTGTGCGATGGGTAGCCGCCTTTTAAAAAGATGGCTTGGCAGACCATTAAGTCAACATCATCTTATTGAGCAAAGACAGCTCTCTGTTGCTGAATTAATAGAAAAAAAACAAGATACCAGACTTTACTCCTTATTACGTCAAGTGTGTGATGTTGAGCGTATTGTGTCTCGTATTGCCTTAAAATCGGCAAGGCCACGTGATTTGGTTCAATTGCGAGAAACCCTGGCACGATTGCCAGAGTTGAATGAAATTCTTTGTGAAAATCATGCTTGTTTAACAAAGCAATTAGCATCCAAGCTAATACCGTTACCTGTTTTAAATGATTTGTTAACCTCAGCGCTCGTTGACAATCCACCCATGTTAATTCGTGACGGCGGGGTTATTGCCCCTGGCTTTGATGAAGAACTGGATGAATTAAGGGCATTAAATGACAATGCAACAGATAAACTCATTGAACTTGAGAATGCTGAGAAGCAACACTGTGGCCTGTCCTCTTTAAAATTTGGTTATAACCGAGTGCAAGGCTACTATATTGAATTATCTCGCACTCAAGCTGAAAAGGCGCCAGTTCATTATCAGCGAAAGCAAACGTTAAAAAATGTCGAACGCTATATCACACCAGAATTGAAAATATTTGAGGAAAAAGTGTTATCAGCCCAGGTAAAGGCCCTGGCTCGAGAAAAATGGCTCTATGAGAGCCTGCTAGAAGAAGTACTTCAATTTATTAATCCTCTTACTGAACTTGCTCATGCTCTTGCCGAAATTGATGTCTTGGCCAATTTTGCTGAACGAGCGCAATGTTTGAATTGGTGTCAGCCGCAACTGGTATCAACCCCTGGCATCCATATTAAGGCAGGCCGTCATCCGGTAGTAGAGCAAGTTCTACAAGAGCAATTTGTGGCTAATAATCTGGATTTAGACCGAACACAGAATATTGTATTAATGACTGGCCCCAATATGGGTGGCAAATCAACCTATATGCGCCAAAATGCCTTGATTGTTCTCTTGGCACACATTGGAAGTTATGTACCTGCTACTCAAGCTCAGATAGGCCCCATCGATAAAATATTTACACGTATCGGCGCAAGTGATGATCTGGCCTCGGGTCGCTCTACCTTTATGGTAGAAATGACAGAAACAGCGCATATTCTACGTCAAGCAACCAATAAAAGTCTGGTTCTTATCGATGAAATCGGCAGAGGAACTAGCACCTATGATGGCATGGCGCTAGCTTATGCTACGTGTGCATATTTGGCCAATACGATTAATGCTTATACCCTGTTCTCTACTCATTATTTTGAACTGACAAACCTGCCTAACCATTTTTCCTGTATAAGAAACATTCATGTACAAGCAACGTTAGCTTCTGGTCGTATCGTTTTTCTATATCGCGTTGAAGAAGGCGCTGCCGATCGCAGCTATGGTTTAGAAGTTGCCCAGCTTGCAGGAATTCCTAAGAAAGTACTGGAAATAGCCTCTGAGCATTTAAATCTTGTACAACAAACTGAGAAACAGGAGTTGCCCGCACCGGTAATAAAATTGCACTCCCCTCTTCTGACTGAGCTAGCAAAAATTGATGTTGATAGTTTATCGCCAAGAGAAGCGTTAGACGTGCTTTATCGCTTAAAGTCATTAGAGGCATTTCATGCTGATAATTAAAATTTTAAATAGCAAAACAGTCCACATAAATGCGGTATAATACGGAAAGGCTTCCCGGATAACAGCGTTGTTTTCATTATGTCTATTTCTGTTGTAGTACTATGAAAAAAAAATTACGCCTACTCTTGCTAACAATCGGCTCTGTTTTACTTATTGCGGCAACCACTCCGACAATGCAGATAACCGGTGTGAAAAAAAAGATTGCAGCAAATATTGAGGCTCGTTTAACTGAACTTGCAAAAGACAGACCGCTCGACCACATAACAAATGAGGAACTTAGTCTGCAAATTGCAAAAGCCATGGAACCCTATGGTTATTTTAAACCACAAATTAACCTCATCAATCGTCAGCCTTTACGCATTGCTATTGCTCCAGGCTCTCAAGTATTAATTTCAGACATTCGCATAGAGATTAAAGGTGAGGGAGCCAGTAATAGTGTCATTAAAAAAGTCCTGGAACCTTTACCTATTAAAAAAGGAGACCCTTTAAATACAATAAAATATGAAGAGATTAAACAAAATCTTTTGAATGCTGCTGAACATCAAGGTTTTATGCGTGCAGCATTTGAAAAATCAGAAATTTTGATTCATCCTCATTACGATACAGCATCTATCAGCCTCATACTGGATACAGGGCCACAATTTTATTTTGGACAAGTCCAATTTGATCCGACCTATATTTCACCTGATTTATTGCGACGCTATATACCCTTTAAACATGGCCAACCCTATTCGACTGATCAGATTCTTACTTTAAATAATCAACTGGCTTTCAGCGGTTATTTCAACAATGTTTCTATTAAACCACAGCTCGATAGTTCTCGTTCTATTCCGGTGGATGTGCACTTACAACCTACAGCAAGATTTAATTATTCTTTAGGTGTTGGTTATGGCACAGATACAGGGATACGCGGGCGTTTAGGTTACCATGTCGTACCAGTTAATCCCGCCGGCCATAAATTTAATGCTGTCGCATTGGGTTCTTTTAAAGAAAATGCCCTGCAAGCACAATACGTCATTCCAGGTACCAACCCAGTTACTGATCAATATAATATCACTGCTAACCTTGCTCACTTAGATTACAACAGTGGCGCAAGTAATTCTGTTTTGACTTCCATCGCCCAACAACATACCAAGCCTCGATTTCAACGCAGTTTATCAATCAATGGACTCTATGAACGTTACACCTATTCTTCCCAGCCACGAGAAGAGAAAAATACCATCTTCCCCAAAGCAAGTTTCACCTGGTTAAAAAATGATAGTACTCTTTTTTCCCCGACTGGGTACAATGTCACTATTAATGCCTTGGGTGCTAGCAGAAGAACATTGTCAGATATCGATTTTGCTCAAACATCTATTAATATTAAAGCTGCATTGACTATAGAACCGATACGTACTCGTTTTTATTTTCACTCCATTCAAGGAATCACGGCAATTCATGATATTAATCAAATGCCTTTATCTTTGGCTTTTTTACTAGGTGGTTCGGATAACCTTAAAGCCTATAGCTACAATTCACTTGGCCCGGGAAAAGTTTTAACATTTAATGGTTTCGAAATTCAAAAAGAAACCGTTGAGCATTGGTATTTTGTTGGTTTTTTTGACAGTGGGGATGTTTACATGCCAATATCCAAGAATTTAAAAAATGACGTTGGTATTGGTCTTATGTGGGTTTCTCCAGTGGGTCCTATTAAAATAGGAGTTGCACAAGCGATAGATCATCAATTCAATCGAAGTGACAAAGGTCCAAGGCTCGTCATTAATATGGGTCCTGACTTATAACATGCGCGCTTTTATTAAAATTTTTAAATTCGTCATGTATAAACTGGCGCTGGTTTTTGCTGTATTAACTGCGGTGGTTATTTTCCTGGCTACCACAAGCCCAGGTTTATCATTGACGCTCAAATTAGCAAGTTATTTATTGCCAGGTACACTATATGTTGAAAAAGTTCACGGTCGGCTAATCAGCCAATGTTCTTTGGACTACTTAAGTTATCATGATGAAACCATGAATGTCGTGCTAAAAGAACTCCATTTAAAATGGCAACCCATGGCATTTTTACGGCATAAATTAACCATTGAAAACTTAACAATCAAGCAAGCACAACTAAAAAAAACTGGCGGCAAACCTGAAGAAAACATGAGAAAAACAGACTTTGCTGTGCCAAAACTTCCATTCGATGTAACGCTTGAAAATGTCTTGATTAATCAGATGCAATTTATTCAGGATAATACCACTCATCAGTTTCAAAATGTTAAACTTCAGATGCAACTGACTAATCACCAATGGCAAATTAATCAATTAAATTTTGATTTTGATAAAATTAACTTCAGTGCCAAATTCACTGGCCAACCAGTGATGCCTTATGGATTATCAGCTGAGCTCAAACTCAAAAGTAAGCAGGAGAGTCCTTCACAGATAGAAGGTACCTTGCAATTAAGTGGCGATTTTTTTCTCTATCATTGGCAAGGTGACTTTAAGCAACCAACTCAACTCCATCTTAATGGCGTTCTTAAAAATGGACGAGAATTACATGCTCAAACCCAATGGCAAAATTTACTCTGGCCGTTAGATAACCAAACTACATTTCAAAGTCCCGTAGGGCATATTACGATGGAGGGACAGCTTCCCAATATTGTGATTAAATTTGATTCACAAATTAGTTCTCCTTTAAGCTCAAGCGTGACGGTGACAGCACATACCCAAACCCAGGGGATTCGTACTGAAGGCCATGTGAAACTACCAGAGGCTAATCTTAACTTTAATATTGATTACAATGAAGCAGCATTAAATGCAAAAATCAAAGGAATGTTGCATGCAGAATCCATCCCGGTAGAAGGTTCAACATTGGCTATTAAAGACTTGAAAGCCGATGCACAATTCACTGGAGAATCTCTTCTTAATTTATCTTTGAATACCCAAGTGTCTGCTAACTACTTTGCTGCTCCTCTACTTGCCAATATTCATTACCAACATCAACGTCTAGAGGGAAGTATTCGCTTAGGGATGAATGAGTTTAACATCCGAGGCACCTCTCCTTATCAGTGGCAAGCGACCGCTACACTACCAAAACCACAAATGCTGCACCCAGCGCTAACTGGCTTAAACACAACTATTACAGCTAATGCCTCTTTATCGAATGTGATGATGGGCACCTTGGATTTGACAATTAAGCCTGGTTATTATCAACTTGAAGAAGAAGGATTATCTCGCCTGGAATTTCAGGGAGGACAATTAAAAGCCTCACTAACTCCGCAAAATTTAATCTTAAATGGTTTAATTAATATCGATAAAGATAAGAGTCTGACTGCTCAATTTAAATTGCCTCAATTCAAATTAAATGATTTATCAACTAATCAGGCGCTTCAGGGAAATTTGCGCCTGGATGTGAATACTTTAAATTTTCTGCAAAGCTTTAGTCCAGAACTGGCTAAACCAGAGGGGCAATTAAGTGCCATTCTTAAAGCCACAGGAACGGTTACCAAGCCCATGATTGAAGGCAATATTATTTTAAAAAATGGCCGAGCATCGATACCCAATTTAGGTCTTGATTTTCAAGCCATCCAATTCGAGGTAAAAAGTCGCAATAAACATTGGCAAGCTCATGGCTCTTTAACCTCCAATGAGAAGATATTAACGCTTAAAGGACAAGGAAGTTTTGCGCCCCAAGTAACAGGGTTAGTACATTTAAATGGCAATGATTTTACTTTGCTCAACACACCTGAGTATCTGATTAATATATCACCAAAGTTGCTTATTGAGTTTACTTCCGCAGCACTTGCTGTGAAAGGAACCATAATTATTCCTAAAGCGCAAATTAAGCCACAGTCATTTAGTAACTCAGTCAGCTTATCAGAAGACGTTGTATTTGAAGGAAACGAACGCCCGGTTAACCCTCTACATATAAAGACAGATATACGCTTGGAGATGGGGGATGATGTATCTCTCAATGTAAAAGGATTAAAAGGATTTTTAACGGGCGCTATTCATTTGCATCAACTACCACAAGAACCTCTTAATGCGACAGGAGAGCTCAATGTTAAGGAAGGTAAATATCAAGCTTATGGGCAAGATTTAGCAATCGCACAAGGTCAGTTGATATTCACTGGTGGCTCTGTTTTAAATCCTGGGATACGCGTTCGAGCCGTTCGTCAATTTAAAAATACTACCAATAGCTTTGCTGGTTCAAACCAATTACTTGATTTTAATAATGCCAATTTGCAATCACTGAATTTTGGTAATAAAACAACTGTAGGGATTGATGTAACTGGTCGTTTAACATCACCTAAAGTAGAACTGTTTTCCATTCCCAGCACTCTCTCACAGGCAGATATTTTATCCATGATTCTTCTTGGTAGACCAGCTAATCAAGCCAATAAAGCAGGCGGCCAATTATTACTTGCTGCTATCTCCTCTATGAATTTAGGCACAGGAGCCAATGGCACCCAACTCGTAGAGCAATTGAAGCAAACCCTGGGAGTCGATGTAAACCTGGAAAACACGCCTAAATTTGACCAAAAAACTAACCAGATAACGGACAAAACGTCTGTTGTCGTTGGAAAATCCTTATCCAAACGTCTCTATGTAAGCTATAACTATGGTTTAGCAAAAACAGATAGCAATGTTGTTACTTTAAGTTATTTACTTAACAAATTTTTTAGTGTCCAAGTCAACTCCAGCCTGGCTGGTAGTGGCATTGATTTACTTTATACTCACCGCAAGGATTAACAGACAATGACCAACTACGATCTACCTTTACGATTAAAGCGATTGCGACAGACACCGGCAGCACGGAGTATGGTACAAGAAACGCGTTTGCATTTGCAGCAATTTATAGCACCTTTATTCATTAGTGAAACCCTCGCTGCGAAACGGGAAATTAAGAGCATGCCTGGCCAATTTCAATTGAGCTTAAATTGCTTGCCAGAAGAAATCGAGGAACTTTCAAACTTAGGTATTCCTGCAGTATTGCTCTTTGGGATTCCTGAGCATAAAGACGCTCAAGGGAGCGCTTCCTTGCACGATAACGGTATCATTCAACAAGCTATTCGTAAAATTCGTAGTGTTAATTCAGATATGCTCATCGTGACTGACGTTTGTTTTTGTGAATATACAGATCATGGACACTGTGGCGTCTTAAAAGGCGAACAAATCGATAATGATAAAACCTTAGCATTACTAGCCCAACAAGCTGTTAGTCATGCACAAGCTGGTGCTGATTGGGTCGCACCAAGCAGCATGACGGATGGGATGGTTGCCGCCATTCGCCAGGCGTTGGATGAAGCTGGTTATATTGACACTGCAATTTTAAGTTACGCAGTTAAGTACAGCTCCAGTTTCTACGGCCCTTTCAGAGAGGCAGCACAAGGTGCCCCAAAGTTTGGCGACAGAAAAACCTATCAGATGAATCCTGCCAATGCAAATGAAGCTTACAGAGAAGCGGCAATTGATTTAGCTGAAGGCGCAGACATGCTTATGGTAAAACCTGCGATGAATTATTTAGATGTGATTTTCAGAATAAAACAGCAATTTCCTGAAGTGCCATTAGGTGCTTATCAAGTGAGTGGAGAATACTCCATGCTTAAAAATGCTGCTGCTCAAGGCTTGATTAATGAAGAACAGGCAATGGTTGAAAGTTTATTAGCTATTCAACGAGCAGGTGCAGATTTAATTATTTCTTATTTTGCAAAAGACATCGCCAAATTACTCAATCGTACTTGTGTATAACCAGGCATTTTGCCTGGCACCTTAAGAGTTTCAAGGGGCCAGAATTATGGGCAGTTGCAACAGCAATAAATAAAAAGTGCAGGTTATGTAGGAGTACCAATAAAGATAGGGGGTTGTCTGGAAGAGGTCATTCCCCTATAGTAAACGACGGTTGGAATGGACGCCTGTATTACATCGATTTTTAGTAAGACGGGGTTTGTATTCAGTTCTAATAAGATGATGTATCTCTTAATTCCAGCATTTACTGGGTATGAGATGATCTAATGATATTAAGAATTGAAAACAACTTAGGTCTGTTGACAATCGTTTTGCAACTGCATTCGTGCAGGATAGCTTTTATTTCAAAATGATTGCCAGCAGATTCTTGCCTATACACCAACTTTTCTTAATTATGGAGTGAAATTTATATGAATCAATTGCTTAAAAGCTTGGCTGCCTCTGCTCTGGCCTTGGCAACTACAACTGTCTTGGCAAGTCCAGCCTATTTATTAACACATAATAAAACAAATGTTGAATCAAATGCATTTGTTGCAGGAACCCCCTCGCCTCACCCTACTGCAGCTAACAGTGATGGTAAAGTATCCTGGTTGGCCGTGCGCATGGCTTGCTATGGCCATGTTGAAAATGGTCGTTGCCAAGCAATGATTAAAATGGCTACTAATACAAACAATCCCGTTGAAGTAGGAATGGTTAGTCTGGATGTCGAAACTGGCGATATACTACCCAAACAATTTAGTGGTAATGGCTACACAGTAACAGTAAACGGCCCGGGTGAAGCTACAATCACCAAAAATTAGATAAAAAAAAAAGCCACGCATCGCGTGGCTTTTACTTAGATTCCTGTCTATTTTGTTGGCATTGGAATAGGTTGATCAATAATCCAGGTTAACTGAGCACCGACTAAATCAGCATGCGCATTACCACGTGCATTCACATTGTAAGTACTTGTGCTACCAACCGCTTCAGTTCTGTTAATTATAGGATCTTCAGCTGTGAATAGGTGGGTATAACCGGCATCGATACCAATATTGGGTCTCCACTGATAGTGACCACCAATAGAGAGTGCCCAACGATCAGAATCAGGAATACGAATACTTCTGAAGGTATCGTTAGTTGGTGTCTCATCGTAACCACCACCCACACGCAACATAAACTTCTCATTAAAGCGATAGTTAGCACCTAATGCAAAACGCCAGGTGTTGCTGTAGTTTTCTGTAGAAACAGAGTTAACCAATACTTGGCCCCCAGCAAATGTGGCAGAAGGAGGTGCATAAGCAGCAGCATGATCAAGCTCAATTGTTCTAATTGAATGCCAACCTGTGTAGACTACTGAAGCTAGAAGAGCAAGCCTGTCATTCACATCGTGATAGCCACTCAACGTAGCGATCTCTGGAAAATCAATATTATTACTTGACAACGTATCAGTTCTAAAGACAGCTGTTGGGCTTGCAAGAAGGACTGAGAATGGGTCAGTAACATCAAGACCTGGGGAAGCTAAACGTCCATTCAAACGGCTATAGCCATGAAACTTCTGTCTCATCTGTGATTGGTAATTTAAACCGATACGAGTATGGTTGTCATTAAACATAGCCAAGACACCGGCATGGAAACCAACGCCAAATGAATCACCTTTGTTATAACTTTCTGAGTCCACAAAATTTGCAGGCACTGGAACACCAAAAAGATTAAAGAATTGCATTAAATTTGGGTTACCCAACATGCGATTAAATTTAACTTTTGCATATTGCAAATCAATACCGCCCCCTAAAGCAAAATTCTCATTCAATTTGCCACCGATTTCAGGGGAAGCAGTGATAGTTTGCAATTCACTTAAAGTTGCAGCGTAGCGTACAGGACTTGTTTCTCCCCATATTGTCTTCAATCCAAAGGGAGATACAATACTGAAACCGAAAGTAGCACTTTCACCTAATGGCAATGCGTAATGCACAGAAGGTACAAATGCATCATGCGCACCATCTAAACCACTAAAGCTTTGAACATAAGGAAATGGAATTCCAGTCGTTCTAAATGTGCTTGTACCAGTAAGCTCAGAAGTTGGAAATACACCAACACCACCAAATACAACTTGCTGTTCACGAATCAAGGCAAGTCCTGCTGGGTTATACCAGCCAATTGATGCATCTGCAGCTTCAGCAGCGATACCGGCAGCAAAATTGCCCACTGCAGCTCCATTACTTTCTGTGTATAGGGAAAAACTCCCTGCATTGGCGGCTCCCGCCATCAACGCCATAACTGCTGCGCTGACTAATGTATTAATGGGTTTTTGCATACTCTTCACACTCCTTACGTTAAAATGCATCCCAAGACGTTGCAAACTAAGTGATAATAAATGAATTAGAAATGATTTCAAACGCTTGATGAAAAAAAATTCTCTATATAATCAAAAACTAGCCACACGAAACTCAATGTGATCACAATAGCGTCACAATGGAAAATTCTTACAATCTCATTGCCGGCAATTGCTTGTCAATACTAGTCCGTCCATGCTAAGGTGTACTATTTTTGCGCGGATATAATCATGCAACAAGTCGTTACTAAATTTGGCGGCACCAGTGTTTCCTCCCTGCAGACATGGAATAACATCGCTGCAATTACGAAACAGCATATTGTTAATGGAGTGCAACCCGTTATTGTTTGTTCTGCTTTAACACAAGCTTCTAATAAATTAGAAAAGGCTATTGAAGCTGCTCTTATTAATCAACATCAAAATATAGAAACTGACATTAGAAATAGTCATCAGGAATTGGCACAGGCATTACAAGTTCCCTTTGAATTGATTACAGCAGAATTATTGCAACTCCAACAATGGCTAACGGGCATTGCCCTGCTAAAAGAAGCCTCCCCTAAAACTCGAGCGCAAATTTTAAGCCTTGGTGAGTTAATGATGACTCGTCTAGGTCATGCATTTTTACGCAATCAAGGAATTGAGTGTGATTGGTTTGATGTTCGCGAAGCGCTCGTTTCTACACCTATCCCTGGAGGGGATGCAGTAAATTTTCTTGCTGCTCGCTGCAATAGCGAAACCAATCCTGAACTTAGTAATCAACTAATTGCAACCGGCGCTCAGGCTATCATTACCCAGGGTTTTTTTGCAGCCAATCCGCAAGGCGATACGGTGTTATTAGGTCGTGGTGGCTCAGATACCTCAGCTGCTTTATTAGCCGCTATTTTACAAGCACAGGTTTGTGAGATTTGGACCGATGTTCCTGGAATCTATACTGCAAATCCACATTTATTACCTCATGCTCGTTTACTAAAACAACTGAACTATGATGAAGCCCAGGAAATAGCTTCAATGGGTGCTAAAGTTTTACATCCCAATTGTTTACCACCAGTACGTAGAGCAGGCATTCCAATGGTGGTCAAATTCACCCGAATGCCCGAGCATTCTGGCACCAGAATCTCCAAGGAAAGTGATGAAAAAGCCCCTCCCATTAAATCGATTCAGGTAAAACATAGTATTATTTTGATTTCGATTGATACCATTAATATGTGGCAACAAGTGGGTTTTTTGGCCGATGTCTTTGCCGCCTTTAAATCGCATGGTTTTTCCGTCGATTTGCTTTCTTCTTCAGAATCAAACGTAACACTTTCTTTAGATAGTAATGCCAAGTTGCATGACAGACGAGCACTGGAAGCTTTACTTGCCGATTTAAATCGTTTTGGCCGTGCCAAGCTTATCGAACCCTGCAGTGCGGTCAGTTTAGTCGGTCATCACATCCGAACGGTTCTCCCACAACTAGGCCCGACCTTAGAAGTTTTTGATGCCCAACAAGTTTATCTTATGTCTTTGGCCTCGAATGATTTGAACTTAACGTTTGTGGTGGACGAATCTCAGGCGGACAAACTATGTCAGAAATTGCACAATTTACTAATTGATAGTAATCCTCAAAGCTTTTATTATTCAAAAAGTTGGCAAGAGGAATTTGGCAATCCTGGATTGAAGAATACGCCGTGGTGGGAACATGAGCGTGGTAAACTTCTTGATCTTGCAGCAATGCATTCACCTTGTTATGTCTATCATCTACCAACTCAATCGCAAAAAGCTGATGAACTCTTAACGCTAAAATCAATTGATCGTTTCTATTATGCAGTTAAAGCCAACCCTCATCCAGTTATTCTGAAAAATTTTTATGAGAAAGGTATCAATTTTGAATGTGTCTCTATTGAAGAATTACAACATTTATTAACTTTATTTCCTCATATCGATAAACAACGTTTGTTATTTACACCTAATTTCGCAGCTCGAGCAGAATATGAATTTGCCTTGGCACTCGGTTGCTACATTACTATTGATAACTTATATCCTCTGGAAAATTGGCCTGAACTTTTTAAAAATCAATCTATTTTGCTGCGCATCGATCCAGGATCTGGTGCTGGCCATCATAAATATGTTTGTACCGGAGGTAATGAATCTAAATTTGGTATCCCACAAAATGATCTGGAGTTAGCAAGCAGACTTGTAGAAAAACATCATATTCAAGTTATTGGCTTACATGCTCATTCTGGTAGTGGTATCTTAACACCGGAACTCTGGCAACAAACCGCTTTAATGCTTACAGCTCTGACTACGCGCTTTCCCGATGTCAGAATTATCAATTTGGGCGGTGGTTTAGGAGTAGTTGAAAAACCCGGGCAGCAGCCTTTAAATTTAACCGCGTTAGATGAATCACTTACCGCAGTTAAATCAGGGCATTCCCAATTAACATTTTGGCTTGAACCTGGTCGCTTTTTTGTCGCAGAGAGTGGTGTCATTCTTGCCAAAGTCACCCAGTGCAAAGAAAAAGGCAAAGTGCGTTTTATCGGTATTGAAACAGGTATGAATTCTTTATTGCGCCCAGCGCTTTACGGTGCTTACCATGAAATAGTCAATTTAAGTCGCTTGAATGATGAAAAAACCGGTTTTGCTCATATTGTGGGACCTATTTGCGAATCAGGAGATACCTTAGGCTATGACCGCTTATTCCCTGAAACCCGGGAAGGTGATGTTATCTTGATTGCCAGCACAGGAGCCTATGGGCACTGTATGAGTTCTCATTATAATCTCAGAGCCCCAGCACAAGAAATTACTATGGATTAATTTAAATGCTTAAGGACAAACAACAACGTACGCAAGCAACAGACCCCAGCCGCTCTTTTATTGTGCAAGCGCCAGCGGGGTCTGGTAAAACCGAGATATTAACCCAACGCTATTTACGGCTATTAAGTACAGTCTCAACGCCTGAACAAATCATTGCCTTAACCTTTACGCGTAAAGCGGCCAGTGAAATGCGGGAACGAATTTTATTAGCCTTAAGGCAAGCAGCAGAAAATATACCTCCTACCTCTGCTCATCAACAACAAACTTTTCTTTATGCAAGAGAAGCATTGGCTCGTAGTCAGCAACTCGAATGGCAACTATTAAAACAACCCGCTCGCCTGAAAGTAATGACTATCGATTCTTTATGTCAAACAATTAGTCAAGCCATTCCGCTGCAAGAAAAACAAATTCCTTATGCGCAAATTACAGAAAATCCCCAGACCCTTTATCAAACTGCTGCGCGTGCTTGTCTTGCCGATGCTCTTGATGATCCCGCATTGCATTTACCCTTAAAGCATCTATTGAAACACCTTGATAATCGCCAGGATAAATTATTAAGTTTATTTTGTGATTTATTGATAAGCCGTGATCAATGGTTACCCGCCTTGTACCAGGTTAAGAATCAAGATAAGACATGTTTTGAGAATTTACTCAAAATAATCGAACAAAATGAATTAAACCGTTTTAAACAAAGTATTCCTTTAGATTGTCAAACAGAGCTATGCACCCTTGCCCGTCAGGTAGCCGATATCGAAGCGAATCCAGAGTCACCACGTTATTTATTGCGAGATTGGCAAAACTACCAACAATTGGATAGAGAGTTAGCATTAAGTCTCGCAGCTTTACTTTTAACTTCACAGAATACTTTACGACAAAGCTTTGATCATCATGTAGGTCTTAAGCGTGGCGCTTGTGCTGATCATTTATATGACAATCTCAAAGCAGCAAGTAAAACCCTCCTGGAAAAACTCAGTGCAGATTCAAGTTTTCTGGATGCATTGTTAACAATCAAAGAGCTTCCTGCTACGCAATATGATGTTGAGCAATGGCAGGTTCTGCAGGCATTATTTACTCTGTTACCACGTCTTGTTGGGCACTTACATCTCGTATTTAATGAAAATAATGAGCTCGATTTTACTGCTGTTTCGGGACAGGCCCTATTTGCTTTGGGAGATGAACAGGAACCAACTGATCTCGCTCTTTATTTAGATAATACTATTCAGCACCTTTTAGTCGATGAATTCCAGGACACGTCAATTCAACAATTTAATCTTTTAACAAAATTGGTTCATGGTTGGCAACAAGGTGATGGCAGAACGCTTTTTGTTGTTGGTGACCCAATGCAATCTATCTACCGTTTTCGCCAGGCTGAAGTAGGTCTTTTCTTAAAAGCCAAACAACAGGGAATAGGCACTGTTCGATTAGAATTCTTAGAATTGTGTTGTAATTTTCGCTCGAGCGCCACCATTGTAGACTGGGTGAATCAAAAATTTCAGACCATCTTTCCTCAAATAGACAAGATCGAATCAGGCGCAATATCCTTTCACAAAGCGGTCAATGTACTTCCTACTGATGAAAAGAGTTACATTAAAGCCTATCAATTTACTGATCGACGCCTGGAAGCTGAAGCAGTTGTTGAATGTGCTATGTCAGAATTACAAAATAATGATAAGGATGAAATAGCTATCCTTGTCCGTTCTCGCAGCCAGCTTATTGAAATTACCCGCTTGTTACGCGAACGACATGTCACTTTTCAGGGTGTTGAAATTGAATTACTATCCCGATTACCGCATTTACGTGACTTGTGGTCTCTAACCCAGGCACTTCTTATGCCCGCCAATCGCTTGGCATGGTTAGCCTTACTACGAAGCCCCTTTTGCGGCCTCTCCCTTGCTGAATTGCATTTAATTGCTAATTTAGATAAAAATAAATCCATTTACTATGCGCTATCTCAGATTGACAAACTCCCTCTTAGCGAAAAAAGTCGCACGCGCTTACAGTTCGTTTACCATGTGCTACACAATGCCTTAGCTTGCCGCCATCAAGAATCACTTGTGGATTGGATTACGTTAACCTTTAAACAACTTCATGGCGAACAAATCCTGGACTCAAAACAGCAAGCTGATTTGGAGCAATTTTGGTTATTACTAACCCGTTTTACCGCCAGGAATCCATTTCCTGATTTAGAGCAATTTAAAATTGAATTTAATAAATTATATTCACAACGCAGCATGCCTTCGCGCTTGCAAGTCATGACGATTCACAAATCAAAAGGATTAGAATTTGACTGCGTCATTTTGCCAGGATTAAGTAGCAAGACATCCAATACTGAACAGCCCTTGTTGCGCTGGCTAAAAATGCCAAGCACGGATGATAGAGATTTATTATTAGTATCGCCAATAAAAGCAGCTTATCGCGACAGCTGTGCTATTTATAATTATTTGGCTAAGCTTGATGCTGAAAAAGAAAGTTATGAATTACAACGCTTACTCTACGTTGCTGTAACACGTGCCAAAAAACGCCTCTATCTTTTTGATAGTAGCGAAAAAGAAACAAAAGGTACTTTTCGCAGTTTACTAAGAAACCAGGATTTTATCGCGGCGCCTAAAGAGGCTGATGAAACTCACCCACAGATGCTCCCCCCTTCCCGTTATCAGTTGCCTATTGATTTTTATCTCAATCCACCAGTGCTCAACTCGCAAGAAATACCATCAACGGAAATTCCCTATCCCAATAACGCTCGTCAAATAGGCATAGTTACTCACGAATTATTACAATGGATCTGTAATTATCATCCACAACATATTCAAGAACTACCTTGGCCAATGGTAATTAACCGCTTTAAATCCATCGGATTTGAAGAAAAAGAACTGTCTGAAGCTTGTGAAAACTTAAGAGCACAAATTGATCGTTTATTGAACGAACCTATCGGTCAATGGCTTACCCAAATCCATGAGCAAGAATTTAATGAATATGCCTTATTAATCAATAAAGAGGGAACCCCCAGCACGCGAATTATTGATCGCACATTTATTCATAAAGGACAACGTTGGATCATTGACTTTAAAACTGGAAGTGAGGAAATAAGTGTACAACGTAAGCATCGCCAACAAGTTAATGAATACGCCAGCTTTTTTGCCGATAGTAATCACCCTATCCGTTGTGGACTTTATTACCTTGCCACTGGTACTTGGCTAGAATGGAATTACGCAGAGGAATCTGCATTACCAGTAGCAAGCGTTTAAAATAATTGTTGCATACCTTATAAATGCAAATACAGAGTTCATATCTACTCTGAGGATTGCGAAACCCCTGAGTTTTGTTGAATCTCAGGAGCCTGTTGAACCTCAGGAGCCTGTTGAACTTCAGGAGCCTGTTGAACTTCAGGAGCCTGTTGAACCTCAGGAGCCTGTTGAACCTCAGGAGCCTGTTGAACTTCAGGAGTCTGTTGAACCTCAGGAGCCTGTTGAACCTCAGGAGCCTGTTGAACTTCTGGAGCCTGTTGAACCTCAGGAGCTTGTTGAACTTCTGGAGCCTGTTGAACCTCAGGAGCTTGTTGAACTTCTGGAGCCTGTTGAACCTCAGGAGCTTGTTGAACCTCAGAAGGCTGTTGAACTTCAGGAGCCTGTTGAACTTCAGGAGCCTGTTGAACTTCAGGAGCCTGTTGAACTTCAGGAGCCTGTTGAACTTCAGGAGCCTGTTGAACTTCAGGAGCCTGTTGAACTTCAGGAGCCTGTTGAACTTCAGGAGCCTGTTGAACTTCAGGAGCCTGTTGAACTTCAGGAGCCTGTTGAACTTCAGGAGCCTGTTGAACCTCAGGAGCTTGTTGAACTTCAGGAGCCTGTTGAACTTCAGGAGCCTGTTGAACTTCAGGAGCCTGTTGAACTTCAGGAGCCTGTTGAACTTCTGGAGCCTGTTGAACCTCAGGAGCCTGTTGAACCTCAGGAGCCTGTTGAACCTCAGGAGCCTGTTGAACCTCAGGAGCTTGTTGAACCTCAGGAGCCTGTTGAACCTCAGGAGCTTGTTGAACCTCAGGAGCCTGTTGAACTTCTGGAGCTTGTTGAACCTCAGGAGGCTGTTGAACCTCAGGGGCTTGTTGAACCTCAGGTGCTTGTTGGACTTCAGGAGGCTGTTGAACCTCGGTAGGCTGTTGTGTAGTAGGTTGAGTTTCCGTAGTTTGTGGCACCCCTGTTTGCTGATTGGTTAATTCTTCTGTTTGTTCGGGAGTCAATGGCTTACCTGGATCTTTTACCAATAAGGGTTGCTCTTGTGAAAATGCCGCTGGTGTCGGTGGAGGCTCAGTTTTTATCACAGCGGTTTCGTTAACTATTTCACTGCTGGGTATCGCTGTTGTTGTTTGACTCCCACCTTGAACACTAATAGGCTCGGGAGTTACCGCCGCAATTGGCGATTTAGGCGCGGAGGCTATTGTTTCGGGCGTTACTTGAACCGCTGTAGTACTGATCGGTGCAGATTGTACAAATACGGTTGTTGGTACTGCAGTAATACCATTGGGTACATTGATATTTTGATAAGTAATATTGACGCGTGGGGAATTATAAATATTGTTAACATAAGTTTGATTTATAACCGTATTACTGATGTTAATTTGAATAAAGTAATTACGATTAACTTGATAAGGGGGTATATAAATCTCACCCGGAGCAAGAGGAAACCATGCAATACCTGGCTCCCCTCCAATTCGTAGATTAAATTGCCTACCTCCCACAAAAGCTACTAAAGCCGGCGCATAAACAGGAGTTCTGTGTCTGGGACCAGGAACCCAAGACCATTGATTTTGGAATCGAATCCAGCGACCGTAGTGAAATGGTGCAAACCCCCAAGGCTGTTCATCAACCCAAGTCCATCCCCAATGCGTCAACCATATCCAATGCCCAGTTCTATAAGGAGCCCAATTGGATGCCTTAACATGAGGAACCCAAACACGACCATAGGTCTTAATCACTTTCCAAGTGCCATAAAACTCAAGATCTTCATAACCAATGAGTTCTGGTGAGACATAATTAGCTGCCTTTTTTCCAACACGGCGATCGCGTTCTAAACTCCAATGATCAAACTCATCAGTAGGACCAATGGCTGAACACTGATATCCTTTTAAATTGTTGCCAGTAAAACGACAGGCTTGCCCTTCCTTGATCTTGAAAGAAGCATTTTTACCATAAATATTGGCCCTTCCTTTATGGACAATAACCACAGTAACATCTTTTTTGCTATCTACATCAATGCGATAGTAACCAGATTTAGTGGTAGTAAAAGCAATATTAGGCGTATTAATTTCATAGCGCCTATCTTTATTGATCGATTTAACACTTAAACTCAACATACCATTAGTCTGCTGGAATTGAGCAATCTGATTGTTAAGATTCAAAATTTTCAAATTAGTTTGCTCACCTAAGCGAACTGCAGCTGTGCCTAGTTGTAGCTCTACCAGTGCGTCAATATCAGACCATAATTGATCACCAATAATTAACGGCCTATTTAAACTAACCTTACTCCATTTATTAATGCCTGCCGGTGAAAAACTTATTATCCCTTGGATATAGCTTAAACGGGCAACAGTAGGCGTCACAGCTGTTGCTGCCAAGCTTGGGGTTATAAACAGGGTGGATGCTAATAACAAATAACTAAAGAGTTTTATGGCTTTTTTCATAATGCTTCCTGCGTTGAACTGATTGCCCATTCAATCGGATAATTTTTCTCAAGTTATATGGTTAAGTATGAACCCTACCGAGCGATTATTCTATTAAGCTTTATTTTTTGATCACCTACTCAACTTTATGTTATTAATGTTTACTTAATTGGCGTGGTTTATAATAACTCAATTTTTATTGACTCAGACTAGAGGAAAAAATGCCTAAACCAAAAATTGAATACATCGTTTCTTTGGGGGATAGCCTTTCTGATCCGGGAGCTATGGATCACAGAAAACTATTAGATGTTATTCCTATGGATGGTTTGAGTGGTTTAAAAGGCAAATCACCCAAAGGTGCATTCACTAACGGCTACACTTGGACAACTGATTTTGGCAATGATTTGGCTGAAGAAGAGATTATCAAACACCTTAAGCGCAGTGGAGCAAGTGCAATAGACATTGCTGATGGGATTATTGATCATGATCCTAAAGAAGAAAAACCACTTCATGATGATTTTAATCTTGATGGCTATAAACGCCTCGATCTTCAAGGACAGGATCTTCTTCGCTATTACGATGAGGGAGGCGCTACTTCTTATGATTATTCCGAAAGACCGATTGCTAATTTAAAGCTATTGGCTACAGAGAAAATTGTTTCTAATCTTGCGGCGAAGCGTCGCTTGCTATTAGCCGATGATAAAGCCCGCGGTATCACCGCCCAACATAAACAACGTACTTTAGTGACAGAGTGGTCAGGAGCTAATGATTTACTGACTGTTAATTTAAAACCAAACAAAGAAGAGGCCCAAAAAGCGGTAAAAGCCCGCCTTGAAAATGTTGAGAAGTTAATCGCTGCTGGTTATTGTCATTTTGCTCTCTTTAATCTACCCGATCTTTCCTTGACACCTCAATTTCAATTAGGCTCTGCGGAAGATCGCGACAATGCCCATGAAGTTTGCACGTACTTTAATCAGCTTTTAGCTGAAGGCATTATGAAATTAAGTGAACAATATAAAGAGGCGTGTTCAATCAACTTATTTGATGTGAATCAGATTTTTACTGATGCCTATAATCATCCACAAGCTTATGGACTGGACCCGGCAAAAAAACATACACCTTATATCACCTCACCCGATTTCAAACTTAATTCTGACAGAACTTCTCCAGCGCCAGGTTATATGTTTTGGGATGAAAAACATCCCACCGCACATGTACATAAGATTTTAGCGGAAAAATTTTATGCGGAGTACAGTAAGAAATATCATTTTACAGCCCCTCACGAATCACTTTTAACGCAATTTAAAGAAAATTACGGACAAAGATGGTCTGATGACATGAATGGCTGGTTTGGTTTCTTTAGACATTCAAATCTTGCAGATTATAAATCACCCGACCTGACTCTCACAGATATCTTAAATCATGCTTTGAACAATAAAGGCAAACGCACTCGTGACGTTATCACTAAATTAGGATGGATCAACGCGCAAGGTGAATTGATTTCAAAAAATCCGCAACTCGTACATGCCTGGCAAGAATTGAACGCCCATAAAGAAAGCATTAATGATGACGTTTCTTGTCTTTTTGACTAAATCCACCGTGATAAACTCTGGCTATCAGAGTTTATCACACAGATTTTCCTTGTCCTTAAAACCGCGCCAGCGTCATCAAAGGATTCTCATACACAGCCTTTAGAATCATTAATCCCTGGGGTAGTAATATAATCATCTACGTTATTCTACGTCCCTACATTCCTATGTTATTTTACGTCACTACGTCATCCCGAGCGTAGCGAGGGATCTCCAGTGTGGGTTATCTTGTCATGAGTTTCGTATAACCCAAAGAAATGGAAAGATTTATATCGCTACATAAAGATTGTGCTACAACAAGGGAGAGCCCTCGCTACGCTCGGGATGACGTAGTGACTTGGAATGATATAAGGCCTCGAAATAACGTGAGGAACTGAAAATGACTCTTTAGCAAAGTACCCGAAAAAGTCTATTTAAGAATATCCTGGGCTGAGGTATGATGCTAACCCCCTACAAGTCTGGATTTTGTTCTATGAAAATCGAAAATACCATCACGAATGTACTTGCTAATGTTAAAGACAAAATTCTAGATTTAACCGTCCAGCAGATGGGGCTTCAACCTGTCATACAAGTCAGCGATAAGCAAATAACAATCACCTTAAAAGGCGGATTCCCCATGCAGCCTTTGGAGCAAAGCCTGCTCCCCTCTCTTATCGAAAGCATGCAACAAGCCCTACCTGATTACCAAGTGGCGATTAATCTTGATTTTTTTGTAAAAGCTCATCGCACGCAATTGGTTGGAAAAGGTTTGAGAGGAATTAAAAACACCATCGCCATCGCTTCGGGTAAAGGTGGTGTAGGAAAATCGACGGTGACTGTTAATCTGGCAATCGCTTTGGCTAAGGCTGGTGCTAAAGTAGGCATTCTTGATGCAGATATTTATGGGCCAAGTATTCCATTGATGCTGGGAAACACTTCAGCTGTCCAAGTAAGTGATGAGCATTATCTCCCTGTTTCTGCTCATGGTATTCAAGCCATGTCCATTGGCTATCTTACAGACAGTCAAGAAGCCTTGATTTGGCGAGGTCCTATGCTTGCCAAGTCCTTGATTCAAATGCTTGATTTAACACTTTGGGATGAGTTGGATTATTTATTAATTGACTTACCACCAGGTACTGGTGACATCCAACTAAGTCTGGTACAAAAAATTCCTTTAACAGCAGCCATTGTTGTCACCACCCCACAAAATGTGGCTACATTAGATGCGCAAAAAGCGATCAAGATGTTTGCAAGAACGAATATTGATGTTTTGGGACTGGTTGAAAATATGTCCTTACACATCTGTAGCCATTGTGGTCATGAAGAAGCTATTTTTGGTCATGGCGGAGGAGAAAAATTAAGTCAATCTTTTGCTGTACCTTTGCTTGGCGAGCTTCCCTTAGACAAGCGCATTCAAATTGAATGTGACGAAGGCAAACCAACTGCCTCTCAGGAAAATCATGCATTAGCCACTGCCTTTATGAAAACAGCTCTGCATGCAGCAATCGCCTTATCGCAAAAACCACTCAATTATGCGGATAGATTCCCCAACATTGTTGTTGAGTAATTAATTTACTATTTGATTTTATAATGAACTTCGACCTGACCGTCAATTTTCATGCTAAAATAAACTTATTTTTATTAGGTAATGAAGAGCAATGTCTGAAAATTACACTGCTGAAGCGATAGAAGTATTAAGTGGCCTTGAACCTGTTCAACGTCGGCCTGGAATGTATACTGATACAACCAGACCCAATCATTTAGCCCAGGAAGTGATTGATAACAGTGTGGATGAAGTAATTGCTGGCTTTGCTAGCCAGATCATCGTGATTCTGCATGAAGATGGTTCAGTTGAAGTAGAAGACAATGGTCGTGGCATGCCCGTTGACTTACACCCACAACTTGGTTTAAGTGGCGTTGAAGTCATCATGACTCGTCTGCATGCTGGCGGTAAATTTTCAGATAAAAATTATAGTTTCTCTGGGGGATTGCACGGCGTGGGAGTATCCGTGGTTAATGCCTTGTCCGAACGAGTCGAAGTCACCATTAAACGCAACGGCATTATCTACAGCATGGCTTTCGCTAATGGGGATAAATTACTTGAGCTTAATGAAATTGGTACGACCAAGAAACGAGATACCGGAACAACTATTCGCTTTTGGCCTAATGCTAAATATTTTGATACCACCAAAATATCTGTCAAACATCTAACGCATGTTCTTCGAGCTAAAGCCGTGTTATGCCCTGGCCTAGACATGACCTTTATTAACAAAGCAACAAAGGAAGAAATTCATTGGTGTTATGAAAAAGGCTTAGCTGACTATTTACGACAATCATTACCTTCTGATTATTTTCCCGATGAGCCTTTTGTGGGTGAATTCACAAGTGACGAAGCAACTGCCGACTGGGCATTAGCGTGGTCTGCTTCGACGAATAGTGGTTTGAGTGAAAGTTACGTTAATTTAATTCCCACAGCCCAGGGTGGTACTCACGTTAATGGATTAAGATCCGGGCTTTATGATGCTTTATCAGAGTTTTGTGAACTTCGCAATTTACTGCCTCGCGGGGTTAAGCTAACAGCAGATGATCTTTGGGAACCTTGCCAATATGTGCTTTCGGTAAAAATGAAAGAACCGCAGTTTGCAGGCCAAACCAAAGAACGTTTAAGCTCTCGCCAGATGGCAAGCTTTGTCGGCAACGTAGTTAAAGATGCTTTTGCTCTTTGGCTTAATCAACATCGTAGTCAAGGTGAAATTATTGCAGCCTTTGCAATTGAGAGAGCGCAAAAACGTTTACGTCAGGCCAAGCAGGTAGCTCGAAAACGCATTAGCCAAGGGCCAGCTTTACCGGGCAAATTAGCTGACTGTTTACAACAGGATCTAAGCCAGGCCGAATTGTTCTTAGTTGAAGGAGATTCAGCAGGAGGCTCTGCTAAACAAGCACGTAATAAAGATTATCAAGCGATCTTGCCCTTACGAGGTAAAATCTTAAACTCATGGGAAGTCGATTCATCAGAGGTATTGGCATCACAGGAAATTCATGATATTTCCGTTGCTATTGGCGTCGACCCAGGTTCATCCGATTTATCAGGTCTGCGTTATGGCAAGCTTTGTATCCTTGCCGATGCGGATTCTGATGGCGCTCACATTGCCACCTTGTTGTGTGCCTTATTTTTACGCCACTTCAAACCGTTAGTTCAGGCAGGCCATGTTTTTGTTGCTATGCCCCCTCTTTATCGTATTGACGCTGGAAAAGAAGTTCATTACGCCTTAGATGATGAAGAGAGACAAAAAATAGTGGCGAAACTGACTAAAGCCAGCAGAGCAAAAATCAATGTTCAGCGTTTTAAAGGACTTGGTGAAATGAATCCCATACAACTTCGAGAAACCACCATGGATCCTAATACAAGGCGTTTGGTGCAACTTACTCTTGAGGATGAACAAGCGACATTAGCTCTCATGGATATGATGCTGGCTAAGAAAAGAGCTGCCGACCGTAAGATATGGTTAGAAACCAAAGGTAATCTGGCAGAAATCTAATTTATCTGGATTATCTTTAACGTTTGTCTACTTGCCGTGCTTTTTGCACGGCATCTCGATGAGAACAAGATTCGACGTTAAAACACAGAACGAAAATCATTTGGCTCCACCATTATGCATTCCTAAAGTAATAATTTTTGCTTAACCTCTTAATACAGTGTTAATTTTTCTAACTTATAATTAAAGCTATATTTCTCATTTAGAATAAAGTCATGACTGACAATATATTCATACTTATCGAAAATCATCTTGCTAAACCTAGTCAAGAATCCTTAGAAAAAATTAAAACCTGTTCTCACGAACTAGCTAATAATGCTTTCTTACAAGCAATAGAAGGAAAACTTAGCGAACTCACCATTAAAATTGGACAGGTCCCTCTTGAACCACCAGAAGAATACCGTGAGAAGGTAGAAGGAATTCTTAACCAGGAATTAGTTGCATACTTTAAGGCTGATCCTGCACTTCCCAATGAAGAGTTTAAACACTTCATCATGCAAGCTATACCCCGGTTAATGGAAAATATTCGAACCACACCTAATTTTTCTAAAGATATAGAATTTATTCAATTTATAAACCATCTAATCGACGCTAACGCTTGGATGCCAATTTTGAAAGACACCATAGAAGACCAAGCTCAAAAAGCTCTTTCTTTAGGTTCAGGGCGGTTAATCAAAAACGAAAGTTTTCAACAGAGAAACAAGGATAATGAAGACGCACCTTATATTTTTAGGGTATCTGAGTCTGAAGCCCAAAAAGTTAAAACTATTATAAGTGAAATGACAGGGGAAGCAAAAATAACAAATCAACGTCCTGATGGCCTTATTTTTTCCTACTCTGGCTATGTGGAAAGAAGAAAAAACTCTCAATTCCAATACGCCGACGATATGGAAATAAAAATTCGAAAACATGTGGCCCTCTTAGAACTGAAGGTACAAAATTTAGAAAAGAGAAAACATAAAGACCCTGCTGACATTCTGCGTAATACGCAGCAAAAGATTGCAGCGATCTGTCAAGAAACAAATGCAGAGGCTAAATCTGGATTTACAGCAGATCAGTTATCTAGAATATCGACAGCCTTAACGGAAGCACGCAAGTCACCTGTTATTCAAGCTCATCGTGGTGATGCCAAACAGATTTTGGCTAATTTTTTATATGCAATCAGTATAGTAGGCTTAGTTTACCTGAAGGCCACCTCTTCACAAAGAGGTTCATTCTGGTACCGTACAAATACAGATACGGAAGATAAACTTGATGCCTTTAAAAAAGACTTGCCATCTCCCCAATAAGAGACATTATTCTAACTTGACTACCATTTTAATAAAGGTATCAAGTTAGAATAATTATCCGTCCACAAATAACTCTCATTCTCGCTGACAAAGCGCCATCCTTTCTGCATTAGCAAACCAGCAATTTGCTGATTGGCGGTTAATAAAGCCCATTCAGAAGCCATCTGTCCCATTTTTGGATCTTCGCTTTGGAGTTTATGCAAGACAATTAACTCTAATTGACGACCTGCTGCTGTTAAAACAGGCAATAATCTTAAATGACGATTACTAACATGCGCCAAAATAACACCATTAGGGATAATTTTTTGCGAATACAATTTGAATGCTTCAAGTGTCAATAAATGCACTGGAATAGCGTCTGAAGAGAATGCATCGATAACCACTAAATCTGCTTTAGCAGCTTTAGCATTTTGCAAAACCAAACGACCATCGCCTTCTTGCACAGAAATTTTAGGAGGACAATCTTTCAAATAGGTAAACCACTGTGCATTATTAGCAATATTTATAACTTGCTTGTCGATATCTACCATTTTCACTTGGTCGTCTTTGCGATATTGGCAAGCCATCATTCCAGTACCTAAACCTAAAATAATCGAATTCAAGGATGCTTTTTCCTGCTGCAGCAATTCAACAACCTCAGCTGCAGGTCCATAATATCCCATACTACCGTTATTTTTATATGCGCCAGATAATTGAAAGCCGTGTAAGGTGTTTTGGCTGATTAATGCGTGGGAACCAATTGTTGAAAGTACTCGCTTAATACCGTAAAAATTACGCTGTTGCGTAAGAACTTTGTTGTCTTTAAGGCTCGGGGAAAATAGAAATATTAACAGAAGACTTACCCCCATAAAGAAACTTACTTTATTACCTGGCCAGATCATAATAATGCCTAGAGCTAACACTTCAGCCACATGATACTTTTTAAGCTCCAATAAAAAGCCAATATCAGACAAATAAGAATTAATAAATAATAATGACAGGACTATTAAGGGCATTGAATTAATGGTTTTCAACTTAGTGCCTGGAATACAAAGTGTCGCCAATACCAAAACGAAAGGATATTCATAGCTACCACTAAAAATTTTAGGGGCGAGCAGACTATTAAAAAGACCAGCTAACACGCCTCCTAATGCCAAACAAAAATAAAAAATTGTTAATTGATTTGCTGGTGGGCGGCTTTTTACCAGTTGTGCATGACAAAGCAAAGAAAACATGAAGAAATTTAATAAATGAAAAAGAATAAATTGCCAAGACTGCAATAAATTACCAGCAAAGATAAACCCCAGTAAGGGAAATATAAAAAAAACTAAAATATTACGCTCAATCCACTCAAAAGAAATAATGGGACGCTTGGCAAAAGTGATAACAAAAGACAATAAATAAAGTGCCAAAGGCAAAATCCAAAATACTGGCGCTGCTGCTATATCTGCAGAAATATAAAAAGTGACACCCAGCAGCAAACTACAAGGAATAAAGCTATACGCAATCCACTGAAAAATAGTCATCCATGATAAATGCGCCTTGTCCTGTGGAAGTCTCAGTAAGCGTTGATAAGATAAACCAAAAAAAATAAAAAATAACAGAATAATATAAATACAATAGCCAATATTCCAAAAGTAAAACTGTTCATTTAACCCCATATAACGCTCAATCAACCAGGGATAAGCAATCAGAGCTAACAAACTTCCAATATTGCTTGCAGCATATAGAAAATAGGGATCACTGGCTTTTTTATCTTTTGTTTGACTATAAGCAAACTGTAACAGAGGAGCTGAAGCTGCAATTACCAACAAGGGAAGTCCAAGTTGATAAACCAGGTTATGCAAAATTGTGAACTCCGGTGCTCCTTGCTGAGAAGAGATTGCAAAAATCAACGGCAAACTTAAAAAGCTTAACAAAATAAGAAAAGCATGGGGTAATCGCCAGCCCCAAACCGTAGAAGAACGACTAAGTAACCAAGTGTAACCATAAGCAAATAATAGTAGTGATTGAAAAAACAACATGCATACAGTCCAGACAGCAGGTGTCCCTCCATAGACTGGCAATAAGGCTTTGGCGACCATTGGTTGAATAGAAAATAAAAGACCTGCGCTTAAAAAGAGTCCTATTGAAAAAATAATTTGCATCAATGCTTGCCTGAAATAACTTAAAGTGACATTTTGTCTGATAATAAAGAACTAAGAAAGTTTTTTAAGGCGTATCATTTAATTCCATCAAATTGAAATAAGCGTAGTTTAGACTGCGAAGACTGAAATATCCTCACATTTTTTCTGACAATTTATTGCTTTTTTAATAGTCATATTGTTTATATGTGTCACTCCCAGGTAGGCGAAAATCTATCCATCACTGTACTTTTCACTTCCTTTGTGGATAGATTCCCGCAGTAAACATTTTAGATTAATACCACCTCAGCACTCATGAGTTTAAAGCGTTAATTTATTTCTCTTGAGGCATTCAACATCCAGCGAGCTTTTTCATGGGCGGCAATTCTATCACTAAGAAGGTTTGCTGTACCTTCATCCCTATTTTCTTGAACCAGTATAAGCGCCTGATTTAAATCTTTGACCAATGTGTCATGATCATGGGCAAGTTCAATCACCATTTCATTGGCATTTTTCCTGGAATCCCCATCTTTTACTCGCTTTAAACTTTCAAATTCTTTAAACGTAGCTGGGGTATGATGACCTAAAGTTCGAATGCGTTCAGCAACAGTATCAACAGCATCCGCCAATTCTTGATATTGCATTTCAAATAACTCATGCATGGCTTTAAATTGTGGGCCTTTGACATGCCAGTGATAGTTTTGCGTTTTTAAATACAAAGCATAAGTATCTGCCATGAGAACTGATAATTTTTTAATTACATCGTCCATATTAACACTCCTGATTTATTATTCTATATAGTAAACATAGCTGAAAAATTATTTTAAATAAAATCAATTAATTATATTATTTTAATAGATATTTTCTATTAAAAATAGACAATACGCATTTAATCATAGGCGACTTATTTAACGATCTCAAATTTAGACAGGGTCAGAAATTCCTCTTATTAACTCCCCTATTTCAATTGGCTCGCGTCCTATACCCAGAACCTCACGAACATAATTGGAAGCAAATAGTAATGTTTCAAGATGATAAGTTTTCATTTTTATAGCCTGTAAATAAGCAATAAAAAACTCTGTTTTTAAATTACCAATCCCCTTTCCCATACCCGCCAGAGAAGTGTCTATATACTTAACACCAGCACGGATTGCGGCTAATGCATTAGCTTGTGCCAAACCAAGATTATCATGCGCATGAAATCCAAATGGAATGGAATAAAGCTGTGTATACCGTTGATAAACAGATTCAACCTTATCAGGTAAAACACTGCCATTAGAATCTGCAAAATAAATCATATCAGGCTTACAAGAAACAACTTCCTGCACCACGCAATCTAACGCTTGTTCTTCATATTGAGACATATTGGTCAGGTTAATTGATACATTCAGAGAAAGATCTTTCGCCATTTTCAATACGGAAAAAGCTTCTGCTAGCCTGTCTTTAACAACACAAATACGAATTAAATTGACACCAGCCTCTTTTAATTCGAAGAGATCCTCTTTGGTAACATTTCCAGGATATACCATGACGGCTATCTTGGCTTTCTTTATTAAAGAAGTACAAAAATGAAGATAATCTTTTTGACACAACCCTGCTTTACCAATATTTGTAATTGGATTTAATGAACCATTGCGATAGCCAATCTCAATATATTCAATTCCAGACTCATCGAGTGCAGTCAATATTTTTTGTATATCCTTATCTGCAAAATGAAAATTGGTTCTATGTCCTCCGTCTCGAAGCGAGACATCTAATACATCTACTATTTTCATAACAATTACTTCATTGATTGTCGATAAATTTATATTTTTACTTCTTAAATTAAGTATAGTTGTATTACTAGCATTACTAGTTAATGCAGACTTGACACGGCACTTGGTTGGAAATTTTATCTTTGGACACAAATAAGAGTAAATGTTGATATAAAGGAGGAGGATGATATGAAACCTAGAAAAAGGAAGAATCAAAAAACAGAAACCAATTTTTTTGCTTTTTTTGCTAAACTGGCTTCCGATGCCATGGGTAAGGAATGGTGTTTTATTCTGGCCCTTTCCATGGTAATTATCTGGATTATTACCGGCCCTTTATTTAAATTTTCCGATACGTGGCAATTAATTATTAATACTGGAACGACCATCGTTACTTTTTTAATGGTTTTTCTGATTCAACATACACAAAATCGGGACACGACGATATTGAATTTAAAGCTGGATGAGTTAATCAAAGCCAATCGTTCAGCCAGTAATTTAACAATTGATTTAAGTATCCTCAGTGATGAAGAGCTACAATTCCTGGAAAAAGAGTATAAAAAAATCTGTCACGGAAAAAAGAAATAATGTTATTGGATTTTCTTTAAATCAGCTTCTACTATTAAATTTGCGGTATGTGGAAAACTCATTAACTTTATAAGGATATTATCATGTCACAAAGAAATGAAGGCAATCGTTCTGGTCATGGTCAACAAGGACATCGAGCCGATGAGGCTTTTGGTTCCAATCGCGATAAGAAAGGCCAGCATGGTTCTGATCACTCTAAACGTGATAGTCATCAATTTGATGACAAATCTGGCAAAAATTTCTCTGACAGAAGCAACATGGGTAGCAATCACTGCTCTAACAAACCCTCTCGTGATGAAAGAAAATAGAAAAATAAAAAACTGATTGAAATTCGGTGGGAATGAAGCGTATATCGATAGATAAAATTCTATACGCTTCATTCCTTCTAATTTCAAAGTTTTGTTCAAATTTTATTCGGTCTCATGTACGATTAACGGTTCATAGAATCTTAAGTATTCAAACGTCTCTTTAGCCTTATGATAACACTCATCCCAGAATACAATACTACAAGAACTATCCAGCAAGCTTACTGCTTGCTCTAACTTGTCACCCATTTTCACAAAACTGGAAAGTGTATTATTGATGGGGATATTCGGTTGTTTAATACCCACTAAAGTTCCTTTGATCTTTGGAAAAGTTATCCAACCAGCATAAGTCTCAGAATGCTCTACGTTAAGTTTTCTCTCTGGATGCATCTGAACTTGATAATGCAACTCCTCAAGATGTTTCCCATAAATGATTTTATACATATCAGGCACCCCTGCCCCTGGTGTCCTGGCTGCAGCCTCTAGAAAAATAAGTTCACCAGATTTTTTACTTTTAAATACTTCAATATGAAATGCCGAAGAGAAAGTACCCAGAGCATTTAAAACATTATCGGTAAATTCTTTGAGTTCAGAAAACAAGCTTGCATCATTAATTGGAAAACTCCCCATTGGAGAACCTTTAGAAAATTTGGCAAGGGGCCATGCATATTTCCCAGCCATGAAAAATTCAATGGTATTCTCTCGCAAGATAGCATCGCAGTGATATAAATCGCCTTCGATGAATTCATCAATTTCAAAGTCCCAAGATTTTTGACTGATAATTTTCAAGACCTTTCTTAGGTTGGCCATATCCGTTACATGATAAGTATCAATACTGCTTACCAAATCAATGGGTTTGATAAACATGGGGAACCCTATTTTGTTTACCACAGTGTTTAAATAGGCTTCATTATTGCTCTTGTATGCATTCTTATCGAAGGATATAAAATGGGGTATCCTGACCTTTCTTGCAAGTTTATGTTTAGAAACTACTTTATTCACATAGGGCAATACCTGACTGGATTGATATCCAGGAATACTGTATTTTTCACGCAGTAGAGCACAAACAAGTTGCGTACTGTCTTCATTTGAGAGCAATCTTATATCCTGGGGGTTAAACCTGTTTAAAATATCTAATAGAATTAATTCAACTTCATCACTATTAATTTGATGAAAACTGCGATTATTTAGTCGATAAATCTCATTAAAAAGACTTTTGTTCTCATCTGAAAGATGGTTTAAACAATATTCACTGCCTATTAATATAAATTGGCAATCACTATCCCCTTTCAAATGAGACAGATTGGACTTGATTGCTACCACATTATATAAAAACACGTAAACGGTCATATTCCCTCGCTGGCGCCACACAAAGGAACATATTTTACCACATTGTCAATGAAATGCGCACAAATATTAAATTTTGCGATATTAAAGAAGAGCTTGAATAGAAAGGGGTCCAAGTGGGGGGTGCCGCTATGAGATTGAATTAAAAAGATTTAATTTATAAGAGGAAATTGCAACCATCATCTATAATAATCATAAATCTACAAATTCGCAGTCAGGATGAAATCAGATCTCAATTCTAACAAGAAATCCGACATCTTTGAGTTATTGTTCAATAGTATGCCTTTTACTTATATTTTTTGGAAAAATAGGCAAGGCATTTATATGGGCGCAAATTCCAATCAAATTGCAATGTTTGGTCATAATGGTAAAGACTTTATTGGCAAAACCATTTATGAAGTTCTTAATGATTATGAATCAGCTAAATTAATTGATGATATTGATACTAAGATAATGTGCGATGGCGTACCCGTTACCATTGAAGAACCAGTGACTACCCCTCAGGGCGAACAACGCGTTTTTCTTTCGCAAAAACAGCCCATTAGAAATTATAACAATGAAATCATTGGCTTATTGGGCTTTTCTTTGGATATTACCGAAAGAAAAAAAATGGAGGATGATTTAAGGCATTCTAAAGAATTGGCAGAGGCTGCGAATAAAGCAAAAACTGAATTTCTGGAAAATATGCGACATGATATCCGCACCCCATTAACAGGGATTGTGGGTTTTGCAGACATTTTGAGGATGGAAGCGGATAGTCCGCATTTAAAAGAGTATGCTGATAATTTAATCGCTTCAAGCTATGCTTTACTCGACTTACTCGATGAGGTTCTAGAAGCAATTCGGGTAAGTTCAGGAGAAATTCCTAAACTTAAGAAAAAATTTAATCTTCGTAAAACATTACAGGGTATTATTGAATTAACGAGGGCTAAAGCCGCGCAAAAAAAAATAGAGCTTACATTAAATTTTGACTCCAATATTCCCAGTTATTTGATTGGGGACAAGGTGAGGGTTCACCGTATTATTTTAGAGCTTGTTGCGAATGCCCTTAATTTTACAGATGCAGGCTTCGTAAAACTCTCAGCGCTGTTATCCAAACGCAATCATCGAGAATTAATCATTAAATTAATCGTAGAAGACTCAGGCATTGGCATTCCCAAAGATAAACAACAAGAAATTTATGTCCAATTTAAACGTCTAACGCCCTCTTACCAGGGAATTTATAAAGGCGCAGGTCTTGGTTTGTCAGTTGTTAAACAATTTGTTGATGAATTGGAAGGAGAAATTTATGTTGAAAGTGAATTGCGCAAAGGCTCGCGATTCACTTGTATTATTCCATTACAAGAATCGTTGCTCGATGAAGCTTTAGGGATTGATGAAGAAATAGACAGTCTAGTCGATCATCCCTACGAAAGAACTTTTGCGCAAGAAATTAAACCCATTTCTCCCGCTTTAGAACAAAAACAACATCGGATATTAGTGGTTGAGGACAATACTATTGCCCAAACTATAGCAAAATCACTGCTTAACACTCTAAATTGCAATGTCGATATCGCTGATAGTGGTAAAAAAGGCATTGAACAGTGGCGAACGGGACAATACGATTTAATTTTTATGGATATTGGCCTCCCGGATATGAATGGTTATGAGGTCACCCATCTCATTCGCATCCAGGAATTACCTAAAAAATCCCATATTCCCATCATTGCTCTCACTGCCCATGCTGGCGATGAGAATAAAAAACGCTGTATTGATGCCGGAATGAATGCAGTTATTACTAAACCACTCACAGCCAGGAATTGTACCGATATCATTGATACTTTTATTCCTGGTCGAAAAAAAGATGAAGATACACAGGCTTTACCAGTCCTTTCTGGCACATGGGAGGAAAATTCAAGTTTGTTTGATTTAACTGAATATCCAATATTGGATATTGAAGAAGGAATCCGTACCACGGGTGATAAAAATATGCTGGCTGAAATGTTAACCATTATGGTGGATGAATCTCTACCTGGTGATTTAGAATTATTAATACAAACTCACGATGCTAATAATTGGGATAAAACACAACAGATAGCTCATAAAATAAAAAGTGGTGCAGTTTATGTAGGCACGGTAAAGGTTAAAATGGCTTGCCAATACTTTGAACAGTACTGGAAATCAGGACAACGTGAACTACTTGAAAAACTATATCAACAAGTCATTGCTACAATTCACGAAAGTTTAGAAGAAATACGTAAATGGTTAACAACCAACAAATAATATTGCTTTAACGATCCCATCAATAATTTTCAAACTCATTTTAATAACCTCTGCGGGTTAATCATTGACAACGCCGAATGAAACATAAATTTAGCAAAGCGATTAAATCCTCCCATTCTTTTCTTTCCACTCTTACTTAATTGTTTTTGAGAGTCTATTTTTCCTCCTTCTTTCCAACCCGCTAAAAAAGAGGGAATGAGAAAAACCAATAAAAGGTATTTATTATCTTCCTTTAGCTGCCTGAAATAATCTTTATGCTCCACTAACATTGTCCGCTCTATTTGAATCTTAGTGTCCAAGCGGTTAATGGCGCTTCGTAATTTTCTTCGTGAGTTCATGACTATCCTTTGAATGATCCCTTAATAAAGCTCTTGTTTTTTCAAAACTCATTTGTCTAATACAAGAAATCAAACTCTTTATAACCAAAAATAAGGCGATGATATTAAGCAGTAAAATAACGATTAGCGCTATTAAAAATCCAAACCAAAACGTGAGCCAATAACCGATTAATACCATCACTGTTAACCAACCAGAGAAAAAAAGTGCCATTAATGCCCCTATGCTCAGCAATAAAGGTACAATATTTAATCCAGCAAGCTTCGCCTCTAGCTGTAATAAAGTCATTAGCCCTTTAGCTACAGCTATCTTACCGAAAATTAATCTTTCCAAGTGCTCGATGAAATTCATCATAATCACTTTCTAAAAAGTGATGACAAAATAAATCCAATACCTCCAGCAATCAAAATAGAGGTGAGCGGATTTTTCTTCACGTTTTGTGCCAACTCATCGGCGTAGCTTTTTATTGTTTCCTGGGCTTCATCGAACTTTTTCTTACTCTCTTCAATCCATTCTTCAGTATTATTTTTTAATTGTTGATATTGCTCTTCAATTTTATCGAGCTCAATTTCTCTGTCTCCTTTTTTGCGTGTTCTTGAAACTGGATCGACAGTAAGGTTATCTTCTTTGTGTAAATGTTTTGTTTTTTCTTTTCCATTATCAGATTTTGAGGGAGTTTTAGTCATGATATTTCCTTATAAATGACATTAATTTATTCATAGTATTTATGAATTTTGGTTGCAAAATCAGGTGCTGCAAAGTCGGGCCAATTATCCTTGTCAAATCCTGGAGCATTTTTTAAATGTTCTTTATCTATGTCAATGAGAAAACAATCCGCTGTTTTATCATATTTGAATAAGTGCCAGGGAAGAGCAAAAAATTTATTCCCAAATCCTAAAATACCACCAAATTCCAGTACTAAATAATTTACCTTACCAAACGCCTTATCAATCACTAACTCATTAATTGTACCAAGGTTCTCACCATTCATATTCTTGACGTATACACCAGTTACTTCACTGGCCTTTACAACACTTCGTTGGCTTACCATGGTTAACACTCCTTATTAGGATCTGTTATTGTTGCAAGACCTTTATTTTTTTATCCTCTGTATTTTAGTTTAGACTAACTTAAAGAAGTGTGTCCTTAATCCAGTGATACTAATTATGAAAACTTGAGAATAAAAAAAACCCGCTAAAAAGCGGGTTTTTTTATGGGGAGTAGCTTAGGCTTACATCATGCCCATGCCGCCCATTCCGCCCATGCCACCCATATCACCAGCACCTACTGCTTCTTCTTTCTTTGGAAGATCAGCAATCATGCACTCAGTGGTTAGCATTAAGCTTGCAACAGAGGCTGCGTTTTGTAAGGCAGTACGAGTCACTTTAGTTGGATCAAGGATACCCATTTCAACCATATCGCCATACTCACCAGTTGCAGCATTGAACCCATAGTTGTCTTTGTTTTCAGCAACTTTGTTAACAATAACAGAAGCTTCATAACCAGCATTAGCGACGATTTGACGTAATGGCGATTCGATAGCACGACGTAGGATGTTAATACCCATGTCTTGATCAGCATTATCACCTTTTAAGCCATCCAATACTTTCTGAGCACGAATCAAGGCAACACCACCACCGGCAACGATACCTTCTTCAACAGCAGCACGAGTTGCATGTAAAGCATCTTCAACACGAGCTTTTTTCTCTTTCATTTCAACTTCAGTAGCCGCACCAACTTTGATAACAGCAACACCGCCTGCTAACTTGGCAACGCGCTCTTGTAACTTCTCACGATCATAATCAGAAGTTGTTTCTTCCATTTGTGCACGAATTTGGGTAATACGAGCGTTAATTTCAGATTCTTTACCTTCACCGTCAATGATAGTAGTGTTTTCTTTTGTTACTACAACGCGTTTTGCAGTACCTAGGTCTTCTAATGAAGCACCCTCAAGGCTCTTACCTACTTCTTCTGAGATAACTTGGCCGTGTGTCAGAATAGCAATATCTTGCAACATTGCTTTACGACGATCACCGAAACCAGGTGCCTTAACTGCGCATACTTTAACAATACCACGCATATTGTTAACAACTAGCGTAGCTAATGCTTCACCTTCAACATCTTCTGCAACGATCAGCAAAGGACGTCCAGATTTAGCAACACCTTCCAATACAGAAAGCATGTCACGGATGTTAGAAATCTTTTTATCAACTAAAAGAATGAATGGATGCTCAAGCTCAGCACTCATGTTTTGTTGATTGTTGATGAAGTATGGGGATATATAGCCACGGTCAAACTGCATACCTTCAACTACAGATAATTCATTTTCCAGGCTATTGCCATCTTCAACAGTAATAACACCTTCTTTACCTACTTTTTCCATTGCTTCAGCAATGATAGCACCAATTGATTGATCAGAGTTTGCAGAAATGGTTCCAACCTGAGCAATTGCTTTACCATCTTTACAAGGCTTAGACATTGATTGTAACTGCTTGGTTACAGCCGCAACTGCTTTATCAATACCACGCTTAAGATCCATTGGATTCATACCAGCAGCAACTGCTTTGTTACCTTCAACCATAATAGCACGAGCTAATACAGTAGCAGTTGTAGTACCATCCCCAGCGGCATCAGAAGTTTTGGAAGCAACTTCTTTAACCATTTGTGCGCCCATATTTTGGAAGCGATCTTCAAGCTCAATTTCTTTAGCAACAGATACACCGTCTTTAGTTACAGTGGGAGCACCAAAAGATTTTTCTAAAACCACGTTTCGTCCACGTGGACCCATCGTAACTCGCACAGCATTTGCCAGAATATTTACACCAGCAATCATTTGTTGACGTGCATCATCGCCAGAACGTACTTCTTTAGCCATTATAATAATCTCCTTAAAAATCTTTTATATTAGATTACTTCTCAATTACGCCCATGATGTCGTCTTCACGCATCACAACCAATTCTTGTCCTGATACTTTAACTTCTGTACCAGAGTATTTGCCAAAAAGAACAACATCACCAACTTTGACAGCCAAAGCACGAACGTCGCCGTTATCTAATACTTTACCAGCACCAACAGCGATGACTTCGCCGCGCATGGGTTTTTCAGTAGCGCTATCTGGAATAACGATGCCGCCAGCTGTAGTGCGTTCTTCTTCCATACGACGAACAACAACACGATCGTGTAAAGGACGAATTTTCATACTTGTTTTCTCCTGGTTTTTTAATTATCACCTATAATTTTCAGAGTAAGCTCTGATTTTTTAGCGTTACACAACAGTGAGTACTTCTATGTATCTATGATTGTACTTCGCTGATGACAGCCATATGGGGGCTCTCAAATAACTTTCAAGGGGTGATGTAAAAAAAAATTTTGGCTTTTTTTAATACTGCTACTACAATGTTTACTATTTGACTGGTTGCAATACGTCCATGAAGAAATGGTTGCTATTTTTACTACTTTGTTTTACGTCGTTTCTTAATCACGCAAACCCTCTTCCGGCTGCAGAAGTATTTCAAGTTGATGTAAAGCAAATCGATCCTAATACCTTAACCATTAATTGGCAAGTTAAGCCTGGTTATTTTATTTATGCTGACCGCATTAAATTAACGGAACAAACCAATAGTAATGTGCATCTAGGAGAATTAAGATTTCCCAAGTCTTTAATAAAAACAGACAAGCGGGGGCAAAGCTACAACGTTTATCGGGATGAATTATCACTTCCTGTTGCTATTTTAGGTGAACAGCCCGGTGAAACATTAATTAACTTACATTTTCAAGGATGTGCCGATGATGGCTTTTGCTACCCTCCCGAGACGCGCGAAATCAAACTCACTATCGATAACAATTTCGCATTAACCAGTGCCAGCATGGAAGCAGAATCGCCCCAAACAACAACTGTTGCCCCAACCGTAACTAATGAAATAGAAGCCGTCTTTGCGAATCATCACTGGACAATAGTGATTCTTAGTTTTTTTGGATTCGGTTTACTTTTAGCCTTTACACCTTGTGTTTTACCAATGGTGCCAGTGTTATCCGGAATTATTGTCGGGCACGGTAAAAATCTATCTACTCGCAAGGCATTCTTTCTTTCATTAAGTTATGTCTTAAGCATGTCTGCCACTTATGCCTTGGTAGGTGCGGTTGTTGCTTCACTAGGTAGTAATCTGCAAATTGCGATGCAATCACCTTGGGCTATTAGCATATTTAGTCTTCTTTTTGTGTTATTGGCTATGTCAATGTTTGGCTACTATGAATTACGCCTTCCGATCTCATGGCAGGCAAAATTAGCAGGAGCCAGCCGTAGCCAAGCCAGAGGACATTATCTTGGCGCAGCAATCATGGGAAGTTTATCCACGCTGATTCTGTCTCCTTGCGTTACAGCCCCCTTAATTGGAGCACTAGGGTACATCGCTCATAGTAATAATATTGTATTTGGTAGTCTGGCTTTATTTTTCTTAGGTCTAGGAATGGGTACACCCCTATTATTAATAGGTACTTCAGCGGGAAAATGGTTGCCTAAAGCTGGAAAGTGGATGAATGGGGTCAAAGCTTTTTTTGGCATCTTGTTACTTGCTGTGGCTATTTTTCTATTAAGTCGCATCTTACCAGCTGTCATTGTTATGCTTTTATGGGCAAGCTGGCTAATTTTTATAGGTATCTATTGCGGCGCTCTCACGAAAGCACTTTCTAATCATGCTAAATTCCGCCAAGGATTTGGTCTTATTAGCTTGATTTATGGTCTACTCATATTAATTGGTGCAAGTATGGGTAACAGTAATCCCCTACAGCCGCTGGCAGGACTCTCCACGGCTGCCAATGCCACACAAAGTATACCCATTGAAACTGTTAGCTCCGTCAGTGAAGTACAAGAAGCGATTGCCAAAGCCAAGGGGAAACCCGTTCTTTTAGATTTTTATGCTGACTGGTGTACTTCTTGCCAAATTATGGAAGCAACAACATTTAAAGATCCGCAAGTGGAAGCGGCATTAAAAAATTTTGTTGTATTGAAGGTAGATATCACAGCCAATAATGCTCAGAACAAAGCGCTACTTCAACAATATGGCGTAATTGCCCCACCTACCTTTTTATTTTTCAATAAACAAGGTAATGAACAAAGCAGTTTGCGCGTTATTGGTGAAGCTTCGGCAAGTAAATTTTTAGAGCAATTAACCCAAGCCTCTGCCCTTGATTAATTTCATCGATTGAAATCAGCGGTGGATTAGACAAATTCACTGCAGAAGCGTTATAATTCGCCCACTTTTTTTACAGTTTGCAGATAGAAAATTATGAATCACAAGGTAGGCTTTGTCAGTTTAGGCTGCCCTAAGGCGTTAGTTGATTCCGAACGAATCATTACTCAACTGCGTGCTCAAGGATATGATCTGGTTTCCAGTTATCAGGATGCAGGTGTTGTTGTAGTCAACACTTGCGGCTTTATTGATGCAGCAGTGACTGAATCCCTGGACACTATTAAAGAAGCCATGGCTGAAAATGGACGTGTTATTGTCACTGGTTGCCTTGGTGCCAAAGCTGACGTTATTCGCGAAGCCTGCCCTGACGTTCTTCATATCAGTGGCGCTCATGCTTACGAAGAAGTTGTTCGCGCTGTCCATAGACATCTCCCTCCCCCTGCCGACCCGTTTACTCAACTTGTTCCTCCTCAAGGCATAAAATTAACACCAAGACATTATGCTTATTTAAAAATTTCTGAGGGTTGTAATCAAAAATGTACTTTTTGCATTATCCCAACGATGCGAGGCAAGTTGCAAAGTTACCCGCTCACGCAAGTGCTTTCAGAAGCAAAACGCTTAAAAGATGCTGGAGTAAACGAATTACTCGTTATTTCCCAAGATACGAGTGCTTATGGAGTTGATACACGTTATCAGGCTATTGATTGGCAAGGAAAAACCATCAACACCAAGTTCTATGATTTATGTGAACAGTTAGGTGAATTAGGCATTTGGGTACGTCTGCATTATGTTTATCCTTATCCTCATGTGGATGACATCATTCCTCTCATGCGAGACGGATTAATTTTACCTTATTTGGACATTCCCTTGCAGCATGCTAACTCTCGAGTATTAAAAGCAATGAAACGTCCAGCAAGCAGTGAAAATACGCTGGAACGAATTGCACAGTGGCGTGAGATTTGTCCAGACATCACTTTGCGTTCAACCTTTATTGTCGGCTTTCCTGGTGAAACAGAAGATGAATTTGAAGAGCTTCTGGACTTTTTGCAAAAAGCTCAACTAGACCGTGTTGGTTGCTTTCAATATTCACCGGTTGAAGGTGCTAAAGCCAATGAGCTTGCTAATCCTGTCTCAGAAGAAATCAAAGAGGAACGTTATCATCGCTTCATGCAAGTACAGGCAGAAATAAGCCGTAAGAAATTAGAGGCTAAAGTTGGCTCAACACAGACGGTGATAATTGATCATATTAATGAAGAACAAATTATAGCTCGTAGCAAAAGTGACGCTCCCGAAATTGACGGTTTAGTGTATTTACCGGTTAATAGGGAGGTAGGTCTTGGTAGTTTGATTGATGTCTCTATCACCGATAGCGATGACTATGATTTATATGCGGAATTGGTTTAATTTTTTATGGTCTTAGGTAACCCATCGGAAAAATTTCTTCATACAAATCACACCATTCTGAGTTGAGTTTCTCGATTAAATTGACTGGATCCCTCAGTCGTTAATCCGAGAGCTACAAAGCAGCTTTCGAATTAACTTATACCCTAAGGCTAATTAGAGCGTTGTTCTTAGATTAAATTTTTCCTGCTTTGAGGTTGTTTTTTCTTGGTTACTTGCTCGACTTATAATTTCAGGAGAATCATCAAAAAATCCCAAAGGATTTTTTGATGGATTTGGTGTTGCAGCTTTTCTAAAATAATAAAATATGGTTTTAGAAACGTCTTCTTTCATACTTATTTTTTCTGTGACAGGCTGAAATCCAAATCTTTTTGCCAGGTAGTCAATTATATTTTTAGAAAAATAATTAGCGGTACCATATTCTTGTTTAAATTTTTCCATATCGAGCACAGCAGTATACTCTTGCTTAGCTTTTTCCAGGTCCAGAGTAATACACCGGCTATTATTGTCTGTGGAATGCTGGGTATTCTGTTTAAGTTGCTTATTTTTAATAAATTTATCGAGGCTATATCTTAAATTTAATAAAAGATGAGACAACTCAAGAACATCATCATTGTGACAATTATCGTGTTCAGATAAAAACAAAACCCCATCCTTCTCTAATAACTCTGCTATTTGTCTGAAGCAATTTTGTTGCGCGGAAAAAGAGGGGAAATGATGCAAAGAATGATTTAACATAATCACTTTGAATTTTTTATTGCCTAAAGTACCGAGTAAGTCTCTGCCATCATAAACATATTGCTTGCTGAGTTTTTGCATGTATTCGTTTTTAACAACTTTATCACTACTCGTTTGTCCGCCCCAATCAATCTCGGTTTGTATATCAATTGCACACGCTTCCATATTTAATTTCTTACTGACCAAATAAGTCATTGCGCAATCACCAGCTCCTATATCGAGAAGAGCTTTTTCCTTTAGTTCATTTTCTGAAGCCCCACTTTTAATGATATTAGCAATATTGGATGCTTTCTTCTGTTGATACTCTCCATCAGTCATTGGAAAACCTACCAAATCACCCTTTGGTAAAGAGATATACCAACTGGCGATAGCCTCTGCTGCTGCATTATCATCAGCAGTCATGGGCAGATCTTGCAATTTCCTTATCAATCTGGCTACTGCTTCCTTAGAAACATCAATAAAAGCATAATTCAATACTTGTACAGCATCTCGATGCAGATGCCTACTCATGAGGGTATACAGGATGTGGTTTTTTTTCATCTCAAATGCTCTATATAAAATCTTTGAGATTAAATATTAATTTATATGTTTAATTTTTGATATGGGTAAATTTACCCACATTCTCGCAGCTAAGTCAAAATATGCCTTGTTTTGAATTTGATTAATTATTTTATAAATAACAACAGCAATTTCACATGTTCAGGATATTTATCAAAAGTGCGGGTTATAGCATTAATCTAAGAAATCCTTAATCTTTATTGAATACAATCCGTCTCCATTAAAGTAAAAAGCAAACAGATAAAATGGGAAAAACTAGAAAAGCCGTTATTCTTGCTAATGGAACAGTTTCGATTACACAGAAACGATCAAATAAAGGAGGATATTTCGGTTTTTTTAGTTTGAGCCAGGCAACTGCCTGGCTCATGTATGATTCAGTTAATTTTATTAATCAATTAGCTGAACACTGTGAAGAAAAGCATATGCTTATTCTTGATGGGCCAGGAACAGACGTCACTCATGATAAGGGTTCATTATTAAAATCACTTGGTGCCTTACTCGATGGACACATTGGCGATAATGGTGTTAATGCTAATTTTGAAAAGACCAAAGAATTTTTAATAAAACAATCTAAGGAAGCCGAAGAGGCAGGTGAAACATTAATCGTTTGCGCGGTAGGTTGGAGCCGAGGTGGATTTGTTTTGAATCAAACTAAGGAATGGCTTGAACGACAAATTGCCGCGGGTAGTATCAAATTACAAGCTTTTTATCTTCACTGTATTGATTCAGTGGTAGGCGGTCCAACTGACAGATTGCGGTATTTCCTTAAAGTACCAAATAGCAGTGAAAAGGTACCCATGAACCTGGAAGTACACAATTATTTGTCAAATACAGGTAATCTTAACCTATGGGAACAATTGATTGGATTACTTCCTAAAAAGTATCAGATAAATACACCTTTTTTTAGCGCCTTTCTTGATAATACCAAGAGTCTAACTTTTTTTGCCAACGAATTAGAATTTACGCACTGCTCAAATACTTGGCTATTTCCTGCATCTCACGAAGCATTAGTTGGAAAACCCAAAAATAAAACTGAACAATGGGCGGGAGATATTGTTCTTGCTAATATCATTCGCAATTTTATAGAGCTTTCTTTTAATTTGAATGAAGATTGGGCGAATAAAGTTCTACGGAAAGGGCAGATAGCCTTAGAGGAATTACGTAAGGGTGATATTAAGCTAAATAGCTGCAGAAAATATTTAGATTTCGACGACGCTATAGCTACTCTTTTTGGCAGAGATTCAACAGAAGACGATCGCATTCATTCATGTATAAGCATAAGAAATTTTCACGGCAATTAAATACTAAAGATTAAAATCATGTTGTCATTTATTGAGGACACATCCAGTTAGCCTCTCCGATTATCAACTGAGTTCTTGTCGCTTGGCTTTATCTAAGTCTTCCAAATGCTTTTGCCAAGGAATGAATTTATTACGCTCTGCTTCAGGTAAATTTAAAAACAGAGTTTTGGTTTCGCAGGACTCTGAGAACATGGTAGCAATGAATTCACTCCATTCTCTGTCGATTTCTCTTTGCTGATTAAAATCCTCTCTTTTATGCTGGCTTTCTTCTTTAAAAAAACTTTGTAGTGTAGGAGGAGCTTTCTCTTGTTCATCAAGCTTCTTTTGCTTTAACGCTCTCTGCATCTCCGAAAGCAGGTCTTTTAGAATCATATTATGTTTTTTTAAAGTAATACAATTCTCTTTGTCACCTTTCATAACATCTAGTCTTTGAGTGAATTGCGTAGTTTTAGAAGTCGTAAATTCAAGTGATAATTGTGCAATCATGTCTTCTAAATTTTTCTTCTTTACCTTTCTTGCTACTAATAACCGATTTTCAAGTCTATCCATTAATTCCTTTAATTCGTCGAGATTTCTACTGCACGTAATGCGCATGAAACCTTTATCACCAGGCATTCCAAAATAGGATAAAGGAGCTATCATCAAGTCATCTTCGAATAAAAGAGCATAAGCTAACTCTTCATCCGTTTTAATTTCCCCAGTTTTACCTAAAGCACGTTTAGCTTGCTCGGGAAGTGATAAACCTAACATATCACTAAAATCAGCAAGTACGTAAAAAGCACCTTCTACTTTATAATTCGGATCAGGCATACCAGCACCCATAGTGTTTAAACGCTCCGCAACATAATCAACTTTCTTTTTATAAAATTTTTTAAGAGCTGCGAGATCTTCATTACTTAAATTTTTCATTGTCTCTGCATAAGCTTTCTGAGCAGAAATAGGCGCATGTCCAGTTAAACTAATATTTTTTGTTACTAACTTGCTCATCATTACTTTATCAAACGCCATGAGTACTGCCAAACGCTCTCCTGCAACGGAAAGTCCCTTAGTACCTGAGCGCATCACAAGCATTCTATCTTTTAAATAAGGAGCAATTTTTAATAAAGAAGGAGCCTTTTCATAGGCCATTTCGGCATAAGCCTCATCGATAATGACATGTAGATCAGGGTATTTTTTTAAAACCTGCGCTATCTTTATTAACTCATCCTCACTAATTACTGTACCTAGTGGATTATTGGGATTACAAATTAAAACCGCTTTAGGTTTTCCCTGATCTATTTTTGCCAGTTCGTAAGCTTCGGAAATACTTCTCTCAAGCGCTTCTGCGGTCAACTTGTAGCCTGGTTCATTCATTACGTTAATTGGATGCAACCGATGTGCTTCATAATCAGCGTAAAGGCTATAATATGGAAAAGGAGTAATGATGCGATATTTTGGCGTGTTCTTATAGAGTTCATGAAGCGTTTCAAAAACAACACGTAACCCACCTGCACCACCCGTTAGAAACAAAATATGGTCAGGTTTAATTTCAGATTCATACCAAGACGACATTGCCGTAGCCATTATCTTCCTGGCGTTTTCATCCCCTTGAGGATGTCCGTAATCAATGGCTGCACTTTCTTGGATTTGTTCAAGGTTTTCTTGCGCTTTTAAAACTAATTTTTCAATTGTCTGCCAATAGTGTAAATAATGGTTTATTGTATGCATATTTACAGGATAGGTTGGCTGGCCCATGCCTGCGAAAATTATTTTTCGCAGTTCATTGAGAGCATTTACAGCTAAAGTTTTTTCGGTATGCAATGTTTTAGTCCACATGGCCAGGAGCATAATTTTGTCTATTTTATCAGCAAGTTGGCCTTCAGGAGTAAACATGGCTAAATTCCTTATTCAATGAACAAATATTTGGTAGTTTGCTAATATTTTAAGTATACCCTTGTTATAGAAAGTATGACAATGCAAGAAAAAAAAACTAAATTTCAGTTAACACTTGATGAAGTAGGCGATTTTTTAGCCAAACTATCTGAGCATAGCGACCAGGTATACTGGATAAGCAGTCCTGATTTTAAAAAAATTCAATACATTAGTCCTTCTTATGAACGAATCTGGGGACGCTCTCGGGCTGAGCTCTATGCTAATCCTGAAATTTGGATAGATTTTTTACACCCAGAAGATGTAAAAAATCATCATCCGATCCATCAAATGGCCGAACAAATTAAACTCTTGGGCGAAAAGGCTCGTTATTCAGAACGTTACCGAATTATAAGGCCAAATGGCGAAATTCGCTGGATTATTGATAACGGTTTCCCACTTATTGATCATCGAGGAATTTGCTATGGCGTTACGGGGGTGGCTACTGATGTGACCGAAGAGAAAAAGCAAACTGAAGATTTACAAAAGGCTAAGGAAGCAGCGGAAATCGCCAATAAAACTAAATCAGAATTCATTGCTAATATGAGTCATGATATTAGAACACCTCTTAGTGGCATTGTTGGGATTTCTAAATTATTGGAAGTAGAAGCTCATACGGATACAGAAAGGGAATATGCTCGCTGGATTAATCAAAGTGGTGAACAATTATTAGAATTATTAAATAATGTTTTAGAATTAATTTCCTTGGAAAATCTGAAAGAATTGGAGATTCATCAGGAATGGTTTAATCTAAGACAAGAAATATCAACTATTTGTAAGCTTGAATTACCGGCAATTAAAATCAAAAACCTTGATTTTAAAGTTGAAATTGATGAATTGATTCCTGAACTGATACAAAGTGATCGCACCAAAATCCATCAAATTCTGTTAAATTTATTAGGAAATGCGATCAAATTTACCGAAAAAGGACATATAATTCTCTCGGTTAAGCAAATTTCTTCTGATAAGAATAACCTTGAGTTAGAATTTATAATAAAAGATACGGGCATTGGCATTGCTGATGAGCAACAAATTCTGGTATTTGATCGTTTTTTTCGTATCGCTCCTTCGTATAAAGGAGTTTACAAAGGGTATGGGCTAGGCCTGCATATTGTGCAAAAATATGTGGCTTTATTGGGTGGCGAAATAAGGTTAAAAAGTATGATTGGCAAGGGAAGCACTTTCTCCTTTAAATTATCTGTTAAAGCTAAATCTGAAGCTTTACCTAAAGCTCACCCTAATATTAACGAATTAGTGAGTGAGGATATGTCTCAACATGAGGATACTCATTCTGTCCCAGAGCAACCATCTATTCATACTGATGAACCCTTACACCAAGGAAAACAGTTGCCTCACCTTCTCCTTATTGAGGATAATACAATTGCCTTGCGCTTACTTGAATCAGTAACAAAGCAGGTAGGATGTCAATTTACCTCGACAATGGATGCCGAAGAAGCATTTGATTTAGTAAAAAAAACAGATTTTGATTTGATTATCACAGACATTGGTTTACCCGGCATGTCTGGAATTGAGTTAACAATCTATATTCGTCATTGGGAACAAGCTTTGGATAAAAAACCAATTCCTATTGTTGGCTTGACCGCGCATTCTTTAGGTAGCTCTGTTGATGAATGCTTAGAAGCAGGGATGAATAAAGTTTTCGCAAAACCAATTAATTTACCAACAATGAGGGACATCGTTTCAGCACTCATACCAAGCAATAAGCTAGAATCATCGGGTCTCTTATTTGAGCAGGATACGCAACTCAATGAGGAAGAGCTTTTAACTCTGAGCCATTTTCCATTACTCGATATACAACAAGGTCTTGGAAATCTTGGTAGTGTGGAATTATTGAAAGATTCTCTCATGCTTATGGTGAATGAAGATATTCCTCAAGATAAAGCAAGGATTCAACAAGCCTACGAAGCCAAAAATTGGCCAGCAGTGGAAAAACTTGCACTTAAAATGAAAAGTAGTGCGCTTTATTGTGGCACAACCCGATTGCGCTATGCTTGCCAATACTTGGAAGGTTATCAAAAAACAGCTCCCAGCCATCTTTTAGAAAAATTATATTACCAGCTCATTGAGGTTTTGCAGGAAACAAAACAAGCAATTATTGATTGGCTGCAAAAACAATAAGCACAAAAAAATATCTAACCTGATAACGCTGTAATAGAAAAATTATTTTTTTCTTGTAGAGTTGGTTCCCTTTTTCTCTGTTTTTATAATTTCTCAGCGCGAGCCCGCTATGCTGAAAACAGCGTCAGTAGAAATTATTAATTCAGTTTAATTGAGGCATTAACAGAGATTAAAAAAATTGAAACAAAAACTAAGCATTATTCGATTTAACTTTATTGGTCTCTGGGATAATGGATGACGATAATTTTTAGTAGAGCATATATTCCATTAGTGGAACAGGAAGGAAAGTAGAAAAATAACCAAGGTTATTTAAATTTGCCCTATGGAATTTAAAGCCATCATTCTTTACTCCAAAAGTTAATCCTTGAATTGTCTTTAAAGGTAAGAATAATTTAAAACCGTTTTCTGGAAACGCTATGAATCCCTAATGTCTATAAAATTTTATAGCAAAAGAATACCTACCTCTTCTAATTCGAAAAGACCATTTTCCTTAATAAATGGGTAATTTTACCCATTTTTTCTTTCTTTAATTAAGTTACTTTAACCTACTCACTGATGATATGGCTTTGATTTTTGAAATCAAGTAAGGAGAAATAGATGTTTTCCATGCAATTTTTTAAAAATGAAGAAACAACTTCTAATAAAATAAAGCTTCCCAAGTTATTTTGGGAGTATGGTATTGTTCTTGATTGGCAAAGCGCTACTCCCATTGCCCCTGAATTAATAAAAGAATTAGAAGAGAAGTTTATCCCGGAAATAAGGGATATCGTGTGGCCAAAGAAAGGGGCCCCCTTAATTGAAAGTATCCTTAAGCTTATAAAGAAAGAATTTAAAAATAACCACCCCACTGTATCACTGCAATTAGACCCTCAAGCCAAACCAATGAGTCATCCTCTTTTAATGGGCGTAAGTGATTTTGTCGTTCTCCCGCCTGAAAAACCTGCCTATTCACGCGAAGCCTTTGTCTATAGAGTAAGCGTATTATTAATGATGCGATATACAGTGGACCATTGTCAGAAACTAGAAGAGACCAGCCTCTTAATAGAAAAATACAAATCGGAAGGTGCATCAGTTACAAACCGTTTATTCCCTTTTGCCCTCATTCAATATGCTTATGAGGAAAATGGTCGCATCGAGGAATTACAAAAAAGGATACAAGAAGCTGTCACACCTGCAGTAAAGCGTGCATGGGAGATTATCAGTACAGAAGGCAGTAAATTTATAAAAGAGATACAAGATTACGAATCTTTTAAAGACAAAGTAACCGCCATAGAGTTCAAATAATAATAGACCCCCATATTTTGTTTAAAATTTATGGGGTCTAATAAAACCATTTTAACCCACTAGAAATCATAAACTTTAGACTTTGTAAATTTGCTCGGCCACTTCTATAACATTATTCTGTAGTGTTTTTGCCGTACTAACCTCTTCAGACTTGAGTAAATTTTGATGCAATAATTGATGATAATGTTTGTATGCTTTAACCAGTTTCTCAAATTGCTCTTTATCAATGATCCGTTCAGCAAATAATTTCCGTAATAAACTCAATGTATTCGTGTAGCGAGAGAAACTTTCATATGGATGAGTTAGCACCAAATACTGGACTAAAAACTCCAGATCAATTAAACCTCCTGGTTTATGCTTAATTTCATCTCCATTGGCGTGTTTGTAGATTTTTTTACGCATAGCTAGCACTTCATCACGAATCAATGTGAGATTTCGAGGGATTTGAAATATTGCTTTTTTTAATTGCTTAAACGTCTGCCCTGTATATTTATCGCCCACTAAGACTCTTGTTCTTATTAGGGCTTGATGTTCCCAAGTCCAGGCATGACGCAATTGATATTCCACAAATGCATCAATATGGCTTACTAATAATCCCGCCTCCCCCGAGGGACGAAGACGTGTATCTACCGAATATAAAATGCCCGCCTGTGAGCGAGTGGTCAACATATGCAGAATTTTTTGTGTTAAACGGGTAACTAAGGCTTCCTCTTCTGGGTCCGTGGCATGAATAAAAACCAAATCGAGATCTGAGGTATAATTCATTTCGCGGCTGCCTAATTTACCATAAGCAAGAATTGCAAAATGAGATTTAATTTTTGTCATTTGTGGATAGCGTGGAGCTAATTGTTCACAGGCTAATGCAAGAACTTTTGTCACAATAACTTCAGCGACGTCTGCCAAAAAACCACTGATTCGCGTAGCATGGTAGCGTCCATAAATTTCTGCCCGGGCTGCTGAAAGCCAATTAACCAACTTAAATTGTCGTAGAATTTCTTCTTTTTGTTCGCCATCGACACAATGGCTTAATCTATTTTCCAAGGAATATTCTAATTCCTTTCGTGAGGGAAGATGCCAATTTTTTTCTTGTTCGAGTAATACTTCTAATAAAAAAGGCTGATTGACAATCAAGGATGTTATAAACCGGCTATGTGCAAACCAGTACAATAATTCTTTCAAGACTTGGGGATTTTCAGTAATTAATGCAAGATAAGGGCTGCGACCAACAATGTTTTCTAATAACTGGAGAACTTGCAATAACACCCTATCCGTATCCACAACATGAACTAACTCACTTAATAGTAACAACATAAAGCGATCAAGACGCATGCGAGCAGCTTGTGATAAACGCCTGCAACGTGGAGCATGGCGAAAAGCATTAATCATCTGATAACACCGTTCTGCCCGCTGAAAACCTAAGCTTGCTAACAAATTAATAGCCATCGTTGTTTCGACATGCCCCTGCCATAAACTCATTAGCTGATTTGTTAATAAGCGTTTCTCATCCTCATAAGGCTCAACTTTTGCAAGAACTGCGCGAAAAATAGCGCTGATGATGCGCTGATATTGATGGAGTTTATTTAAAAGTTCTTGCCAAGTGTAGCCCATAGCAAAGGCTATTTGCGCTTGTTTTAATTCATCTTGAGGTAAAGAATGCGTTTGCTGATCATTTTGACTTTGTAAAACATTTTCTAATTTTCTTAGAAAAAAATAAGCTTGTCGCAAAGCCGCTGTATGGGATAACAAACCTTCTTGTTTTAACACTTTAAGTGCTGCTATCGTATTTTGCGTTTGTAAATCAGGTATTCGTCCCCCGCGAATTAATTGCATATTTTGAATAATAAATTCTACTTCTCGAATCCCCCCGAACCCGCGCTTAATATCATCTAACATGGGATTAAGTTGAACTTCACGCTCAATCATTGCCTTCATACTGCGCAAAGACTCAATTACACTAAAATCTACATAACGCCGGTAAACAAAAGGAGTAATTAAACGATGGAACCAATGATTGGGATTTTCTGTGTTTTCTCCGATTAAACGCGCTTTGACCATTGCATAGCGTTCCCAATCTCTGCCTTGCTCTTGATAATAAGTTTCCATAGCAGCTAAACTTGAAACTAATGCACCACTATCGCCGTTTGGACGCAAACGCAGATCAACACGAAAAACAAAGCCCTCTGCCGTTATATTTTGTAAAAGTTGAATAAATAATTGCACTACCTTTGTATAATATTGTTGGTTCGCAATTTGCTCGCTACCATTTGTATAACCAGCTGTTGAAAAAGCACAGATTAAATCAATATCAGAAGAATAATTAAGTTCACGCCCCCCTAATTTGCCCATTGCCAATATATATAATTTTGTTGGTTTCCCCTGCTCATCACAAGGATATCCATAACGCGTGGCTACTTCCTTTTCACAAAAGCGAATCGCCCGTAGAACGATAGCATCGGCAAAGTCTGACCACGCTCTCATGGTGTCTTCGGTAGTTCCCAAGCCACTTAATTCTCTTAGTAATAATCGTAGGAATTGAGTATGTCTAAATTGTCGCAACGCTCTCGCAAAAAGACTAAATGGTTGATCATCTATCTGCTCTAACAAACGGGAATAGTCTTGCAAACCCAGTGGTGTTTGGTAATCCGTAAGAACTACTTGCTTTAAAAGTTCTATTTGTCTGCATGCATAATCACTAAACAATAAAAGCGTTTGCAGAGGAGCACATGATTTAAATTCAGCGAAATGCTTCTGATAAAAAGCAATTTTAGGTTGTAGAAGGGATGGAATTTCCAACACAGTGTCTTTAGCTAATAAAGAAGATCTATAAGCCTAGCGAAAGGCAGAAAAAAACTCAATTGAACATGACCTCGAATATTACTCATTAGAAAATGAATTCTGGTTTCCACTATTATCAGAAATTGTCTCTTAAGCCCGCTCAAAAGAAATTTTTTGCAAAATTTCCTCAATAGGCAATCCCATAACATTGTAATAAGAGCCCTCTATTTCTTTAACAAACGTATCACTTACTTGCTGGATGCCATAACTTCCCGCTTTATCAAAGGGATCACCTGAATCAATATAATTCCTTATTTGCTGCTCTGTCAGGGTATGAAAGGTAATTCTGGTTTTCACATAGTCAACTAACCATCGTTGTTCTGGTAGAAAAACCAGAGCATAACCCGTATAAACATCATGAGTATTGCCACTTAGCATCCGCAGCATTCTATACGCATCTTCGCGGTTGCCCGGTTTTTCTAAAATATGATTCTGATAAGCAACCGTAGTGTCTGCTGCCAAAATCAGATCCGCACTGTCTACTGCAACCTTCGGCAAAATAGCTTGAGCTTTTTCTTTGGCAAGCCGAGTCACATAGGTTTTGGCTTCTTCGCCTTTTTGCAAAATTTCTTCAATATTGGCGGACATAACGACAGCAGTTAACCCATACTTTTGCAGTATTTGCAAACGTCTTGGAGATGCGCTGGCTAAAATAATTTTTAATAGGTGATTAGATTTCATAAAAATACTTTAGATTCTCCTTTATGCTTTAAAATAAAGCATAAAGTTCACAAATAGCCAAAAAGAACTGAAATGGATATACTTACAAGTCAAGCTATTTATAGGTAATTCAATGTACAGTAACAAATCTCATGAGCATGATTCTAGAATAATGTGGGTTGCAGGTCAAAATGAAACGGTTAGAAAAACAGCAGAACAAAAAGGATTCCCTGCTACCGTGGGGCTTGAAGGGTGTGTAGCAATAATTTTTGCTGATAAAAAAGGCAACGTCAGCCTAACTCATGTGGATTCAGATACGGATTTATCTTTTATAAAAGTTGAAATTTCTTTTATGGAAGGGGAATTTACTATTGATGTAATAAAAAAACCGAACAAGGGTCAGCTTGATTTAAAAGTTCTTGCTACATTGGCTGCTATGGGGCTTTCTCAAAGTGCGTCATCCACTGCTCATAGGGTTATTGAAAGCAATGAAGGTACAGTGGTTTATAACTATTTAAAAAGAGTCCCACAAAGTTTTTCTTTTGCTGATTTTAAAGAAATTGCTACACCGGGCGTGACGGCACAAAAAACAAATAAGTTATTTCTACTGGGTTATAGTCCTCAAACCTGCGAAGATGATCCTCTCAAGTTCCAGTTAAGAGTATACAGCCGCCAGTTAAATCAGGCTTTATCTTCTAACCCCACTGCTCTGCCATTATTAGTGCATGACGCCTCAGGTTGGCTAGAAACAGAATGCGAATAGCAAAGGACGTCGAATTAATTTTAAACACTGATGCTTATGACATTTCTTTCTTTAAATCCTCCAAATTACAATCTTTGAATCATGTTTTACCGCGTTATTTGGCGCTTATAAAGCACTTTGACTCACAGAATAGGAAAGATTCTGATAATTCAGCTTCAGATTACCTCAATTAATTAGTCTTTTTCACTATGGGTAATTTTACCCATAGTAATCAAAAATAAATCATTGTTATTATTTTTTTCACAAATCTTAAAATTCAAACTCCCAAGGAATGTTGTAAAATGCCATCCAATGCGTCCTCCCCTCTGCTTACTCTACCTTCTGATATCCTTTGCTATTTAGCATTGAACTATCTGGACTATCATTCCGCAGTTATTTTATTTAGGAATATTATTTATAAGCAGTTTACGCTGGAAAATCCGCGAAAGATTAACGAAACGCGATTAGAGCATCTAGAGACATTTACGGACGCTACTTTCAAGTCATATAAGGAAGTCTGCAGGAAACTATCCTCTAAATTACCCAAAATTATTGGTGGTAATTATGCTTGTTTTTATTTTTCCCCCGCTCAAGAATGGTTTGTCTGGGGAAGCGGGGCCAGACAATATACAGGCAATGAAAGGCTTAATTTTTTTCCTAAGAAATTAATCCTTTCTCTTACAAAGAGTACTTCACAATTATGGCAAAAGTCTGAATTAAATATTATTGATATCGTCTCTGGTAATTCACAAACCTTTTTCTTAACAACAGATGGAAAAGTTTATCGTCAAGGAAATAATTTTCCCAAAGAAAGACAACCTTTTAAAAATAAAGCCCTATCTTCAAACACTGAGCTGGAACTTATTAAGGAATTAGTAGGTGAACAAATTATCGAGCTTGCTTTAGGCGATAATCACGTACTTGCTTTAACAAACAATGGTCAGGTTTATAGTTGGGGATTAAATGACGCAGGCCAATTAGGATTGGGGCATACCGACTATCAAAGTACACCACAATTAATTACTCACTTAGAAAACATTACTCATATTTTTGCTGGTTCCGATGTCTCGTTTTGTATTTCAGAAAAAAGACAAGTTTATGCTTTCGGGGCAAATATTTGTGGTAACCTGGGCCTTGGAAATATCCCATATATCTTTAAGCCACAGCTCATTCCCGCGTTAACAGATAAAAAAATTATATCTGTTGCCTGCAAAGGTAATTTTTATACTCTGTTTCTCGCTAAATCAGGGGAAGTTTTTAGTACAGGAGTAAATAATGAAGGCGCTCTGGGGCTTGGCAATGTGACCTCTGTCAGTACGCCGACCGTTGTTAATTCATTACCCAGGATTAAAAAAATTATAAATGAAGATTCTCTTTCTCTGTGTTTGGATGAACAAGGGGAAATGTATTTTTTCGGTAAAAATATACTAGCCCCCTCATATTTTAAAAAAACGATTCCTGTTACCCATTATTCGACTCCCCAACCCCTTAAATTTGTAAACGATACAGGGATTGCAAGCATTGCTATAGGAGATTTTCATCTCTTATGCCTCACCAAAAGTAAAGAGATTTATACTTTCTCTTTAAAGAGTTCACTTATAAATCCAATTTTCCTTAAAGTTCCTCTTCCTGAGGCCCTCGATAATTCAGATTTGCCAAACTCAATTCGTCTTTAGCGGGACTAATTCATCGCTCTGTTACAGAATTTTTAATAAAGCGGTAAGGAAAGTTTCCTACACTGTAAATATACATTTTAGGAGCTTACTGAATGTTTAATGATCTTCATGAGTATTTTTTAACAAAGAAAACAGAAGCTAAAAACTCCTATCTGACCTCTTCGTTTGCAAAGCTACCGGAGGATATCTTTCATGCCTCAGAGCATTTTATGGATTTAGCAAAAGAAGAGAGCAAATCTTATCACGATCCCGAATTAATAAAGGCTCAAATTGATTACATTATTTTGCAAGAGTTATATTGCGATAAACTAACAATCCATAGCGAAGATGGTGTGAAAGCATGGTTGAGATTAGAGAGTTCATACAAAAAATTGGAATCCATGCTTTTTGAAGCAAGACACCATACTTTAAGACCGACAATTGAATCTCAGATTCAAAGAGCAAAACAAATCAGTTCAGAAATAGCCTCTGCCAACGATACACAAAAATTAGATAAAGGGGATAGTATAACGCAGGGATTTATTATGTTTATAGCGGCTATTAAAAAATCCCATTCACAAATTTCTTTAAGAGAATCGGAGTACGCTGTAAAACACTACACTGATACATCTGAGGATCTGAGAAAAAAATTACAAGAGATTCGTCAGCAACACAAAGAGGCTCTTGCAGAAAGAGACATTCTGGCTACCCAAAAAAATAGTCAAAAACCACTTACCCTCCTTGAAACTTGGGGAGCTGACGATCACCAGGGCCAGGCAAATCCTTTGAAAAGGTTGGTTTTATGGGTAAATAATCTTTTCTCTTCGCAACGTATTCAAGATCGAGCCTATCTTCATTCTCAGCAAAACGCTTCGACTACTCTGGCATACAACATGAAATGCGATCGAATTACTCAATTGGAAAGTGATTATGCAGAAAATCTAAAAAATTACCGCCAGACAAATAGTAAACTTTCAATAGCCGAAAATCGACATCAGAGCGCTCAACAGGTATTAGGCATTACCTCTATTACTGTTGAAAATCTAGAGCAAGAAGAAACTCATGATATGAAAAGCACACCCACTTCTCCATAATAAGTCTTTATGTAATATATTGAAATTACAAAATGAATTACATCTTATCTGGTTCTTTAACTCATGAGGTTATATGCTATAAATATTGCAAATATTAATTATGGGTTAATTAATGAAAAGACTACTTTCATTTGTTCTCTATTTATCCGTCTTTTTCAATCCATCTCTTTTTGCCCAAGGAGAACCATTACGGGTAGGTATTGATACCTTTACGCCACCTTTTGTTATGCAAGGTGCCAATATGCAACTTTTTGGCTTCGATATTTCTATGATGGAATACATTTGTCGATATATGAAACGTAATTGTGTTTTTGTTCCCCTGGATTTTAATAACATCTTTAATGCAGTAGAAACAAAGCAAGTTGATGTTGCAGTCAGCGCCCTTACCATTACTGCCGAACGTGCTTCCAGAGTGCTCTTTTCTTCCCCATATCTTTTAGGAAATTCGCGTTTTATAGGCCCGAGCGCGCTTGCCAAGGAAAAATTTGGCCTGCAATTATTGAATAACCATACCATTGGCATTGAAGAAGGTACGATTTTCCCCAACGTCATCAATTCACTGGGGGTACGAAATCCTAAAATTGTTACATTCAAAGATGCTCCGCATTTAATCGACGCTCTTCAAAGTAATGATATCGATATAGCCTTAATGGATGCCCCATCAGCCATGTACTGGCAGTCCCAATCCTCCGGTATACTGAGCGTCCTTGGCGAACCATTTCCCTATGGATTTGGGCTTGGAATCGCAATAAATCGTAACGAAGTAGATTTACTAAATAATATTAATCAAGCTTTAATAGCCTATCAGAATAGTCCCGATTTTAAGAAAGACTATGATAAATTCATCGCTAGCTTTTAGTAGCAAGGAATTTAGCAGTTTCTTGAAAATTGCAGAATGGTGTTTTGCCTAACCTATGCCATACCCGCCGCGCAGGCGGGTAATCATTCTAATCTAGGTGCTGAATTAAGAATTGTTCACTAAATATTGAAATGAATAATTCCCTGGTTACATAATCTAATGGACCGTTTCGTCTTTGGTAATACAGCGGGTAATCACCTGCCGCGTTATAAAATCACCCTGACTGGCCCCATAAAGAGAGGTGAAATGCTCGGCTATCATCATCACCCAGGAAGACAAACGAAAATCCATTCTTTTTTCTTCCTGGTTAACGACAAGTTCAAATAATCCCAAAGAATCAGTATTTTGTTCCTTTGCGTATTCTTCCATGATGCGTTGTGCTGTAGACATGTCCTTATCTTTCGTTGGCCAATCTTTATTCATTCAATACTCCCTACTTCAAACCCGGACTGCTGCATTCTATGATAATCACATTGGGTCAAAGAGTAAAATTCCAAGGCTTCGCTTTAAAATAATTTCAAAGAAAACTCTTTTTTCTAATAAGAGACCGGCTTGACATTACCTTGTGGTTCCTGCCAAAGCGTTACAAACAAAACCATGATTATTGGTCCTACAAATAACCCTAATAAACCTAAAGTCTCAACTCCACCTAAAATGCCAAAAAGGACCGCAAGAAAAGGCAATTCGATAGCACCACCAATCAAAACAGGCTTAATAAAATGATCAGCGACAAACATCACAAAAGTACCCCAAATCACAACAAAAATGGCACCGATCATTGAGCCTGTGGATAGTAAAATAAGTGCAACGATAGCAAAAACAATAGGTACGACGAAAGGAATCATCGCAGCAAATGCAGTGATAAAGCCTGTTAACGTTGGCGCCGGAAAACCAACTAGCAGGTAACAAATCCCCATTAGAAACCCTACGCCTAATCCTACAACGATAGTGCCATTTACCGTAGCCCGCAAAGCAGATGGAAGTCTATCCGCATAACGAAACCATCTCTGTCCCAAACAGAATTGGCCGATATGACTTACCTGCTGATTTAATTTATCGCCATCACGATAAATAAAAAACAACGTTAATAACGTAAATCCTAATTGGAACCCACGATGAGCAAGATTAACTCCTACTTGCTTAATGTAATAACTTGCTGGCGTTAATGATAAATGCAAATTTGATAACAAATTCCGCACTTTTCCTGGTTGACCGACATTGGTATCCCAATAATTAACCAGATCGTTACCAACTATGGGAAATTGTTGTAACAGCGAGGGCGCTTGCCCTCCTTCACGATTTATTAATTGTAAGTAATTAATAAATAACTGCAGCTCTTTTATTAAAATGCTCACTAACCAGCTTAAAGGGAGCAAAAACAGCAAGGCCAAGATAAAGGTAAATAACAAGGATGCCAAATTATGATGATTACCAAAAAAAGAACGCCAGCGCAAATACAAAGGGTAAGTCGCTATACCGATAATCGCCGCCCAAATCATTGAGGGGATAAAACGATGAACAATAAATATCGCGAGCGCAACAATACCAACCGTTACCCCAATACTAATTAACTCTTTATGGTTTTCATTCATTATGCAAAACCCCAGGCTAATAGCTGCATTATTAACCATGCAGGTATAGCAGCAAGGACATCATCTAACATAATTCCCATACCACCTCGAACATGGCGATCGATTGTACGTATTGGTTGTGGCTTCCATATATCAAAAATACGGAATAGGAAAAAACCAATAATTATCCATAATACACCTGCGGGTGCCATTGTCATAGTCAGTAAGTAACCAACCACCTCATCCCAAACAATACCTGAATAGTCATGAACACCAAGCTCCCGAGATACTTTATCAGAAACCCAAACACCAAGTATAAATGCAGCAACAACAATCGCCAGATAAATACCTAACGATTGCCCCATGATTAACAAGTAGAGTGGAATCGCTGCTAAAGTCCCCCAGGTTCCGGGGGCAACAGGCAGCAAACCACTGCCAAATCCAAATGCGATGAAATAGCTCGGATCTCGCCAAACTTTGTTTTCTAACCTGCTTGCATTCACCTTATTCTCCTAAAGCATGCAAGATGCTTATTATTTTTAGAAATGACTATAACCCTGAGGAGTCAATATCTCAGGTTCGCCATCAACGTGTTTTATTCTTAAGCCTTTTTCTTCCTCAATCACGCCGATTGGATAACAGTCTAGCCCTAAATCTATAAGTGAGGCCAAGAATTTTTCTTCTTTCTGAGAAGGCACTGTAAAGCATAACTCATAATCATCACCACCACTGAGGGCAAAATAAGTTGCTTTCTCTTGCTGATATTTTTTTACTAAGTAATGCACTGGAATTGCTTCATCTATCAAGCAGGCTCCAACATTGCTCGCGACACATAGATGATTTAAATCGGCACTTAGCCCATCTGAAATATCAATGGCAGCAGAGGCATATTCTTGTAGGATTGATCCTAAATCAATTCGTGGCTGTGGATGTTGAAGCTTTTGCATTAACGCTTCCCTATCATCTGTATTAATATTACTCTGTTGTAAAAAACGCACAGCTAAGGCTGCAGCACCTACCTCACCACTGACATAGATTTTATCACCTGCTTGAGCACCAACGCGCCGTACGGATTTACCTGTCGGAACAAGCCCATGAATGGTTATCGTCATGCTCAATGGACCACGTGTTGTATCTCCACCAATCAATGCAATATTAAATCGACGCAATGAATCATGAAGACCTTGGGAAAAACGTTGCAGCCAGGATTTATTATATACAGGCAGTGTGAGAGCCAAGCTAACCCAGCATGGAGTGGCAGCCATAGCAGCCATATCACTGACATTCACCATGATTGCTTTGCAAGCAATATCATAGGCATCCCACTCACTTAGAAAATGGACGTCAGCAACAAGGGTATCCGTGCTAATTAACAATTGTTGGCCCTGAGGAACGGCGACACAAGCTGCATCATCCCCTATTCCATAAATGACATCCTCTCGCCTAAGTGCGGGATTCTTGAAGAAAACATCAATTAAGGAAAATTCATCCATTATTGATTTCAACTTTTCTAGCCTGTTGCGCTAGATTATTTAAAACCCCATTTACATAGCGATAACCATCTTGTGAACCAAATTCTTTGGTCAGCGAAATCGCTTCATCCAATACCACACGGTAAGGAATTTCTGGGCAATGAAGCAATTCGAAAGCGCCTAAGCGTAGCACGGTTAATTCAATAGGGTTTAATCCCTCAATTGCTCTATCAAGGAATGGGGTAAGTTTTTCTTCCAGTGTTTTTACATGTGCAGGCACGCCATGGAGCAGACGGACAAAATACTCTCCATCTACTTTTTCCATATTATTATTTATGCGAAATTGCGTTTCAATCTCATATAATTCATCACCGGACATGTACCATTGATAAAGCGCTTGCAAAGCGAGTTTTCTGGCGCGTCTCTTACCACTAATTGCTTGTTTTTCCACAAATTACCTCATGAATTTTTTTCGTCTTTTATTTCATCAATAGCTTGCCTGAAATCACTGACGTCCTTAAAGCGTTTATACACTGAAGCAAATCGAACATAAGCAACATGATCAAGACGATATAACTGCTTCATTACTAATTCGCCTACTTCCCGAGAATCAATTTCACGCTCACCACGACGACGGATTTCCTGCATGATGGTTACAATTGCCTCCTCAAGGGCATCCACACTAACAGGCCTTTTTTCTAAAGCCCGCAACATCCCTGCGCGTAAATTTTTTATATTAAATGGTTCTCTTCGACCATCACGTTTGATAATCGAAGGCATAATTAATTCAGCCGTTTCAAATGTTGTAAAGCGCTCATGACAAAGAAGACATTGTCTTCTTCGGCGCACCTGAGCTCCCTCAGCAACAAGGCGTGAATCCACTACCTTTGTTTCTTCAGCATGACAAAATGGACAATGCATGGTTAACGATATACCGGAAATTCATGACATAATTGCAATACCTGGGCTTTAACCCTCGTAATGGTAGCTTCATTATTTACATCATCAAGCACATCAGCTATCCATCCACTTAAAGTACTCACCTCTTTTTCTTTAAAGCCTCGAGTTGTAATTGCCGGAGTTCCCAGGCGAAGACCACTTGTTACAAAAGGAGAACGAGGATCATTAGGCACTGCATTTTTATTAACAGTAATATTAGCCCGACCTAAGGCCGCATCCGCTTCTTTACCAGTAATATTTTTTGAAATTAAGTTTACCAACAGCAAATGATTTTCAGTACCACCAGAGACAATAGGATATCCACGTCCCTTTAATACTTCTGCCATGACTTTTGCATTTAATATAACTTGTTGTTGATACTGTTTAAATTCAGGCTGCAATGCTTCAGCAAAAGCTACCGCTTTTGCTGCAATGATATGCATCAGCGGTCCGCCCTGCATTCCGGGAAATACCGATGAGTTCAATTTTTTTTCTATTTCTTCATTAGCACGAGCAAGGATTAAACCACCACGTGGACCACGTAATGTTTTATGAGTAGTTGTGGTTACCACATCAGCATAGGGTACTGGTGAAGGATACAAACCCGTGGCCACCAAACCAGCCACATGAGCAATATCTGCCATCAAATAAGCATCAACTTTATCAGCAATTGCTCTAAATCGCTGCCAGTCAAGAACTTGTGAGTAAGCAGAAAACCCGGCAATAATCATCTTTGGCCGATGCTTAAGAGCTAACTCTTCAAGAACATCATAATCAATCAAGCCTGTGTCGACGTCCAAACCGTACTCTATTGATTGATATATTTTTCCTGAAAAATTAACTTTTGCACCATGCGTTAAGTGTCCGCCATGAGGTAAAGCCATACCAAGAATAAGATCACCAGGAGAAAGCAGAGCCATCATCACAGCGGCATTTGCTTGCGAACCAGAATGCGGCTGCACGTTAACATAATCAGCGGCAAATAGTTTTTTAGCCCTTGCTATTGCTAAAGACTCTGCAACATCAACATGCTCACAACCGCCATAATAGCGTTTGCCTGGATAACCTTCGGCGTATTTGTTAGTTAGAACAGAACCTTGTGCTTCAAGAACTCGGGGGCTCGCATAATTTTCTGAGGCGATGAGTTCAATATGGTCTTCCTGGCGAACACGCTCAGCTTCAATAGCTTGCCAAAGTTCTTTATCAAAATTTGCAATAGTGTAGCTTTTATCAAACATTTGCAATCCTTAACCTATCAATAATTGAACAATTATAGTACTGCTCACCAGATACTGTCACGCAAAACATCTTAGATAAATTTATCATTACAACGAATGTTTGCAGAGCCTTCTCGACTACATAACTGTTAAAAAAATTGAGGTAGTCATATTGCTTACTACCTCGAAACTTATAAATCTATAGGCCTATTTAACAATCAACGCATTACGGACATGTCTCACGCCGTCAACGTTACCAGCAATAATACCAGCGCGCTGTTTAATGACTGCACTATTAACAAAACCGCTAAGCTGCACTTCATCCTTATAAGTGGTAACTTTAATTGCAAATCCTTTAGCACCTAATTTATCCACTAACTCAGTTTTAACTTTTGCGGTGATTGCTGAACTGTCAAGATATTGACCTGTACTCTCACTTGTTGGGGTAGCAGAACAGGCAGCAATTATTGATATCAGTCCTACGATGGCAAATAACTTGAGCGTTCTTAGCATGGTTACTTCCTTATAATAAAAGTTAAAGAAAGATATCACACTGTTATCTGCTAGTCATGACCATGCGCATTATTCTGTAAATTATTATGTCCATGAATTGATGTATTTTTGTTGTTATTACTCGGCACTTTTATTTCTGCTCTATTGTCTGCATGACCGTGGGTGGTGTTTCCTACATTATTGTCATGGCCATGAGTGCTTGCATCATTACGATAACGTCGGTTTTTATTGTGCGGGGTAACATGCCTATGACCATGTTGAGAATAATGTCTATAGGCAACAGGAGCGGTTCTATATACAGTAGGCCGTTCACTGGTGTGATAATGCGTATTCGGTGTGTCCTGATAAGAATAACCGTAAGGAACTTCTACATGCGCACTGGGAGGACGACGATAATAGCCTTCATCATAGTAGTTATTTTCGACACAGGAAGCTAATAATGGTAACAAGGGTAATAAAACAAGCAAGCGTTTCATAATTAAAACCTCTAAGAGTACAACCAGATAAAAGAAAGGCACGATGATTATCGTGCCTTGTACAACATTTTATTTATTTGGAAAAAATTACTTAGCCTTAACTTCTACTTTGATTTGATTTTTAAGGTAAGGAACGATGTGAATGGTGTTATTCACATAAGTGTATCCACCATAGACACGGTAACCGCTGAAAGTATCAATATACAGATTCATACCAGCGTGGCAATAGCCGTAGTAAAACAGGTCGATATAATGCGGACCTTCATAACGATAAATATTAAATGGTGTCAATGTAGTACCATCATCAAAAACACCATAAACACGCACATTATCATAACTACTATTGATGACTTCTATTTCACAATAACCTGGTAACTTGGCATTTTTTGCAGCTGATTTTGCATCTGTTGTATTTGCACCAGGATTATTTGCTTGTGGGTGAAAATGACGACTATCAGCAAACGCTGATGTTAATAAACCCAAACAGCAAACAAACAGAAGTGACTTAAGCTTCATTGTTATAACCCCTAAGATTAGTGGAAAGCAAATGTTAACAAAGCTTTGTATTTAGTCAACAGGTTTTTTTTGTGTCCATGATTATCTGATCGAACCTACCATTTAGAAGGATTGCCCTACAAACAACAAAAATTAAAACCAACTAGAGAGAGAGTTTTAAACATTAGAATAATGCCTGTTTTAAGTTGTCTTTATACATTAAGTATTTATGATATAGTAGACGCCGCTTAATTGATTGCTCTCAATCTGTTTTAGAGGACTGAAAATGAAAAGACGCATGACTATCATGATAATCGCCCTAGTGGTTGTATTTGGAGGAATTATTGCGTTCAATCTCTTTAAAAGTTTTATGATTAAGCGTTTTTTTGCGAGTTATGAACCACCTGCGGTCAGTGTCTCTTCTGTCACAGCAATGAAAAAAAATTGGGAACCGCGTATTGATGCTGTTGGCAATTTTGTCGCAATTAATGGGGTTGATGTAAACTCTCAAGCAGCGGGCAACATTGTAAAAATTCATTTTGAATCAGGTCAATATCTGGAACAAGATCAACCGCTGGTAGATATTGACGACAGGGTGGATCAAGCCACTCTGAAATTCAATAAAGCCGACTTGGCATTAAAAGAGCTTAGCTATAAACGCCAAGCGGATTTATTTAAACGCGGAGCAACGTCAAGTTCTAGTGTTGATGAAGCAACAGCAAGCCTTCAACAGGCTCAAGCTAATGTAGAAAGAACAGAAGCAGAAATAAGACAAAAACACATCTCTGCACCTTTTTCAGGTCAGCTAGGTATTCGTCAGGTAAACTTAGGACAATATGTCACTCCCGGACAAACAGCAATCGTCACGTTACAGTCCATGGACCCTCTCTTTCTTGAATTTTACTTACCTGAGCAAATGCTAAAGCGTCTTCATATTAATCAAGGAATTCAATTTAGCGTTGAAGAGTTCCCCAATGCCATCTTCGGGGGAAAAATAACTGCCATCAATGCTAAAGTTGATACCAATACTCATAATATTTTGGTCCAGGCAACTGTTCCCAATTGCCCATCGCTTGATTTAGTAACCCAAAAGTCAAATTTACTAAAAGCCAAGACACCTCAAGAAGGCGGAAAAACATTCTTTCAATGTGATAGCAAAATGAATGCACAAAACCACGTCACTCAATTTGCATTCATTCCAGGTATGTTTGCCTCAATTTCTGTAGAGCAACCCGTAATTCCGGACATGATCGTTTTGCCATCCACATCCATCTCCTACAGCTTATATGGCAACTCGGTATTTGTTATAGAGAAAGACAAGAATGGTAAAAAGGATAATGACGGTAAAGATCTTCTACGTGTCCGGCGGGTTTTTGTTAGTACTGGAGAACAAAAAGGCAATTACACTGTTATTAAGAAAGGAATTGAAGCAGGTCAGCAAGTTGTTAGCTCTGGCGAGTTGAAATTACAAAACAATACTCGTGTTGTCATTAATAACAGCGTGGAGTTAAAAGATATTGCTGATTCGGATTCATTAGGTCAATAAGTGACGCATAGGTGGAAGGAAAAAATTCCTTTGTCATCTTGAGCATTGTGAAGATGACAATATCTGCAAACGATCGCAGATTGTCCACACGAAATGGGGCATGTCCCTACCCTGGTTATTAAAAATTAAGTTTTTGTCAGGATAGTCTATGAAATTTACAGATATATTCATCAAACGCCCAGTACTTGCCTGTGTGGTTAGTCTTCTCATTTTTTTGTTTGGGTTAAATTCTATTCTGACGATGCAGATACGCCAGTATCCACGTATGGATAATACAGTAATTACAATTACAACAGCCTATCCTGGAGCGGATGCAAATCTCATTGCTGGCTTTATAACTACCCCGCTCGAAGCGGCTGTAGCCAGTGCTGAAGGGATTGATTACATGACCTCATCCAGCACACAAAGTTTAAGTACGATTACACTAACCATTAAACTTAATTTTGATCCTCAAGTGGCTTTTACTGATGTAATGAGTAAAGTGCAACAAAGTTTAAATCAATTGCCTCCCGAAGCTCAGCAACCGGTTATTGTAAAAAGCTCAGATACCTCAACCCCGTTGATGTACATTAGTCTTGATAGTACAGAGATGACCCCGCAACAAATCACTGATTACGCGACGCGGGTTGTACAACCTCAGCTTGAAACCGTGGATGGCGTGGCTAAAGCAGAGATTTTGGGTGGAGCAACCTACTCCATGCGAATCTTTCTTGATCCAATTAAAATGGCAGCATTGAATGTTTCTCCTTCTGATGTCACAAGTGTACTTGCACGTAATAACTTTCTTACTGCCGCTGGAAGCACAAAAGGAGAATATGTTGCTATTAATATGACGGCAAAAACTGATCTTAATAATGCCGACGAATTTAGCCAACTCATCGTACGCTCCAATAAAAACTCTATTGTTCGTTTAAAAGATATCGCCAAAATTGAGTTAGGTTCTCAAGATTACAACACCTCAGTACGTTTTGATGGAAAAAAAGCAGTCTTTATTGCGATTACCCCAACCCCAACGGCTAACCCCCTTACGGTAATCAATGATGCCCGTAAAATTATGCCATCTATTCAGCGAGAATTTCCTCCCTCTTTAACGGGAACGATTGTTTATGATGCTACTGATTTTATTCGCGCCTCAATTGAAGAAGTCGTCCATACTATTATTGAAGCCGCTTTGATTGTTATTGTTGTCATATTCCTATTCTTAGGTTCATTACGCTCCGTGGTGATTCCCGTAGTGACCATTCCATTATCACTCATCGGGGTGTGTACATTCATGCTTTTCTTAGGCTATTCCATCAATCTGCTAACCTTGCTTGCTTTTGTGCTGGCTATTGGTTTAGTGGTTGATGATGCTATCGTCGTTGTTGAAAATGTGCATCGCCATATTGAAGAAGGTCGAACACCCTTGCAAGCCGCAATTATAGGTGCTCGCGAAATAGCGACCCCTGTTATTGCAATGACCATCACTTTAGCAGCTGTTTATGCACCTATCGGTTTTATGGGCGGATTAACAGGTGCCTTATTCAAAGAGTTTGCCTTTACGCTAGCCAGCGCGGTTGTTATCTCAGGAATTATTGCTCTTACTCTAACGCCAATGATGTGTTCTAAAATTCTCACTGCTGATATCAGCAGCGGACGTTTTGTTCATTTTCTCGACGATAAATTTAATAAATTAAAAGTTCGCTATCAGCGTGCCTTACACAGTTTATTAGATACCCGAGCGATTATATTGGTCTTTGCGGCAGTAGTTTTATTAGTTCTCCCTTATTTGTATAGCCATACTCCTGATGAAACGGCTCCTGAAGAAGATCAAGGATTTTTCTTTGTTGTCGGTACTGCACCGCAATATGCCACAATCAATTATATTGAAGCGTTTACAAAACCCTTTGATAATATTTATAAAAGCTTCCCAGAAACCGAACATTATTTTACCGTTAATATGAGTGCGCCTGTTTCAGGTATGGTTCTGAAAGCCTGGGATAAGCGGGATAGAACGCAATTTCAATTGAAAGAATCTTTACAACAGAAATTGGATGAAATTGCCGGCTTAAAATCATTTGCTGTTATACCTCCTCCCCTACCCGGAGGTGGTAGCGGTACCCCTATCCAATTTGTTATCAAAACGACAAATGATTTCCAAACGTTATTTGACGTCTCTAATAAGTTACTGGAAAAAGCACAAAAGAGCGGACTTTTTATTTATTTGGATAATAGCCTTAAGTTCAATCAACCTGAAATAGAATTTCAGATTAATCGTTCCAAAGCCTCTGATCTGGGCTTAGATATGCAGGCAATTGGCAGTAGTTTGACAAGCGCTTTATCCGGCAATTACGTTAACTATTTCAACTTGCAGGGTCGAAGTTATGAAGTAATCCCTCAGTTAGATAGAAAATATCGTTTAGCGCCTGAGCAATTAGGAAAAATTTATGTTCGTTCGGCTGATAATACAATGATCCCTTTATCAACTGTCGTCACGGCTAAAGAGAAAGTACAACCGAATGCTGTATCACACTTTCAGCAGCTAAACTCAGCTACTATTCAAGGCGTCATGATGCCAGGTACTACTTTAGGACAAGGACTTTCTTTTCTCGCAGAACAAGCAAAAGAAGTGTTACCTACAGGATTTACATTTGATTATGGTGGGCAATCAAGACAATTTATTCAGGAAGGAAATGCTCTAATTCTCGCTTTCTTTTTGGCGATCATCGTGATTTTTCTGGTACTTTCAGCACAATATGAAAGTTTCAGGGATCCATTAATTATTCTCATCAGCGTACCAATGTCTATCTGTGGTGCACTTATTCCACTTAATTTAGGTGCGGCAAGCATTAATATCTATACTCAAGTCGGCTTAATTACATTAATTGGTTTAATTAGTAAACATGGGATTTTAATCGTTGATTTTGCTAATCAATTACAACGTGAAAAACAACTTGATCGCAGAGCCGCTGTAGAAGAAGCAGCCGGCATCCGTCTACGGCCAATTTTAATGACGACTGCAGCGATGGTATTTGGTGTCATACCTTTATTGGCAGCCAATGGCGCTGGTGCTGTTAGCCGCTTTGATATTGGTTTAGTCATTGCGATGGGCTTATTAATAGGCACTGGCTTTACTCTCTTTGTTGTACCTACAATGTATACATACCTTGCAGCCGATCATCGTCATGATGCAGATAAAGAAAAAGAGGCAATCCTGAGTGAAGATTTGGATGAACACACGCATCCTAAAATGTAATAATCTTTCTTGATTGCGAGCGCAAATATCAGGAGAAACACCGATGTTTGAGCATCTTTGCTCTTTACGATGATTTATGCCTGCATCATATGTTAATATTCGCAACTTTCATTTGTACAGGTTAAAACATGGATAAGACTTATTCCCCACATGCCATTGAACAAGCTTGCTACGAAAAGTGGGAAAGCCACCATTATTTTGCCCCACACGGTGATGGCAAAAGCTATTGCATCATGTTACCTCCACCTAACGTGACGGGCAGCTTGCACATGGGCCATGGCTTCCAACATACATTAATGGATGCCCTAACACGTTATCACCGTATGCAAGGTGCAAGAACACTCTGGCAACCCGGTACTGATCATGCTGGGATTTCTACGCAATTAGTGGTTGAGCGTCAACTTGAAGCACAAGGTCTCTCTCGCCGTGATATGACGCGTGAGCAATTTTTAGAGCGTGTCTGGCAATGGAAAGAAGAATCTGGCAACCAAATTACAAGCCAAATGCGTCGTATTGGCTCCTCAGTAGACTGGTCACGTGAACGCTTTACCATGGACGAAGGTTTATCGGCTGCTGTGCAGAAAGTATTTGTCCAACTGTATGATGAGGGTTTAATTTATCGCGGCACACGCTTGGTAAACTGGGACCCTAAACTAGGAACTGCGGTTTCTGACCTTGAGGTTCTTTCAGAGGAAGAGGATGGCTTTTTATGGCACATTCGCTATCCATTGGCTGATTCAAATGAATCTTTAGTAATTGCAACGACAAGACCAGAAACCATGCTCGGTGATACGGCTGTCGCTGTACATCCGGACGACCCACGTTATAAACATCTTATCGGTAAGCAAATTCAGTTGCCTCTTAGCGACAGAATTATTCCAATTATTGCTGATGAATATGTTGAACAGGAGTTTGGCAGTGGTTGTGTAAAAATAACACCTGCACATGATTTTAATGATCATGAAATCGGTAAACGTCATAATCTTCCTTTAATCAATATACTGACAAAAAAAGGTACGATTAATAAGAATGCCCCGCTTAATTACCAAGGTATGGATCGCTTTGTTGCACGTGAACAAATTATTCAAGACCTAGATAAAGCAGGTCTTTTAGTGAAAACAGAGCCCCACAAATTAAAAGTCCCGCGTGGCGAAAAATCAGGGGTTATTATCGAGCCACTTTTAACTGATCAATGGTATGTTAAAATTAAACCATTAGCAGAACCAGCCATTGACGCCGTCAAAAAAGGTGAGATTCGTTTCGTTCCTGAAAATTGGACTAAAACTTACTATCAATGGATGGAAAATATTGAAGATTGGTGCATTAGTAGGCAATTATGGTGGGGGCACCGTATTCCTGCCTGGTATGACAGTCATGGTCACATCTATGTCGGATACAGTGAAAACGATGTACGTTTTAAATATAAATTAGATGAGTCAGTGCAGCTCAAGCAGGATGAAGACGTACTAGATACCTGGTTTTCTTCAGCATTATGGCCGTTTTCAACCTTAGGTTGGCCAGAGCGTACTCCAGAATTTGAACAATTTTATCCCACTTCTGTTCTGTTGACCGGGTTTGACATTATTTTCTTCTGGGTTGCCCGTATGATTATGATGGGATTAAAGTTTACCGGAAAAGTACCGTTTAAAGAGGTCATTATTACTGGACTTATTCGCGACAGTGAAGGTCACAAAATGTCTAAATCGAAGGGCAATGTACTCGATCCCATAGACATTATTGATGGTATTGATCTTGAAAGTCTGGTCGCGAAAAGAACGTCTAATTTGATGTTAACCTCGGTTCGTAACAAAATTGCCAAAGCAACCCGTAAGGAATTTCCTGAAGGTATTCCTGCTTTTGGTACAGACGCATTGCGTTTTACTTTTTGCTCACTCGCATCAACAGGTCGTAATGTGCGTTTTGATATGGGACGAGTTGAGGGTTATAGAAATTTTTGTAATAAACTTTGGAATGCGTCACGCTATGTTTTATTAAACACCGATGAAGAACAAGTTGATTTTGGCGACGGTGCCTTCCAATATAGCCCAGCTGATGAATGGATTCTTTCCCGTTTACAGCATACCATTTCCCAATGCCATCATTATTTTGAAACGTATCGTTTTGATTTATTAGCCAATACGCTTTATGAATTTGTTTGGCATGAATACTGTGATTGGTACCTTGAGCTTTCTAAATCAGTTCTTTATGACCATCAAGCATTAGGTGCAATGAAAAGAGGAACTCGCCGTACATTAATTCACGTACTCGATCAAATTTTGAAGCTATTGCATCCTATCATGCCATTTATCACTGAAGAGATTTGGCAACGGACTAGTAAACTCACCAGTATGAATGGCGAAACCATCATGCTAAGTCCTTATCCTGAAGTGAATGAAGATTTCATTAACCCTGAGGTGGAAGAGGAAATTATCTGGTTAAAGGCAGTGATTCAATCTATACGAACTATTCGTAGTGAAATGACAATTTCTCCTGCCAAGCTTATTCCTTTATACCTGAAAAATGCAACGCCAGCGATTAAGGAACGAGTGGAAAAATACCACAGCACGCTACTTGCTTTAAGCAAGCTAACTCATATCCATTGCATGGAAGAAGGTGAATCAACGCCTGTTTCTGCATCCGCGGTGGTTGGGGAACTGGAATTGCTTATTCCTATGGCAGGACTCATTGATAAAGAGGCTGAATTAGCACGCCTTCACAAAGAACTCACCAAGCTGGATAAGGATATTTCACTCGCAGAAGGCAAGCTCGGTAATCCTAAATTTACCGACAATGCACCGGCAGAAATTATTGCGAAAGAACAAGAAAAACTTGCTCAAGCTCTGCTGACTAGAGATAAATTACTGCATCACAAGAAAACAGTTGAATCGCTTTAATATCTTTTCTTATAGTCCAATCTGTGCTTCTTGTAAGCACTGATTGGGAATATATATTCTCCCTCTTGTTTTGTAGCTGTGAAAACGTTATTTTCTCTAAGCTCTAATCATGGGTTCTTTAAAAATGCAGGAAAAGAAAGAAAACAATGGAACTGGTCTTACCGATAACAAACTTATCATGCAACTATCGCAAATGTATCCTCGAGATTACAGCGAAATGCATGAAAAGCAACCTTTATGGTCGGAGTTAAAAGAAAAACTACCCCAAGCACTTGAATATATAAAAACACTGCAAACTCGACAAGATGATACCGCTTTAGAACTTTTGGGTAATTTGTCTCATAATGTGGGAGTCTTCTGTACTCATGTCATTGAAAATTATCCGCAAGCGCTTGAATTACTTAATATTGCTTTAAAAACTAAAAAAACACGTCATCCTATTGATGATGAATCCCTTGCTTTAACACATACTCACCTGGCCGATTGCGCCTATCGCAATGGCAATTATGTTTTAGCAATCTCACAATTTGAATTAGCAAATGAGGCTTATAAACGTAAAGAAGGCCTTAAGCATTGTGATTTAGACCGTGCGTTTGTACTCCATGCCAGTGGAAATGCTTACTATAATATTGGGGCTTATGCCAAAGCGTTAGAGGTATTTTCTGAGGCAGAAAAAATACGGTTAAAGTATTTAGCGAAGGATGCTATTGAATTCGGTTATCTTGAACACGATCATGCTGATGTATTAACTGCTTTGGGCAAATATAAAGAATCAGAGGAATTATTCAACTCTTCTTTAGAAAAAAAGAAGCGTTATTTCAAAACTGAAAAGCACACTAATATTGCCTTGCTTTATCAGTGTCGAGCGCTGTTATATCTTAAATCGAGTCAATTTGAGAAATCTCAAAAAAACTTGGAGCAAGCCTATACTATCTATTCGAGTCATACTGAAAATTTTGCCACAGAGTACCAACCTGATTTATTTCGCAATTATTTTTATAGCATCATTTTGCAACTTGCTATTGGCGATCTTAAACAAGCCGAAGCAGAAATTGATCATTTCAACTCTCAATTACAGACAACAGAAAATAGAACCAAACCGGTGTTTGTCCGTTTAGCTCAGGCAAAAATCAGACTATATCAATGTCAAAATAAAACCGAAGAAACATTTAGGCAATTACAAGAATCAATCAGCCGTTTTATACCCAATCTAAAATTTGAAACAGCCGATAAAATTCTAACCCCTGATAATAAATTTGATGTTGCCATTTTATTAAGTCAATTTGCAGTTGAATTATATATTCATAACAATTATCAAAACTTTAATGATTGCCTGGCCATTCTTAATCTAGCATTACAGCTTAAGGAAAGTTTTTATAACGCCCTTCCTCCAGCGATACCAGCACTTGGAACAATTAATTATGCATTTAGTGATTATGATTTTGGCTCTCTCTATTATTTGGCCGCATTAAATTGCAAGGATAAGCAAGAGCGACAAGGAAAATTAGATATTTCTGCTCGTTACTTTGAAGCTGCCAGGAAAAAATTTTTAGACGTTGGGATGAATGAAGATCACAACAATATCATTGCTTGTCTAGCACAGTTAAACAAAATAAAAGAATTCTCTTGTTCACAGTCATTTGAGGAAGAAGCATCAAGTAAGAAAATTACGATACCACGACGAATTTCTTTTTTTCCTGTTACTTGCCATGAACAGTCTAAAATCTCAGCAATAGATTGTATCCCTAGTTTGGATACCATCATTATGGATTACCCTTAAATAAGTTATCGGCGGGATCGTCAGCAATCATCAAAGTTAATGTTATTAGTAGTGGCTTGATAACTCTCATCACGACCAAGGTAGCCAGGCAGCATTAAGGATTCCCTTTTGGGATGAAAACCCTTTCAAGCTATTAATGACCTTTATGTTTTCGCACTTTTTCTTCATGAGAAGGTTCATTTTTTGCAACCATTCGTTTAGGAAATGATTTAATTTCTGAGGTTTTGGCTTGCGGACTTGTCTTTTTCTTTGCTGCAGTTTTTTCTTTGGTCGCCGGTTTTGCTTTCACTTTTTTCTTCTTCTTAGCAGCTTCAATTTCTTCCTCTAACGTGGTTACTAATTCTTTAAGAATTTTAACCATCCGCTTTTTTTGCGCTATATCAGAAATGTTCCAATCATCTTTATTAGCACGTTGGTGTGCAACTTTGTATTTTAATCCTGACATTTCAGTGGAATAGTCGTTAGCATTTAACTTCTCAACAACCTGGTGAGCCAAGATATACCAATGGTATTTTGTTCTCACCGGTACCCCAGATCCTTCCGGAGCATGCCCCTTTCTTCTTTTTGTCACAGCATAATTGATTTCCCATAGATCTGGGGTCACTTTGGTTTCCTTCCATTGCCCAGCATCATAAATCCAGTAATGGCTACGGCCAACCTTCATACCGGTATATCGCTTACCTTCAAATTCCTTGAATTTATTATAGGACTGTGCGATATCTTCTTCGTGAATTTTTTCTTTCTTCCTCATTAGATTTACCTCTGATTTCCGTACACCTTATCTATAAGTTTAGCAAATGGGTCTTTTTCATTTACCAAAAAGAGACTTAATGGATGACAAAATAATTGTTGAACAAGACAAAATCTGTCGTGCCTCGGAAACCATGGCTGGTAAAAACCATTAAATAGTTACTTGAAACTCTGCTTTATTTATAATTTATTAGCGTCACTAATCTCATCTTTCATTGCTATTTTTTCAAAATAACTTTCCAACACAGGTGTTGCATTTCGCCCTTGTAATAAGAGGTGATCACCACGTGGGTATTCTTCGAAACTTAGATACGTTCTATTTTCTGTTTCTTCTTGAATCCTTAAAATTGGATCGCTGGAAACGGCAATGTCTCTGCAACCGAAAAAAATATTCCATTTAGGGGAACCTTCTTCAGGCTTCATGGTCGCAAGTTGCCGAAGTGATTTATAGGCTTCAATCATAATAGCCAATAAACTGGGTAACGTTGTTAGAAATTTAATAATGTTGCCCGGTTGGGATAACGAAGGTTTAACAAAGCGTGGCTGATTTAATTGCTGACGCTCCAAAGCCTCTTCATGAGCTTCTCGCTTGAATAAAGCGTTTTTGAATTCACTAAAAAACCCCATAAAAGAAGGGGTAACTGCTGGCGAAAAACAAGTGACAGATTTTATTTGTGCCTGATTTTGAATGAATTTTTGATTATTAAGCAAAATCGCCCCACCCATGCTGTGCCCCACAAGTTCAATCTGAGCCTCTGGATTTTCCTTAATGATATCTTCAAGGAATTTTCGAAAATCTATACTAAGTAATTCATTATTATGCCCACTTTCAGTCCGCTCACTATCAAAACCATAACCGCGATGATCATAGGCGATAACTTGATAACCTTTTTTTATCGCTTCTTGTCCCAGATTATTCCAACATTCAGCACTATCTCGCCAACCATGAAGCGCAATAATGATTTTTTCCGGTTTCTTTTCTTTATCCTGCGGATTTTTCCAGACCTTGGTTTCTACGACACGACCTTCAGGATATTTTTTTTGCTGCCGTTCATAATTTTCAATAGCATGTTGCATGTGTTTATGTAAGAGATTGGGGGTGCCTTCTTGTGCAACAAGATTTTTGAGTTTAATTAACTGCGTTTTGGAATCCCCGTCTGACAGTATTTCTTCCACTGCCCTCACCATGGCTTCACTATGAATTATCTCTTCTTCTGTTTTCTCACTAGCAAATCTTTCAAGAGAGAAATTTACAAAGTCTTGTAATTGATAAGTAATCTTTCTCTGAGAATAATATTCATTGAAGTGAACATTTTGGTTAATAATTTTTGATAAATTCTTTTTAAAAAAAGATTCAAAGCTGTTTTTTTCGGGCGATATTTTAGTATATGTTTTGCAAAAATTAGCGAACGCAACTATGTCGTTAATTCCCTCTATTTCCTCAGAAATTTGATTATAGTTTCCCTGACCGCCACCACGTACCCTCGCCTCAGCTAAAGCATTAATAGCGCAATTCCTCAAAGCCTGCTTTTTTTGCTCTAGTGAAGAAATTTCAAATTGTATCGGCAATAGAATATGTTCGTAAAAAGAGTTCATTGTTGCTGTTACATAGTCTTCCAGCAAACTTCCATCTAAAAGACCAGTCTTAAACGTGTGCCCTTTTACATTTTCAAGTATGGTTGGGGGGAAAGGAGGAGACTTGATGTATTTTTCTGCAGTTGTTTTTCCTGCAAAATAATCTTCAATTTCTTTTCGCGAGACTTCAGGATCCCTATTTGATTTAACAATCTCACGAATAACAACCATATCGATTTTTCTTGATGAAGCGTTCTTCTGATTTTCATAAACACCCAAAGCAAAAAAAATAGCTTGCTGAAATAACGAATTATTTTCTTTATTATTGAAAGCAGCGTTGCTAAATTTGCTTTTCGTTGCCAAAAACATGTAACGATAATCACTTTTAGACATAATTAATCCTTCGGTGATCTTTATTTAATTATATAGTCCAAGTGTTAACCCAATATTAATAATGAAACTGAGTGGTATAAAACCTTTCTCGACACAGTAAATATTTTATATTTGTTGACTAATAAATAACCACAAAGTATAATTAAGCCCTATTTTTTGTCAATTATCTTGATTAAATTACACAATAGACCAGGTGATAACTATGTTGATTGAAAACTTCCAGGCACTAATAAGTGAGAAGAATGGCGATCTTAGCGAAATTGCTGTCCAAATCGATGGCATAAAAACAACAGAACAAGTCGAGCAATTGCTGGCAGTGTTATCTAATAAAAACTTGAAAATTGGAAAATTAACAATTGTGGTTGCTGACGAAGTTGCTGATTTCTTCGTTTCACAATTTAAAACTATGGCTAGCACTCCTGCAATCACCTCATTAGCATTACCCCGTATTAAACTGTCTCACACTGGTTGGGAAACTTTGTTTGAAGCGTTGCAAAATTTTAAAGAACTAAGCAGATTGGATGTTGAAAATAGTAATTTTGACTATGGTCATGATTTGAAAGCTCTAGGTCGTTATCTCGCCACAAATCCAGCGTTGAAAGAAATTAATCTCTGTAATGATACAAAATTTGATGACAAAACTTTTAGTTCTGGTACAAAAGCAAAAGAATTACTTGGCTATTTGAGTACCAATAAAAATTTATTAACGTTTACCTACGGTCATCAATTCGATACCATTTTGAAGCCAAATTTAAGCCCAGATTTAATACAAAAACTTCATTCCAATAGTTTGCATATTGGAAATCAAAAAGAAATAGCTGAAGCGGCTGAAAAATTACAAAATGCTAACTTTCTAAAAGACTTACAGCAAAAATTGGAAAGTTTCATTGCAGAAGACATTAAAGACTCAACTCTTAAGGGAACCGAAAAAGAGAAAGAAATACAATTAGATGTTTATGGACTACCCTTATCACGCAAAAAACTACTCATTGCCCTTACATCACTTAAAGAACTTTATAGTTTGGCAAAGCAAGATAAAAGCTTTGACGAAAGCCAACAGAAAAAGATTCAAACGTTAGGGAATTATTATTTTTCACAATACAGCCTACTTACTGCGCTCGATGATATGTACCAACAAGAGCTTAAAGCAAGTCCCCATGATCAATCTATCTTACACAATCTACGAGAAGACCTCCTACAAGAGTGGAAGACGATTTCAGAAAAAGCAGCTTCCGTAGAACAAAAAGATAAAGACATGCATAAATTCCTCGATAAATGGGTGGAAAAAAGCCAACGCACAGCAGGAGAGGTTAAAGACAGAACAAGTAGCGCTGTTATTAAAAATGTATTGTTAATATTGGGGGCTATTTTAACTGCAGGTATAGCACTCGGCATTTATGCCTTCGCCACTAGAAAATCCAGAGCTGAATGCGGGCATTTTTTCTTTAAGGATATAGAGCTCAGTAAATCTAAAGTTGAAAAAATTACAACTGATTTGTCAGAATTCAAGCAAAGTTCGGAAGATTTTCACAAATCGTTTTAATTAGTTTAATCAGGGGTCCTGATTAAGAACCCCTGAATTTAACTTTCACACATGAATAGCATCAGCTTACTTTGTAATCACCAGGTAGGTGTTGCAGAATTTCCACCATTGTCGGGTTCAGTATCTTCTTTTTTATGGATTTCCTGATTTTTTCCTCCCAAGCGCAGGCGTGAAGCTGCTAAATTACTTACAGACGATTTTCTGCCAAATACTTTAGAGTTTCTCTTCAGGGTTTCAATAAAGGATTTATTATCACATAGATTGTTATAGGTTAGTTTCTCCACGTCTTGAACCAATTTATTTAACTCGGTAACTAACTTTTCCTTATCGACCTTACCCTTTGTATATTTAGCATAAACCTTTAGAAAAGATAATCTTCTTTCCTCATTATTCACGTTAATCACTTGCCTTTCATCGTCCAGTGTCTCAGGTGGTTTAACATATTCTGCTACCAATCTGTTCAGGTCATCGTTAAAACTCACTGATGCGGTATCATCTAGCAATTGGTAAGCATCTTTAAGAAAACTATACAATTCCGTAATATTTATACTGGTAAAAAATTTAAAAAATTTTTTATTTTCATCAGCAACAATAAATTTTTTTATATGATGACACAGGCATTTACTGTTATTTAACAAGCACATTTTTCATCCTTGGGTTCAACAGTCTTATATGAAATATAGGACATTTTTTGTTCAACGCAAGACTCTATATTAAATCGGATTGGATTCATGGGATAACCTCATTGGAGATGATAGATTAATTGCTTTATTTCAAAATAGATAACACATTATACAACTTGCCACGTCATCCCGAGCGCAGCGAAAGATCTCCTGTGTCAACGGGCAAACCTTATAACCTCAGGAGATCTTTCGCTGCGCTCGGGATAACGAGGGAATAGTCATGTTCCTAAGTACTTGTTGCACCAAGACTAGTATTTGATCGGCAAGGCAACATTTACTGCCTCAAAGCTACTTGCTGCAACTACATCTAATGCTTATTTACATTTATAAATTTGGATAGAACAAGTGGTAATTGGACACATTAAAGACTGTAGCTGCCTTCCAACTCCAATACTCTTCTATGAGCACTGGACTGTCCTGCGAATCGTTTGATTGCATCCTCACGCATTTTAAGAGCATGGGTATTGATATAATGATGATACGCAGCATAATCTTTTAAGTAGTAAGTAACGACGATCTTTCTTACCCCTTCGCTCGCCTGCTCATTATCAAAGAGCAAATCGGCTTTTATAAAGCCTTCAAGCGTTAATAATTCTTTAATATGTGGTTTTAACCAGGCAAAGTACTCATTAAAAATAGCTTCCTTCACCTCTAAATTTACCTCGTAAATAACCATACATGACCTATTTTATGCTTTATTGCAAACGCGATGACCGATCCACCCAGCAAGTATTAATGTTGAGAATACACCTAATATTACCCCGTAGTTATGCCAGCCCGGACCAACCAGAGTTAGGGCATCGGGTGTATGTAAAATAGAGAACGGTATCGCCAAAATAACATCCACGATCGCAGAGCCAGCAACGAGACCACAAGCAATTAATACCCCTTTTTGTTTACGCTGACGCTTATCTTCTTCTACGAGGAGACGTTTATTTAGTCGCTTCTGAACAACTAGGGCTATCATGCCTCCTAAAAAGAGAGGGAAGGATGACGCAAGAGGTAAATACATGCCAATTGCCACCCCTAAAATAGATAGTTTTAAAAAACGGTCTAATTTAAATAAACGATTACAGAGAATAATAGCTAATATAATTGCTGCACCAATGAACATCATTGTCCATGGAAGTGTATTGCGGAAAACAGCTTCTGTTATGGCGGCCATTAATGCAGCTGTTGGTGCAGGTAACGATTGACTCGGATCCATTCCCTCATGGGGCATCACACCTGCTATGCCATAAACATCAAATAAAAGCTGCATAACAGGAGGGATGACTAATGAAGAAATAACGACGCCCAGCAGAAGCATTACCTGCTGTTTCCATGGCGTAGCACCTACTAATTGACCTACTTTTAAATCTTGCGTGTTATCATTAGCAATGGCTGCAATTCCCGTAACGACAGACCCAATAATAATTGTAATTGCTTCTGCTGCTCTAATCTGACCATTTGTAAATGGTAAAGAGAAAAAATGATTCATAACTGTTAATAAGAGCCACGCTGCAAATAACATTCCAGCGATAACTACTGAGCTTCCCGGACTTGCGGTAACACCCACCATACCAGAAAAATAAGCGGTGATGACAGAAAACAAGAATCCAATAATTAAAATATAAAGAACTGCTCCAAAAACCAGGGTAGGCCCATAATTTCCATCAAGGCCCACTTCCTCCAAAGGAAAAATGAATTGAAAGAATAAAAATAATACGGCTGCCATGATGAGGATACCACTCAGAATAAAGGGCATGGGGATATCTTTATCAGTGCGAGGCAATTGTGCGTCGGAGTGACTTTTTGACATAAAAGCACTAAATGAAATACTCATACTTTTTATCAATGGTCTTATTAATTTTAAGAAGGTCCAGGTTCCTGCAAAAAGCATCGCCCCGATTCCCAAATACCTCATTTCACTATTCCACAGAAAACCTGCTGCCTGATCTGCAGGATACTGTTCAACGAATTGAGGATAAAATTGACTTACAATGGGCATAGCAACTAGCCAGGATATAATGGCTCCTAAAAAAATACTAATCGCCATTTCATGACCCACTAAATAACCTGCACCTATCATTGTTGCAGAAAAACCTGTACCGAAACCAAACAAGGAGCGCTTTGCTACAAACCAATAGCTCCAGCTATTTGCGACCACTTTAAATCCTGTTTGCAATAACTCGAGTAGTCCACCTACTGCACCACCTAAAAAAATATCACGAATTCCAGCTTTTTCGGCGGAAGATTTTAAAACTTCGGCAATAGCTCGTCCTTCTGGAAATTTCAAAGCTTGCTCATTAACCAGGATTCGACGCAAGGGAATAGAGAATAGCACGCCCAGAATTCCGCCTGTCGCTGCTATAAAGAAATTAGTGAAATAATCAAAACCATCCCAATATTGAATGATTATCAGTGCAGGAATGGTATAAACAATTCCACCTGCGACGGCTTCTCCAGCCGATGCAGCAGTTTGTACAGCGTTATTTTCAAGGATGGTAGCATCCTTGAAAAATCGTAAAATCCCCATGGAAATAATAGCCGCCGGGATAGAGGCTGAGGTGAGAATGCCTAATTTCAAAGCCAGATAAGCATTGGATAAAGCTAGCAATACCGTTAAAATAACGGCAAGTACAATTGTACGCAACGTTAATTCAGCTATTTTTTTATCCGCTGTAATAAACGGAACAGATTTACTCATTGGCTACCCCATAGCACTTTAGCTACTTCCGGGCGTAGCAAATTAGTGAGTTTTGTTTTAGGAATCGTAACTGTCTGCGGGCCATAGACATAAGCTGCAACTTGGTAGGTATCAAAAACTACAGCCAAACCATCCGCAGAAAAATACCAATTACGGTAATTTTCTTGAGTCGGATTTGTTCCTGTTGTAACCCAGTTTTCGTCAGAGATTTTTTTCTTAAGAATAGCTGAACGACTAAATGCTGCTATTTTAGACAAGTAATTGCTTTCCGGTTTAAATAGCTCGCCTAAAGTAACCTCTTTCCCATCAATAAAATTGAAAGTTCTTACAGCATTATTAGGATGAGCAGCACCACGACTATAAGTAGAAATGGAAAAAAGCAGACTTACTGCATTCTTATTTTCAAATGGAATTTTATAATCGATGTGCAAGCTATTTTTTCCAGGTGCATCAGGCATATCACTTGAATCAGGATTAGCATCCGCTCTTTGTGTCTCATCAATATATGCTTTGACAACCTTGTCAATATTTTTATTGGCAAAACCTTGTGGGTATTTAATATCCAAATCAAAGGTCGCCGTTTCTTTTTTTACTGCAACTGTTTTTGCTGACTCAGCCCAACTCGCATTTATTGAGAAATAAACCAATAAGATAATGCTCCAAATAAATCTCTGCATGTCAGTACTCCTTATTTAGATACTTAACCAATGACCCGCTATCATGGTGCTATGCTCCAATGGATAGCCAAAATGGTAACAAAGAGACGCGCTATCATTTGTTGACCAACGCACTAAATCTGCATTTAATCCTACAGCTATTGCACCTATTTTCTGCTGCAAACCCAATGCTTTGGCAGCATAATAGGTAACACCAGCCAATGCTTCGTCTACTGTAAGACCAAAAAATTGACAAGCCATATTTAACATCAGGGTTAACGATGTTGTGGGCGATGACCCAGGGTTTGAATCTGTGGCAATAGCCATACCCACCGCCATTTTTCGCAAAATGTCCACCGGGGGTTTCATTTTTTCACGTAAAAAATAGTAGGCACCCGGTAATAACACTGCGACTGTCCCGTGCTTGGCCATAGCGGCAGCTCCTGCAGAATTCAAATACTCCAGATGATCGCAGGATAAAGCGCCTAAGCCTGCCGCCAATTCTGTGGCACCCAAATTAGATAACTGCTCTGCATGGCATTTGATCGGTAATGATAATTCCCTTGCTTTCAGAAAGAGTGTTTCTGTTTGTGCCAAAGTAAAACCAATTGATTCACAAAAAACATCCACGGCATCAGCCAGATTTTCCGCGACAATGGCAGGTAACATCTCTGAGCATAAAAAATCGACATAACCTTGCGCGTTATTTTGAAATTCAGGCGGAACAGCATGCGCTCCTAAAAAGGTGGTCCTTACACGAATACCACTTAAATCCCCCAATCGTCTCGCCACCCTTAGCATTTTCATTTCATTCTTTAGATCGAGCCCATACCCCGATTTAATTTCAACGGTAGTTACTCCTTCAGCCCGCATAGCTAAGATTCTTGGTAGTGATTGCTCCAATAACTCCTCTTCCGTGACAGCTCTTGTTTTTCGAACTGTAGACAAAATTCCACCACCTGCTCGAGCAATTTCAGCATAGGTTTTACCCTCAAGACGCTGTTTAAACTCATCTGCCCGATTGCCAGCATAAACTAAATGGGTATGACAGTCGATAAATCCGGGAGTAACTAGTTGCCCTTCGCACTCATGAATAGCAATTGCGTGCTGTCTATAATCGTGGGGAAGATCTGTCATATTACCACACCAGACAATAAGCCCATTGGCTATAGCAATAGCCTGCGCTTGAAGTTGCTTTCCTTCAGTATTAATTGTTGTTGCATTCAACAGTAAGCGCTCGCAGGTTATCATCACCTTTTACTCCCAGTGAGGAACTTTATGTGGGGAAACAAGCCAAAACTGGTGATGACTTTTATCATAAATATCCCATTCTTTAGAAACAAACTCCTCCTTGCCTAAGTCAAGAAGTAGCCAGCTTAAAAAAAGAGCCACTGTTTCCACCGTTAGTAACCGTTCTTCGGCTTTTAGTGTAAGAAAAAAGTTGCGCTTATCCTCATCCATAAATCGCGCCTGACGAATAAGTGCCTGCATATCGGTATCAATAATACCGGGCATTACACTAGCAAAAGCAGCATCTTGGCTTTCCAGCTGCCAACAGCGGGTTAACATCGATAACGCTGCTTTTGAGACACAATAGGCTGCCCATCCTGTAACAGGAAAATAGGCGGCCCCAGAGCCAATATGCAAAACGCGGCCCTGTTTTAACTTAGGTAACAGTGATTGTGATAAAAATAAGGGGGCATTAAGATTAGTTGCGAATGCTTGCTGCCAGGAAAGTTCGTCAATCGTTGCTATTGGTACCATAGGTTCAATCGTAGCGGCATTATGAATTAAACCATCTAATGAGCTAATTGACTTAAGCTGCGCCGCGATTTCCTGCCTTCCTGCATCTGTTGCCACATCAGCGCAAAGAAAAGAAATTTGTGGCGAAAAGGCAGCTGTTTCAGCAAGTGCATCTTCACGCCGACCAATAATTAAAACTTTATTTCCTCGTGTTGCCAATGCTTGAGCCAATGCTCGGCCAATTCCACTGCCACCACCAGTGACTACAAACACAGTTATTCTCCCAGATAAGCAGCTAGTCAATTACCAACTGTTCTTAACAGTTGCACTTTATAAGCGGCAATAATCTTGTCGCTTTACTACGATTCCAATTTCGTTTTAGTTTAAAATCTTACATAGTTATTGGGTCCAACGAAATTATTGAACAAGTTAAGACAAATCAAGTTTTATTTAAGAATTGTGGCAATTTTTGTGCGCCGATAATAACAGACATTCCTTTGAATTGGCATATTTAGATGAATAACAATTCATTTACCTGGTTTTTAATTAACGGAACAGATTCTTTATTTGCTCATAATAATTGGAAGCTGATTTAAAATTAATGCAAATATTATTTTGCATCGCTTCTTATTAACCCTCTGTTTTTTTATATTTTTTTTTTATAAAATCGTTAAATTACCTCATTTCATCTTCTAGAGCTATAGTATTCTCTACGAGGAGATTCTGATGTTTACCGATATTTTTAATTATGAGCCGACCGATACATCGCTTTGGCAAGGACGTAAAGACAGCTTACCTGGTGAACGATTCTTTCAAAGAGTGGCTATCCAGGATATTCGCTCTCATTTTTCGAAAAATCCTCAACAAGACATTGCGATAATCGGTTTTTGCAGTGATGAGGGCATAAAGCGTAATGAAGGACGTGCAGGTGCAAAAATTGGCCCTTTAAAACTTCGCGAGCAATTAGCAAAATTACCCTGTCATTCGCCTAAGAATCTAATTGATCTCGGTAATATCATGTGTCGGGAAGGACAACTGGAAGAAGCACAAGCACAATTTGCCAAGCTTATTCATCATCTTCAGGAACAAGGCTATAAAACCGTTGCACTAGGCGGCGGACATGAAATAGCCTGGGGCCATTTTTCTGGTTTAACGGGTAAGTATCACAAACTTGGCATTATTAATTTCGATGCTCATTTTGATTTACGTCCCTTAAACGATAATCTTTATGGGACATCTGGCACACCATTTCGTCAGATTGCCAATTATTGTATGCAAAATCAGTTAGACTTTGATTATTGCTGTCTGGGAATTCAAGCACTTGGCAATACTCAAAGCCTTATTAAAACCGCCAATGAGCTTAAGGTTTCTTATTTGACTGCAGAGCAAATTAATACTGACAGTTTAAGCCAGCAAATCGCATTTCTGGATAATTTCCTCTCTGGTCATGAGGCAATTTACTTATCCATCTGCCTCGATGTATTCGCTGAATGCTTTGCACCAGGCGTTAGTGCACCACAAACTATGGGATTAACTCCCTGGCAAACACTTCCCCTGTTGAAATACATCTTACAAACTGGCAAAGTTGTAAGTTTTGACATTGCTGAACTTTCACCCCCACTTGACCAGGAGCAGCGGACCGCACGCCTTGCTGCAAGTCTTGTGGCAACCTTACTGGATTACTATTAATGCAAGGAGTGTTTCAATGAACAAATCCATGCTGTATGCAGGATTAATGAGTATCTTATGTACCGCTTATGCGGAAAATGATGATAAAAATTTAAATCATGTAACTGCAACAATTCAAACAATGGTGGCGAATTCTCAATCAGACATTGCATCGAACTCGAAAACAGCTGACATTCAATCTGGACAACAGTTAGCTTCTCAAACAGTTACCCCCAAATCGACGGAACCTCAATTACCTGCCCCACAGGGTCAACAGATTCCAACTCCACAAGGGCAGCAAATACCAGTCAACCAAGGTACACCAATGCCTTCACAAACCCAGACGCCAGCAGCGCAGGGTACCACACAAGTGACAACGCAACCCGCTACATCTCAGGGTGCTACAACCACTACGACAACCGTAACAACGACTCAAACACCTCCGAGTGCCACAACGACTACACCACAAGAACAAACTTCAACATCGCAAACGACAAAAACAACGCCTGCAAGTTCTCAGCCTGCCTCAACGACAGTGACTACTCAACCAGGTTCAACGACGGTTACTACTCAGGCTACGCCACAAACTATTGACTGCAATTATCGTATTCCAGCAACAACTACCAAGATTGATCCCTCACTCGTTATGAAGTGGTCTGAAAAAGCGACTGCACAATCGTTTGACTTCGACTATACAACAATGGATAGTCAGCTCGCCGCGCTTAAGGCATGCTATACCGACTTGGGATGGCAAGGTTTTAATGATGCCTTACAAAAATCCGGTAATCTCAATGCCATAAAAACACAGCGCTTAATGGTAAGCAGTATGGTGGATGGCGCAGGGCAAATTACGGAAATAAAGGATAACCAGTGGAAAGTAAGTCTTCCTTTGCAAGTGGTTTATCAAAATGAAAAAGAGAAGTTAACACAGCCACTCACGATAAATCTGATTATCGGGCGCAAAGTTTCTGGTGATTTAGGTATCATGCAAATGATCGCTATTCCACGTACTGCAGCTAATACGGCTATACCGCAAACGACAACCCCTGCTGCAGTATCGCCTCCTCCATCAACCCCGGCACAATCTCAATAATCCTTTTAATTATCAGGTGCAATTATTCACTTAAATAATTGCGCCTTTCTTAAGTAGAACAAATTATGCGCTATTCAGTTGCCATTTTTTTAAGCCTAACAAGTGTTAGCATTCATGCTAATGTCTTGCAATATTATACAGGGATAACCTATAGCAATCCTGCTGAACTTTTTAAGGTTAAAGAGAATGAATTTTTAATTGGGATGACCGGTTTTTTTGCCGATGTCCGATTTGCAGGCAGTGTATTAAATTTAAATACATTTCAATATGACAGTGGCATTAGTGCTTCACGCCGATTTAGTGTTTTACCTTATGGTCGAATTGCAAGCCGATTGAATGAGAAACTTGTCTTTGGAGTCGATGTCACGCAACCTTTTCATTCAAATTTAATTTATGGTCTAGATTCTTTTACTCGTTATGCGTCTGTTGAAACCATAATGACCGACGTTGATATTAGTCCCCGCTTTTCATTTAACGTTGCTCCAAAATTAAACGTTGGCGCCGGGTTAAATATGAACTTCTTGAAAAATAATGAAACCAACTGGGCCTTACCTATTAGCCAAACAGCTTACGCCAAATTTGTTAATCGCACCTCTGGTTTCGGTGTTGGGTATAACCTTGGCGCTTATTTAATGATTAATTCCAGTAACTTCTTAGGAGCGACTTACTATAATTCGATCAAACAAAAAACCAGAGGAGAAAGTTTTCTTGACAGCAATGTCAGTAATGACTTGGTTTTTAATTTTCGAATGCCAACAACAACTGTAGTGAATTATGTCCATCTATTTAATCCCAAATGGCTTGTTAGCGCACAAATTTTTTGTTCACAATGGAATGCTAATCAGTACGCTCGCATAAAGAATACTGCAGCTCCTCCACCCCTTGGTCCTGATTTTACTTTTACGATGAAATACAGTGCCGCCTGGGCCTATGCCGCGGCTCTGCGGAAGCAACAAACTGAAAATTTGGGTCTTACATTAATTGGGCTTATTGATGATGGCCCGGAAAGGGATCATTTACGAACGCTTAATTTTCCGTCGGATGTACAATATTTTCTGGCTCTATCTGCCGATTATCATCTAACTAAAACATCAACGATGGAGTTGCTTTACGGTCATGTTTTTTCAAACACAACAATCGCTAATTCTTTACCACTCAATGGCCAACCAACTCCCTTTACGACAGGTAAAGTACGTATTAATGCTGATGTATTTGAGCTTCGATATAAGCTGCAAACTTAACTGTTGCAGCTTATCGAAATTTTAACGTTAGGAAGACCTTATAAAACCATTAGACTTCTTATTTGGTAGTTGTTAGTTCTATTTGATTTCTAAATTTGATGTCGAGTCATCAATAGCTTTTTTATTTCCTGTAGTTTTCAGAAATTTTCTATGAAGTTGAAAAGGTAAGAAAAATTTTGCAGCGGTACCAATACTAGATATCTTATCTGTTTTTGCTGCTTTTTTAATTTCCGTTTCAGATGGCTTATTCTTCACTTCAGTTCGTGCAGGCGAAAGCTCTTTATTTTCTTTAGCAGATTCCAGGTTATTCACAATTTTTGTCGACTCTTGAGTGTCATGCTTCTTGGATCGTTTAGAAGCATACCCATTCATTAATTGTTCACCATGACCGATAAAAATCGTACTTCCATATCCAAATGGGCGGCTCAGTTCAATAGCTTTTAGATTAGTGTAAGGCACAAAAACTGGTTGAGGCTCATCTTTTTTTGAATAATTTTTTTCCCAGTTATAGGTTCTACCATCAGATATCACAATCTGTTCTTTTCGATTTACAGTGGCTAAAGCCATCTCTAAACCATCGTCATACTGAGTAAGTAATACATCAGGTATCGCTTTCAGTAATAGCGCATCCGGATTTTGAGATACAAGATAATTTCTAACAGGACTGTCTACAATTTCTGTTCTTCTTTTCACTTCATATTTAGCATAGGTAAATCGACGCTCCACGTCATCAAGCATAAAATGAACATGATGGATTACATCCTCTTTGTCAGGCCCCAATTGTTCAGTTTCTATCTTCAGTATTTCTCCGCCTAAAACTTGAGTAATGCGCAGTAACACATCTGGGCATACTTTATACCTGCCATCGGGATAGTCATTACCTTTTTCTTCATGGTATTTGTGTGAGTCAAATCCACCCGCAAACCATACTGGTACCGACATAAAATTATTATCCTCATTATAGTAATTTAAATTATCGATACCGCCGAAATCATCTCTACCAAATCCAACTACCGAAGTACATGAAGGAAATAATAAAAACACATGGGCTACATCAGCACCACAATAGGGATAATAGACTGTTGATATTAAGTCACCTTGAGGTATTTTTTGACCCATTCGGCGTATATAGACGCTAATTTCTGAATCCGATGGAGAGCATTGGCCCTTGGACTGGTGTAATTTCTGCAATAATTCGTCTTGATTAAGATTAGTAATGACTCGTGGTTTAGGCGTTTCTTCAACAATTACTGGCTCTTGTTGATCTGCTAATAGTTGCGCTACAAAAAAGTCTGTGGAACCTTCAAATTTATACATGATTTAATTTAAGTCAAATTGTTTTTTTAAAATTCTACAGCATTTAAATGAAGGAAATATTAATAATTCATTAAAAAACGATTTATTTCCTACACGGACAGTTTCTAATGCAAAGGCATTTTTTGCATATTCAGTTGAATTGGCGCCTTCATAGGATTTACTGAACGTAATTTTTTCATCCAACCATGGATATTGGCGACTAATATTTTTTTATTGTAAGAATAATCATGGTAGGCACCTGGGAGTTGTCGATAAAGATAACGTGAACTCTTTATCTGTATTCGACGTACCGCGGCTTGATCCAGTACAGGGCCATAATCAAACTGTGCTGTAATATCAAATAGAGGGAAGGGTATTTTCTCTATTAAACTGGGAGTCTCTTTATTCTCGGGAAGGTCGAATGCAGATATAAAAATCATACCGTTGACTTGTTTTGCCTGTAATTTAGAAAAATAACTTACGGACCCTACTAATTGTGATCCATAATGAATTACTATCATCCGTGAATTATTTTTTTTGCGTAAAGCAGACAATGCTTCGGGTAATTGTTCAACCCAAGGAGCGGTGTTAATTTGCAGGCTCGTATTTAACACAGCTACTGACCAGCCATATTGTGCTAATGCGTGACTTAAATTATCAACAAGTTTGGTACCTTCGCTACTTTGCTCCCCATTGACTATAACAACCCCTCCCCGCTGTTTTTTGCCTTTAAACAATAAATAAGGTAATGCAATCTTTTGCTGCTTAACAAGGATATCCAAACTTGCCGCCTTCACCTCGGCAAAATTTAGAAAAAACAACAAGAAAAGACCTAGAAACAGTCGCATAGCTTATACCCTGTTGTTTGAGGTTTTGTAAATTAAGCAATTTTCCTGCCGGTTCTAAAGCAAAATTTGAATAACGTCAGGGAGTAGAATTTTTGCAACTAAGCAATTAGAGATGATAACCGTTTACACGGGAATGACATGAAAATTCTAGACAAGAGCGTTTGAAATGAGCGTTGGGCTTTACAGCCCAACTTACATACACTTTAAAGACAGCTACTTAGTTGGTTTGTGGCTATCTCAGAGATAACCTAAGCCCAGAAAGAAAAACCAAACTAGTCAAATTTAACACCAGAAGCATCTAAGAAATTTTTAGCGTGCTCTGCCATAATTTGATGAGCAGGCGCCGTTGGGTGGACAGGATCAAAAAATAAAAAGCCTTCGCAAGCATCTTTTTCCGTTTCTTCTTTAAGTTTTAGTTTAGTTGCCATGTGAAGCACTAATCGATTTGAAGGTTTCTCTGCCATTGCTTCATAACAAGTGTCACTAATATTATCAAATCCATATTTTTCAGGATGAATAATTAGATCATTTAGAGTTTGATTAACATCAAAATAGAGCCACTGAACCTCTGGGTAGCTCTGCTTAAGGTTCTCAAGACTTGCTGTTAATAATTCATTATGCTGATTAGCAAAATAAGACAATTTATCTTGAGCATCAAAGGCCGTAGCAATAGGCGTTTTACCAAGATCCGGCAAATTGACAATTAAAATATGTTTTGCCCCGGCATCAGCCAATCGTTGTAAACCATGAGTAATACCAAGATTAACCTCATTTAACACTTGTTCAGGATTATCCGGAATTCCCAAGTAATTATTTGCGCCTATCCAAATAATAAATAAGCTGTCTTTATCTGCCTTTTCTTGGTGAGCAAGAAAATAAGTGTCTATTTCCTTTTTTAAGGTAAACAAAACATCATCATCTGGAGTTTCTGAAATACCTGCGCCACCAAAGGCATAATCAAATAAATGTTCACTAGTCTTGTGAGGGAAATAATCTGCCGCCAAACGTTCTACCCAAACTGGACCATTCGTAAATCGCCCTTGATAGTAAGGGGGCGATTGAGGCAACTTTTGATGCATGTATTCATAAAGATTGCCGTTATCCGATAAACTATCACCAAATACAACTATATTATTTAAAGGTTTTGCGGCTACCAATCCTGAAAAAAATAGGATAACTACGGTAAATAAGATTTTCATCTGCCACCTAATCAATTGATTTTCCATGGAAAAATGTCCGATTATATAGATAAAAATTACGATTATCAATTTTTTCTACCGGGCTATTCCCGCATCAAAATAAATTTAATTATTAGAAAAAGAAGATAAATGCGCGTTATTTTTGCATAAAATTAAATCTAAGCAGCGGAAAAATAAGCATAATATTCCCTTCTATTATAAAGACGAATTATTCTAACAATTCAGATAACAGGACTATTTTATTAAAAAGGATTTTTTACTATGAATAGATTTCAACAGCACTTCACTACTTTTTTTTACCAAAAATTATCTCTGATACTTTCTGACGAAAAGCTTTTACAAAAAGCGCAACGAGATTTTCAACAAGCTGATAAAAATATTGAGCGTTACCTGGGTCGGTCTTCCTTTGGTTTGCATGAATGGAAGAAAGAAAATGCCAGCAAATTTAGCGCGGCAATTGCGGAAGCCTTAAGTGAAACGCTTACAGCCTTTTATACAACAGATGATGAACAGTTACAATTGATTCAATCTTGCAGTGAAACAATTCAAAAGCAACTAATCCCTAAACTGGCCACAAATGTAACAGTAGATAATCCTTTTGCTGAAATTCAGCAAAGAATTCAAAAAGAAATAAATCAGTTAAACGGGGAGTCCGTTTTTAAGAATCCTTATGTTTTGTTTGGAAGCATGGCCGCCGTCGCCGTAGTAGCAACGGTCGCCTGGAAGTTAAGCCCTTAAAAGGGCATTTATCATGCGTTACCTAAGGATGTTAATTTTAACTGTCGACCACACACCCAGGCGCCATTTAAATCCTGGAATATTTTTTTAGACATTCCTTGGGGCAAACGCACAGTAGAATGATCTTCATGAATCTTAAGACCTGTAATATAACGACTTTCTAATCCTGCTTCGTTTGCTATAGCTCCAACGATATTACCCGGCTTAACACCATGCACACGTCCGACGTCGAGACGAAATAATTCTTGTGGATAGTCATCTCGAAATTGCTTTCTACCCCTATCTGATTTCTGTCCACGACCAGATTTGAAGTTATTATTGTCGCGCTCCTGCACGCGTGCTTCTCTTGCCACGCGAGGTGGTTTAGGTAGCTCACGCTTCCAAGGTTTATCCTGATTTAGCATTAGAGCCAACGCCGCTGCAACATCAACTGCCGAAACCTGATTTTGTTTGAGAAACTCTTCAACAAGATATTGATAAGAAGGTAAATGCTCATGCTGCAAACGCATCTTGATATTAGCCATAAAACGCTCTTGTCTTGCCATTTGAATTGCATGATCATTAGGAACTACAATTTTTTCAATACGTTGGCGAGTATGACGTTCAATCGTATTTAAAATTCGTGCTTCTTTTGGGGTTACAAATAATACAGTGACTCCACTACGGCCCGCACGGCCAGTTCGACCAATTCGATGAACATAGGTTTCGCAATCATGAGGGACATCATAGTTAATTACATGGGTAACTCGCTCCACATCCAAACCACGTGCAGCAACATCGGTTGCCACCAGAATATCAATAGATCCTTGTCTGAATTGAGCAATAACTTTTTCACGTAGTGCTTGCGTAATGTCCCCATGAATTGCCATCGCACGATAGCCCTGTTGCTGTAGTGATTGAGCAACGTCTTCTGTACTGCTCTTGGTGCGCACAAAAACGATCACACCCTGGTATTCTTCCACGGCTAATATGCGTAGCAAAGCATCTGGCTTTTGAGCCCCGGAAGCAAATAGAAAACGCTGTTCAATCGCTTTAACCGTTGCCGTTTCAGCACGAATTTCTACTGATTCAGGGTTATTCAAATAGCTATTTGCTATATGACGAATCCGAGATGGCATTGTTGCTGAGAATAAAGCAATTTGTTTTTCTGCTGGCAACTTGGCAAGAATTGTTTCTACATCTTCAATAAAGCCCATTCGTAACATTTCATCTGCTTCATCAAGAACAAAGGTTGTCAAATTACCTAGTTGCAGTGTACCTCTATCAATGTGATCCAATATACGACCAGGAGTTCCTACTACAATCTGTGCTCCTTCGCGTAATTGTTTTAATTGACGTCGATAATCCTGCCCTCCGCATAGAACAGAGACTGAGACATTACTGTGAGCACTCAAAAGCTCAAATTGTTCTGCAACCTGAATGGCTAGCTCGCGAGTAGGCGCAAGAATTAAGGCTTGCGTTGCCTGAGATTTCGCTGATAGACGTTGTAAAATTGGCAGCGCAAAGGCAGCCGTCTTGCCAGTACCTGTTTGTGCTTGCGCAATAACATCCCTTCCCTGTAGCAATAAAGGAATGGTTTGTGCCTGGACCGGTGATGGTGTTTTAAACTTCATGTCCTCCAGCGCTTTCAATAAAGTCGCGGATAAATTGAGGGCAGAAAAGTTTAGTAATTCTTGTGTCATAAAAAATCCAAAAAATCGTAAATCCGAGTGGACAAACTAATGTAAAAAATGCGCAGTATAATAACAAAACAAACAAGCTGATGCACGAAATTTATTCTGCTTCAATTTGTTACATCGATTTTGACCAACAATATCTCATGCGCAGACAAGGGGGAGCACTGGAAGATTATTATATACACATAAAGATCAATTTTCAATGAATTTGTAATAAATTAACTCAATTATATATAATTTATAGTAGTTCTTCTATTTTTCAAATTCAGGATGAATAGTGATTAATGACAGATCATACCACTAAAAAACCCATTGTTGTTGTTCGTAATGCGAAAATTAACGACATACCTAGAATCCGTAGCCTTGTTGCACGAGCTTACCCTGCGCATATGGAAACTTACACCCCAGATGCTCTTCGTGGCCATATCCATCATTTTCCCAAGGGCCAATTTGTAGTCGAATATGATGATCAGATCGTTGGTTATTGCGCTACATTCAAAATTAGTGGGGATATCGCTCTACAACCACATACCTGGAATGAAATTACAGGTGGTGGATATGCATCTCGCCACGATCCGAATGGTGATTTTCTTTATGGAATGGAGGTATGTGTACATCCAGAATATCGTGGTTTACGTATTGGTAATCGCTTATATACGGCACGCAAAAAATTATGCCAGGCAGAAGGTTTAAAGGGAATTGTCTTTGGTGGTCGCATCCCTCGTTATCACAAAAAATTCAAACTTTTTCCCAACGTTAATGATTATGTTAATGCCGTTATTACAAAAGAAGTCAAAGATCCTGTTTTGTCTTTTCAATTGCGAAATGATTTTCAACTTATTGGTGTATTAGCCAATTATCTTCCTATCGATAAACAATCGATGGGATATGCGGCTCACTTGGTTTGGTATACCCCTATCGCGATGATTACTGAACAAGCTGGTAAAACAGCTATTCCAGAACAAATCGTTGATAAAGTTAGATTGAGCGTCGTTCAGTACATGCAACGTCGCGTACATTCTTTCGAAGAATTTTCCCAACACGTGGAATATTTCATTGATGTGGTTGCCGATTACTATGCAGATTTTGTGCTTTTTCCTGAATTGTTTACACTTCAGCTACTTTCTATTGAAAATAGTGACTTATCACCATCACAGGCTATTTTACAATTGACGGAATATACCGAGCCTTTTTTAAAATTGATGTCCACTTTAGCCGTCAAATACAATATCAATATTATTGGCGGTAGCCATCCTACGAAGGCCAACGGCAATATTTATAACGTTGCTTATGTTTTTCTTCGCGACGGACAAATACATGAACAGTATAAAATTCACCCTACTCCTAATGAAAGGTATTGGTGGGACATCCATGGAGGTGACGAATTAAAAACCATTATGACTGATTGTGGTCCTATTGCAGTCTTGATTTGTTATGACTGTGAATTTCCAGAATTAGCCAGGCATGTTATCAATCAGGGTGCTAAAATATTGTTTGTGCCCTTTTGTACAGATGAAAGGCAAAGTTACATGCGCGTGCGTTATTGCTGCCAGGCAAGGGCAATTGAAAATCAATGTTATGTTGTAATAGCGGGCAATGTTGGTAATCTGCCAGGTGTAGCAAATATGGCTATTCAATATGCGCAAAGCAGTATCTTCACTCCCTGCGATTTTCCCTTCGCTCGCGATGGCATTGCAGCTGACACCACACCAAATGTAGAGATGGTTTGTTTTGCAGACTTAAGCATGCACAATTTGGAAATTGTACGAAATCAAGGAACTGTTCTTAATCTTAAAGACAGACGCCATGATTTATATTCGGTACGGTGGAAGCATAAATAAACTTATTTTTTCGTTAGTTCATTCCTGTAACCAGGGCAAAGATTGTTATTCTTTAATGCCCGAATAATATTAAAACTAACTTCGCTGGAAATAGTTTGCTTTAATTCAATATTTTTAATGTAATACCAAAGATCAACAATCACGTGTAAGCTATCTTTTGCAGGCACTAACTCATAAGAAACAACCGGGTGATGTGGTGGTGTTTGAACAATATAAGGATTTTCTTTAACCACATCTAATAATATTTGCTCTGCAAGTGCAAGATCGCTACCACTATCGAGAATGACTTGGTTATTAACACGACAAATCTTATTTTGACGGTAGTTATAATTGGTCACTGATTTATTAATCAAATGAGAATTAGGGATTATCATATCGGCATGATTTAACGTCGTTATTTGAGTTGATAATAAGCGTATGCGTTTAACATAACCTTCCGTATCATCAATAATGACCCTATCTCCTGGCGTTACTGGCTTATGGACTAATAATATAATACCGCTGACAAAGTCACTTGCCAGATGCTGTAATCCAAAACCAATACCAATCGATAGTGCTCCGGCAATTACAGCAAGATTCGTAAAATTCACTCCCGCGACTAATAATGCAACGATAACAGCAATACTGAACATCGTATAATTAATTAGTATCGCAATATTATCCTGTCTATATTTTTCACCTTTAAAAGCACTATGTTGGGTAACATAAGTTGAAAGAGCCCTACCTACCATTAATAATACACAAAATGTGATGGCTCCTCTTACAATTCTCGCTGGCCAAATAGAAAAACCGTAAATAGTCCCTCCCTGAAAATACCAGGTTTTAAGATAATCGAAATGATACTGGGACATACCCCATAACTTCATAATTATAAACACGCAAAAAATAAGAAAGCCGATGTTTAATATGATTCGTATTGTAAATAACTCCGTAAGTTTTTGTGTTGATTTAATCCCTAGCCAGGCGTGAATTTTTTCTGCAATAGGACGACCCTCATCATTTAATAAGGAAAATAAATTTCCTAACAATTCGCTAACTTTCCAGGCAATAATAAAAATAATAAATGTGGCAATCATGTTTGGAATAAAATAAACCGCAAAATTACTATAGCCTAACAATCCCATTAACACAGTAAACAGAAACAGCAAAACTAAAAAAACCTTAATTAGGTTTAGTGAATATTTGGGTAAAGATTTAAAAAAGGGAAAGCGAAAAACAAGCCAACTTAACCAGGAAAAAGCCAATGTTAATAATGCTGAGAATATAACAAAACGCGGTCGTAAGATCTCTGGCGGCAGCCATTGCCCTTGAACCATAACTCCGGCAAAACTTCCCAACCACAAAACCATTAAAAATACCGTAGCTCTTTTTTTGGTATCAGCCACCAGTTTCTTCTGCCAATCTGTAACATACTGCTGCTGCATATAACTTAAGATAAATCTTGTGATCGTAATGGCCAACATAAAATAAACAAAGATATTAGCTAATGAAAGAAGACTTGGTCGTGGCAAAACATCCATAAATTGCGCATGCAAATAAATATTGATAACAAGGAAGGTTAACAATAAAAATAATCCACTTTTAGAAAGAGATAACAACCATTTTTTCCTCGATGATTTTTTTGCATTTTTTTTTGAAAATCGTGTAAGAAATTTATGAAAAATTAAAGAAAAAACAAATCCTATAGCTACTATAAATCCAATAATTATTAGATTTAACTTACTCAATTTATCGATGCCACTGATTTGATAAAATTTATCCTTATTAATCACCACCTTAAAAAATGACTGCGGATCGAAATTCTTCCAGACAGGCGTGGATTTTGTTAACAAATTAAACATCCGAGTATTTGCCAACTGCGCATTGATATCGTTTAATATTTCCTGAGCATGATAATTGAAAAGAGCACAATCGGCAGTTACCTTAGTCATAATCTCTTTATCGTGAAGCAATTCTTGATACCGCGTATCGTTTTGCTTCATTAATGTTGATGATATTTCACTATTGCCAAGTAACTCATTAATCTTTTGTAACTGTCCTTTCCCATTCTCCATGCATCGATTTGCTTGTTTCTGTAGAACAGTGATTTGTTTAACTGCCGTATACAATTGTTCATAACTAGGACTTTTTGTTGATAGTTGTTCTCTGATGGTTTCGAGTTGACGGGTAGCCTTCTGAACATCAAAACCGCTGTACGCTTGGAATGCAGAAGCAGAAAGAGCACTAGTGAAAAATACTAGAACTATCAATGTCGCCGATAACATTATTCTATTCATGACCGATCCCAGCTCACGTGTTTTGGCTATAACTACTTGGGTTTAAAAGAAAATCCTAATGTTAATAATAGCATCTAGAAAAAATAGTTCCTTTATTCGTAATGATTGATGTTGTTTTCCTGACAAAAGACACAGAGTCCCTATTTCGAGAATGCCCTACTTTTAACGTAACCATAGGGATTGCGTTTTTCACCCTTAGCCCGCTTTTCAAAATGTTGATAGTCCTGAACATCGTACCAATTACCACCCCAATCCCAGCCATATTGAATAAAAAGTTTATAAATGAAACTATTTCTTGTTATTTTTCCAGGATGAGGATTTTTGCGATCAACAAATTTAACCCCGTTAGAGGGTTCTATTTGCTGTCCGGAAACATAGGGGTTAATTACTGGATTAATATCAATCGCACGACCATAACTATGTTGTGAAAAAATTCCTGGTTGACCTGTGACGGCTCGACAATTAAATGAACTTGTATTATTGGCCCTCATTGCCGCCACATCATTTCCCTTGAATACATCGACAGGTGTCATGCGTTCAATAGGAAAACGATGGTCATATATGGACTTAAAAATCTGCACAACCTCTCTAGCCAGTGATTTGTTTACTATTAAAACACCAAGATGCACTTTCTGGTCAAAGCCCCAGTAAGACAATGTCACATAACGTAAATCTTTTAGGGATAACGGACATCCTTTATGCCAACTATATTTTTTTATGCGTTTTTGAATGGGCAGAGGGATAACGGTAATCCGGCTTTTAAAGGCAGACACACTATGTTTTGCTACACTCTGCATAGGAAATATTATGAGCGCCAACATCAGCATAATGACTACAAAAGAAACGTTTTTCATTGCCTTTAGTGACTTAATTTTAAACCAATAATCGCTACGATAATAAGGCCAATACAACTAATACGCAGTACGGTGGCCGGTTCACCTAGAAAATAAAGTCCATAAATTACGGTCCCTACTGCCCCAATACCAGTCCATACCGCATAGGCAGTTCCAATGGGTAACGTTTTTAACGACTGTGCTAACAACAAAAAACTAATGGCCATTGCTGAAAGAGTAAGTATCGAGGGAGCAAAGCGAGTAAATCCCTCTGTATATTTAAGACCTACTGCCCAAACTACCTCAAATAAACCTGCCATTATTAAAAATAACCATGCCATGCTTTATATTCAATTTATCCGTACGATCACTATACGTTAGCTGGTATGTCTTATTTTTACAATGCTATATTCACGTTTGCATCAGGCATGGGTAAGCATGACCCAACCGAAATCTCCCGAAGATCCGCTCCGAATATCTAGCTAGATGAGTCTATTTTTTATTTATGCTGGTTAAATACTAAACTTATAAATGAGTCTTTAAAAAGGAGATTGTAATGAGACCTAGTGATTATCATGTTTTGCCCAATGAACGTTTAGGTGGCTGGGATGTCAAACGTGAAAATGCAACACGAGCAAGCCGACATTTTGAAACTCAGAATGAAGCGATTGCTAGCGCTCGTAAATTGAGCCGTGGGGCAGGGACCGAATTGTTTATTCATGGTCTAGATGGAAAAATTTTAAGAAAAGATAGTCATGGACATGATCCCTTTCCACCAAAAGGTTAAAAATTTAAAAATAATGGACTGTGCATTTTGAGCTAGTTACCAGCTAATCGCCTTCTGTGATTGCAGCAATCAAATCACGGTATAGTCAGCGCTATCTCATCGCTTATTTCAGTTTATTTACAAACAAACAATTTAAAAGTAAGACAAATTCCGGTATAATGTGTCCATTTTAAATTCAACTTGGAATTATAAATGGCTAAATTTGTAAAAATAACCTCTACCGAAGCTACTTCATTTAATGACCAACTTTATAAATTTGCTGAGATTTCTGATTCCAAAGTACATTTGTTTGTAAACAAAGACCTTTCTAACGAGGAGTTAGAACAGTTTGAACTTTTTATTCAAACTAAAACCCCATTTCCCTTCAATAAAATTTCATTACAAGTGGATAATACACTCATCCAGAAAGAATCTTTTTTGAAAATTATTCAGGCATTTAATAAGGCTTCTTTTTCTAGTTTAGAATTAGTTTTCCCACATCATGAAGTAGAATCTATTTCCACACAAATAGTAAACAATCTAACAGCACTTGTTGCCCCCTTGGCAACCTATCCTATACAAGTGCGTGAATATCATGAAGAAGCCATACGTCCGAGCAAACTTGCACTTGAAGAATTCCAGGCTCAAATAATTAAAAAAATTCAAGAAAAAAATAAAATGGCTAATGAAGTGGAAGAGCAATCTGCTGAAACGCAAAAGCCAACTAACCCTCATCATCCATTAAGTAAGCCAATCAAATTAAAACAATTAGTTGGAAGAAGAAGTTTAAAAGATAATGTGAGAGCTGAGTATATCCAACTAGAAGTTCAACATGTAGAGACGGTGGAGCAACAAGTTGTCCATCAAGAAGTTATCGAAGTCAATGTTCATGCTCAATCCCAACAGATTCAGCAATACGAAGGACAATTAATCGGCTACAGTGATTTTCAGGAACCAATTTACAAAAAAAGGGTGGAAGAAGCCGTTAATAGTCAACAAGTTACTGAAGAGCTTTATACGCTATTAAAGACAGAATTATTCGCTAATTTACCCCATGCAATTAAATACTTATCTCCACAGGCTGCTGAGCAATTAGCCCACAATTTACCGGGGTTTGTCACCTTAAATAAGGAAAATTTGCCCACAGGCTTTCTTTTAAAGAAAACAGATAAAGGGGAGCTGGTTTTAGATTACGATGCCTTCCTGGAAAACGAAAATGGTAATCCTTTTACTCCAGTAGAATTTCTTGATGAAGATGATTATCGACCTATCTATGATATTGAACTCAAAGAAGACATTGTTCGCAATTGGATTGATGATCCTGAGTTATCAGCCGTATTTCTTCCCAATGATGTTCCTTATAACACCCCCAAGCAATTGGTCAATATGTGGATAAAATATGGCGATGAGGGAGTTTGTGATTTTTTCCTTAAAATGCGCTCATTGAAAGAAAAGAATCCTACATTAATTAGCTTCTTATATCAAAATTATCTCTGTCATTTTCCACAATGGGACCATTTTGCAAAAAATGGAGCTTTTTTTGATTGCCTTGAACGGATCAGTCATTATGATGAAAAAAAATTAACCTGTTTAATGAAATTCCTGGAATATACTGGTTCATCAAGACATGATTTACTCCGAACAGTAACTGCTTTTGAATTTTTTTGGAATGAAATAACCAGTTTATGTATTGAGAAAAAAATTGAGATAGATCAAATTAATTCCGGCTGGAGCACACCAGTGGGTGGGAACCCCGTAGTCTATATGGAGAGAGTATTATTTTTATTAAATAATGCCCGAAACTTACAAGATCAATTATTAGGACTACACAATCTCTATTTAACCAATTATGGCGCTTATTACGCTGCCAAATATGAGGAATTTAAATCCGTTTCTGCCAGGATGAAATTTAATTACCATCCAGACTGGGTGGACCCTCTTCCCTTTAATTTAAACTTTCAACTCTACCGTGCTGAACTTGATAATTTATGCGAGCGTTTTGAAAAAAGAGAAGAATATGGAAATATTTGTCTCGCCGCTAACTATGACGAGGACCATAGTTTTTGGCTTATTAATTGCGAAAAAGAAACCCCTTCTCTGGAAAATTTGAAACAATTGCAAGAAAAAGGATTAGCAATTCCATTTGATAGCAAAAAATTTGTTCCACCTTATCAACTTTACAAGGTCAAGAATGATCAACTAAAACTTCTTCTTACCTCTAGGCCACAAGCCTTTGATGCTGAGGCACTCAGTTTTCGTTTCATTGGGCAACAATCATCAGGCATTACCGTCTCTTCATTTGCTTCCCAATTTGATAAGTTCAAACAAGGTTTTTGGAGTAAATATAATTTTTCGACTATCCTCCTGGGAAGTTTATTTTTTATTTCCCATGAGCGTTTCACCAATAAACCACTTGGGCAACTATTTGATTGTTTGGAAAAATCGTCTATACACAAACATGTTGTCATTGGAACACTTAATCAATTAAGAAAACTATATAAATTAGACATTAAATTAAATGAAGCAGAAGGGCTTATGCTTCTTGTCACTATTGCCGGTATGAATTCAGCCGAGTTTGAAGGAACAGGATTAAGTAAAGACGACAGTATTAAAAAATTGCTGACTTACTTGCAGGAAAATAAATTAGCCACTTTTAAATTTTTCCGCTTTCGCGTTGAGAAAAGCAGCCCGAAATGGCCATTTCTCTATGCTTTAGACACCGCTGAATTTTTAGCAGAAGATGCGAGCATTTCTGCGATGTATCATGATGATTTACTGTTGTTTTCAGGTTTAATTAATAGTCAACGTGCGGAAGCATATTATCACGCCAGACAAGATAATAATGCGGGAAAAATTAAAGAAAATTTAATACTGGTTCGTTCTTATTTACAACAGGCAGTGACGCAACCTGGCCCTAACAATTTTCAATACGCAATTCAGGTTTTAATTCAATCAGGCGAGTATTTCAGTTATCAACAATTCCTCGATGCTTGTGCTGAAATTGAAGCCCTTCCCTCTTTTGATGCGAAAAAAGTTGATGACATTTTAAAACACCATAAATTTAGAATTGGCGCTCAATTACCAGAAATATTTACTCGAGATAATGCTGACTTAAAAGCATTGATGATTTCATTAATTCTTCAATTAGATGCGGCACGAACCACCGAAGCATCAGTAGGGCCTCAGGCAACAAGTTTCACCTATGAAGCGTTAGCTACCAAATCCATTTCCGAACTCCAGCCCGTTCTAAAACAAAAATGGCAAGAAGCAGGTGTTTTATTATCAATTGTTGGTAAACAGTACTTAGAGCGGGTATTAAAAACAACAAAAGAATTAAGTATACAGGAAGCTTTTGAATTACATCGTGACACGGGATTACTAAAAGTCGTTGGCAAAAAGATAGTAGATTTACCTGATTTTCAAGATCATAGCGATTTTGAAAAGGTAAATTTAATCGTCTCTGAAGCAGAAACCATTGCCTCTTTATTCAAGCAAATTTTAAAAAATCCTTATGTTATAGAGAAAGAGCAAGAATTCGTCGCTCTATTTGAAAACTTCAACTTTGCTAAAATTGACTATGAAAATCTCTTTGCCCTACTTACCTTATTTACCAGTATGCCGCAAAGAAATTATTTAGAATTAGTTAAAATACTCCTTGGCAATTCGCAGTTTAAAGCGGACAAAAAGCAATATCAGGGATTACTCGATCATTTAACCAGACTAAATAGTAATTGTTTTCCTACATCCTATCTCACTGCCTTCAGTAATCTGGTGATGATGAATCCTGAAGAGGAAAGTTTTAGTGATTTAACTGCTCAGATGATAACTACCTATAGCAAAGACAATCGCGATCCCATTCTGGAATTCGCCATGACCCAGTCTGCTCTCTCTTATCAGATGGTCAAGCAAATAATGACCGTTAGCGAAGGAATAGAAAATAATCGAGATAAAATAAGCAAATTATTAAGTACTTTAATTGAAAAAAATAAGTTAGAAGATTTCCTTAAAGAATTAGCATCTTTCCAACCAGCTAACCAGAAAAAAATTCTGGAAATAATGGCTAAAAGCCATGCTGTCGAGCGCGCCAAGTCCCAGGAAAGCGAGTTTAACTATACGACATTGCTATCTTCCTTTAAACAAGTATCCGATGAAAATCTGGAAATCTTATATCAATTTTTTGCAACAACAGTGGTTAGCTCACCCTGTTTACTCAATGCTCTGAATACACCGAATATCAACGATGATTTTCAGAACTTCCTTCTAGAATTTGAAAAAGCACCGTTTGGCAAACGGGATTTACAGCAACAGTTTGACTGTTCTGAAGTTGAACGTGTAATTAATTCTTCTTGCGATTTTATCAATGACAGTACTTACACCTATCAGTATCGTAAACAATTGATGGAAGCCTTTTCTTTTGTCAATCAGATAGGGAATGATTTACCTGTTTATCATAATAAAGCTGCCAAAGATTTAACCAATGCAGAAATAAGTTCTTTTTTTGCTGATTTGAAAGCTAAAAAGATTCCTCAATTAAGTCCTTTTCAAAATAGGCTGTTAGCTTTGGGTTTAATGCGTGAGGCGATGTATCGCAGTACAGGGGAATTTCCTTATTCAACCCAGATAATCGCACTTATTGATGGCATCATGCATGAAGGTGATTTCATCTCAAATATTGATACAGGACAAGGGAAAAGTTTAATTGACTCAATGAAAGCTGCTTTGTTATGGCTTGATTCAGATAGAGTAGATTTAAGTACCTCCTCCATCGTTGATGCGAAAAGAGATATCGCCAATTATGGTTCATTCTTAAAATTATTGAACATTCCTTACTCGGAAAAACCCATCACTTCTTCTTCCGCCATCACTGATTTTCAACCTGCAGGAATTAACTTTAGTACCTTTGCTCAGCTATCGCTGTTTTTCTCTAAAGCCAAAGTACTTAATATTGAATTGGATACGCCTTCTACTCGTGTCTCATTAGTAACAAATGAATCCGATTATACCCTTTTAGATGACCGGGTTATTTATCGTTTTGCATCCCCAGATGGTGTTGGACTTGGTTTAGGTCAAGAATGGATGTATTACGCAATTAATGATTTCGTAAACAGACCTGAATTTATATTTAATAAGAAAACCAGCGCGTTAGAAGATATTGATGATTTAAAAACTTACTTAAAAGTCAAAGCTGCAGAACTTAAAAAATCAGCAAAAATTATTAATAAATTTTCTAATGAACAGTACTTATCCTGGATTGAATCCGCACTTCTCGTTAATTATGAATTACAGGAAAATCAAGACTTTGTAATTCCAGAGGAGTTTGAAAAAAGAGTCGTTGGTGGTATTGAGTTCCGTTCAAAAGTTGCCAAGATTTTGATGACTGATGATAAGGTTAGTCCCGATTCAACATTTGGTAATGGGATGCAACAGCTTCTTTATGCACGCCTTAATAAAGAAAGAAACAGCACTGATTTCGTTATTGAGCCCCAAACTCGTACCATTATTTCCACAAATAATAAGAATTTGCTTACCTATTACCGTTCCAAGCAAGGGTTTATTTGGGGTTCTTCTGGTACCGTAGGTTCAAAGGCAGAAATTCAGGAACAATACAAAAAATATGGTTTTGAATTTTCAAAAAATGAACCTCATCAAGAAAAACGTGTCAAATTCAATAAACCTGAGGTTTTATTAAATGAGGCCGAACAATTTAAGAAACTTATTGAGCGCTTAACTGTTAATGAACCTCATGGAAAAAGCGCGCCGAGTATAGTCTTTTGCAGAGATATTAATACTGCAACCCGACTGTTTAATGCATTAGCTTCGCAAAACCCAAAGCAATTTCCTGTCCAACTCTATACCGGCCTGGGAAAAGAGGAGGATTATATTAAGAAAGCGGGCCAATCCGGAATGATTACTATTACCACTTCTGCATTAGGCCGTAATACAGATATTCCATACAATAAAGAAATTGGTCTTCATGTGTGGCATACCTTTATTGATTCCACTCGAGGAAGTGGCCAAAAGAGTGGTCGAACTGGCAGACAAGGTTCTGAAGGTGAAGTGGATTTCATTCTTAATAAAGAAGAACTCGGCGATAGAAGCATTGAAGAAATCACCGATGAGATCGAGGCTCTTTCGGCTGCAGAACGCTCTTTTAATGAAGATTATTATGATGTTTTGGGTTATTTATTGGCACAAGTTGAATGCATACCAACTGACCATTTCACCCATGGCAAAACCGCATTTTTCCAAAATGTATGGGCAAAATTCAGTTTAGACAGTGAGACAAAATTTCGCGCAGACAATCGTAATAATACTTACCAAAAAGAACTGTTTAGGAAAATGATCGTTGCTGCTTTCAACGATATGATGAAAACAGCGGTTAATCCTTTACCTCAGGAAGTCTCTGCTGAAGAGCTAAATCAGCTTCTCTCACAAGAGTATGCGGAAAAAGAAACTTACGTAGTGTCTGCACGAGAAGTAAAACTGGCTGATTGCACACCCCCAGTAACAATCGCTTATCATCTTTTAGGCTTCCAAGATCATGATGAGACTGATCCTGAAGAAAGAAAAAAAGAGATTAGAGAAAAGCTTGAGCAATTGTTTGTCAATATCAAAACCGGCTCTGTTAATGAATATTCGAACTATCTTCGATATCTCGCATCGACACCTACGACTAAAGAGCGTGTAGTCACTGTGCATAAGGAATTTTTAAAGACATACCTGCAACAGGAAAATTCAAAGAAATTAAGCTTTTTTGAACGATGGTTTGGTTATGAAAGTTACTTAAATCAAATTGCCAGTAATACAAATTATTTGGTCATGTTTGCAGCATTAACGCATGTTTCGCCTGACTCGACTGAGCCCATGGTTGAGCTGGATATTATTAAAGAATCTATTAACCATCTTGTTGACGAATATCTTGAGACATCCTGGTTTGTTAATAATGAACGACGAGTAGAGGTAGCAAAACTCAAAGACATGATTAATACTGCGAAAGATATTGAAACAATTATACATCACTTGGCACAAAGCCAAATCGATACTGCCAAGAATGATGTGGAGGCGTCTAAAAATCGTTTAAAACCAATTAACTTTTTTGGACATAGTCGCTATCAAACAACGTTGAATCGAGCGCTTAAGCTGACAAGTTCGTTGACTGGTGCGAACGATGTAGACAATATCCTTCAGGACTTAACACCATTAATTACCGATAAGGATCAAACTGATTTAACCATTGATAAGCTGGATGCCATTGCTCAGACAAGCTCGTCAGGAAATGCCAAAGTTATTATTGCAAATCTTGAAAATGCGCTGGCAATAGCAGCTAAAGAACCCGTTGGCATGAAAGGTAGAACCAGATTTTTTATTCCTGATGTTAAAAAAGAACCAGAAAAAACTGATGCATACCTCAGCATGGAAACAATCTTATCTTAATTAATGTGCTCAATCTTCCTTACGTTCGGCTTCAAACTCGCCTATATGCCGCGACTTGTTCGCGACATATAGCGAGGTTTAGATGCGGCACGTAGGAATTCAAAGCCGCAGCATGATGCCAATTGTGTTATAAGATTGCAGCCAAACGACAAGCTTGATTGATAGCATGTCGTGCATCCAATTCGAGCGCCTTAAACGCTCCACCAATTAAATGAACAGACTGCCCTGTCTGTTTTAAGGAATCATATAATTCCCGGAACTCTTTTTGACCCGCACACACAATGATGGAATCCACTGGAAGTACTTCCTTTTTCTCGTTCATAGTAATGTGTAGACCTTCATCATCAATGCGTTCATATTGCACCCCGGCAAGCATTTTAACCTGTCGATGCTTTAAGCTTAATCGATGAATCCATCCAGTAGTTTTCCCAAGGTTTTTGCCATGCTTTTCTTTTTTACGTTGAAGTAAATAAACCTCGCGCGAATTTTTTATCATTTCTGGTTTTTTTATACCCCCACGATGCTCCATTTTGATATCAATACCCCACTCTTCATAAAATTGCTGCGGATCGCCATTATGTCGATGAGTCAACCATTCAGCTACATCAAAACCGATTCCACCAGCACCAATAACCGCTACGCTATCTCCCGGCTCTTTTTGCTGTAGGAGCAAATCAATATAACTCATGACTTTTTCATGCTCGATTCCTTCAATTTCAGGAACACGCGGCTTAATACCCGTTGCCAAGATCACTTCATCATAATCGCGCAACATATCTGCATTAGCGTTGGTATTTAAACGGATATCAACCTGAAAATTTTCCAACTGATGAGTAAAATAATTAATTGTATGCTGGAACTCTTCTTTACCTGGAATTTTTTTTGCTAAATTAAATTGCCCACCTAATACGTCAGCCTTTTCAAATAGAGTCACTTTATGGCCGCGCTCTGCCGCAACTGCAGCGAAAGCCAAACCAGCAGGCCCAGCCCCAACAACCGCAATTCGTTTAGGATGAGCCACCGTTTCATAAACCAATTCGGTTTCATTACAAGCACGCGGATTGACAAGGCAAGAGGCGGTTTTATTCACAAATACCCTATCTAAACAAGCCTGATTGCAAGCAATACAAATATTAATTGCTTTGGTGTCACCTATTTTTGCTTTTTGTGGGAAAAGAGGGTCGGCAAGAAAAGGTCTAGCCATTGAAACCATATCAGCAATACCCTCTTCAACTACACTATTTGCAAGTTCAGGTGTATTAATACGATTTGATGTAATAATGGGAATTGAGACTTCCGGTTTTAGCTTCTTCGTAATTTGTGTAAAAGCCGCTGCCGGTACCATTGTAGCAATGGTTGGAATACGTGCCTCATGCCAGCCGATCCCTGTGTTAAGTAATGTTGCTCCAGCGTGCTCAATAGCCTTCGCTAATTGGACCACCTCTTCCCAACTACTTCCATCATTTATCAAATCAAGCATTGATAACCGATAAATAATAATAAAATTCTCACCAACCGCTTCACGAACGCTACGGACAATTTCCACCGGGAAACGCATACGATTACTAAAAGCGCCACCCCATTCGTCCGTTCGTTGATTGGTGTGCTTAACAATAAATTGATTGATTAAATAACCTTCGCTACCCATGATTTCTACACCATCATACCCTGCTTCTTTGGCCAGGCGTGCACAACGTGCGAAATGCTGGATAGTTTTTACAACGCGCCGCTGACTCATTACCCAAGGTTTAAATGGACTAATGGGCGATTTCAAATTACTCGGAGCAACAATAAAAGGATGGTATCCATAACGACCAGCATGCAAAATCTGTAAAGCAATCTTACCACCCGCATCATGTACTGTATTCGTTATTAGTTCATGCCGTTCTTGTTCTTTAGGTGAGGTAAGTTTCGCTGCAAACGGAGCTAATCGACCAGCGCGATTTGGAGCAAATCCCCCCGTTACAATTAAGCCAGCACCGCCTAAAGCCCTTTCCTTATAAAAAGTTGCCAAGCGCAATAAACTCTCTTTATCCTCCTCTAATCCTGTATGCATTGAGCCCATTAACAAACGGTTCTTTAGTTGAGTAAAGCCTAAGTTTAATGGCTGAAATAAGGCTTTGAAAGGGGTATTATCAATTCTCAATTCCATTGAATACTCACAAACAATTATGAAAATTTAAAGTATAATGCTTTTATTTACTATTAGCATATATAACCTTCACTTTTTTGTACGGAGCAATTTTGCTGTTTGAACCATCAATTTAAATAAAGCAGAAGTGGCTTTTTGCTTATAAGCGAAGCTTTTTAGGAGAGTACTTTGCTATTGCAAAAAATTAGAAATTAAATTGCAGCTAATCATTTCAATCGTTTTAAATTACTACTAGAGCGGCCGGCAATAATCGCTCCGCTTAGAGCTAGAAGACCACCCACAAGAGATAAACCGGTAAGCGTTTCATGAAGTAAAATAGCCCCCATCAATGTTGATAAAATAGGTAGTGCATACAAATACATTGAAGCTTTGGACGCTGGCATATGGTTTAAAACATAACACCAACCGACATAAGCTAAGGCAGCAGGAAAAATTCCCATATAAACGGCTGCGAAAGTTGCTTTAAAGCTAGCCATTTTAATTTCCCGACTTAACTGTGGAGTAAATATTAGTAATAAAAGTGTGCCGCCCCAGATAACCCAGGCAGTGATTGCTATAGGATGAAAATCACGTAAATAGCGTTTTTGGGAAATCGTATAAATTCCGCCCATGAGAGAAGCGATAAGAATGATTAGCACACCGCCATCAAAAGTTGTCTGTGTATTTTCGGCCCAAAGCAAAAAAACAAGACCTATAAAGCTAATGAGGATGCCAAGCCAAACAAGTCGACCAGGTCGTTCCTGTAAAAACAATACTGATAATATAATCGTAATCACCGGCATTAGACCAATTACAAAACTAGCAACACCCGCAGAAACACTCATCTCACCGTAATTTAAAGAGATATTGTAAATACCAATTCCCGCTATACCAATAAGCAAAAGCTGCCATCGTTTATTCCATGGGATTCGTTTTTTATTGGGCAGTTGCCAATAGATGATTGCCATGCAAAGGGAAGCAACCAGAAATCTCAGTAATGCAAGAGAGCCAGGAGAGTAAGCCATTAAGCCCACGCGAATCCCAACAAATGCCGATGCCCAAAAAAGCAAGGTAAAAGCAAGCATACAATTTACTTTGATTGAATCCACAATACGCCTCTTAGTAATACCGCCAATGAGGTCGCTATTATAGCTTATTCTCATTTTTAAATTTACGCTTAAGGAGTAATCAGAAAATTTCTACTGTTCTTAAAAAGAGAGATCAATGCCGGTATAGATTGCATACTTACTTGTCACTTGGGTGCCATTTAATCTTTCTGACACAGGGATGCCAATGCTTAAGTAACAAGAAATATTGTCTTCAATATTTGCCCTAAAACCTGGATTTAAATAAATACTATTTCCTCCACTGTTTGGATCTTTGATACTGTGAATTTTATCTTTGGCAACATACTCACCGGCGATTTCTAATATTCCTTCAAAATTATAGTTATGCTTGCCCTCGTGCTCAAAAAGAGGGTAATCAAGGGCAAAATTATAGTCAAAATAGCTACCTAAAATTGTGTCTTGGGTACCCTTTGTCATTTGAGTATAAATAAAATTGCTACTTAATGTTAAATCGTGCCATTTTTTAGAAAAAATAATCCCACCGACAGGCACCCAGGCACCTGTTCCCGGTTGATCAGAAGCCGAAAATAATTCGCCATCTTTTGTTTTTGCTGTTGTTTTTCCCGTGGGCATGTTTATACCAAATAACAATGCCATTGACAGTGGGAAACGTTTACTATCCCCTTTTGCCGTACGCCATAATCCAAACACCGTTGCATCAGACAGACCTGAAATATTGCCAAGATCCGCAACCACAAAAGAATCATCATCGTCTATTTCATTTACAGCACGTAGATTATAAGTACGCTGAACAGGTAAATTTACACTCACCGTAAAATCATTGGTCAACCCATAACCCAACATAAAATAATTGATTAAAAGTGACTTTTGACTTTCAGCAAGTGGAAACTCTAATAATGTTGCATCTGAAAGCGTATTAAAGCGATAGTATTCTGTTCGTTGATTTCCTGACCACGATCCTTTATCTAAAGTATCCGTGGTTGAAGTAACAATAGGAGCACCAAGACCCATAGAATAATTAATGACACCATGTTGAGAGGTAGCTGCATAAAGAATGTTAGTAGAGCCGCAGTATAGGGTTGTCAGTATCCAAAACAGTTTCTTCATTCAGGCTCACGGATAAAAAAGGCAGTTGAGATTCATCGCTAATTTTTATAAATATAAGGTAAAAAAAGAGAAAGCCACAAGAGGTTTTTTTTACTATGGTCTGTTGAAATTTCATCTGCAAGTTATCTTGACTACCCATTGTATTGTACTAAAATTGTTCAAGTTAGGGCTTCTTATCTCGCCAATACAACATGGAAGCATCGCCTAGGGAAAACAGCCAGCGTCATAAGTGTTGACAAGTTGCATCCTTAGGAGATGGCGATGAATCTTTTAAAGTTAAAACTTCTTCAGACACTTTCCACTTTAGCCACTAAATTACCAGCCAACGCTCAGGCAACAGTATTAGCTGTTGTCAATAAGTTAGCTGAGAAATTTGGCATTGATCTCGATCCCGACAGTGTTTCAATTAGTGGCGATGCGATACAAAACCAAACGTTAACGGCTGACTTATCACAGGTTGATTTTGATGATGGTTCAGGATTTAGCTATCAATGGCAAGCAGATGGGGTAAATATTTTTAATGCTACCCAACAAAGCTACACACTTACTCAAGACGATGTCGGTAAACAAATTGGTCTACAACTTACTTACACCGATGAGAACGGCAATCAAGTGGTACTTACTTCCGACTTAACGCTCGAAGTAGCCAATGTAAACGATGCTGTAACTGGTAATGTGATTATTAATGGCCTGGCAGAACAAGGGCAAACACTGACCGCAGATACGACGCACTTGGCAGATTTGGATGGATTAGGGGAGTTAGCCTATCAATGGTTTGCTGATGGGGTTGCCATTGCCGGTGCTAATGCCGCAAATTATACACTAACTCAGGCTGATGTAGGGAAAGCAATCACCGTTGCCGTTAACTATACGGACGGTTTTGGTGCTGTAGAAAACGTTGCTTCAGCAGCTACTGCTGCAGTAGTCAATGTTAATGATCAAGCTCTTGGACAAGTTATCATTGAAGGACTGGCACAAGAGGATCAAGCACTCGTAGCCAATACCAGTGCAATCACAGATGCAGATGGTTTAGGGGAATTTAGTTATCAATGGTTCGCTGATGGCGTTGCCATAGCAGGTGCTAACGCAGCTAACTACAAGCTTACACAGGCTGATGCAGGTAAAGCTATTACGGTACAAATTAACTATACGGATCAATACAATACAGCTGAACAAGTTGTTTCTGCAGCAACAGCTGCCGTTGCCAATCTAAACGATGCCCCCGAAGGTGCAGTGGTTATCACGGGTACGGCGCAAGAGAATCAAATATTAACAGCTAATACCGATGCCATCGCTGATGCGGATGGTTTAGGCCAATTTAACTATCAATGGTTAGCAGATGGCGTCGTCATAGACGGTGCCACCGGCGCTAATTATACTTTGGTGGAGAGTGATATTGGCAAAGCAATCACAGTACAAGTCAGTTATACCGACCAATACAATACCCTTGAGATACTTGACTCGGCATCTACTGCCATAGTAACCGCCGATGTTGACCTTTACGTTCCTGAACAAGCGATAATTGAACTCACAGGCACTGGTGTTTATGCAAATGACTCTCAGCAAAATGGGGGTATACAAACCATTCAAACGGGTGAAGCGAACGATCTACTAGTGATTAACACGGTAATTGATGGTTTGGAAATCGATCTAGGTGAGAATAGCACGAATACAGATAATGATGTCGTTGATATGTCTAATCTCCATGGCCTTACTTACACAGCCAGCACAGGAGCCTTGACCGACACCCAAGGTAACAGCCTAACCATAGACAATGCTGACGCTATTCGCCTGGATACAGAGGCAACTACCATTGTTTTAGACAAGGGAGGAGACTATAACTTTATCTTTGCGGCTAATACCAATGACTACGGTAATAATGAGCCAACTAAAATAAAAATGATTGAAGGAACAGGGGCAACAAATGTTGGCCTATTCTTTGAAGAATATTCCGCCGAAACGCCGCCGACAATTAATAGTATTCAAAAATTAAATATGGAAATGGAATTTAACAGTGGCGGTCCAAATTTGGATAACGTAGCTGAACTGAATTTTGCGGAAGGAACTTATTCCTTTAACGCCACAGCGATTGAATATGGTTTAATTGCTGCCTTACTTGCCGCAGCCATATTGAATAATACACTGACGTCATCTGATTTTAGTTTAGCACTTGCCCAATTGGCAGAAGCGATGGCTCCAGAGGGAGAATCAGCAAGTACAAGCACGCAGCTTTTTACCGGCCAAGTTAAAGTAGCGCTAACTACTTCCTCTATCAATCCCGTGACTGATGAGGTTACTGCCCAGGTTACAGGCTTTCGTGATAACACAGTAACCGTTCAAAACGGTGATACAACTGCGGAATATAGGCCCTTGGTAATTGTTGATAATGAAACTAATGTTAGAGGAGTTACTGATTTAACGACAGTTGTTCATACTCGTCAGATAACACCTGAAGAACCTACTCCTACACCTGAACCTGCTCGAGTTAATGCAGTTTGGGATGGTGCAGGAGGAGATGGAGAAGGCGTTCTTTTCGTGAATGAGATTGATGCATCAGGAGAGTCTATCTCTAATACGCATGCCTTTTACGGATTTAGTGAGCTCCAGTTATCTGAAGCTAACGATATCTTTGCTGTAAAATCACTCAATAATTTTTCCGACAATTTAGTCACTATGGGAGAAAAAGCGGATAGTTCTGATTACGACGTTCTTGATTTAAGTGCACTTACTACAGGAGCAAACTTTGACGCTGTCAATGGCGTATTATCCACTGGTGGAAAAATATTAAATATTCAGGGAGTCGAAGAAATTATTGGTACGAATCAAAACGACACTATCGTCGGAGACAATGACAATAATACAATTAAAGGTGGTGGAGGCAACGATACGCTTTCTGGTGGTGGAGGCAACGACACATTTACAGGTGGAGAAGGCAGCGACTCCTTTGTCTTTGAGGCAGCAAATATCGGCGCCGACGTTATTACCGATTTTAATTTTAATGCTGGTGACACATTAATATTTAATGTGGCCCCAAGTGTAATCGAAATAGTTGATAATAATACAGTCTATCATTTCGAAGGAACAAGCACTGTCACTCTGTTAGGTGTAAATATCTATGACTACAGTCTCTAATATTTAATAATAAAAGGCGCTTTCTTTTTCGAAAGCGCTTTTTTTATAATGCAAAATTGTTGTCATTTTCCCCGTAGGCGGAGTCTTTCCTATAAGGCACGATAGAGTCTGTTCGGAGCTGGTTTCCCGCCTGTGTGAGAATCTATCTGCATTGGCATGACCGATCTTACTACAGAGATAGTGTTCTGCCCGTACCCGAATGGCGAATATGAGCAAATTTATACCGTACTGCAGTTCTTAATTAACTTATTTGGGTATGATCTTATTCTGTGCGGTTACCCTTGGCAGTTGTTAGACTATGAGTAATTGATTATATTTCTAAAGTTTAAATCAATCATTGCATGGAGCATTATGAATAAAATATCTGCTTTATTCTTGTCATCTCTTTTTTGTACAGCAAGCTATGCAGCGCAAATCACTGTACCCATTTATACGACTGATGGAGGCAAAAAAGAAATCGGCAAAGTTGTCTTGAGTGATACAGAGTTTGGTTTATTGATTATACCAGCGCTTTCTTCTTTGCCTTCTGGTTTGCGTGGTTTTCATTTACATCAGCATGCGGATTGTGGTGATAAAGGCATGCATGCCGGTGGCCATTATGATCCAGCCAAAACCAATAGCCATCAAGGACCCTATGGTAAAGGACATTTGGGCGACTTACCCGTTCTCTATGTCGCTGCTGATGGCACCGCAAATACCCCCGTATTAGCCCCTCGTTTGAAAACCAAAGATTTACAGGGCTTGGCAATCATGATTCATGAAGGGTCTGACAATTACAGCGATAATCCACCGCTTGGTGGCGGTGGTGCACGGATTGCTTGTGGTCCAGTAAAAGGATAGATAGCGACTTGAACCTTTGTTATATATAGCAAAGGTTCATAAAGTGAGACTTACGTAAGTAGCATGAATGACCGCGCTAATTCGACCGATTCTAGCAAGCGCTTGTACACTTACTCCATGTTCTTTCAATTGGCGAGTATGCGCGCTGATACAAGTACCGCATCCATTTAAGATTGATACAGCAAGAGACAGGATTTCAAACGTAACTCGATCAATGCCTGGATTTATCATTCCCTGCATGCGAAGTCCTGCAGGAACTTGTGCAAGTTCGGCATGTTCACTTAAATGAACAAAGCGATAATAAATATTAGTCATTGCCATTAAACTCGCCGCAAGTTTGGCCGGCTCTTGTAATTTTTCTGCATAAGGTAAGGTAAGCAATTCATCAGTTAGCGATTTATTCCCTAAATGATAAGCGACAGCTAAAGCAGCGCCAATAATTTGCTGTTCGCTTAAACCGTCAGTTTGCGTCAAATCAAGAACTTTGTTGAGGTTTAAACGGACATCCTTAGCAAACTCTGGTAATTGTTGTTTGATATCTTCAAGCATAATTAATTCCTTACTGTGTTAGTCTTGGTTTTTATACCAAGACCCTTGTTATTCCACATGAATAGTTTCTTCACCCTTCTTCCAGTTACAAGGACAAAGTTCATCTGTTTGCAGAGCATCTAAAACACGCAATACTTCTTCTGGGTTTCGTCCCACGTTAAGATCGGTAACCATCACAAAACGCGTTATCCCCTCTGGGTCAATAATAAAGGTGGCTCGCTGGGCAACACCCTCTTGCTCATCAAGAATACCTAATGCCTGACTGAGCTCTCTCTTAACATCAGCTAACATCGGAAATGGCAAATCATGCAAATCTGGATGTTGCTTTCTCCAGGCTAAATGCACAAACTCAGTATCGATGCTTGCCCCTAACACCTGCGCATCGCGCTCACTAAATTCGCCATTTAACTTACCAAATTCAGCAATTTCCGTGGGACATACAAAAGTAAAATCCTTGGGCCAGAAAAAAACTACTAACCATTTACCTTGATAAGTTTCATTGGAAATTGTTTTAAATGCGTGTTGAATTTCATTACTTACAGTGGCCTTAAGGTGAAATTCAGGAAATTTTTTACCAACACTAATCATTCTTTTCTCCTATTTTTTATCATCTATCGTTTTTAACTCTAGATAACAATCATTAATAAGTAAAATTGAATGTTTTTATTAAATTGATAGAAAAAAGCTATTAATTACACTATTTTTACTTTCCTTAACAATTACATTCTGTTCTTTTAATTGAAGATATGAGAAAATTATGGGCTTTTAATCTATAGGGGAAATGTAGGTGAGTCCAATTATATTTTTTGCTGATCCAGGTAAAGACGGTGATGATTTAATCGCAATAGTTCATTTTATTCTACAGGCAAAATCAGCAGGTGTTATTCCAGTTGATAAACCCGTTAAAATAGTAACCACAGATGAAATATCCTGTACTAAAGAGGGCAAGCAGGATCCTAAAGGGGAATATGGCTTAAGAGCCCTTTATCTAAATATGCAACTTGCCAAAATTAAGAGCAAAATAGCGTTACCACCTGAAGCATTTCCTGAAATTATAGCGGGACCACGAACAAGCTATTATACCTATCAAGAAGAAAAGAAACGCTTTTACCATGAAGCCTCACAAAGTGAAGCCTTCTACCCCACAGATGAGGTAGAACAGTATTACAGTGGGGATGAGTCTAATAAACCCTCATGCCTGCTAAGCCCTACAGAGAATTCTGCAGCTTGGATTAAACAACTGGAAGAATCAACAAAAGAAGGTGCTACTCTGGTCAGTATTGCACCCTTTGATGCGATTAGTGATTTTGTGGCATCCATTTCTGTAGAGCGTCGTCCACAATTTAACGTTATCACCATGGGTTATAACAAACCCTACTCCAGTTCTGAATATGAACAAAAAGTTAAAGAACCCCACGCATTACCTTACAATGCACGTAGTACCAGCGCTCCAAAAGCATCCATCCTTAAAACCCTTATCGAAATGAAGGCTTTAAATATTGTTTCGGGAAGCACACGGACAGCACCCAAGTACGATGCCAAAAGCTGGTTAGGAAGTTTCTCCGAAATTATGTCTCGCGCATACCCATTGTATGTTGAGCAATACTCAAATGCACCAACCAAAGAGCAACTTCAGAAGGAAAAAGAACTTGATGAGCTGAGTGCAGCAATACAAGAGAAACGAGAGTTACTAAAAAAACCCTCACTAGAGGAAGTTGCTAAAGACAAAGAAATTGTGCAACTCTCTAAAGAACACGAACTGCTAAAACAAGTTAACCAAAAAAACGAACTTGTATTGTCTACGAAAGTAAACGAACTCACTAAAGAACTTGAGCAGCTAAAACAAACCCATCAACAAAAGGAAACTGAGCAAGCGCTTAAAATAGAGCAACTCTCTAAAGTCGATAAGGAAAAAGAAACAGAGGCCTCTCCTATAGAGCAACTTACTAAGGAGCTTGAGGAATTTAAGAAAGCTAATCAGGAAAAAGAAAAAGAACTATTTACTAAAGTAGAGCAACTTTCCAAAGAACTTGAAGAGCTAAAAAAAGTCAACAAAGAAAAAGAGAAGGTGGTAACCGATAAAATAGCACAACTCTCTAAGGAACTTGAACTGCTAAAACAAGTTGATAAGGAAAAAGAACTTGAGCAACTCGAACAAATGTTGGAAGAGCAATTAGACAATCTACCTCAAGAATCTTCATTGCTTTCGGGTATAGTTGAATTTATGAAGCACTCCAAATATCAAGCATTTTGGCCTCATGACGTGGTTGCTTCTCTAGCAGTATTAATGGAGCATGGTAACTGGAATGCGTTTGGATTACCTAACCTCAAAAAAGAAATGTTGTTTACCGAAGTAGTAAAAACACCTGCTTCACAATTATCTCTTCGTCTCGTCGATAACAAAACCGGTGTTTTGATTGATTCTTCTGTAGCTAAAGCCGAGCACGATCAAGTCGTTGGCACTGAAGAGCAATTCTTTACTTATGGCAAAGAATTGGATGTAATTTTCTTTACCTGCCTTTCTCATTTATTAGCAATAGAAGCTTTACCCGCTGAGCAAAAGAAACAATTTGCTGCGATACAAGAGCAATATAAAAATATTTTAAAATTAAAAGTCTCCTTATTTGAGTTAAAGCAAAAGCCCGATACTGATAAAACGCAAATAGACGCTTTAGAGAAAGCAATTAAATCCTCATGGTCTTTGCTTAGCTTTAGAGAATTGCAACAACAATTAGTTCTGCAAGGTCAAACTGGTCTCAGTGAAGACGCTCAGTACATGTTGGGTGAAGAACATGATGGTTTTTCAATAAGCAAGTTTACTGCAGAACAAGCAAATGGTCTTGCAATATTTATCGGTGACATCATTGCCTGGGGCGAGCATTTAGACGATAAAAGCCTTCTGGATGAGAACCTCCTCAAATGGATTAAAGAACTTGCTGAAACTATGCAAGAACTAAAATTCGACTTAACAGAATCCATGCGAAAAAATCTGGTTACTGCACTGCCTAAGGTAGCGCAAGAAAAGAAACTTACCGCATTAACCTCTGTATTGTTAAACGAATTAAGACATGCAGCCTTACCTGAAGCAAGCAGATTGCTCACGGAGGAAGGCAAATTGGGTGATGAGTTCGCGCGTACCGGCAATAGTATGTTATATGCTATGTTTGCACTCAGTGGTCATTTAACCCATCCTTTCCCAATTGGGAGTCTTGGCATGTCAGAGAAATACAAAGACTTGTTAAGCTTAAAGGATCAATCCCCTGCTTACCGCGAAGCGTTTCTTCTGCATTTAGCTATTCATGATGCCGGTAAAGGTGATGTGATTAAAAATGCGGTTAAGCTTAATGAAGCAGGATTATATTTTGTTCAAATTGAGGGCGCTTATTATGAATATAATCCTGAGATCAACATAATAGCATCGTCTTCTCAAGAACTATTTGACCAAGCGACCGCTCATGTTGATCACGACACCGCCTTGGAAGTCTATGCTAAAGTTGGAGCCGACCTAAAGAAATGCTCGCTAACCGAGTTTCTACTGTGGAATGGTCCTAAAGAAGGAGTCTCAAAAGATTCCATTGCTATGTGTGATGAGTTAATTACTTTATGTAATTTCGTAAGTATCGCGCAAATAGTTCAAGGGGAAATTCCTCTCGTTGGTGTTAAAAACGGTTTGGATTTATTCTTTGAGGCTTATAAGATTGATCCTAAGAAAGCAGAGCTTGTCTTTGCCCATCATTGCTATGACATTTTTGGCGCAGCACCAATACCTCCTTCTTTAGTCAGCATAACCGCAGGTCGCGATCCCAACATTCACTTAAAAATTAATCTACTCTATGAAACGCTTTTAGAAGTTGCGCAAAAAGATGTAGGTCCTACTTCAAGTGAAGAAGCTTATACTAACTATCGTAAAAAGTTAGCTCTTGCTATTCCTGCGATAGCTAAGCAGCCTGAAGCTCAAAATGAAACTGTAACGTTGGCAAAGACTCGACTTGCTCAAATGTTACGATGTCATTTATTTAAGACTGAGACTAATCCAGAAACTAAGCAGCTTTCAATTTCTGACGTGGGAGCGTATGAAGCAAGAACGCAATTATTTGTCAAAAGTGTTGATGCTGCCTTTGATAAGTTACCCAAACAGGAACAAGAGAAATTAGTTGATTTCCTGAACAGGAATGCTGGTACAACTGAAAAACCTGCTGTTATGGTTATGTATGGTCCAAAATTGTTGTTAACTGGAACTACCGGTGCTGAGTTTGCTCTTAAAGATCCAACAGAACAGCAAACAATAGTTGACTCTCTGGTACCCATGCTGAGTTTATATGCGAATTTGTATGAATTCCAAGCCAGCAAATCCAAGACTTACGGTGTTATTGATGTTAATAAATTAGCACTCGTCATTGGAAAAGTTTTCCCCTTGTATCAAAAATCAGCTAATGAACAGAAGAATTATTTGGCTGAGTTATTTTTTACTATTCAAAAACAAGGCTTGGCTGAGGAAATCTTGCTTAAGCTTGGCGATACCAAGGATTTAACTGATGAGCAACGAATAGCTAAATTCAAAGAGGTACTCATAGAAACAAATATACCGTTTGTTGAGTCAAAACTTCCATCAACATTTATTGGTGAAATTGAATCGGCGATTCATGCAGGAGACACTAAAACTAATAAGCAAGAAATTCTTCTCAAGCAAATCAAGGGAAGAAATTTAACAGTAGCAGAGCTTGGTAAGCTTTATGATGCGGTGAAGAATATTGAAGATTTAAATACCCATCGCAACCCCTGTTTAGACAGTTTCTTCGGTATAAAAAACACAACCTCATGGCGTAATACGTTAGAGGAATTTAGAAGAATCGCACGAGATACTTTATTCCATGAAGTTGATAGTCTTGATGAGAGTGCTACTGAAGAGAAAATTGCTATGCTCAATGATGCTAAAAAACTGCCTTTATTCTGGGAACACCGTAATAATTCAGTATTTACAGGTGCCTGGGGTAGAACGACAGCACTTAGAATGATTGATGAGAAGATAGCAAGTTTGGAAACAACTGCTCCTGCTCTCAACTAAATAATCGATTAAGACCCAGTAAAAGCTGGGTCTTAATTATTGATTGATTTTTATCTAGTATGGTGGTCCAATACACTATCCTTGCAATAATGGAGATCACTCCAATGTCTAAAGAAGAAATGATATGTCGTATTGTCCGCCAAATTACTAAGCAAGCCTTGCAAAAGACCTGCTGTGGATAATGAAATTACCTTTACTCTCTGAACTACTTGCTTATGAAAATGCGCGAGTAGTTCATTATTTTTGTCATTACCACCCTGAGTTTAACTTTGTACAAGGGCAACGACTTCTTAATGATTTCTTAGCCTGGATGTGGCTAAACGCCTACCGTAAAAACACCAATCGTCATACTTACTTATTTGGTCCTTTACTCATTCTGGACAAGCTTTGGCATGCGTTTATTCTGCATACTGACGATTATGTCAGTTTCTGTCAGCACTATTTTGGCGAATACTTTCATCACCACATTGAACCTCTTGGTATGGAACATGAACTTACACCCGACGAGCTTGCCGACTTTCTCAGTGATGCTTATGACTATCTTGGAAGAGAATGGATTGAGCGATATTTTATCGCTCTTCTTCATGAAACCTAAGTACTTTTAAATTCACTTATCGACAACACTTTTTAGATAACGTATTATCTTTAACTCAAAGTATATCCCTTAGTTTAAGTAGTAACTATTCAAAAATTTTGCCAAAAGACAGAAGTGTATTTGGCATGTGAGAAGTTACCAAGATTATATTGGAGTGAAGCCATGACAGCCGAACGCTTTTCGGCCTCTATTGTAAACCGACTGTCATTACCCGGCACTCAAAAAATGCCTCAAGGCTATTATCGCTCTAAGTTATTTATTGCGCCTTTTACGACCAATCCGCTGGTCGCTGCAGCAGGTCCTCTATTATCTTTACTTGAGCGCTTATATATTACGCCTTCACTCCCCCCCATCAACAGCATTCGCGAAAATATTGAGCATGAATTACGCGCATTCCATAGTCGATTAAATGGTAAAACCTATACGGAAGAGCTGGATGCGATAGCCCACTATTTGTTGTGCGCGACTATTGATGAATTATTAGGCAAAAACTATTTGCGTCTTTATGGAAAAATTGCTGAGTTCAAAGCGTTTACGCCCTCTTCACATGATGATATCGGACCACAACAGCGTTTTTTTGACATAATTAAATATATTAAAGAAAGACCAAATCAGTATCTGGATTTGATCGAACTTGCCTATTATTGTTTGATTACAGGGTTTGAGGGTGAACAACATGGTCGCACAGATGGCCGGCAAGTATTGGATAACTTAATTGAAGAATTATATCAATTAATTAAAGAACATCGTGTGAATAAATCTCATCAATTATTTAAAGAACAAAAACATGTCGATAATTTCCCAAAAAACCATAAGCCATTAATAGTTAGCTCTATTCTTGCTTTAGCAATATTAGCTGGCGGCTATTTTATTAGTCATTTTTTATTAGAAAATCAAGCTAAAATTGTGCAATTTGGACATACTGTGGCCGCTAAACTGGATGACTGATGGATAATTCATTAAACGCACTTTGCGACGCATTAAAACGAATCCTGAGCTATTTAAAACCACAAACTAATGCTATTTCCTTTTTACTTCTTACAGGGAAAATTAGCCAAGGTAAAACCACATTACTGCGACAGGCGAACTTAACTCATTATCCGGTTGATACAGAAAATAACGCCAATTTTTTTTATAATCAACAAGGCGTCATTTTAGAATTGGGCGAAGCCTGGCTTAACCAGAGTGAAAATCTACTGACCTATACACTAAAACAATTAAACCGCTGCCATAGCAATGTTAGAATCACAGGCATCGTTTTATGCGTCGATAGTGGTGAATTATTACTTACTGAACCTATACAACTTCTAGAACGATGTAAATCCCACACCCAATTGCTAGAGCGATTTGGTCGCAGTTTAGGTTACTGTGTAGATACTGCCCTTATTCTCACTAAATTAGATACCCTAGCCGGATTTTGTGATTTTTTTCAAACCGATCATGTTAATGATCTTGCTAAACCACTGGGTTTTTCGTTAGCAGCAACGAAGCAGAAAAACAATTTACTCGAGCATTATAGACAGCAATTTGATCAAATGATTGAAGTGTTAGGGCATCAGATTATTAATAAGCTGCATCCAGCCCGCTCCAGTGTTAAACGCACGCTTATTCGCGAATTCCCATTACAACTAGCAAGTCTACGCGTTCCAGTGCAATCGCTGGTGCAGAATATAACATTGCAATTTTTTCGCTTACAAGCAATTTATTTTACCAGTGCTGAACAAGGTGGTTTGAGTGTTGATAAATTAAATAAGAAAATTCAGCATGAATATGCCTTGGCTGTTCAAGATAGATTTCCACAAGCAAATAATTATCGTGCTTATTTTATCGATGGTGCCATTAGAGCCATTCAGGAACAAACAAAACGCTACACAGCACAAATGGGGGCGACACAAAAATGGTTAATTGGCCTTGGAACGGGTATTGTTGGCTTATCGCTGGTTTGGGTTATCCAACAACATTTAAAAACTTCACGTCTTCTCGATGAAGCAAGCAAAGAATTAATTACTTATGAAATGTTTCTTGGTCAGGCAAATGATAAAACATCGGCACTTTACCATTTGTCCCTTGCATCAACAAAACTGCAGCAAATACCCACCAATATTTTGTCTGTCTCTGTCGTGGAACAGCTAAAAAGGCAACTCTACAGTAATGCAAAACATCGTTTACATGATGACTTTCTCCCTGAGTTAATTACAGGCATTGAGAAAATTATTCTAGACCCCGCGCAAACGCAAATAGCTCGTTATCAGGCATTAAAAATATACTTAATGCTTGGAGAACCCGAGCATTATTCCGAGGCTGAGGTCACGCGCTGGTTTAGCGACTACTGGAAGGCAAATAACCAGCAAAATACAATGCACAAAAAATTGCTGCTGTTACAAAATGCCTTAAGACAACCCATGCAACCGATTAGGATTAATAGACAATTAATTAGTGATGTACGTAATTATTTAAATGCATTGCCTGCCACTTATCTGTATTACACCTTAGCAAAAAATACTTTCCCTTCGTCCACGAAAACTATAGTCGTTGAAGGATTTGAATTACCTAACAGAGATCTGCCTTATTATTATACCAAGGCAGGATTTAGAGAAATTATTGCTGCATTACCTACAGTTTCTGCGCGTTTACAGCGTGAAAATTGGGTGTTGGCACGTCAGGATCTGAATAATTTACACAGCCAGTTAGAACAAGCTTATTGTTTTGAATACGTGACTTGGTGGCAGAATTTTATACGCCGAACCAAACCTTTCCACTATCAAAATTATCAGCAGGCACGGCAGCTCACACAAAGTTTGTATCGCACCAATGCAATGAGCACGCTTATTAAATTAATTCAACAGAATACCGCGCCAGAACCGAATGAAAATGCTGTGCTATTCAATCAAAAGATTGCCAACGAATTTACTAATTTAAATTTAATGAGTGATTCAGCAGCTAATGAGTTAACACTAAATATCAATGAATTAGAAAAATTCCTCACGACATTGTCATTAGTAAATGACAAAGGACGTACCGCCTTTGATTTAACCAAAGCTCGTTTCCAGGGAGGTACCGCTTCTGATCCGTTAAGTACACTATATAACCGGGCAAGACAATTGCCCGAACCGGTTGCTACCTGGGCAAAACAGATAGCCGACGATACCTGGTATATTTTTATCAGTGAAAGCAAGAGCTATCTTAATCAACAATGGCAACAAATGGTTTATAACGACTATAAGATGACTATTGCTAATCGTTATCCATTAGATCCTTTGCAAACAGAAGAAGTCTCCCTTATAGATTTTGATCGTTTCTTTTCTCCACATGGAACCTTGAATACTTTTGTCAGCAATTACTTAAAGCCATTTTTAGATACTTCAAACCCACAATGGCAGCCTAAAGAAGTCAATGGTTATGTGATGCCTATTGCCAGTGAGATTACCAATGAATTGATTCGCGCAAATGTTATCACCAATATGTTTTTCTCCGCTGACAACGAAACAAGTAAAATTGAATTTAGCTTACAAAAAATTAATTTAGATCCCGTGGTTGCCAATTTGCAATTAACTATTGGTCAAAAAACGCTCACTGATAATCAGGGCAGTGATTCATTCACGCAATTTAGCTGGCCTCAAAGCAATGCCAAATTGAGTTTAGACTCTATTGAAGGTAACCACTATGAGCTTGAAGAAATCGGACCTTGGGCTTTCTTTAAAATGCTGCAGAAGGTGAATGTGTTAGTTGATAGTGAAGATAGTGCAAGTTTGCAAATCCTATTTGAAGTTAATGGTAATTCTGGCCGATATCTATTAAAAACACAGAATCAGATTAACCCATTCAGTCCCGGAATCTTAACAGGGTTTATTTTAAAACCTGAGGTTACATAAGTTAAATCCACTAAGAAAACCTGGTTGTCGCAAATGCGTCAACCAGGCTACTTATAGTAGTCTATGCAACTGTATGCACTTGCTGCAGTAAAGAAATCAAGGCATCTTTATCAATAAACCCCACTGCATTTAATGCTTTTAAAGGCTCACCCTTCGCATTAAAAAATAACATGGTGGGCGTCCCATAAATTGCAAAAGCCTGCTTAATTTTCTCTACTTCAGGATTATCAGGATCACTGATATCAACTTTTAGGTTTACCAGTCCTGACATGGCTCGAGTGACCTCAGGTTGATTAAACACCTTCGTGTCCATTTCCTGACAATCACTACACCAGGTCGCATAAAACTCAAGGAACACCGCCTTATTTTCCTTTTTAGCAGCAAGTAATTTTTCTTCTATCATGGCTAAATTGTGTACCTTAATAAATGGTGATTTTATTACCTCGGCGGCAGAAGCTTTGTTTGCAAGCTCTGTAGAAACAGTTGAGTAGGCAATAATTCCACCAAAAACCAAAGCAACAATTCCTAGCCCCTGAAACAAATATCCTACTTTGCTTGTTGGCGTTTTTAGACTACCTAAACTAATGCTGCTAGTAATAAGTAAAGCAGCCCATAACAGCCTTATTGTTTCTTCTGCCAAAACTCTCCCCAACATCCAGATTGCCATAGCTATCATTAATATGCCAAAAAACTTCTTGATTTTTAGCATCCAGGAACCTGTTTTAGGTAATAAAGCGCCTTGGCCTGCCCCTACTACAATTAAGGGAATACCCATTCCTAAAGCCATGACAAAGAGAATTAATCCCCCCATAAATGCCTGGCCGGTTTGACCAATGTAAGTCAATACGCCAATTAAAGGAGCAGTTACACAAGGAGAAACAACCAATGTGGAAATAATCCCCATGAGTGCCACAGTCATAAAATTAGCCTTACTATTTTTTTGGCTAACGCAAGCCAATTTGGCATTAATTTTTGACGGTATGCGTAATTCAAAGAGACCAAACATTGATAACGCCATTAATACAAACAACAAACTAAAAGCAATAATCACGGCTGGTCGCTGCATTAATGTTTGTAGGGTACTTCCCATGTAACCAGCTATGATGCCTGCTGCTGCATAGGTAATTGCCATACCCAAAACATAACTGAGTGAAAGTTTCACTGCTTTGGCTGTTGTGACTCTATGCTGTCCAACAATTATCCCTGATAAAATGGGTACCATTGGTAATACACAGGGTGTAAAAGCTAACAAAACACCAAGACCAAAAAAAACGCTTAAATAAACAAAAACGCTATTGTCTTGAATAAAATGCATGATAGTTACTGGATTTGCACTTTCAAATCCAGCTGAGAATGACCATACGCTATGCGAAATAAGCATAAGCGCCAATATACCCATAAGGGATTTAAAATTTTTCATAATTGATTCCTATTAATCAAATAATAACTACACAAGGTAGCCAAAGATGTTGCTTGATTAATAAGACAAAATTGGCGGTTTAAATAACCTGGAATAAGGTGAAATAGAGTTCAGTTGAACATAAATAAAATAGAGTAGCCCTGCAAAAATATATAAATATAAACTTTCCAGCCGCTCTTCATTTGCCAATGTGTAGCAAACCGATGTCTGGCAAAAAGAAGTCGTTGGGGAATTACCTGAACATTTACTATTTGTCGTCGTATATTGAGTCGTCGAAAGCATTTGTTTTGAGAAGTCAAAACGCAGCAAAGGCTTTATAGCCAATAAAACCAGACTCACAATAATCAGATAATGAAAAAGTTTACTCATGATTTTCATACTATCTATAATAACAGCCACTTACATTTGTGTAAAGATTACTCAAAATACTGGGCAGGCAAAATCCTCAACTTAACTTGAACCTCGGGTTATTTGATAGAGGGTCATCCGCCTACACAGGCATAACAATTTTACACTAAGCTAGTTTACTGCCAACAACCAACTCAGGAGCGGGTCTAAGTGGAATGGTACATACAATAGCATTTCCTCCCATTGGGGAATTGCCAAGATGAATAGCCCCGCCATGTGCTTCAATAATTGCACCGCAGATAGCAACTTCCAAATCCACTCGCAAACCATTTTTGAAATTTTCCAGGATAATTTTTGCTTGCCCTATAGAAAGTACAGGTCCCCTATCATAAACACTAATAGTTAATCTATCTTGATTAATGGTTACAGCTAAAACGACATTAGTTCCTACAGGTAAATATTTACAAGTATTTACAAGTAGCGTAGCAAGCACTCTTTCAATAAGGGTATCATCCAAATAGACCAAGGGTAAATTTTCCTCCAGGAGGGTATCTATTGGATGAGTAGTTATCTTTGTATTAATGGAATGTATTACTTTCAAAATGATTTCCTCAAAATGACACCATTGCAAGTTTAACTTTAAATCACCGCTCTTAATGCGTGCCATTTCAAGCAAATTCTTAATAACTTCCTCCATTCGCAACACTTCTTGTTTCAATGCTTGTGTTAACTCTTGTTGTAGAGGCGTTGACGGTGCCTGCAGTAAGGAATCAGATAAATGATGCATTGAAGCTAGAGGAGTTTGGAGATCAAATGATAAAGCAGCCAACAGTGAATTTCGCATGCGTTCCGATTCAATATGTACAAGTGCCTCCTGGGCAACTTGAATAAAATGCACGCGTTCTAAAGCAATTGCTGCCAGAGCAGCAAAAGTATCTAGTTGCTGACGTTCCTCTGGTCGTTTTATCCAATAGATATTTTTAGATTTGATGACCAGTAACCCTCGAGTTCGCATCGGAGCAACCAAGGGTAAATAGAAAAAACTGTTTCCGGGTAAAGTGTCTGTACCATATCCAGCAGATTCTTTGTGATCAAAAGCCCATTGTGCAATTCCTATATCTAAATCTTTTAAAGAGGAGCCAAAAAATAGTTTTGCATTTGCTGGTAACTGCAAATGTCCAGTATTATCAGGTAGCAACAACAACGCTCGAGCATTAAAAGCATGTTGAATATAAACTCTCGTGGTTTCTAATATCGGCTCTATTTGCAAAGCACTTGATAACTCTCGAGCAAAATTATAAAGCACATGCGTTCTGGACTCTCTCTGTCCTTTAATGAAGATCTGATAACGTAAATTGGATGTTAAATAACCGGTAATTAAAGCGATTAGTAACATCATGATTAGCATAATGACATACTGCAAATTAGCGACATAAAAAGAGTAGCGTGGCGTTACAAATAAAAAATCCAAGGCACTAAGTGTTATTAACGAGGAAACAAAGGCAGGCCCCCGTCCAAAGCGAATAGCCACTAGCAAAATTGTGAGCAAACATAAGAGTCCAAGATTTGCTGTGTTAAAGAATGGATCCAATAAAATAGTGGCTATGATAGTAAAAAAACTTGCAAGAATAGCAATTAAATAGCGTAAATATCCTCTTTTTTGCCTTTTTTTAAATTCTTTTACTTTAACATTTCCCGACCCTTTTCGTGATTGATTGCTAAGGATTAATAAATCCAAATCGGGAGCATGAGTCGCAAGACGAGATATTAATGAGCGATGCCATGGCCAGGCAAAACGACTTCGCCTTCCCAAAACAATTTTTGAGAAATTTTGACTTCGCGCATAGTCAATGATAGCTAATGCAATATCATCACCGGTAAGGATAGAGGTTGTTGCTCCTAATTCTTCAGCAAGTTCTAAAGCTTTTAAAGCATATTGCCGTTTGGACTCAGACAAACGCATCAATTCAGGCGTTTCAACATAAATTACATGCCAGGAAGCATTTAACTGACTGGCGAGTCTTGCTGTGCTTCGTATAATGTATTCAGCACCGGGCCGTTCTCCAATACAAACGAGTAAGTCTGTATCTGTTTTCCATATGTTATCGATTGATTGCTCAATGCGATAAGCTTGTACATCCTCTTCAAGCCGCTCAGCAGTACGTCGTAATGCCAGTTCCCGTAAAGCTATTAAATTTCCTTTACGAAAAAAATTTTTTTGAGCCAATTCACCTTGTGACCCTTGATAAACTTTTCCAGCCTTTAAACGTAATAATAAATCTTCTGCAGTAATATCAACCATGACTACTTCATCAGCTTTATCAAAAATGGTATCTGGCACAGTTTCAGAAATGTGAATGTTGGTAATTCCACCTACCACATCGTTTAAGCTTTCCAAATGCTGCACATTAAGAGTGGTGAAAACATCAATACCCGCGTTAAGTAATTCTTCAATATCTTGCCAACGTTTAGGATGACGTGTGCCAGAGATATTGGAGTGGGCTAATTCATCAACAAGAATTAATTGCGGTTTTCTTTTTAGCGCTGCATCAATATCAAATTCAAGGAGATTTTTGCCACGATAGTGGATTTTTTGGCGTGGTAAAACAGGAAGACCTAATAGCAATGACTCAGTTTCCTTACGTCCATGTGTCTCGACAAGTCCAACAACAACATCACATCCTTCTAATTTAAGTTTTTTTGCCTCAGTAAGCATGGCATAAGTTTTACCAACACCAGCAGATGCACCAAAATAAATTCTCAATTTACCTTGAGAAGCCTCTTTCTCTTGGCTCTGAACTTTTGCCAGTAAGACATCTGGATCAGGTCGTTGATCATCCATCCCCACCATGAACTAACCCCTCCTATTGAAAGAGTTTAGTAATGCCTTGTAATGAGGAGTTGCTGTCCTGTATTACTACATAGACATTTGTATTCTTTCTTCCTCAGTATAGATATTCTGTTTGTGTATTGTCTCGACTTCTGTTTTAAAGGTAGCTAAATGACTTTGCAGAGTTTTGTCATACTCGGCACCATCTTCTTTGGTTCGTGGTTTAAATTTTTCCCCATCTTTAATCTTTGTACACAACGCTTCATAATTATCAGGGTCTTCTTTATAATTTTGAAAGGCAACTTTTAATTCACTAAGATAGTCTGTTCTTAGTTGAGCTTCAGTTTTATAACCAACACAACCGAAAAACAAAGCCACAAAAGAGCTTGCCATATCTCGAAACCAGAATTCTTTCTCGCGAGCGTTCAGATAGTCACCAAAGTGTCCAGTGAATTTATTATCCGTCGTCTTTTTTCCGAAATATTTCTCCTCAAGATAATCACGAGCATCCTCAAATTTAACTTCAGCTACGGCAGTATTTTCAGATGGCATCTGTGTAATCGTTTTAAAATAGTCTAAAATATTACCCAGACTCCCCACCAGGTTTGAATCAAGACTAGATTTCTCTATCTCATTCCAAGAATCTATTAAAGCACTCTTTAGAAAAGCAATAAGGTCTTTTTGGAGCTGTTTCCTGTCTCTCTGGTGATAAGGTAAAGATTCTAAAACACTAATTCTGGCCTTTAAAGCATTTGCTTCTGCTAATACTTCCTTATATAACGTTTCACTAGAAATTTCTGCACAACGTTTTTGGAATTGCTCAAACCCCTTTCGGGCCTGTTCAATTTGTTCACCTTTTGCAGAAACAGCGGGATGATCCCCCGTCGCTACGGTTGCTTTTGCCAACGTCGTTACAGAATCCTCTGTGAGTGCCTGAAGTTTTTTGGATAACTCAAGGACAGGAGCTACTTTTTTCCAAGTCAATTCATTTTCTTTTTCAGCAAGTTCCTTAAATCCTGTAAGTATATCCTCCAAATTATTCAACTCTGGTATAACTATTTTTATTCGCTGAAGCTCTTGAAGATTATCTTCCACAGTTTGCAACTCAGGAAGAGCGCTCTTTTGTAAACTCTCCATTGCTGTTTTAATTTTTTCTTCAAAGTTGGTAATAGCCTGTGCCCATTGGGTTCTGGTCTCACAATTGGCAGAAGATAATTCCTCAGAGGTTTTAGACAAGTTAGCAGCCTCATTACTGATATCCTTCAATAAATTTAACTGTAACTTATTCTTAGCTTCAGTGAGCAAAGTTAGCTCATTTCGGGTAGCCAACAGACTATCTTGCACTGACTTATCTTTATTGTTATCAAGTTCCTGTAGTCTAGCCTCGACTCTATCTTCGAATACTATTATATCCGCGAGTAACTTCTCTTGAGTTTCAAAGCCTGCAACCGCATCTGCTCTTTTTAGCAATTGGGAAATATCATATTTCACTTTAGATAATTCTAAATTAATAATTTTATTATTAATTTGGACCTTTAATTCTGCTCGATTTTTCTCAAACCCCTCTTTTTGAGCTAATAATTTATTAAAGTGCAAATGCGTTTTTTCTTTTAATTCTTGCAAATCTTTAGGTAGTTCTTCTGTAAACTGGGTTACTCTTGCTTCTGCTTTCCTGACTATTCCTTTAGTTGCATGCTCACTCCACTCGTCTAATTTCGCAGATAGTCCATCTTTAACCTCACGTTGTATTGCGTTAGCAGAAGACTCTCTATAACTTTTGGCAGTATCAAGCATCATTTCAATATCAAGTTCTTTAACTTTCTTCTCTACCTTAGCCCAATATTCTAAAGCTTTTTCATCACTATCTAATGCTTCTAATTCGGCATTAAGCTCTCTTAGAGTTGCATGTGCAGCTTTTTCTACATCACTTAACTTGCAATCAAGAACAAAAGCGTTATTTTCGATAAGCGCTTGCTCATGTTGCATACGAACTAACACTTGGCGAACATCGGCTTGAGCATGGCGTAACTCATGGGCTCTCAGTTTCTCATTCAACTCGGCAATTTTTCCTGCTTTTTCTTCAGTTAACTCTTTGAGTCGATGTTTTCGCTGCAAGGCATAAAGATTATCTTCTCCTAGATACTCAATTTGTGGTTGGGGAGAGTATTTCTCGGTGATGTCAATTTTTAACTCTTCATCAATTTGGGCAAGTTTAACTGCAACGACCTCTTCTATATGTTGTAGATCGAGTTGGTATGAACTTGGCCCCATCAGGGTGGTGTAGTGTCCCAGGTTATTCTTTGCAGCATTCCAACTTCCCCATATTCCCGTAGCGTCGGCTACCCGTTTATACATGCCATCAATCCAATTATTTATCGCTTCATCCTCCCCTATTTCCAGATATTTTTTAAAAAGGTTTTGCGGTATTTCTTTTGTAGGGAAATAAATAGCGCTTGGATTATTAGCAAGTGCTTGATGGTATGCTATCAAAGCTTTCTTTGCATCCTCAAGAAATGCTCGACGCTCTCTTGCCTGATCCTTCATAGAATCATAAGTTTGTTCACAGACCTCCTCTCGTTTTATTCCCAATTGCTCTTCAAGCTTCTGCATTCTAGGCTCATACCGTCCATCAATCTTTTTTACTTCGGGCCGGTAGAAATCTTCTGTAAATCTAACAAGAGCAAACCTCTTCCGCGTTGCGTTTGTTCTAGCCTCAGTACTTGCTGCAAAGCGCTCACTAATGACTTGTCCGAGCTGTTGTAAACGACTAGCTCTTTGTTCATTAGATGCAAGAAGTTCTGCCTGTGCTAATTCATTTTGTTTTACTTGTAATTTTTGAATAGAGTTTCTTATCTCGGCAACTTTTTGTTCTTTTTTCTCCAGTAAATGCCCTTTAGCATCTCTCATTGCCAGTTTATAAGCCTTATCATAAAGCTCACCTACCATTCTCTCTTGGGGAGGATTATTTTCTTCAAAATGCTCATGCGCATCGTCTATTTCAGCTTGAAATACTTTTAAATATTCCTTTAAACCCTCGATCATTTTCTCGCAAGTCGCAGAGTCTTTAGGCTCTTCTTTTGCGCTGTAGAATTCAGGAACCTCTCGAGTGCTGGATAGCACTTGAACAAGCGCTTGATCCAATTGATCAACATAAGGTTGAATTTCTTTGAATACCTCTTCAGCCTTGATTAGTTGCTCCTCAGCTTTTCCTTTTATTTTTGCCATTTTTTCCAATAAATTCTCTTGATTAGCAACTCTAAAGAAGCGCTTATACCTTTCATCGAGACTTACTTGGATATCCTCTTTGAATGAGTCTATGCTCCGTGAACTATTAAAAATTTTCATCCATTCAGGCAACACAATTTCAGAAGGCATAGGATGACCATATAAATTTGCAAGAACAAGAGAACTTTCTATGGTGTCAGGTAGTTTGCGTTTTTTACCGTTGATCTCAAATTCTTGCTGGTTTTCTAACTTCCAATTATCTAGAATGTCCACATATGCCTTTTGGGCTTGTCTTCTCTTATCGGGTTGCTCCTCAGCCATTCGTATAATTTCACGTAGCTTCTTGCGATCCATCAAATTATCTTTTAATAACCATTCTGCTTCTCCCACAAAATTTTCAACCTGCTTAAGGCCATCAAAAAATTCTTTGCATTTATCATCAAGTTCCTTCTTTCTCTGTACTACAATTTTCATGCAAGCACCAACCTCGGCAGCATGCTTCGGAGAGTGCAGTTCATAGTTTTTTAGTCGTATAGCCAGGTCGTCTCGCAATGGTATTAAATTATTTTGCGCTGGTTCTCTAATTTTGCCAACTATCGGAACACTTTCAGGAAGAGACGCTAGATCTTCATCAATCACAGCGGTTAAAAACTCAGATAACGCCTTACCTATTTGATAGGTACGTTCGTCAACAATTTTTGGTACCCAGGTTTCTTGATCTAAAAACCTAAACGCTTCTTTTATGGTATCTTTATTGTTGTAGGCTGCTAAATATCCCGTGGTAACAGCAGCAATATTCCATACAGCCTGCATTACCATATCTGAATACAGCTCTAACTCTCTGTGGGTAGCAATTTCTTCAGTTGAAGTATCAGTACCTTTGGGTAAAAGTGCCGGGTTGACAAATTGTTTCTGTGAGAATTGGGTATCAGACAAACCATCTCTACTTATCTCTAAAGGCTTATTGCCATTAATTTTTACAAGTGCTTGTCTAAGCACTTCAACTTTTTCAAACATACCCATTTAGACGCCCCTCACTAACACAATCATTTGTTTTGTGAATTTAGTCCTTCTTTATAATTTTATTATATTTTTTTTATCTGAAGTAAATATTAACAGTTTAGGACAAATTACTATCTTTTTGTCGATATTTGCATCACTATAGAAAAATATTGACAATCTAATAGCAAATAAATAAAAAATAGTCGTGTAGACAAGAACTACATGGAGGGGGAATGGACGCAAAAGTATCGTTTCTGGATAAGTCATCGACTTTTTTATGGGTATTTATTTAATGTCATTCCCGCGATAGGCGGGAATCTATTCTTGTTTGGAAGATGGATTTCGCGGAAATGACAGGAATTTAGATTCAGGTAAGAACTGGTTAATGCATTTTTGGTAGTATCTTTATGTTGGGGTCTTTGGAGTAGGCATTAAGAATGTCATTGACCAGCTGCTCAATAACGCTTTCTTTTGCATCTTCTTCAATTAAGCCCGTTTGCTCTCTCATAGAGGACAGGCGTACTTCAATTTCTTTAGCAACAGAACCATTCGGGAATAAGGCTGCTAGCAATCTTCGCGCTTCTGCAGGGCCTAAATGACGATAAAGTTGATTTCGCACACTGGCATCTTCAGCCGTGGTGCTGAATGCCCATAATTCGACAGGACCCAAGGTAAGGGTAAGCAACTGAACGTTGACACCGCTTTTTGTGGCATATTGAACAAGAAACGTGGCACCACCCTGACGAGGCCCATGAACACGAGTACGCAATGCTGCTTTTGCAGTGTTTGATAATCCAAAAATTTGGCTCGTTTTTTCTACAGCTTGCGAGGGGCCCGCATCCATTACATAAATAGCCGTACTAAAATCAATCATAATCGCGTCAAAGTCATCTACAGATTGTGATAACAAGGCAATTTGCACTTTCCACTTACGGCCTTCACGCATATCAATAATAACCTGGTCACGTACAGCTGCAGATTTTGCCGTGCGATGGAATTCATCATAAACGATTCGTTTCGGATCTTCTCTAATTTCTAATATCCGTTCTTTATGGTATTCCTGATATTGTTCCGGAATATTATTCAAACTTTCCTCAGTCAGATAATAATGACGCGCCAATACATAACGTGCCAACATGTACATTACTGAAGTTTGTCTATCCGCCGCATCTCCTCCACTCTTCGCCACTTCGTCCAAGTCAAGAGAAACAACTCGTGCATCGCCAATATCAAAAGCTGTCACGCGTGATAAAATTGGATACTCGCGTACCGCCCCAGAAATCATTCTAGCAAAAGCATTAATTAATGATTCACCCGTAGGAGCTGTTACCTTCTCATATAAGTCTTCAATTGATGGCGTACGACAAATCGATGCTGCATCAGCAAGGAGAGGCATCGCATAACGCTGGGCGAGCATGGCTTCATGGATGAAACCGGCTGAATAAAGAGAATCGGTAACTTCCCACCAGGTGGATTTTGAATCCCTTACAAACCCAATCTCCTCGAGAATACTATCAATGAACTCTTCAACACCTGGCGCATAGGGTGTGGGATTAAATTCATCAGCAAGACTTTTATAAAGCTCATCAACAATCATACCAGCCAAATCAGCCATACCATCATAAGGTTTAGCTGCACCTAGCGGCGTTGTTAGTAAGGTTAAGAAGTTAACTAAAAATGAGCGTTCTAGTGCCGTAGGATAACGGCATCCTAATTGAGTATCGAAAGGATTAATTGAGTAATCCGGTGTCATCCGTAAACGATGATAAGCCACAAGGTGACGTTGCGACGCAGGAAGAGCTTCCTTAAGTAAAGAAATTAACCCACTACTTGAAGGGCCAATATCGATAATTGCAATCCGAGGCAAGCGCGTTAATCCACCTGAAAGGCAAAGTGCTAAATTTAAAGCATTGGACAAAACAGATTTACCCGAACCAGGACGTGCATAAACCAAATCAATCCATGTAGTTTGTTGTGTTGAACCAGGTTGAAAAGGCCATGGTTTACCATCAGGCGTACGGAATAATAATGCTCCCGTATCCCAAAGAGAAGCGGGTCTGGTGATTGGCAGCATGGTAATAACATGAGACAAAGGAGCAACAGAGGGGACTGCTGCACTTTTCAAAGTCGTTGCCAGCATGCTTGATACAAATCCAGCAAAAGGATCACCACAAATTTCTGAAACATCTGTAGAACCCCAACCTTGAATAGCTTTAACAAGCTCTGAACTTCGTCTTCTTAAAAGGGGCAATTGCTCTTCAGGGGCCCAGGTTGTTGCCACAACTCGTAGGCGGACAATCACATCATCCGTATTCAACTGCAAATATTTTAATAAGTTAACCGAATCACTAATTAATCTATTCTGTGCAGACGAGAAACTTAAAATAGCAGATAACAAACCCTTTAGTTTAAGGGTATTTAATCCTTCACTTTCTATCAAAAATGAAATTCGCCAGGGAACATGCGAGGGCAAAATTCTGGCAAATAAATTAATGAAAGGTCTAATATCTTTGGGAAACAAATCAATAAATACTGATGAATACAGTTTGTTTCCAACCTTAACTGTCCTTAAATCCAGAGTTTCCGCATCACGTGGAATTACCTGTTTTGCTAATGAGGGCCATAAAAGATCTGAAGGATCGCCATCAAAACCGTTAAGTTCGCGAGCAACTATCGCGTCTCCAGGAAGCGCTGCTCGCCAATCATCTGCAGTAAAGTCAGGGTCTGCAGTCATCCGTATGGCATGAACCGCATCGTGGACTTCCATTAATCTGGCAATAATGTTTAATGCATCTAAATCGTTAAGAATAGAACGCACATAAGCATCATGAGTATCACGCAACTCTGGAATGGCAGCATAAATAGTTTGGGTATTTTTAAAGGGCGGGGCTTTTGAATCTTTTAGCATCTTCAATTTTGCTTTAGAAGCTGCCTTTAATTGATCCTGGGCCAAATTATAAGGACGTGTGTATAATACAAAAAAAACCCGCTCTTCTGCACAATACTGTGCTAAAAAGCTGACCCGCTCAGAGAATAAATCATCCAGGTTTAATTCTAATCTTTTGGCGGTTGCTTCAGCCGGAGCATAAATATCTTGAATAACCTTTCTTATATTTTGTTTATCATGACTAAAATAGACTTGCAAAGAATGACCCGGTCGCCCCATAGCCGCCTGAAATGCATTACTCAAGCCTTCTACTAAACGATCGAATTCCTCTGTTCCCGCCAGTGCCGTAATGCCTTCTATTTTTAGGATAGATAACAAACTACCATCATGATTAACTAAAACAGTTGGACTATCTGCCGTCTCCAAATCACAATAGGATTCAGTTGTTTGTTTTAATGATGTACTTAACCAGGAAAAAAAGGTATCAACACCTTCAAAAAATGACTCTGCCCATTTCCCCATGTCATTCCCTATATTCTTAACTAATTATTCTCAACGAGAATTTAAAGTGCCCCTTTATTGGGGTTTACTTATTTTCAGTAATTTCTTCTAAAGCACTAGCAGCCCAACGCTCAATTTGTTTACGAAATTTAGCGCGAGAAGGTAATAACCTTATATTTTTAAATAGATTTTCAGCCGCATCAGGCGACACATTTGAATCAATAATTAATTGACCAAAAATTGCTGGATCACTTGTGCCTTCACCATATTTTTCTTCAACAATTTGTGAACGAAATTTAAAGCTGCGGTAGATATTTTGTGCACTACTTTTATAGCCTGTATCATTTGTGATTGCACAAAATAAAACGTGACATAGGCTATTTAATTCCGTCTGGCTAAGCTCTGGTAAATAAACCAGAGTACCGCCGCCATAACCACCAACGCCTACAGATTCAATAAAAAAACACTGTGCACAAAAGCAACATGCTGTTACTAAATTTGATAATCGATTATTTGTGAAGTTATGATCGAGATTCACAACTTCCTGAAAAAGTTTTGCTTGGAAGCCACAAAATTGGCAAGTATATCGATCGCGTTGAAATACTTTTAATTCGTAGGATTTAAAACGTTCGTCTGCCTTCCTAGCAGAATATAAACGCCAAGAACCAGCACTCGCTATAAGTTTTAAATTATTACGTTCTTGGTTACCCGCCATTGAGCACTCACAATTACAAAAATTAATTAAAAAAAATCAGGAAGGCACGCCGTGTCTTCCTGATTTTTTACCTAGTTCTTAACCGCCAGAACCAGTAAAGATGGTTCCAGTAGGACCAGCGACTGAACCTGCTTCACCAAACATGGTTTGTCCAGTAACACCTAGGATTGAAGGTAAAAATAACAAAGCTGCAGCAATGAATACCAGCGCAATTGGTGTTCCAATTGGAATTTGCGTTGGGTTATCTTTATGCTGCTTAAACTTCATAATTGCACCAATAGAGAAACCAAGTCCTGCCAAGTAGGAACCTGCAGTGATTAATTTCGCCACACTAGTGAAGGAACCTGTAATACTAGATGCCATATTTCCCAAAGTCTTGGAACTTGCAGCAACTTCTCCTGCAAACACCATCAAACCAAGGCAAGCAGTAAATATTAGCAGCTGTTTCAAATTATGCTTTAAATTTAATGGCTTGTTCACTTAATTTCTCCTTTCTAAAAGCTATTAACTTGTACCATAAATTGTATTATTAACGATTTGCAGTGTTGCTACAATGTTCATTGCCAAGATACCCCCAAAAACATGTATCAACCCCTTGCCAGTCCCGCCCGGTGGTTGTCCCTGGGAGGTGGAGCGAGCAATGAGTACCCATCCTCTAACAAAAGCTATCACTCCAATGGTTTGGATGATAATTGCTAATGGACGTCCTATTGTACTTCCACTACCAAAAACCGCCGTTATGGCATAATTATTACTATCTACAGGGGCATATTGTAAAATACTAGATGAACCGAATGTAGTCTGCAACAAAATCGCCAATCCTGTGGGAAAATAAATGAATATTCCGGCAACTAACAGATAGGCTAATGGTTCCTTGATGCTGGTATTACTAGACATCATCGTTCTGGCTTCACCGTACACTTTTAAACTATATATTGCTTTAAAAGCAAATGCCAGACCTATAAGGTAGGCTGCGCCAGTAACTAAGCGCTCAACTGGTATTAAGTTATTAGCAATATTGTTCAGGATATCAGCTTGGTTTTGTAACCAATTGATCACTGAACTTCCAGTATTATTCGCGGACATAACAGCCTCAACTATCTTGCTGACTAAACCTTATCACTCTACCAGAGCTCGTTAGTACTCTTCCTTGTCTAGAGTCAATCAGCCTAACAACACCATAACCTACTATTGGAGTTCCCTCTCTTACGGTAATTGTAGACCCATTTTGTGCAATTAACCAAGCTCTTCCAGGTATTATAGCCTGAATAAAATAAGACGGCGGTGGCGGTGTTTTTATGACTACTTTTGCTACTGGTTTTGGCTTGGCTCGTACTGTTATTACAGCTATTTGTTTTGATTGTTCTTCAACCCTGGTAACAATTACTGTCAGAGTCTGATTCAACTGGGCAATCTTCTGTGCTAACTCATTCATGTTAGTATTAATTGTTGCCAGTTGACTGTTCATTGAATCAACTTCTGAACGGAGATTTTGCTGGCTAACCTCAAGCGCTGATAATCGCTGGGTGATTTGAGAATCGTCCGTAGTGGGTGTCGGAGTCTGTTGCTGCTCTATTGCCGGTACAGCAGTTTGTGCGGTTGGGGGCTGTTCTGCAGGTGTTACCGGTTGCGGTTGCGGCTGTTCTATAGGCTGTGGTGGAGGGGTAGTCGCTGTTAGTGAAGGTACATTATCAGTGGATTGAGGCTTCTTTGTAAAAAGAGGTCCTAAGAATTTATAAGCAAGCATAGCGACAACAATCACAACGACTGCAACTATTGCATTACGCTTAAAATTGGGATTAATGTCTTTTTTTGCAGCAGGAGTCGTCTTGGCTTGCTCTTCTTCTGCTGAATCAGGACTAATGACGTCTAAATCAGAAAATTGATACTCATCACCATATTCATTTTTATCTTCATCTGCCATGTCTTACCTACTCATCAAGTTTAAAGTGAGGTTACATCTTGAGTAAATAATATACCCAAACCAGTACCTGAAAAGACCTCTACCGTTATCGGAGTGCTAAATTGCTGTTGCGCAACCTGCCCCCAACTTTTTCCAACGGTTGCTAAACCAATTACTGCGTTCTCTAAAGCAGAACGTCCTATGCCATTTTGTACCGTTATATTGTCACCGCCCCCTGTACCACCAATTGTTACCGTGGTATTTGCTGATTGGAAAGCATTACCAAATCCTTCGATGAATGAAGAAGCAAATAAAGAGCCGTATCGTAAAAGGTAATGGTGATCTACTTTACTCGCTATTGCCGTTCTAGCAGTATTAGGGTCAATAGCATAGGCACTAATTGAAGTAGTCTTTGCTGCACCTGGAACAGACATTGTGTTAAAACTAATTACCATCTTATCGGCATTACTGGGCAAATTGAAACTTCCAATCAGTTTAGCCCCTTTAAATTTACCAGACACGATGGTTGCTAAAATGGGACCTGGTTCATCACTATTAACTGAAGTATCCAATACTGCAAACATTACATCGCCAGTTTTAATAATCGCTTTTGGCTGAGACCCATTGGCAAGCCCACCAGGACTAACTGTCGTGGCTTGCGTAACTATTTGCCCACTAGCACCGGCAGTAGCTGCTTGAGCGGGTGCTTTTTCTTCTTCTGCAGAAGCGGCATTGTAAGCTTGTGCTGAAACTTTCTGCCAGCCTTGCAAAGACTGATTTGCTGCACCTAGCATTTGCGCCATTCGTTGTTGAATTTTTTGTTGATAACGTTGATCAGCAAGCAATTGTTTTTGTCTAGCTAAAATAGCTTGTAATTGCTTCGTGTTTGCTGTCTCTGCCGCTAGTGCAGCATCTGTCGGTCCAGGGGCAACACCTGGTATTCCTGGAAGCCCTGGAACAGCTGAAGGAACACCTTCCTGTGTTGGTGCTTGCAAGCCGGCTACTTGAGAGCCTGGAAAACCTGCATCCTGTATTTCTGCATCACTGAAACCTGCACTTTTTAACTGATCTGCGGTAAACCCGGCATCCTTCAAATCTTTTGCAGAATAACCGGCATTTCTTAAATCTGCCGCACTAAAACCCGCATCTTTTAAATCTTTAGCACTAAACCCGGCTGCTTTAAGTTGACTTGCAGAAAATCCGGCATTTTTTAAATCAGCGGCACTAAATCCAGCATCTTTTAATTCACTAGCGGAAAAGCCTGCATTTTTTAGATCAGCAGCGCTAAATCCTGCCGCGCGTAATTCTCTGGCAGAAAAACCAGCATTCTTAAGATCAGCTGCACTAAAACCGGCATTTTTTAATTCGGCCGCAGTAAAGCCTGCAGCTCTTAACTCAGCAGCAGTATATCCTGCAGCTTTCATGGCTGCTGCACTGCAACCTAAGGTTTGTCGGATTGTAGTGGCAGAAACTCCTGCTGCTCTTGCTGCCCTTAAGGACTCAACACTGCAATCGGCTGTTCTACCCGCTGCAACCGCCGCAGCTGTACCTATGCCCGCTTGTCTTAATTGTTCTGGAGTAAAACCTGCGGCTAAAAGCTCAGCCGGAGTAAACCCTGCGTCAGATAGTGCTTTAGCATCATAGCCGGCAGCTTTTAGCGCTTCAGCGCTACAGCCATTTAAATCGCGAATGCGTTTTGCAGGTACACCTTGGCTAAACAAATATTTTAATTTAGCTGGGTCACAGCCTGCTGAGCGAATCATAGCATCTGAAAGACCAGTTGCAGCATTAATTTGTTCAGGAGTGAAGCCCGCTGCCAGAAGTTGTTGGGGTGTAAATCCAGCATCAGCTAATTCTTTTGCATCAAAACCTGCGGCTTTTAAAGCATCAATGCTACATCCATTTAAATCGCGGATTCTTTTAGCGGAAACTCCTTGAACTAAAAGAGCTCTTAATTTAGTGGGATCGCAGCCTGCTGCACGGATAGTATTGTCATCTACAGGACTTGCAGCAGTAATTTGAGCAGGTGTAAAACCAGCATTGGCTAAATCGGTATCGGAAAATCCCGCATTTTTTAATGCTTTTGCATCGTAACCGGCTGCCTTCAACGCTTGAGCAGTACACCCATTGAGAGTCCGTATCCTTTTAGCGGATACGCCTTTACTAAGCAGTATTCTTAGCTTGTCAGGATCACACCCGGCTGCGCGAATTGTATCATCATCCACAGGACCTGCCGCAGCAATCTGTGCTGGCGTAAAACCAGCATTAGCTAAATCTGCATCGGTAAATCCTGCCGCCTTCAATGCCTGAGCGCTACATCCAGCATATTGTCTGATGAGCTTCGCACTTACACCTGCAAGACGTTCTTTTCTTAGAGTTTCAATATCGCAGCCTGCACTTTTTATATCTGCCGGCGTAATGCCTGGTGGTAATTCAGCCTCAGCAGCTGAAATTTCTCCTGGAGTATAACCTGCTTTTCTTAAATCATCTGGCGTAAAGCCTGCGTTAAGCAAATCTCTTGCGCTGTAACCTGCCTGTCTTAATTGTGCTGGTGTAAAACCTGCATTTTTTAAATCGGCAGCACTAAAGCCGGCATTTCTTAATTCCGCAGCAGTGTAACCTGCAGCTTTCAGTTGAGCAGCGCTACAACCACTAATACGACGAATTGCTGCTGCAGTGACTCCCGCCGCCCGTAAGCGTTTCAAAGCATCAACCTGACAACCAGCATTACGGACGTCGGCAAGTGTCACACCATCCGGCAAGCCACTTGCTTTTGCTATATCATTATCAGAAAAACCTGCCCCTTTTAATTCACCATCAGAAAAACCACCATCTTTCATTTCCTGTGCGGTAAATCCGGCATTTCTTAATTCACAAGCGTCAAAACCACATAGCCTGAGGCGTCCTGCATCAAAACCAGCCTCTTTTAATTGGCGAGAATTAAAGCCTGCTGCTCGTAATTCTTTACATGAACACACCGGCTCAAGATCTTTAATTTGGTAGCCATTATCTTTCAACTGTGTACAGTTACATGCTGCTCTTAAATCGCTAATTGTAGCTCCCTGGTTCACAACATTGGTGATTGTTGCTTTACTACAATTATTATTTTGCAAAGATTGAATCCATAAACTGCGTTGAGCACCTGCTTCATCTTCCCGTGCAAGAGTTGCAAAGCCAACACCCCCTTCCCCTTGTTGTGGACCAATTGCCTGAACCCCTTCACCGAGTGCCTGAGAACGAATAATAGTCGGGATAGCACTTCCACCTGTTTTCATGGCGGCTTGCGCTTGAGTAACATTTTGCTCCTGTTGCAACTTGGCGTATTGCACCGTCGGATCAATAGCACCAGGAATAGACTGAATACCAGGCACAGTCGTTACTGTCGAAGTTCCACCAGTAACGTCTCCTGTTCCTCTTAATTTTAATACACCAATGATTACCGCTATAATTAATAAAATTGCGGTAAAAATAATGATTACTCGGGAACGAGTATTGGTAAATAGCGCCTTAAGATTTTCTTTTCTACCTGCCATTTGATTATAACCCTTCTACCTTAAGCTGCATGACTTTTCCATGCCAAGAAACAAGCAACACTGGAGATTTTTGCATTTCATAGGCATGCATCCCATCAGCACTGGTCATGCTTCCTATCCATCCAGGAGACAAAATTGTAAGATTTGTTCTCACATACATTTTTTCATCTAAAAGCCACGCTCTAGCATCACCACCACTTACAGTTAAACGCTGACTTCCAGGAGGAGGAACGCCATCTAATACATGTAACAAAAGATCATTAGCGCTAGGAGGAATACCCTCTTCCATAGGCATAGCTTTCGCATTTGGACCAATCCCCTGTACGCGCAGGTCAACTCGATAGTCCACTGCCTTTTGACCTGGAATTAAAGTCAACATGACTGGTGTATTAAGACCACGTAATCGTACTGCCAAGTTTCCATAGTTATAAAGCTTAATTGATTGGATCATTAGCGTGTTACTTGTTTTATCCCACTGAATATTAAATGAAGCAGGATCTCCCAAATCATAAGCACTTATAGGCCAAGGTGCGCCAGTTGAATCAAGAAAAACCAATGAGGATACAAAGCCTTGAGACAAACGAATGACTGGCGGTGTTGAGCCAGGAGATAAATTTACAAACTGCGATGTTGCCGTTGGCTTTGGGGGGGTACCTGCCGTAGCTGCCTGAGCATATTCAGAAGCATGATATATTTGTTTCAACCGGACAATTTGCTCAGGGGTTAGAGGAAACAATTGTCGAGTTACTCCTTCATAAGCTTGACTATCAATAAGCTCATTATCTATTTCCGGTGTCGTTGCGGGAGTAGCCGGTTGTTGAGCTTGCTGATTTGGCGCTGCAGGTTGATTTTGCGGTTGCGGGGGTACAGGAGCTGTCTGTTGTGGGGCTGGTTGCGCAGCCGGACCTTGTTGTCCTCCTTGTCCTTGCGCGGGTTGTCCACCCTGCCCCTGCGCGGGCTGTACAGCTTGACCTTGCACTACCTGCCCACCTGCCCCTTGTGACAGGGTGCTGTTCGCCTGAGAAAGTTTCTGTTGTAACAAACGAAGTTGTTGCAATGCTTGTTGCGCAGAATCTGACTGATCAGCTGCATAGCTTAAGTGCATCGCGTCAAGGATTAGAACAGTCGCTATGCCAATGCACTGAAAAACTGATTTCTTCTTCATTGACTTATTCCACCACTCGCTGGGCCCACGACAAATTGCGATATACCAATACCACGTGGAGAGTTCAAGGTTGACACTCTGGTTATTAGCATGGTCACGACATTATTTTGCTGGGAAAATTCACTGGCACTCTGATAGGTTACTAAAATTGGCATTTGTACACGCCAAGAATATCTGCCATTTAATATACCCTTTTGTAAAATAATGGGAGCGCGAGTCGCTACCGCAGAAACAATAAGTTTTTTTGCTTTTACTGCATCTAAATTGTTTGATTCCTGCAACGCATTTAAAAACTGTGACCAACCGTCTGCTGTAAAAAAGCCAGATGAAGCCTGCAGTTCCTCACGATAATTCACGAAATTATAAGTAAACGCAGCAATGGCAGCCTGATTTGCCCATTGTAATACAGCCGAATCAGACTGGTTAGGTTCATTTAGAGGGTATAACGGTGTTATTCGTCCATTGATACTTGTAGCAAAATACTTCGGCGCTGGAGGATGCGTCAATAAATAAAAGAGTAATGAGCCCAACACAAAATTTATTAGGATAGAAAGCAGAAGGGCAACTATTATTTTACGTTGACCATCGCGGTAAAAACTATTTCTCATCGCAACCATTGTTAAAGCATCTTCAGCCATAATATCCTCGGTTATTGCGGTATGACCCTCGTTTCATTTTCATTAGCTGGATCAGGTTCAAGTAAGGGTGTGCTTGAATAATTCGGTGCATTTAGTGGAGTTAGCTGAATGGGGGGCGTAATTCCACTTGTTGCATAAAAATCAGGGTCTGGCTGATTAAAATGAACATAATAAATTGCAAGACTAAAAAGTAAGTTTATCATTAGCGATACAATAACAAATGTTCCACACTTACGGTAGGTACGAATATAAAATGCTTTAGATTGCTTTATCGTATCCCAAGTCTCTCGACCCATTCTATCCTCATTAAATAATTGCATCTCTGAAAGTAATCTCAACGCGTGAGTTAGGGGATTTGTCCCCCCCCTGGGCATAAGCCATTATAGGTTTATCACTACCTGCTCCAACTGTAAAGATAAAACGACTATCTATACCTTGGGACCATAAATAATCTGCCACCGCCCTGGAGCGAGCCAATGTTAATGCATGCTCTCGTTTTGCAGAAACATATTTGTTGCTATAAGTCGTCACGGTAATAGCCACTTTACGAAATTGTTTCAAAAAGGCCACAACATTATTCAATAAACCATAAGACGGCCAAGTCAATCTCGGAGATTGATCGGCAAACAATGCTGCAGAGGGAATACTGACTAAATAATCTGAACCGATAGTAATAACCGAAACCCCACAACGAGCAAGTTTTTTTTGCAATTTCGGAACGGCATTGTCAGAAGTACCTTCAACTTTTTGGGGTAATCCAGGCCCTTCATAAGGAGGCATCCATCTTACCTTACTGCAACCAAGTAATAATAAGGATGCTAGCAAAGTGGCATGCCATGTTGAAAAACCCAATAACCCAACACGCAATTGTCTCACTTCATATCCTCAATTATTAGATTTCTCATTTCATCAAATAAAAACATACAAATCATTGCGTTACAAGCAGTTCGTAAAAAGAAAGTAGGATTGATCTATGAATGAACAATAAAAAGGATAATTTGCTTGACGACGTCGTGAAAAAAGCTCTCTGCAAAGAGAGAGCTTTAGAGTTCTTCTGAAGCTTTAGCGTTAGCTTTTTCGCGCTCTTCAACAATTTTGTCGGAAAGCATATTGACTAATTGAGATAAGTCAGAAGAACTAATCTCATCACGCTCTTGTGGAGGATAATTAGTAGCCATTTGGAAATCTTTAATAATTTCGTTGGCAACAGTGCCTGCATATTTATCTTTTGCACCACTGATACGTTCAATCACTGATAAATAATTTCGCGTTTCATTAATTGGTAATAAAGACATGGAAAACTGCTCTACATCCTTAACAAGAATAGGCAGAGCGTTAACAGGACGACGAAGTTTGCTAAAGATGGTTAATACACCCTCTTCCTCTTCTTCAATCAACTCTTCAATAGGAGCGGGTTCATTATGGCCATGAAAAGCTAGTAATGCAGCAACACCACGCTCGATAGGTTCGCTAATTTTAGACTCATGCAAGGCTTTTGTAATTAAGGTAATTTCCTCGGTTTCAACCGCCTTATCGATACTTAAATCGCCACTTTCCAATATTTTTTGAAATCCTGAGAGTTGCTTTTGTAATTTCATTAAGTATTCATCTGGAGGCGGCTCAACTTTTAAAAATTGATTAAGTTTTAATTGCTTCACAGGTTTAGGATTAGCATAAAACATACGTGCGCGCACAATTTTAGATTTAAAGAAGATGTGGGCTTCACCTTCCGTTTGTTCTTTTAAATCCAATAAATCAATACGGGCTCTTTTCTCAAAAGATGAACTCTTGGTATCCATATAGCTGTTTGCCATACTGGTGTCTTTTGTTTGGAAAGAATCTACTTTGGTAACGTAAGCCTCACCTGCTGTTTTTGTAAAGAAATCCCAGGTTTCAGTGGGGTCTTCAAGTTTCATACAAATTTTAATGTTTGTGTTCGCACCAATAGACGCTGCTTCCTCCTTAGAAGCCTTTTGGAATGCTGGTAAATCTTGTCCAGCAAAAATAGCAGAAAATCCTAATGAACGTGCTTGCGCTGGCACAACAGCAAACCCTTGCACAGCATAATAACCATACTCATCCAAAATACACATATAAGGTGTCGGTGAATTGGTTGGTTTTCTCTCAATCACATCACGGTAATCCCCTTCCACCTGGTCCCCCAAACCAGCAGCCATCATAGCTTTCAATGAGGAAACAATAACCTTACCCAGGTTTGATAATTCATCAGGAGATTTTTCCAAAGCAGGCAATAACACTACTAAAATTCGGCGATTAAGTACCACGTCTTTAAAGTCTACTTCTGCAAGATTCGTGCGGATAATATGACCATAGGTATCAGCGAGTGAAGAAAACACACGGACTAATTGCATGGTAATAAAACCATGTTGTTCCAATACCTGAGAAACCTGCTTACCTTTTTTCTCTTTGTTATAGCCAGGAAGGTTAAATACATAGTTACGTAAAGGGTCAGTAATTAATTTAGGTACCGATTCGATATTAACACTCTCTTGCTCATCCCGCGGAAATACTTTATCAATCACAATGGATTCAAGGCGCCCTAAATCAAAATAATTTCGAATTGTATTGGCATCAAGCAAGATGGCTCCTTCATCGCGCATATAGACTAATAGTTTCATTAATGCCTCAACGAAACTGATAGCACGACCTTTCCACATATCGCCATCAGATGATTGACCTGAAGATCCCATCAAACTGACAACAAGCTGTGTTAACATACTTGAGGAACCTTGACAAAACGGGTTAAGAGTATTGGATAAACGCCTTTCTTGTGGACCTACAATATCGCGAGCACCTGTCATGAAATTGATTAGTAATAAATCATCTTCACGTCCCATACTACGCACCATAGAAAAAACTTTAGCGTATAATGAGTTATCCCCTTTTCCATCAACGTAAATAAAACCGCTAGCTTGTACTAATGCATTGTAAGCAAGTGAAACCAAGGTCTCTGTTTTACCACTACCGGTAGAGCCAAAAATAAGAGCGTGTGTTCTCAAATCATCATTTGCAAACCATAGCTCCTCTTTAGTCTTACGATCATTACCAAAAAAAGCGATTCCTCTTGCAATGTTTGGAGTACCAATACCGGGTTTTAAATCATTGTAATCTTTAACTCTGGCAATCTTGGGTAATCTAAAAGGCAGTTTTTGTTTTCGGGAAAAGGTATAAAAGAAAAAACATATCCCCAGAACGAGCATAAGCGTAGACACTTCAGATAAATAGTAAGCCACAGCTGCCAAGGAGACTAGAACGATCGAAATATTTGTAGGGTCAGAAAAAAAGTCAGCAAAGCGCTGGCCGAGAGTACGGGTATCCCGCAATAGCATTGTGGGATCTATTTCATGCCGTGAATCAATACCCCGCATCATGGCTCTAACTCCTGCAATTCTTTCGGTGTTAATTTGACTTCTTTCACTGCAATTTCTAACGCTTTGATTGCTTCATCAATCATCGGTACTAACGATCTTCGTCCCATTGTCTTTTCTGCACGCCAATGAGCAAACGGCCCCGCAACTTCAGCAAAGGGGGTTTGGCGTCCTACACAATTAAGCATATACCATAATCGGCGATCTATGGGCTTTAGCCACAAAAATTCTGAGCTTGGGACTACACCATCCTCGCGAGCAGCCTCCAGTAGCGAAGCCATTACTGTCAACAGATAAGCATGCCTTGCTAAAATTTCTTGTACATTCTCGGCATTTTGAAATTTTTTTAGCACAGGTTTGGCTGCTGAGAAATCAATTTTCCCCGTCGAATAAGATTTATCAATAGCTTCCAAAATTGCACTAGCTGAACCTCGATCTCGATTCATACGAGCCATGAATACAGCAGCTAATGCATAGGCTGCAGGTGGGCAACGATCAAAACCATCCCAATAAGGCCCTAATTGTAATGTAAATACTCGTTTCGCATCCCCTTTTCGAACGCCAGCAGTCATTTCCTGCCCAGGCACTGGATTATCCAGAAGAGCATCATCTTTTTTTAGTAATTTATATTTACGGGCAAATTCCATGGGAGTAAGCGCCATAGCCCACGGACCTTTATTGATATCAATACTTACCAAATCCTCTTTGACCACCGGCATAATTGCCAGCCAATTATGTTGCTCCTGTGCTCGCAATGTTTTCATGTTATGCGCGCGGCGGAATTTAAGTGTGATATTCGATTTATAGAGGAAAAAAGCTAAGAAAATGAGAATAATAACGATCGGGTAGCGAATATAATCACCAACACTTTTTGTTAAATTAACGAATTGATCCCACTGCACTGCAGCAGGATCAATGGTTTGCATCAAATAAATATCATTCTCAAGTTGGGCGTCACTAACAAAAAAACTAATTGCTTTTGCTTGCAAAACGTTAAGGTAAAAAACAAAAGAAACTATATATTGGTGTCCTAGCTTCCAAATGAAGAAAAGCGTAAAAAACAATAGCACCATGATCCATACGGGTGCCATCGAGTTATCGCCGCCGCCACCTTGTTGCTGTGATTGTTGAGCCATCCGTTTTATCAAAAAAATATCGGTTAAAAGAAGTATATACCCACTTTAAGTATGGTGCGACTACCTCAGCTATTCTGCAGCGAGATTTTTTACCAAACGCCCTTTGACGTAGTGATAAGTACCTGATAAATGCACGAAACGAATAACATTATCCAAATTTAAAGTTTTATCTTTAAGTGCCAATAACGGCCTGCCAAATCGATCAGTGAGTGCTTTATCGGGTGGCATTTGCAGGATATCGCCTTGATTAATATAAATAGCAAGATAAGCCTCGTTAATTTTCTTTTCTTTTGACTTAATTAAATTTCTAACATCCTGTTCGTTAATATAAATAGGTCTAGAAATCATTTGCCGTGGCAAATTCGCTAATATACGTTCCCATGCTTGTATACTGTTACCTTCTGTTGAGTAAAGACCAATAAATACTTCTTGTTCTCCCTCACGCTGAACTTTACGATTAACTCCTTTAGCTTCGGTTTTAATTTTATCCGCGCTTGAATCATTGCCTAAGTAATTCGCAAAATTTTGGCGTATTTCACGCAAATTTTTACCAATTACTCGCAAGAAATTTGATTCTTCCCATGGCCCTTGTTCGATTGCTTCATCTAACGCCTTGAGGATTGCTTGAGCTTGTTCTTCGGTTGATTTATCTTTCATGTGGAAGCTAATTTAGGCGCTAGTTGCGCCTCTTAATTAAAAGAAATGAATATGTACATTATAACAGCATTCAGCGAAAACGCTGAATATTCCATTAACTTCCGAGTTTGAAACTTGAAGAGTATTCTGATTCTTGTTGTCCAGCTTCTACCTCTGTAACTTTGGCTTTCTGCATATTATTCAAAATTGTTTTTACTTTTTGCGTACAGGTATCCACAGCTACCTTAGCAGCAGTATTCGTGGAGTTTGGATTAATACTACATATTTTATCAACTGGTCCACTTACCTTTTGTGAGAGAGGAGAAGAAACGACTGTTTGTACTACAGTAAGAAAATCATCGGCTGGAGAAACTGAAGAAGTAGTTTCTTTTTGTACAGAAGTATTAGTAGCAAGAACACCATGGCTACGTAATAAACCAGCCATTGTCGCTTTGTTACTATCATCGTTACTTCTTGTCATTATACGATACTCCTACTACTTGATTCAGTTTAGATTAGCATCTACTTCCTTAAGGCAAACTTAAGAAACTCTAAACTTTCACTTTCTTTACAATTAAATTTATAATTTATAAACAATTCTTACACACACATCCTAGTCATACATTAGCTCATCCAGTGGCGTATAATCCCGGCTTGGACCGCCCTGTATTAATTCATTCAACACATCAGTCATGCAAAGTAAACGCAAAGCGTTAGGTGTCACTTCATCAAAAACAACACGTATTCCTAATAAAGCATTCTCCGCCTCATCAAAGGTAACGCCTAAACCATATCCCAGGCAAAGCGAGCATAATTGATCAGCCCTACGAGCAATTGCTGGCAGCAAACCTGTCTCTGAAAAGACTTCGTCAAAGCTTACAAATCGATCATTTAGATAAAATTTAGCATTCATGCTTGCGGCAATCAATGCCATACTTTTACGTATATCCGTTTCCATTTATCGCCACCACGGTTGTGAACTTTTAATAGAGCCAGCTAGCGATTGTCTTAGCCACCGCAAAAAAACAGGAACAGTAAACCCGTAATGTTCGAGAATACCAAAAAATATCGCAGAGACGATAACTAAAATACCGGTCCAAACTCTAATATGCATTAAAAAAAGAAAGATGGGGAATGCTGCTCTTGCATCGACCATGAAGAAACGAGCACTTCTTGCTGAGTCCCGCCAGTGAGCTGTTTCAGCAAAACCGCCAGCCGCCATACAAACCTCAAACTACTTGACTGATATATTAACAGTATATCGTTCATCAATGAGAATTCAAGCAGTAAATCAACGGCTGAAAAAGGAGTTATAAAAGATAGTTAAGGTCTATGATCGAATGAATCTTTTCGAGTTAAACACTTAGCTAATAAATTTGGTAATGAAAGTTCCTTATCAGGAGTATTAACTTCTTCCGAGGCTTTAAGCACAGGGTTAGTTTCTGTATTTTTAGCAGATACTTTTTCCCCATTCATTTTTTCCAACATATAGTTTGTGCTATTTGTCATCGACAGCCTCCTACGACAGTTCTTACTACAAAGCATAACAAACAAAAATTAAGGCTTTATTAAGTCATTTAATATTTTTTACAATGTGTCCTATGATTAGCAAATTGCTAGAAATTATTACCTTTCTTATAACTTGCCTGAATTAAAAAAGAATAACAAGAAATAATTATCTCAAATCCAGAAATTTTAAAAATCTCTCATGCGTCCTAACCCATTTTAAAAATTTTGATGCAAAACCTTACAATAACTTAACATTTGCTCCATTCAATTTGAGTTATTATTAATGAATAAAATTTAACCTATTTATATTCTGATGCTTAAATACAGTGCAGAAGAAGCCTTATTATTCGCTTGGCAAGAAAAATTAAAGGCAATTACAACAGCAAGAACCCAATTAAAAGCCGAATTACTTAATAAGCTTAATCCACAATCAGGCTCTGTTAATTCCCGCTTGGAAAATTTCAATAAACTACGTGCTCAATTATTAAGTGATGAGCATAACCAAGGCTGGACCTGGAATGCCAATTTAAATTGGTTATGGGCTATTTTACGAGTTCTTACTTTTTTTCAACTTTTTCAAACCAATCCTCAACCTGGTTCAACATTGCGTCAGGGATTAATAGATGTTCCTGAAATAAATGATGAGATTATTACAGTAATGTCGGTAACAACGGAGTCAAAGAGTAATTTGGACGATGCTGAGTATGAAACTGCACTCTTTATCGAACCTGAAAAGGCATTTATAGATTTGCAAGCTCGTATACAAAATTTATCAGAGGCCTCCCAAGAAGAAGTTAAAAATACTATTGAACGCCTGGAAGCTTTTAAACTAAGACTTTCGCCAAAAGATTATCGTCATTATCTTGCTACAGTTTTTGAAATAACACCCAAAGCATGCTTTGACTATTATTATCAATTGTACCAAGAAGATAATCATGAACTACCGAGTAGCCATGAGTATATCGAACATCATTTAATGGCTCAGACATTGCTAAATCTTTTTGTTTCTCCCAGCACGGAAAGTATTGATTCAAAGGCCTTAAACTCTTACCTATTTGATATTCAGGAATTAATTATCGTATTATGCGCTGAAGGATTAAAAGACAAAGACAGCAGGTTACAAACTTCTATTGCTAAATCTTTCTCAGAGTCCACCGATTTGCAGGCAATTTATGGTGAAGTTAAAAGCACTATCTTAAACAAACTCGAAACGCGCATTGAACCTGATATCTTTAAATTGCGCACCTACAATACGCAATTACAGCTTGCTGAAGATTTTTTTGCACACATCAACTTTAAAACCCATCCGCTTTTAGTTCAGGTTGCAAGATTAGCCTGTGAAATGCTTCTTCGCAGCTATCATTCCTCTGCAGAAGAAATAAAAAAGGAATGGTTACCAACAACGCTAGGGTATCACACTCTATTTTTGATTGCTGACAAAGTATTACATAGTTTACCGTCTGATTTTGATATTAAATCAGTTTCTCAAAGCCATACTCTATTAAGTCCTTATCAATTTCATTCAGGTGTTCCTTCTGAATTTCAGCCAGCAGAATCATACGCTGTGGCAATTCTTATGGATGCCAGTTTATTCGAAGAAAACGGCTTGACTACTGTGCGAAAAATCTGTTGTGGATGTAGCAAAAATTTATCGGCTAATGAAATTGATTGGATAATGACACGAGTCAGTACAATATATCCGGATCTTAAACCTAAATTAGAATATATCTTAAATAAGACCGTTTTTTTTGATACCCAAGATTTATCTTCATGGGCCGAGGTTGACCTATCCTCTATACAAGCAGATAAAATATTAGAGGCCATTGCAGAGCATCTTAAGGAATCTCAAACAGCAAGAAATAACATGAATGCAGAGGCTGAAACTATAGCCAATACAAAAGCATTAAATACTTTTTACTCTTTACTTAATCAGCGCAACCTGGATTCTGCCCAATTAAATAATGCCTTTAAGCTTCTTCTAAAATTTGAAAATAATTGTATTAAACACAGTCTTTTTCAAATGTGGAGTGAACAAATTAAAAATCTGCACAATAATCTTTTACATTGGACTGCAGAACAAGCTAATTTAAGTGAGCAGGAATTAGAACTGTTAAAACAAGATAAAGAAATTGTTTTACAGCTTGACCTTACCGACCCTCTTAAAACCGCCTACTCAATGTGCCTAAAAACCCAATTAGCCAGTACAGGACATTATGTAGACTTTGTTGCGGCTAAAACCTACTCTCAAATTGCCGTACATTGTTTTTCTTTATTTATGGCAGAGTGTGCCCGTACGAAACCTACAAGAAGGCAAATGGCAGAAGCTCGTGCTTTCCTTAAAGAAGACCTGCAACAATATTTATCGGAAAAACAATACACTTCCTGGTACACAAAACTTTTGGAAGAATCTTTCTCCTCTACCGCTGAAGTTAGTTTCTTTACCGCACCTTCCGGGGAGCAACTTTCCAAAATTTCACCGACATCTTCTTTTACCCATTAAGCACTAATAAGAAATATGAACTTGCCCAAATTACTACTCTATAATAAAGTGATTGGTATGTTGCATAGATATTATTATTAATGAAAGTATTCTGCACTGCCTTAGCAATTTTGGCGTTTATTGCTAGCGCTTATTTTTTTCAGCAGAATGCGCCGGTTATTGTTCAAAGCATCAAAAATTTAGGGTGGCTAGCACCTGTATTATTTTTGTTGCTTTATTGCTTTGCTACAGTCTTGCTTTTACCAACCATGGTACTGACACTTGCCGGCGGCGCTTTATTTGGCCCTTTATTTGGCACCCTTCTCAATTTATTAGCAGCCACCCTTGGGGCTGCCTGTGCCTTTTATATTAGTAGATACTGGGCTATTGATTGGCTTGCCAAAAAAAGAGGACCAAGAATTAACAGGCTGATTGCTGGCGTGGAAAAAAGTGGATGGCAATTTGTTGCTTTACTTCGTTTGGTTCCTATAATCCCTTTTAATCTAGTTAATTATGGCTTAGGGCTCACACAAATTAAATTTAGTCATTATGTGATAACAACATTCATTTTTTTGACACCAGCGGAAATTGTTTATACTTATTGCGGTTATGCCGGCATGGGGGTCTTAACTCATCAAACTCCTTTTTATAAAAGTTCCAGCATTATTATTCTGCTTATATTACTCATATTCTTTTTTGCAACAAAAGCATTCAAATATTACCAACGTCGCCGAACAATCAATTCACAATAAATTACAATCTTCATCACTGTCTTTGGCTAATAAATCCTGGAGTAAAGTAATTAACGAATGATTTGTAGTAAAAGAAACATCATCCAGTTTTACTACTGGGCATATTCCCTGTAAGGAATTACATACGAAGATTGCATCAGCCTGATATAAAATCTCTTTATCAAGTGCGCTTTCAAAATAAGCGATCCCATTGGCTTTGCTAAGCAACAATAATCGTTGCCGTATAATACCTGCTAAAATTCCACTTTCTATATTAGGTGTGTACAGTTGATTATTTTTTATAATAAATAGATTGGCTATAGATGTTTCGGTGGCATGATTTTTTAGGTTATAAAATAAGACATCATCTACACCAGCGCTTTTAGCTTGCCGCCTGGCGATAATCGCTTCCAGGTAATTAAGAGATTTAATTTTATAAATTGGATTATTACTGTCTCGAAGCCAGGATGAACTTACTAACTTAAGTGCATGCGAATTTTTAACATAGTGGAAGGCATTAAAAACTAAGCAAGACTCCTGACTTTTTGCTACCAAGCCCCTAGGGGCACGTCCACCACTTAAGATGACTTTTATGCCGCCATTTTCCAATGACTCAAGCTGGATACAATCGAGAAGTTTTTTTAACCAGAGATCGAATGAAATTTGAAAGGGGATATCCAATAAAAAAGCAGCCTGTTTAAGACGGTGCCAATGAAATTTCGCATAGCACGGTTTTCCATGCATTACTCGCAAAGTCTCCAAAAGCCCCTCACCTAAAAAAATGCGATCATCCAATGGAAAAGGGGCATTTTGCCCATCTTTATTGGTAAAAATGAGCGTAGACATTAATTTTAATAATCAACGAAATCATCAAGTTCATCGCGCAAACGCTTTTCTTCTAACATATTTTCAAGACGTCTACGAGCGTCTAAAATTGAAGTTTCGGGTGTATCGGTATTAATTAGTTCTTCTTCAGAGTTTACGAAAGAATCAACTTCATCTAAATCATCATCATCAAACATATCACTCATGCCAATCTCTCTAGGTTTTTACTCGTTTAGCCGCTTTATAGTTCTCTATAAAGCACCAGTAAATTCGAGAGCTATATACCTTATTTTTTTTATCATGGCTATATTTTTTTAAAAATATTTTATGTATGCAACAAAAACTTGCTATGGGTAGCGAAAAATATTTTTCATAAGACAGCGACTTGCGCTTGTGTAAGCATTTACGCCATAATTTGTGGCAGTTAAAAAGAGACAAGAACATGGCCGATCGCTTTAAACTAGCCTTAAGACGTAGTTGCCGACAAATACGTGAAAATTTATCTCATGACTATCAACAAGAAGCTTCCAATCAAGTTTGTGCTCGAATTCGTAGTCTTGAGCAATATCGCTATGCCAAACGTATTGCCTTATATCAAGCCGTAGGCGGGGAAATTAATTTAAATTCCCTTTGGAATTCTGCACCCTTACAGCGAAAATATTGCTACTATCCCGCCCTTAATGACGATAAAACGCTTTCATTCTTACCAGCAACACCTGCTACTGCGTTTATTGAAAATCGCTTTGGTATTCCAGAACCTGATGTCGCAAGAAGTACGGCCATTTCGCCAGGACAACTTGATATTATTTTTATGCCCTTGGTTGCCTTTGATAAACAAGGTACTCGCTTAGGGATGGGGGCAGGTTATTATGACCGCACTCTGGCAAAGGAAAGACATCCCTTACTTATTGGAGTGGCCTACGAATTTCAAAGGCAATCTTATATTCGGGCCTATGCCTGGGATATCCCGCTTGCTGCAGTGATTACACAACATGCAATTTATTGGAGTAAACCATGACCCGTTATTGGCTAATGAAATCGGAGCCTGATTGTTTCAGTATTGATGATCTTCGCAATGCCTCCAATCAAACTACTCATTGGGATGGTGTACGTAACTATCAGGCACGTAATTTTATGCGTAATGATATGGCAGTTGGCGATCAAGTATTTTTTTATCATTCAAATTGCAACCCACCGGGAATTATTGGTATTGCGGAAGTCACCAGTAAGGCTTATCCAGACCATACCGCCTTTGATCCCGAGAGCGAGCACCCAGATCCTAAAAGTACACCAAGCAATCCCCGATGGTACATGGTTGATATTCGCTTTAAAGAAAAATTTAAAAAGCTGATTTCCCTGGATATGCTAAGACAATATCCACAGCTCGAAAATATGGTTCTTTTACGTCGTGGAAACCGCTTATCAGTGCTTCCTGTGGCTAAAGAAGAATGGGATTTTATTAGGAGTCATTTAATAGCTTAATGGCTTTATGATTATGACCAGGTATGTCTTCAATTTGCAGCCAGAAAAATAATTGAGGACATAGCCTAAAGAGCATCATCCCCTACTTCACCCGTTCTAATACGGACAACTTGTTGCAGTTCATAAACAAAAATTTTACCGTCGCCAATCTTGCCTGTATAAGCTGCTTTGCAAATGGCGTCTATTGCGGCTTCTATCATATTATCTGGTAAAGCCAGTTCAATTTTAATCTTTGGCAAAAAATCAACCACATATTCAGCACCTCTATATAATTCTGTGTGCCCTTTTTGCCGTCCAAAGCCACGCGTTTCAGAAATAGTTATTCCTGGAACACCAATTTCCATTAGTGCTTCATGCACATCATCAAGTTTAAAAGGCTTGATAATTGCTGTAAGCATTTTCATAAATTATTCCTCATATCAAACATCGATAAATACATGACTGACAGCCTTAAGATTTGTTAGACTGTGGCCATGCCTAATAACACGCAGGAGATGTGCATGTTTGATTCAAAACATCTTGACGATTTAGCAAAAAAACTTTTTGCCACTTTACCTACAAGTCTACAAAATTTCGAAAAAGATATTCAACAAAAATTCAAGGAAGTACTCCAGGCTGCTTTTGCACGACTAGATTTAGTAACCCGAGAGGAATTTGATGTGCAAGCCAAAGTTTTAATTAGAACACGAGAAAAACTAGATGATTTACAAATAAAAATTGAAAATTTGCTAGCTAAAAATAAAGACCATTGACAATTGCTTATACAACGCTAATATCACTCGTTTCGTAAATAGTCCAACTTAATCAGGAAGATACAGAAATGAATCTCGCTTTCAGTAAAACGCGGAGTGCCGTGGGTATTCATGCGCAACCCGTCTCTGTGGAAGTCCATTTATCCAATGGCTTGCCTAGTTTCACTATTGTTGGTTTGGCAGAAACCGCCGTGAAAGAAAGTAAAGACAGGGTTCGCAGCGCCATTATTAATAGTCAGTTTGAATTTCCCTGTCGCAAAATCACTGTGAACCTCGCCCCCGCAAACTTACCTAAATCTGGAAGTGGTTTTGATTTACCCATCGCTATCGGCATCCTTGCCGCCTCAGGACAGCTACCCGCATCGTCTTTAATTTCTCATGAATTCATTGGGGAGCTTGCCTTAAGTGGTGGCCTACGTGGTGTATCCGCTATTATCCCTGTCGTCTTGGCTGCTCATCGAGATAAACAACGACTTATCATTGCTGCTGCCAACGCGCAAGAAGCCTCCCTGACAGGCTATAGTGAGGTGTATACTGCAACAAATCTACGCGAAGTTTGCAGCTATTTATGTCAAAATACCCCTCTGGAAACACTGCCTGCTCGCCCAGAAACAAATCATGTGAACTCCAACCTGGATTGGTCTGATATTAAAGGCCAACATCATGCAAAACGAGCCATGGAAATTGCGGCTTGCGGTGGTCATAGCATTTTATTAAGTGGTCCTCCAGGAAGTGGCAAAACAATGCTAGCCAAACGCTTTAGCACATTACTTCCTGAACTCACTGAAACACAAGCTTTGGAATGCGCGGCTATTAATTCCCTTCGCGGACGTCTTCCTGATTTTAATGCATGGCGCTCTCCTCCTTTTCGTTCCCCACATCATACCGCGTCTCCCGTTGCCTTGGTTGGTGGAGGTAACCCACCTAAACCCGGTGAAATCTCCCTGGCCCACCATGGCATTCTTTTTCTTGACGAACTACCAGAATTTAACAGACAAGTGCTGGAGACTTTGCGGGAACCCTTAGAATCAGGAAATATTTGGATTTCACGAGCAGCCACTCAAATCGAATTCCCCGCCCAATTTCAACTTCTGGCAGCAATGAATCCCTGTCCTTGCGGACAATGGGGAAATCCAAACGCAAATTGCTTATGTAGTCCTGAACGTATAACACGTTATCTTGCAAAATTATCAGCGCCGTTATTGGACAGAATTGACATGCACATTACTGTTCAAGCCTTAACGCAAGAGGAATTAATTAAGCCAAATACCGTTGAAGGAGGACAAAGCGAGCATATCCGAGAACAGGTTATTCAAATAAGAACCAAACAAGTATCAAGACAAAATTGTCTTAATACACATTTAAGTGCTAAAGATTGCGAAGCAGTTTGTGAATTAGAAAATGAAGAATTGACCTTTTTAGCTGAAGCAATGAATCGCCTTAAATTATCAGCTCGAGCCTATCACCGTCTACTCAAGGTTGCAAGAACAGTTGCTGACATAAAAAACTCTGAAAAAGTAGATCTCAGCGCACTGCAACAAGCTTTATCTTTCAAGCAAATATTGCAAATACCAAAGTAAATGAAGACAATAACAAGCTTCCAATCTAAAGCACTTAATATATTCTTAAGAATTTCTCATTATAATTCCCGTACTAATTCTTGAGATTACTTAATTAATCCGCTAGAAACTGAGAGACTTCAACCAATGAATGGAGAAACCCTTAAAGAACTCTTCACTGTTTGGCGCAAGAAGAATGCTCCTGACGAGGAAAATCTCCTTTCTACTGCGATTGAAATCAATCAATATGTTGAAAAAATTGATAGTATTGATCTTATTAAGCATGATTTTAAAGATGCTACTTCACCATACTACAGAAGTTTCTGCACCCAAAATAAAAAACCCTTTTTAGGCGCTATCCTTTATGCCAGGATTGCTCTGCAAGATTATCTTAATGAGGTTGGGCAAACAACTGCTGAAAGCCAGACACTAATACAAGCATTAGATACACTGTATTGTTCCTCTGTAAGTAAACTCAACGAAAACCTCTGTGATTTAGTCAACAAACTGGAGCAATGGCTCACCCATAAAACTGATAATGCTGAGAAAACACAAAAACTGTACCTGGCTTTATATACGGCTCTGCAAATTGCCAACATCAAGCTGAATAAGAATAAAGATAGATTCCGTGAATTGTTTAATACCTGGCGTAAAGATGAAGCTCCCAGTGAGGAAAATCTCTTGGCAACAGCCGAAGCGATTGGCAAATATATTAATAGCGTTGAGGATATTGAAGCTATTGAAGCTGACCTGGCTGATAAAAATTCGCCAAAATACAAAGAGTTCAACACCTACGGAAAGAAACGTTCGATGGGTACCGTTCTACATTTTAAATTAGCTACCGAAGACTATTTAAGTGAATTAACCGACCCTACCTCTCCTGAAGCAACAATAGTTAGCAATTTAACCCAAACGTTAGCTGATATTTATAAGTCCCCACTGCAGAATTCCAGTGCCAATCTTAAAAGCCTGGTTGAAAACGTCAAGGCTTGGTTAAATATTCAACCATATACTAATCCAGATAAAGCCCACAATTTATGCCGCTCATTATATGCCGCATTAAAAATGGCCGATATTAAACTTAAAGGTCTCCATGGCATGCATAAAGGCTTTGCCAGTTTAAAAAATATTGATCTTGGCCAAACAAAATTAATCATTGATGAGTTACTTGAACAAACAGCAGAAAAAGCGACAGAATTACAAGGACAACTTACAGGGCCCAAAGAGCCGCCAGTATCTTCACCCACTCTTGATTTTAAAAAAATAACAGGCTTACTTGCAAAATTAGAAGCCGAAACACAAAAATTAAATTCTCGCCCTGTTAAAGCTTTACCTAAAACCGCAGCAGAGTATTTTAACAAAGAATTTATAACCCTTTTAGAATCTGACGGTTCGGAAGTACAAAAGCTAAGGGAATTAGAAAAGTTATTGACTACAGTCAATTCTCATATCTTAAAGTTAATAGATGAAAAAGAAAAACAAGCCAAGGTGGAGGAAGAGATTAAAGCTGTTCAGGATCTCTTCATAGCAGCAAAAACAAATGAACAAAAAGTGATAGGAAGATTGTATTTTGTAGAGATAATTAAAGAATACCAAAAAGGCTATGACTTTCTGTTAGCAACTGAACAAGGAAAAGCCTTCGCCGAACAAGCAAAAGTATTAACCGAGCCTGGTTTAGGGCAACAACTAACTTCTGCAGTACAATATACTGCGAGTTGGTTAACTTCAATTACCACAACTATTTATCGCGCAGTTACTCCTCAATCTATTCAAGATACCATCAAAAATTATACTCCCGATACGTTAGACAGCGAATACAAAGAAAAGCTTAGAGTTTTAGCCTTTAAACATCTTGAGGGTTTACCTGAAAAATTGAATGCCGCTAAACTGAATGTAGATAAAGAGATAGATAGCTTTGCTAATGAACAACCACAATTAAAGCTTCTTCTTGCAAAATCAACAATCCCGGAACTGCAGAATTTATACCAAACAAATATTGCAGTCCGAAGCACCATCGCTGAATATTACGCTTTAACTACCTTTATAAAAGACAAACAACAAAAATTAAATGCCATTAAAGGCCTTGATCTCCAAATTGATGAATTTATCAAACAGCATAATGGCTTTCTCGTAAAATTATCCAATTTATTCGCGCGAATACTTTCCATTTTTAAATCTAAAACAGCAAAAATGATTGATAGAGCTCGTGAGGTTAAAAAAGAGCTACAGGAATTTAAAGAAAATTATAACACTGCCTTAGAGTTAGCTTGTGTGGATTTTAAAGAATCTAAAATCGCTAAGCCAATAAGAGAAATTCTCAGTCGAAATGTAGATGCTTGTCTATCTGAGGAAATTCCCGATGCCCCTAAAGTCCAGAGCACCGAGAAACTAAAAGCACCTACAGCATTTCAGCAAATTCAAACTACTTTTTCAAAGATCAAAAAAGTTCCTGCTTCTATAGAACCCGTTATGGAAAACAATTTAACTCTATAGTCAACCTTACTTACAGCACACCTAATTGAGTTGTTAGAACGCGCAATCAGTCGGCATAACCACTAAATCTCTAATACAGATTCTTTGAGGTAATTTCCAACAAAACATAATTATTTCTGCCAACTCTTCCGGCATAATAAAGGTGGGATTACCAAGCATTTCACAATAAGCCTCAAAGCTAATCCCCATGCTTGCATGAATATCAGTCTTAATTAAACCGGGAGCAATATTCATAATTCTTACATTGTTCTTTGCTTCTGCCATTTGCAAGCTTTCACTGATAGACCGAACTGCATGCTTACTGGCATGATAACTTACTCCTAACGCACCTGGTTTGCGATCACCAATGGAACTCATATTAATAATGGTTCCAGATTTTCTGGCGGCCATATCAGATAATACAATTTTAATGCCGTTAACCACACCATTTACCAATACATCTATTTCGTAATGAGTTTTATCAATAGGAAGATCTCTGAATTCCCCTATATTGATAAATCCAGCATTATTAATCATGCATTCTGTTTTACCATATTTTTGCTCTGCCTCACGCACCACCGCCTCAAATTGCTCATAATTTGTTACGTCTACTTGCCCATAAATAATTTCATACCCTTTTAATTCAGGCAGTTTTTCTATGTGGCGGCTAATTAAGAGACAAGGATGCCCTGCTTTGGCAAATTGATTAGCAAGTGCGCGGCCAATGCCCGCACTTGCTCCTGTAATAACTATAAGTCCGTTCTTAGAATTCATTTCTTTCTCTTAGTTTAAAATCCACTTTAAGCGTAAGTGTTAAAAAACTTCATTGGTAGCCAATGCTTCCAGTATAGCCATACGCATAAAAACACCGTTAGTAACTTGCTGAAGAATAAACGATTGAGGACCATCAGCAACATCACTATCGATTTCAACCCCTCGGTTCATAGGCCCTGGGTGCATAACGAGGGCATCAGTCTTAGCAAATTTTAGCGTTTCTTTGGTTAATGCAAATTTTTGGCGATATGTTTCTAAATCCAAGTGTTCATGTTCTTGTAAACGTTCCTGTTGCACTCGTAGACAAATTACAACATCAGCTTCTTGTAAACCAGCGACTAATGAATCTGTAACATGACCAAAATGTATAGTTCTAGGCTGCCAAATATCAGGAGCGATTAAAGACAACTCCTTCACACCAAGCGTAGCGCAAAGACATTGTAATGAGTTGGCTACACGAGAATGACGAATATTACCAATTATTGCGATTTTAAGTTGGCTTAGGTCAGGCTTTTGCTCATAAATAGTCATGAAATCCAGGAGTGCCTGGCTAGGGTGAGCATGCTGCCCATCACCGGCATTAGCAATTCGAATTTTATCACCAACTTGGTTGGCTAATCTTTGCTGTAAACCATCCTGACTATGACGAATCACGAATAAATCAATTCCCATAGCAGCAAGGTTATTTACGGTATCTTCAACTACCTCTCCTTTCAGTTCTGAAGAACTTTGCAAGTTTAAATTAATAACTGTCATCGCCAGTCTTTTGGCAGCCAACTCAAAGCTTACACGTGTACGTGTACTGTTTTCGTAAAAAAGATTAGCAACGGTATATTGTGAATAATCTGGATAGGCGTGACTGTTTTTAAAATAGAGCGCCCGTTTTAGCAGAGAGTCAATCTCAGCACGTGCAAGTTGACTAATTTCTAAAAAATGTTTCATATTTATTTAGGGAGTTGCAGCCACTGCTCTAAAATAATACAAGCAGCGAAGCTGTCGACTTGGGATTGCTTGATTTTACGATATCCACCTTCAGCAAACAACTGTGCTCGAGCTTCTACAGTTGAGAGTCTTTCATCGACCAGATGAACAGGCAAAGAAAATCGCTTGCGCAACTGACGAGCAAATCCTCGAGCAGCGGCAGTAGTATATTGCTCACTATCATCAATGCTGGTCGGCAAGCCAACAATTAAGGCCTCCGGACGCCAATCAGCAATTATTTTCTGTAATGCGTCCCAATTAGGAACACCTAATTTTGCATCCAGCATTGTTAATGGTCGAGCACTTAAAGTAATTTGTTGGCCTACAGCCACACCAATTCGTTTATAACCAAAATCAAAGCCTAAATAAACACCCTCTGCCATTAGAAGCACTCCAATAGAAAACTATTGCAAAAAACGTTATATTCTACTACGGAGAACACTGACTCTAAAGAAACCGATTCACATCAGGCAAGATGATACCCATTTCGAAGGTTAAGCATGACCTGCAATAGAGGTAAGCTGACTCATTTTGACTCCAATAACAGCCCCGGCATATTCCCAACGTTCAGAAAAAGGAACTTCATACAGAAGTTCTGGTGTATAAGGGCAAACCAACCACGTATTATTCATAACTTCGGCTTCAAGTTGATTTTCTCCCCAACCAGAATAGCCTAACGTTACTAATGCATCCTTTGGTCCCTTATCCGCTGCAATTGCACGAATAATATCATTAGAGGTTGTTACCGTTACATCATCACGCAAAGCCAAACTTGAACGCCAACCACCGAGAGGACGATGAATGACAAATCCTCTTTCTGGTTGTACAGGCCCGCCAAAAAGTAATGGCTTTTGATTGTGCTCAAGTTTGGTTGGTTCAATTTGCATCTGTTCAAAAACCAGACCAAGAGGATATTGCATAGGGCGATTTATAATTAATCCCACCGTACCCTGAACATGGTGTTCGCAAATATAAATCACAGCTCTTTCGAAATTGGGATCTGTCAATGAGGGCATTGCTATCAGCAGGTGATTAGCCAATGAGGAATTAATTGCCATGGCACACCCTCCAAAATCCCGATTGATTTAATATAAGTATACACTAAATAAAATAATTCCAAGGTTTTCTTAAACTTTAGGAACATAAAGAATTAAAGTTTCGTTAGAAATACCAAGCATTCAGTAAGCACTGCAATCATTCATAATCAAGAAACAACTTATGAGGTTAAACTATTTTCTAAAGCACAAAAATATTTATTTACAATAATGATTTTAAATTGACAAATAGTGCTCTAAGAAGAAATTTTCTATAAACTAATTAATGACACACCCTAATAACGAGCTAAGTGAAGGATTCTCGCTCATTTATTCAATAGAGCTTGTCATTCGTTTGCAACTCTAGCTATTAGTAAGGAAGGATTTAATCGTGGAAACATTTGAGCTTAAAAAGAAAGATATCTTTTTTTTACGCGCTTTGGAAATTGATGAGTTAGTTTTGCTTTTGCTCATGGTAGGATTAATTACCTTACTAGTTACGGTCTATCTCTGGGATAGACGACAAAAACATCATGCAATATTACGCAATTATCCAATCCTGGGACATTTTCGTTATTTTTTTGAGTATTTGGGTGAGTTCTTTCGCCAATATTTTTTTACGAATGATCGTGAAGAAATGCCATTTAATCGTGCTGAACGCTCTTGGGTATATCGGGCAGCGAAAGATGTGGATACCACCATTGGTTTTGGTTCGACGAGACCTCTGCACGAGACTGGAACTGTTTATTTCGTTAGCGCTCCTTTTCCACCCCTTGCTACAAATGAAGCGACCATTCGCCCGGTAACGATAGGTCCTTTTTGTCGGCAACCTTATACCTCAAATCATATTTTTAATATTTCGGCTATGAGTTATGGCGCAATTTCCAAACCAGCAATTGAAGCATTAGCACGCGGAGCAAAAAAAGCGGGATGTTGGCTCAATACAGGAGAAGGGGGTGTTGCTCCTTACCACTTGGAAGCAGGATGTGATGTGGTTGCGCAAATTGGTACTGCGAAATATGGAGTGCGGGATGCCGCGGGTCATTTATCAGATACGCGTTTGCGTGAACTTGCAGCAATAGAATGTATTAAAATGTTCGAAATTAAACTTAGTCAGGGCGCCAAACCAGGCAAAGGGGGCATTCTCCCTGCAGTTAAAGTAACAGAAGAAGTGGCACAAATTCGCGGCATTTTACCGCACGTTGACTCTATAAGTCCTAACCGACATATCGATATTAGTAATGTTGAAGAGTTATTAGACAATATTGAGCATATTCGAGAGATTACCGGCAAACCGGTTGGTTGCAAATTTGTATTAGGTAGTTATGAATGGGTACATGATTTATGCAAAGCAATTCACAAACGCGGTATTAAATTTGCTCCCGACTTTATTACTCTGGATAGTGCAGACGGTGGTACTGGAGCATCTCCTCAAGGTTTGATGGATTACATGGGCATTCCAATTCAAGAATCCTTACCCAGACTAGTAGATATCCTTGTCCTTTATAACTTGCGTGAGCGTATTAAAGTCATTGCCAGTGGTAAGTTGATTACTCCCTCTGGTGTGGCTTGGGCACTGTGCGCTGGAGCGGATTTTGTTAACTCAGCACGTGGCTTTATGTTTGCTTTAGGTTGTATCCAGTCAATGCAATGCCATAAAAATACTTGTCCAACCGGAATTGCCACTCATAATACTCGCCTACAACGCGGTCTTGTGATAACCGATAAAGCAGAGCGTGTGTTTCATTATGCTAATAATATGGCTCATGAAGTTGCCATTATTTGCCATTCATGTGGTGTTGAAGAGCCAAGACAATTACAGCGTAAACACGCACGTATAGTTAGAGAGGATGGGTTTTCGGTTTCACTAGAAGAAATATTTCCTAATAAAAAACCATTGCCTGAATACGAATGATAATAGCCAGAATATTTGCTCAACGATACTCGAGCACTTTTTTTAAGTCAGATACAAGTTTTGCAGCGTATTCAGAACTATAAGCCAGGGTAGATATATCAGGTTGCCAAATACTATGAGGCCATAGTTTATCATCTTGAAAACGAGCAACCACGTGGACATGAAGCTGTGGAACAATATTACCTAAAGCACCTATGTTAAGTTTGTATGGTTTAAAAAAATCTTTCATGCGTTGTGAAAGTAAGCTAATTTCTTTCATTAGCTGATCACGATCCTTTTCAGGCAATTGACAAATTTCTTGCACGTCATTTTCTCGTGGCACCAGAATTATCCATGGAAAGTTTGCTTCATTTTTTAAATACAGACTTGATAATGGCCAATCCTTCAACCAAAAAGAACTCCTTTCAATGCGACTATCAACCTTAAAACTCATTATATCCTCGATTAGCAAACGCGCTGCCCAAATATCACAGACATTTTAAACTGGCATGTAACAAGAAAACCAGCAATTCATTGAACCTGATTTTATATTTTAAACGCTGCGATTGCTCTTAGAAATCGCTTCATTAGAGTTTTTATCATTGGAAGAGGCAGGATGTCTATGACCCAATTTCTGTAGATATTTGAACCTAATTTGACTTGCATGTCTGGCATCCCTTAAATCGGTTAAGTCATTTAGAGAAGGAAAACGCTCTTTATCCTGCACATAAAAATCAGAGACATATTTGCTGGATTCCTCGGTTGTGAGACTCTCCATCTTGTCAGCAACAATCGCCTGACTTGCAAGCACGAGATGAGTACAATTTATTCCTTTAAATAATACCAATTCTCTAGAGGCTGAAAGAGGCAATTCAATATTTTTGATTGATGCTATTTCAATATGTTTTATATATTTTTTGATTGTTCTTAGATTCATTAATTCCTTTCTTAAATCGGGGAATCTACTCCACTCCCCCCCACCTAAACAGCTGGAAATAATTAGCGATTCATCATTTCCCAATCGACCTATAAAATTTAGAGTATTTTGATTAAGATGTTTTTTTAAAATACCAATAATTTCTGGAGACAAACTACAGATTCCCGGTTTGGCCATATAGAGTTGATTCTTACATTCTTCTAAAGGGTGTGGTGCAAAATATCCCATCCAAGGCAACCAGGTCTCATCACTTTGACTGTTATAGCCTGTTGATTTGTAGAAAGGATAAACCACCCCGCTATTACCTTGCACCACTGTAATGTTTCTTCCGGGCATATGGTAAACTGTCAGGCGACTTTCACGATTGAATTGGTGCATGACACATCCCTATATCATTATTGTTTAAATTATAGACTAACAATTCATTAGGAGTGCTTTTGCAGGATAAAGATAATTAATGATTTATTATTCTTAGAAAAGCTTGCATATACTTAAGATACGCTTTTTACACCTATTTCTCGCTATGGATCTCAATCAAATTAGGGCGTTTATTGCTGCGGCTGATTTTCAATCATTTACTTTAGCAGCAGACTATCTTTATATCACCCAGTCTGCTATCAGCAAACGAATCGCAACGCTTGAGAACGAAGTTAAAACGCCTTTGTTTATCAGAGAGCATAATCGCCTGGCGCTGACGGATGCAGGGAAGATTTTTCTTCCCCATGTTATTGAAGCATTACAAACGATCCAATCCGGGATGTCAGCAGTCAACCAATTTTTAAATAAGCAGAAAAATCCCTTAAAAATTGGCGTTGACTTCTTGATCGGTAGTTTTATGTTACCTGACTTACTAGCTTTTTTTAATCACGAACATCCCCATATGGATTTCTCCGTTAGTTATCTCTCACCTTTAATGAGCTTTCGCGCTTTACGTAATCGTGAAATTGAAATTTGCCTCAATTGTATTAATAATAAAATTGCTCATGAATTTGAATTAATTCCTCTATTTACATTACCCTATGTCATCAAAGTTTCACGCGCTCATCCCCTGTTTCAAGAAAAAAATATAACTCTGCGCAAAATTATCAGTTATCCGGGAATTGTCATGCCCAAATATGCCCCGCCGCGCCAGGTTTTAGAAGAATATTTATTTAGGAAAAATTTAGTATTATCCAACCAACACGAAGCTGAGCCTATTTTTGCATTATTAAAACTAGCCAAACTACGCTTGGGGTGGTGTTTTATTCCTAAAAATGTCATTGATAGTGATCTGGTAACTATTTATGAACATGAAGCGCTGCAAGTTAATTATTTTATCATCTATCGCAAAACACATAAGCTTAGTGAAGATGCCCAACGTTTTATCGCTACATTAAGAGAAACACGATTTTTTGGTTAAATAAAGAGCAAAATTGGTGGCTTTTAATCGTTTATAGTGTTAATTACACAATTTTTTTTATAAACCACTTGTGACTTATCCCTATTTTACGTTATGTTGAAATAACCCACATTAGAATGGGCTTTCAACAATTGTCATTTAAGGACGAATGCAATTCTCAACTACTCAGGTAGTTGACGATTGATAAGCTTTAGCAAAAGGAGGATTTATGGCTACAGGCGAAGTCAAGTGGTTCAATAACGCCAAAGGATGGGGTTTTATTGTACCTGAAGGGGGTGGTGAAGACGTTTTTGTACATTTTTCTGCGATCCACGGTACTGGCTATAAAACGCTGATTCCTGGACAGCAGGTAAGCTATGACCTTGAAAAAGGAGAACGTGGCTTGCATGCATCAAATGTTATAGCATTAATCGAAGAAACTAGCGCTTAAAATCATGCGTCGTTAAAGGGCGTGTTCTCAATTGCTTTTATGAAACGATAATTGGATTTCAACCAGAAAAAGTAATTGAGGACACGTCCTCATATAGCCAGAGATCTCCAGATTTCACACTATACCCTCTCAGGAACTCTCTTCGTTTAGTTGAAAGACCCGAAAGATTTATCTTTCACGTTGATGTTTATGATGAAAATTGATTTATTGCTAATTAATTAGGTACCCCCCGATAGTTGTGATACCGCTGTCGTTAAGGCGATATCTTCGCGAGTTCCTGGCTGATAAAAGAGTATGCTTTACCCTTCTTATTCGTTATTTAATTCTGTATCTTATTATTCTTCCTTTTAGACCACGACAATCGGCACATACCTATCAAGCTATCTGGACTAAAGAAGCTCACCTCTACTTCTTTATATCCACAATATTCATCTGCTGCAACCGATTCATCGCTTGAAAAAATATTCCAGCTATTGGCCGCCAAAAACCCTTGCCATCATGCAATGCTATTCGTGATTTTTATCAGCATCTTGGATACAACCCTATACTGATGCCGTCTTACCAGAATTAGCAAGAAAAGGGGTAAAGCGTCTTGCCGTTGTTTGTCCTTCTTTTGTAGCGGACTGTCTTGAAACCCTGGAAGAAATAGGTATCGGTGCCAAAGCACAATGGCATCAACTGGGAGGCTCTCAACTCACCTTAATTCCTTGTGTCAATGATAATGATTTGTGGGTAAATGGCTTCTTGAAATTTTACACTCCAGCCCACAAAGAATAGTAACAAAATTGATTCTTGCAGCTTGAGTGTTATTAGTTCATAAAATAGTAAATCCTCATTAAAAAAGCCTCCTTTGATTAAAGCAAGAACAAAGATAACTCATTGATTTTGCAAAAGGTTGCAAAAGCAATTTTTTATGCTATAGAACATACATATAATTTTATTTTAGGAGTGACGATGCCTAATAAACCATTTGCAGAGCGTCTTAATAAAGAACTCGATAGCATGGGCTTACCGCTAAAAAGCGATGAAAGAGTTGAAGCATTTGCGAGGCTGATTAAAGCTCCTAAATACAAAGCAGAAGCTTTTTTAAACGGTATTACTCTTCCTGATGCGAAGTTATTAAGTATTATTGGCGAGGAGTTAGAAGTTAATCCAGATTGGCTAATTGGAAAGAGTGAGCAAAAACAGAAAAAAACACGTGTCTAGAATGCTTGCGCTGAAAATCAATTTTGATTATTGAGCTAATCCCAATCTTCAATATCTTCAGCAGGCAATTGAAGATTATCCAAATTCTCAAATACAGCAATATGAAAAATAGCATCTCCTTCATTCACTAAAGGAATATTTGTTTTACCTATGATCACACCTTCACAGGGGGATTTTATTTTAATTTCATTATCGCCAAGTGGATCGACAATTTTACAGAGCATTTCCCCTTTATTAACTTTTGCACCCAATGCTTTGCTGTTAATCATGACACCACTTTCAACAGCACGTATCCAAAACGTTGATTCAGCAATTGCTGAAATAAACCCACGTTTTTTTCTTAATTTCCTTTGTGAGGGAGGAAACATTTCTAAATAAGTCATCACATTTAATATACCACGCACGCCAATCCTTATCGCAAGCTCATCAAAACGTAATGCTTCTCCTCCTTCATAGATAATCATTGGAATATCTAAATTATCTGTCGCTTCACGTAATGAGCCATCTCGTAAATTGGCCGCAACCATAATAGGCGCATTAAAAGCCTCTGCTAATGTTGAGGACTGCGCACATTGATGACTAAAGCGCGTTTGTGGGTAGTTTGAACGATGAATAGCCCCTGTATGCAAATCAATACCATGGCTAGATTTCGCTACAATTTCTTTCATAATGAGGTTTGCCAATTTGGAGGCCATAGATCCTTTTTCATGTCCCGGAAATTGCCGGTTCAAATCCCGCCTGTCTGGTAAATAACGTGAATGAAGGAAAAAGCCATAAACATTTACCACAGGGATAGTAATCAGAGTGCCTCGTAAACGTTTGATTTGAGGAGCATGATGGAGACGACGGATAATTTCAACGCCATTGATTTCATCCCCGTGAATAGCTGCCGTAACAAATAGAATAGGTCCTTCTTTCTTTCCATGGAACACATATACGGGAATTTCAATCGGCGTTGACGTGTACAGCATAGCAAGCTCAAGCTTTACACAACGCGCCTGACCAGCTTTAATAGTTTCATCAGCAATAACAATAGATGCTCTTGCTTTCTTTTTCATCCTTGGAACCTTTGATTAATACTTTTAGGTTTAGCATGTTTTTCTATATATTGAATAATTTTACTAGCAATATTGACATGAGTTGCTTTCTCAATGCCTTCTAAGCCCGGAGATGAATTAATTTCCAGCACTAAAGGACCATGGTTAGAACGAATTAAATCCACGCCGGCCACTTTTAGACCCATCGTTTTTGCAGCAGCAACCGCAATGGCTCTTTCTTGAGGAGATAATTTTACTTTTAATGCCCTTCCACCTTGATGTACATTTGCACGAAACTCCCCTTCTTTGGCTTGACGCTTTATTGCAGCAACAACTTTATCTCCAATTACAAAACAGCGGATATCAGTGCCGCGAGATTCTTCAATAAATTCCTGCACAAGGATGTTGGTCGACATTTCTTTAAAAGCATTAATAATACTAACTGCTGATTGATGGCTATCTGCCAAAATAACACCCTTTCCCTGAGTTCCTTCTAATAGCTTAATAACAAGAGGGGCTCCTCCAACCATACGAATTAGATCCTCAGTATCTCCGGGCGATAAAGCAAAGCTTGTTCTAGGCATAGGAATACCTTTACGTGCCAAAAGTTGCAATGCCCGAAACTTGTCGCGTGAGCGCGATATGGCTATTGACTCATTAAGCGTATACATCCCCATTGTTTCCATATGTCTAAGCAAAGCAGTTCCATAAAAAGTGAGTGATGCGCCTATACGCGGAATGACTGCATCATATTTTGGCAATGCCTCACCGCCGCGATAATGGACTTGAGGATTGGAGGTTGCCACATTCATATAACAATAAAGTGGATTAATAACACTGATCTCATGACCTGCCTCCTCGCCAGCAGCTCTTAAGCGCTGATGTGAGTACAACTGAGGATTGGTAGATAAAATAGCAATTTTCATGGATCAAAGTTTCCTTGTTTTATTATTTTTTATACTTAATAAGAAAAGCCTAGCTCAAAATTTAAACCTTGTGTGCAAACTTGGAAAAATCTTGTTAGCGATGTCTTGTGAGATGAAAATACCCGAAATCAACTTCGGGTATTACTGACACTTTTTTAATACCTGCTTTAAGAAACTAAAAGCTGGTAATCTTTTGCTAAAAGACTCGCTTGGTGGGGAGTGGTGAAAAATGCATTAAGTTCACCTTGAGGATTAAAAAGCATAACAGCCCCACTATGCTGTACATCATAATTATTAGGATCTTTCGCATTAGGAATTGCTACCTTCGCGTAAGCAATACCCATCTCGTGAGTCATTTTTTTCACGATATCCTCAGATCCTCTCGCCCCATAGAAATGAGGATCAAAAGCCTTAACATAATGATTAAGCTTCTCTAAACTGTCTCTATCTGGATCAATAGAAATCATAACTATCCTGGGCAAAGGTTTGATATTTTCTTCTTCAAGAATATGGTACATCTTGGCCAATTCCGCCATGGTTGTTGGACATAAATAACCACAATTGGTAAAACCAAAAAAAACCAATGTCCATTGTCCTTGCAAACTCACATTATTGAAGGGTTGGTCATCAATACCAGTCAAAACAAACTCATTTATTTCCCGTGGTGCTTCTAGCAACGTTCCATTAAATTGTGAGGGATCAATTTTCTTTCCCATGGTTAAATGCTGAGCGATTAAGACGCCGCTTAGGATAGCTACCAAGCCGAGAAAACTCCCTACTACCAGCCATTTACGATTTATTTTGGCAGACATTTTCTCCCCTTAGATATAATGATCAATTAATAGAAAGACAAATAACATCATCAGATAAACAATAGAAAACCGGAATGTACGCATTGCCACAATAGGTTGTTCAGAACGGAATAAAACTATAGCCCAATATAAGAAGCGCAATCCCAATAACACAGCGCCAGTGAGATATAGCCAATTACTCATGCCCACAACAAAGGGCAATACACTCACGACTAGCAGCAAAATAGTATACAAAAGGATATTCAATTTAGTAAATGCAATTCCATGCGTAACCGGTAACATGGGGATTTCTGCATGCCTATAATCCTCAAAGCGATAAATAGCCAACGCCCAAAAATGAGGAGGAGTCCAGGTAAAGATAATTAATACCAGGAGTAATGCCTGTGGGTCGAGTTGATTAGTCACTGCAGTCCACCCAAGCAAAGGTGGTGCCGCACCAGCTAATCCGCCAATAACAATATTTTGTGGTGTCGCCCGTTTTAAATAACCTGTATAAACCCCCGCATAACCAATGAGGGTAATAAACGTAAGAAGCGCCGTCAGACTATTGACAAAGAATATTAAAATTAAAAGCCCTACAATTCCTATTATGCCAGCAAAATAGAGGGCTTGCTTTACAGATACCCGCCCTTGAGCTACAGGTCGCTTACTAGTTCTTGCCATGATGGCATCAATACGCTTATCGACTAAATGATTAATAGCCGCAGCACTGCCAGCACAGCATCCTATACCCATTAACGTAGTAATTAGTGTCGCTAAAGGTACCCAATCCGGAGTACTTAAATACATGCCCACTATCACTGTTAAAAGCATAAGGGCAACTACGCGAGGTTTACAAAGCTCCATGTAATCGCGCCAATTTACATTTATCCTGGATTCAGTTTTAGCACGCATCAGAAGCTCTCCCTTGGGTGAGGTATAACATCATCAGTAGTGTTGCCAGTAGTAATGCGGCAACTCCATTGTGGGCAACTGCAACCCATAATGGCAGCAAATACACTACATTGGCCACCCCTAGACTAAACTGAGTTATCAAAAGTGCTATGGCCAATAAAGCAAAATAACGTAAGCTCTTTCTCTCGCTTTTAATGAGACAAAGAAAAGACAATACAAACACATAAAGGGCAGTAATTATGGCACCTAATCGGTGGATATACTGGATAGTCATTCTGATATCATTATCAAGAAGCCCGCCCTGATAATTTTCTCCGACTGGAGAAAATAGATTAAATCCCTGGGAAAAATGAAGTGTAGGCAACCACTGGCCATTACATTGGGGAAAACCAACGCAGGCAATCCCAGCATAATTTGAGCTAACCCATCCCCCTAAAGCAATCTGCAAGAATACAATTAAAGCACCAAGCCCAATCCAAACACGCCAGTGTGGCAAATAAGTTGGCGTAACAGTACTCCATTGCAACCGCATACAGCTCAAGCAAGAGAAAATGATTATTCCACCCAATAAATGCCCCATTACAACAACAGGCAACAATTTCAGAGTCACTGTCCACATGCCTAAGGCAGCCTGGAATAAGACTAAAATTATTAAAGCCAGGGGTAATTGCCAAGGCAATTTCACACCTTGGATACGTCGCCATAACACACTCGTTACGATAAAAAAAATAAGCATGGCAAGCGTACCTGCAGCATAGCGATGTGCCATTTCTGTCCAGGCCTTACCTGCTTCAATAGGTATTTGTGGATATTTGCTTTGAGCTGAATGGAGTTCGTTTTGCCCATTAGGCAAAACCATATGACCATAACATCCTGGCCAATCAGGACATCCCAGGCCTGCATCTGTAAGACGTGTATAGGCACCCAACATGACTACAAATAGAGCTAAAATTACCGCAATAGTTGTTGCCCAACGTATCGATTTAAATTGCATGCGCTCAACCATTTTTTCGTTCCACACTTAATAAGTGTTTAATATCATGAAATATTGCATCAGATTTCGCATCCAAAGCATATTTTAAAATAAGGTAATCAGAAGGATTAGCAATAAACACTTGAGATTCTGTTGTAAGTACCTTGGGCTGGGTATAGGCTTCAGGTAACCGTAGCATTCGGATGTCCTGCTCCTTAAGTAAATTCATCAATGATGGTGGTAATGTTGTCGTCTTATTATCAACGATTAACCATTGTTCCACGTCATATAAACGTCTGCCTAAGGCAAGACGAATGCGCGCCAGTTTATCAAGTTGTTGAAGACAACGTTTGCTGCAATTACCAGGATTCCAAAGAATCAAACGCCACTTACCATTTGCATTCATTTTAACAAATTGAACAGGTGGTGTTAGCAGGGCACCGCGATTAGTGGTTGCCGTTCCAAGCCATTGCGGATGTGTATAGCATAGATAGGCAATGGAGCCCGGAGCAGCAAAAACCAGCATCAACAACAATAAAATAAGAGAATTACGCTTTGCCATTTTCATTCATTTTTTTCAAATTTAATGCAATAAACAGGATTAAAACTACACAAGCCATAGCAAACCATTGCAACGCATAGGCTTGATGACGCTCAGGAGGCATCGTTACTACAGGCCATTCACGGATATAACCCTGGGTCATTTCTTTATCGAGGCGAATAATAAACGGATAGACGGGTTTATGCAAAAGTTGGCTAACTAATTTTGTATCAATATTCTCAATTAATGTCACATGAGGTTGTTTTTTCTCAAATGCCGGCCCTAAAATCCAACTTTTTTCTGATGGATAATAAGCACTACCGGTTAAAGAAAGTGCTTCATCCGTAATATCGGGTTCAGGAAATTTTTGTCTGGTAATGTCACCAGAAACCCATCCTCGATCAACCAATACAATTTTTCCAGATGATAATTGTAATGGCGTGAGCACATTATAACCAAATTCGTGCTGATAATGCTGATTATCTAGTAATATATTTTCTGCTAGAAAGCGCCCTTTTAATGCAATACGTTGATATTGCGCAGGCATTGTCATGGTAGGATTCCAAAATACGGGTGCTGTATTTGCAAATGTGGCTTGGGCGGATAGCATTTGTTTTTTTTCATCAGCTCGATGCAACTGCCAAAATCCCAGGCGAACAAAAAATATAAAGGCTAAGCCAGTCAAAATAGCCATTTTCCAATTAAACGTGAAACAACGGTTAAAACAGGTTAAACTCACTATTTTTATTCCTTCTAAATCAAAAAAGTTCGATCTGAACTCTAGAGTGGTTGACATTAGCTTTTTTGAATCGACTTGGACAAATTTTAACTTGAATACAGTGAACAGTCAGTCTATTTGACTAAATCAAGTACTTGGGTCAGTCGGAGCATTTTGCAGCACAAAGTCAATGGTCAATTAAATTCTTAAAAATGTGGAGTATAACAAATGTTCACCAAGGCTATCATCCTTATTGTAATGCTGATTATTTTAGCTGCTTTAGGCAGCAGTCTTGTTTTTTTAGTCCGCGATGAAGGTAAAACCAAACGTACAGTAAAAGCCTTAACCTGGCGTATAGGTTTATCCTTACTTTTATTTTTATTTTTATTTCTCGCATTTAGTATGGGATGGATCCAACCACACTCTATCTAGTAACACAAATGGACCTGTTTTTAGCAATTGTTCAAGGAGCGCGCTTATGTACACTCTGTACTCATTTAAAACACCAAATGGAATTAAACCAACCATTCTGCTTGAAGAACTCCATGTTTCTTACGAGATTAAATTAATTAATATTCAGGAGGGTGAACAATTTGCACCAGAGTTTTTACGAATCTCTCCTAACAATAAAATTCCCGTCATTTATGACGCTGAAAATAATTTTCACCTGTTTGAAAGTGTGGCTATTCTTCAATACTTAGCCGAAAAACATCAACAATTTTTACCGCAGGAATTTAAATATAAATTTCATGTTCTCCAATGGTGCTTCTTTCAAGCGGCACACATTGGACCGATGTTTGGACAATATGGCCACTTCCATCGTTATGCTCCCGAGCAAGTGCCTTATGCAAAAAATCGCTATGCTGAAGAGGTCGCTCGCTTAATGGCAGTAATGGATAAAGAGCTCGTTCGACACACCTATATGGCTGGCAATGATTACACTATTGCCGATATTGCAATTTGGCCTTGGCTATATTGCTATGAAAACTTCTATCAAACGCCTTTAAATGAGAAAAAATTTCCGCATTTAATAGAATGGTATCAAATTATTGGTCAACGCCCAGCAGTACACAAAGCGCTTGCTGCTTATGAATAATAATCTGGTACGCTATATTTTGCATTGATGAAACTGTGCTAGAAGAATCACTTTAGATAAATGTTTTACTAACAATAAACATAGGCAATTATTATGTTTTTCCGATAACTATTTTGATAACAAATAAATTTTTACCCTGTGGGAACTTGACAGTTTTATTTTACTATCTCTACACTATTCCTGCTGAGATAGGCACCATTAATCACTTTTAATGGTTCAAGATTGAATCTATTAACGAAGGAATTGTTATGAACAAAATCAAATTGACAGGTGCAGCATTGGCTGTTGGTGCGGCTGCAATGTTTTCTATGGCTCCAGTATTCGCTTCTTCTGCTTCTGATGCCCAGACCGTTCAATGTAAAGGTGTTAATGCTTGTAAAGGTCAAAGCGCTTGCAAAACTGCAACTAACGCTTGCAAAGGACAAAACTCTTGCAAAGGTCAAGGTATCAGCAACATGACTAAAGAAGAATGTCAAAAAGCTGGTGGTACTGTTGTGGATGCATCAGACAGCAACAACAATAATAACAACAGCAGCAGCGACAATAATTCTGACAGTTCTTCTCAATAATATTGAAATAATAAGCTAGGTTTATATAACCTAGCTTATTATATTAAGTCTAAATAATGATTTCTCACAAAAAACATAATTTACCTTATCTTGGTTTTGGTCTTGGATTAAGAACTGAGCATTATGAGGAAATTTTAAAGCAAAAACCGGCCTTAGACTGGCTTGAAATAATTACAGAAAATTATTTAATCCCTGGCGGAAAGCCATTGTATTTTTTGGATAAAATTCGTCAGGACTATCCTATTGTCATGCATGGAGTTTCTTTATCTATTGGTAGCTCAGATCCTCTTGACTGGGATTATTTAAAGCAATTAAAAGATTTAGCGAGGCGTGTAGAACCGCAATGGATTTCTGATCATTTATGCTGGACCGGAATTAAAGGCCTAAATATGCATGATCTGCTTCCTGTCCCCTATACCATGGAAGCAATTAAACATATTGTTGCGCGTATTGATACGATTCAAGATTATTTGGGACGACAAATCTTGATTGAAAATGTATCAAGTTATTTAAGTTACAAAGATTCAGAAATGAGTGAGTGGGAATTTATCTCCGAAATAGCTAATCGCGCCGATTGTTACTTATTATTTGATGTTAATAACATCTATGTCAGCTCTGTAAACCATGATTTTAATGCGATGGATTATATTAATACAGTACCTGCCCATCGTATTGCTCAAATTCATTTGGCTGGTCATTCTGATTATGGCAATTATATTATTGATACACATGACGCGCCTGTAATCCAACCTGTTTGGGATTTATATGCAGAAACAATAAAACGATTGGGGCCCATCTCCACCATGATAGAACGGGACGATAAGATTCCGCCATTAGCAGAATTGTTAGACGAACTCGAAACAGCCAAAAACATTGTTAATAAAACTTTTGCTAACGAGTTAGCATTATGAATAAGTTACTCGACTTACAAGAACAGTTTCAGAACTATTTACTTAATGGTCAATCCAATATTAAACAAGGCATAGTCGATTCTGAAAAAATACCCGCCACTCTTCGTTTAAATATTTATCTTGATGCCTATCGTACTAGATTATTAGAATGTTTGGCCAATAATTATCCTGTCTTTAAAAACTATGTCGGCTCAGAGTCCTTTTATGAAATGGGTAATGATTATCTGGAAAAAAATCCCTCCTCCTACCGTTCTATTCGATGGTTTGGTGACAATTTTAGTCATTATTTAAAGACCCAGGAGAAACATGCTCTGGCCGAGCTTGCAGAATTTGAGTGGGGGTTAACCCTGGCTTTTGATGCTGCAGATGCACCCGTGCTAACCATCGAAGAGATGGCGGCAATTTCACCTGATTGCTGGGCGAATATGACTTTCACCCCACACCCATCTCTACAGCAAGTTCATTTCTATTGGAATATCGTTCCTATATGGCAAGCGGTTGCCAACGAACAACAACCAGAAAACTTGATAGAAAATACAAAGTCAGTCAGTTGGGTAATCTGGCGAAGTAATTATCTAAGTCGTTTTTATTCTTTAACTGAAGATGAAGCATGGGCTATAAATGCGATGCTTCAAGGTGCAAGTTTTGGTGAAATTTGTGCCGGCCTATGTGAATGGTTTAGCGAGGAAGAAGTTGGCTTACAGGCAGCTTCATTATTAAAAAGTTGGATACAATCAGGATTAATAGCAAAAATTAAACTTTAATAAGGAGTCATTGATGAAACAAAAGGACATACTTGTTGCTTCAGCTATCACCGCTTTCTTAACGCTTATAACCGCAAATCCCGTCCTTGCCAGTCAACAATCATCACCCCAAGAAACTGAAAAATGTTATGGCGTTGTTAAAGCGGGCATGAACGATTGTGCAACAGCTACCTCTTCGTGCGCCAGTTCATCAACTAAAGATAATCAAGCAGATGCCTACATTTTTCTTCCTAAAGGTGTATGCAACAGGCTTGTAGGGGGAAGTTTAACTGCGGAAAATAAACAATCCTCGTCTGAACAGCAATAACAATTGCAGCGGATTAAACTTGGGCATGAGAATCTTTCCTAGCCTGATGTGAGAAAGCGTAATCAAGGCTAAGGAATAGATTTCGTATTGCTTATGAAGAAGAATTAGATTAATTGCGGAGAACGCTGTTCATCAGAACATACACAACATGCCGGTGCACTATTTATCACGCCACCAATTAGATCAATGGTATTAATGATTGGACTAAACAGGGCTGCAACAGCAATAACAGCTGAAATAAGTAGCATTGCACCTGTCCCTTTCAGATTTTCTAAAGAAATTTTAACATTCCCAGTAACCAAATTTCCAATAGCCTTTAAAAATTCAACTCCCGCCATTAATGCTACTACAGCAGAAGTTATTCCTAATATTGGAAGATCTGAAATAATTGATGTTGTTCTAATAACACCATTTCCAGAACTCGTAAAAGGCTTGAAAAAAAAGGAAGGCATAGGTTTTTTTGAATCCTCAAATATTTTTTTTGATACTATTTTTGCAGTAGTGCCTAGAATTGGTAAGCTCATAAATTATCCTACATTTGAAAAATCGTGGACGATAATAACACAAAATTAATTTTTTTTAAACACATGCTGGAGGCAATTATTCTAGATACTGCAGCAAACCTTGGTCTTTATTTCAGATGTAAAAAAAATAGAACTAGCTGAAAGAGCAGAATGAGATTAATATTACATCCTACAATCAGGGGTTTGATTAATAACATTTTCAAGTTCATTTAATTAAAAGGAGTTAACGAATGATACGAAGTCTGAAAAATGCTTTGCTACTATGCTCGTTGCTACTACCGGCTTCTTTTCCACTTTTTGCGGCAGAAACTCTCACGCTTGACAATGAACACAGTTATGTTCTCTGGCATGTGAAACATCTGGGTTTTTCAACACAATCTGGAAAATGGTATGTCAATGGGACACTCATTTTAGATAAAGATAAGCCCGAAAATAGTCAGGTTAAGGCCACCGTTAACGTTGCAGACCTCATCACAGGCATACCTGAGTTAGATAAGCATTTAAAAGCAAAACTTTTTTTTGATGCCGCACGCTTTCCCACAGCAACCTTTGTAAGCAATAAAGTAGATGTTCTTTCAAAAAACTCAGCTAAAGTACATGGCACCCTTACCTTGCGTGGTGTTTCAAAACCAGTAACTCTGGATGTTGTCTTTAATAAAGCTGGTAAAAATCCAGTGAATGAGCGCATGACTGCAGGTTTCAGTGCTACCACCACGATAAAACGTTCAGATTTTGGCTTAAATGCCTTTTTACCCAATGTAGGTGATGAAGTAAAAATAGAAATTGAGGCAGAAGCTTATAAAGCAGACGATGCAGCCAAAACAAAACCAGAAGATAATAATGCGGCTAAAAAATAGTGAAAACCATTATGGGTTAATTAGCATTAGTTTCCACTGGCTAATAGCACTGCTGATGATTGGGCTTGTTATACTGGGCCTTTATATGGTTACACTGCCTATCAGTTTGCAGAAACTTAAGCTTTATGGTTGGCATAAAGAATATGGTTTCCTGGTTTTAGGCCTTGCCATGCTTAGACTACTATGGCGCCTAATCAATGTGCCCCCCAATTTATCACTCCCTGCCTGGGAAAAATTTGCGGCACGTGCTGTTCATTGGACTTTTTATGGATTGATGTTTGCTCTGCCAATTACTGGATGGTTAATAACTTCCGCAGCAGGACTACCTGCTTCTTTTTTTGGACTGATTACTTTACCTAACCTCGTAGCACCGAGCGAAGAATTGCGAATCGTGTTTCAAGAATTACATGCCTGGTTAGCCTATGGTTTAATTGGTCTTATAGGGCTTCATACCGCAGCAGCTTTGCAGCATCATTTTATCAATAAAGATGATATTCTCCGGAGAATGATTTCATGAGTACGAAAATTTTTAAAAATACACTAATCTTATTCTGTTTAATCATCACTTCAATCATTCATGCTGCTCTTACAGAGTGGGAAATTATTCCTAATGAAAGCACACTGCGCTTTACCGGCACTCAGAATAATGCGCCAGCCTCAGGTGAGTTTAAAAAATTTTCAGGAAAAATTTTAGTCGATCCCGATGACTACAAGAAAAGCAGCATTGACATTATTGTGGACATGACATCCCTTTCAACTTCCTATACTGATATAAAAGAAACATTAATTACTTCTGACTGGTTTGATATCAACCGTTTTCCTACTGCTGAATTTAAAGCATCGAATTTTAATAAAACTGGCGACAAAAACTACGAAGCTAACGGAACCCTGACAATCCGGGATAAAACAGCACCAGTAAAATTAATATTCACTGCGAATCAAACCTCGGCTGATAAAGCGCTCGTTGAAGGCGAAGCAACTTTAAAACGCAGCGTTTTTGGTGTTGGCCAAGGCGAGTGGGCGAGTACGGATGAGATTAAAGATGAGGTGAAGGTTAACTTTAAAATCGTTGCTAAAAAGAAACCTTAATTTCTAAGTTTTTATTTTACATAAATCACAGGGTTTCTATGACTTATTTAAGCACACCTAAACTAAGTATCCATACAAAAGGATTTTAAAGTCATGCAGGTGGATTTTCTCGATGTTATTTTAGCATTTTTTGAAGGCTTTGCCTTAATCCTTTCTCCCTGCATACTTCCTATCTTACCTATTGTTCTCGCCGGCTCTCTAAGTGGGAGCAAGAAACGGCCCTTTGGTATTATTACGGGATTTGTAATCAGTTTTAGTTTATTTGCTTTTTTTTCACGCCAGCTGGTCCAATATTCTGGAATCGACATTAATCTAATCCGTCATATTTCCTATGGCATTCTTTTATTACTTGGCATAGTCATGCTGTCTACGTATTTAAGCGAAAAATTCAGTTACTTCGTGCAACGCATTATAGGAACAGGCGCAAATTTATCGCGAGCCAATAATCCCCAAGGAGGGTTTGTTAGTGGTATTTTTTTAGGAAGTCTAATTGCAATTATCTGGACTCCTTGTGCAGGGCCTATTTTAGCAGCAGTCATTGTACAAACGGTTTTACAAAAAACGACAATCATAAGTTTCTTTACGTTACTTAGTTTTGCCTTAGGTGCTGCAATACCGATGTTAATTATTGCCCTGTATGGCATAAAAATAATTGAAACCTTTCGTTTTTTTAAGACAAAAGCCTCCCTTTTTCGTAAAATTTTAGGGGCCATCATTATTGCTGCTGTGAGTTATATGATCTATCAAGAGACCGCTTTATCCACTACAACAGCACAAACAACGATAAGGACTGCGACTACCTTGCAGGAAGGGTTATGGATTCCTTATAAAGCCCCGCCTGTTGAAGGAATAACGGCCTGGATTAATTCGCCATCATTACAACTGTCCGACTTAAAAGGGCATGTTATTCTCATAGATTTTTGGACTTACTCTTGTATTAATTGCATTCGCACATTGCCTTATTTGAAAGCATGGTATGAGAAATACAATAAACAAGGCTTCATTATTATTGGTGTTCATTCCCCTGAATTTGATTTTGAGAAAAATTTGGCTAACGTTAAAAATGCTGTAAAACGTTACGGCATTAACTATCCGGTAGCCCTTGATAATCAATTTGCAACGTGGCGAAATTACAACAACCATTATTGGCCAGCACATTATTTGATTAATAAAAATGGTGAAGTAGTCTATACCCATTTTGGTGAAGGGAATTATGACGTCACCGAAAATAATATTCGATATTTACTCAATATAAACGAGCTGGGAATGCCCACGATGTTTACTGAGGAGCGCTATGCGTTTACTGAAACACCAGAAACTTATTTGGGATATGAGAGAGCGAACCCAAATTTAAGCCCCACACTCATTCATGATAAAACTACTCAATATAATTTTCCTGCACAACTACCGCCTAATGCATGGGCCCTACAGGGTGCCTGGACCATTGCGCCCGATAAAATTATTTCTGCAGAAAATAACGCCCCATTAAGAATACATTTTAAAGCTCGCAAAGTTTTCATTGTTATGGGAAATACCACTGCCCAGCCCATTCAAGTGAAGGTACTATTAAATAATAAATTAGTTAATGCGAACAAAGGAGCAGATGTAATTGACAGCACCATCACTGTTAATAAGCATTCAATTTATGAAGTATTATCATTTACACACTTTTCTGAAGGAATACTTGAGGTAATTCCGAGTACAGCAGGACTGGAAGTCTATACCTTTACGTTTGGCAGTTAATTACAGCAGTTCTTTACTCGTTTGAATGCCCCCTTTTAGGGAGCACGCAATTATTGGTTTAGTATTTACGCACAATTAAATTATTTTGGACCGTTTTAACACCCGGCACCTTCAATGCGATATCACCAGCAGTATCACTTTGGCGAATTGTTTTTACATATCCGCTCAGCATGACATTACCTTGATGGGTTTCTACATGAACCGGAACATCAACTAAAATTCTGTTTCTCATCATTGCCTGATTCACGGAAGCAGTAATGGCATCGTCAGAAGAACGCGGAGAGAAGATACTCTCACCTGTAATTGTTTGTTGGCAACCAACCGTAAGAATAAAACCAATACCAACTAATAAAATGCGATAGTATTTTCTCATTATTTCTCCTATTTCAAGCAATCACGCATGATCCACTTCGGCCTGACAACTTAGCAGTAATGTCGGAAAGTTGCAATTCCAGTTAGAAATTCTATGGATTAAATTTTCATATCTGTTTGCTATGCTTTCTGTTCAAGCAGCATGTGTAAATGTTCAATTTCTCGCAGCAGTTCGAGAGCAAGCCCCGCTCCTGCTAAATTAACCCCTAAATCTCGATTCAACCTTAAAACGGTACGAATATTACGGATGGCTTCACTATCAAATAGCCACTCATTTTTTTCATCTTTTTGAGCATTCACGATACCCTCATCAATAATTTCCAGGATGATTTCTTTGGAAACGCCAAATGAATAGGTTACTTCGCGTAACGATAAATAAAACCAATCCTCACATTCCAAAGCGGCAGGTTGCTCATTTTCCTTAGCCATTACTTGCTCCTAAATTTTCTCGAGGATTAAATTTGATAGTGTCGGCGAGTTGCTCATACAATTTGTTGGCTTGTTCATTTTCAATTTCCGGTATCACTATCTGCAAAATAATGTATTGGTCGCCCGGTGGATTGCCTGGCAACCCTCTCCCCTTAAGGCGCATTTTTTTGCCCGATTGTGACAACTTTGGAATTTTTAAATTAACCTTTCCTCCAAGAGTAGGCACTGCAATGGTTGCACCAAGAGCAGCTTCCCACGGTGCAATAGGTAACTGCAAATGAATATCCTTTTTATGAAGATGAAAATAGGAATGGTGATGAAAATCAATTTCAATATAAAGATCGCCTGCTTGATTACTCGCGCCTCGTCCTCCTTGCCCTTTCAAGCGGATTTGCTGTTTATTCACTATTCCCTTAGGAATTTTTACCTTCACCGCACGAGCTTCATAACTTACATTACCATGGCGATCGGTTACAGGAATTTGCAGTTGCAAGGTCTTTTCAGCCCCATGGTAACTTTCCTCAAGGGTAATATTCAGTTTTGCATGAATATCTTGGCCATGATCATAAAAAGCATGCTCTTGATGAAAGCGCTCTTTGAAAATACTATTTAGGAAATCTTCAAAGCCCGCCATATCTTCTTGTTCATAATGTTGATATTGCTGTCTTCCAGCTTGCGGATTATAGCCTTGTCCTTGCTCCTTCCAATATTTACCATACTGGTCGTATTTTGCTCGTTTTTCAGGATCTTTTAATACTTCATATGCCTCGCCTAATTCTTTAAATTTTGCTTCAGCATTTGCTTCCTTGCTCACATCTGGATGGTACTTGCGCGCAAGTTTGCGATAGGCTCGCTTGATATCTTCAGGGCTAGCATTTCGCTCAAGCCCCATAATTTGATAGTAATCTTTGTATTCCATAACTTAATTATTAGAAGGTTCATCCTTCTTTGTAACGGTTGCAGGAGAAGTTGTCAATTGACAGTCTCATTACAGATGCTTTAATTCCTGATACAGTGAATAGGAAGAAATTTAAATAAGGTTAGGGGATGTCCCGGGTAATTCTACCCATCAACCCTGGTATGCTATCTAGTAACAATAGCTGCTAACAAGTATTGTACAAAGAGAAAGATACCTACATTCTGTAAAGAAATAATGTTCCCCATAAATTTTATTATATTTTTTACAAATTGTACTAGATTCTTAATATTGCCTTAAGAATTATCCGATATGTTATGACGGTTGTAGTTTTATTTAGAGAAGTATTTCATGATTAAAGTTAACATATGGTTTTCTACTGCAAACGTTTTTGGCAAGCGTATTAAAAGTGCTATAGGTTCATTTTTTGCTGGGACTTTCGATGAAAATGCTGGCCATGTTAATTTTACATTTACAGCATTAGAAGGTTCAGCTACCTTTGATAAATTAGAAAAAAACCAAGAAGGCTTCAGGGTTGAAAAAACAATGATGCTGGTTGGTGAAAAAAGAACAAATCTCAGTGTAAAAGGACCTACGCAAGGTAGTCTTAAATTTTGGCAGAATAGAAGAGAGAGAGCTAACATTCTTACGTATAGCTTTTGGCCAGAACAGACACCAAGTGCAGCAAGTGCTATGCAGGACCTCTTGCACTTAGCGCATCTAGCGCCACCCAGTAAAGGAACAAAATCTGAGATGCATAGTCATGAAGAAGACATGGTATGCGAATCCACAAAACGAGATATCACTGACATTAATCATCGTATCAATTTAAAGAAAAAAGGCATCATTTCACCTCTACAGCAAGAAAAAAATAAAAACATGCAAATCTACTATGAAGCAGAGAAGCTTGAAGTTGCTTTGGAAGAGAAAATGCAATGCCAGGAAAAAATTGGCAAGAAAAAAGAACTCGTTGAAGAGTTAGTCAAGAAAAAACAAACCTTAACAGAGCAATATTCATTACAAGAAAGTGAACTCTTACTACAGCAAACACTTCTTGAAAAACAACAAAGAGAGAAGCTTAGTAATAAAAAATTTATTACCTTAGCTTTAAATTATATGGCCAATATTCGCAAGCCAGATGATAAAACACTTCAGGAACGTACTAGACTGCAAGCGCAATTAAGCTCGATTGACTCTGAAATAACAGAGATAGGGCAAAAATTAACAACCTTGGCCTCTACCTTAGAAAGGTTAGGAGTCACGCATGGTGATGCTATCAATGACATAGACAATCAATTACAAGCAGCCATGACTGACATTAACCGCTACCAGAACGTTTTGCAGGAGTGCGAAAAACTGATCGATGGCAGAACAATAAGCAAAGCCACTGGATTAAGAGCTCGCTATAAACAAGGTGTTGATTTAATTCAGCGCGAAGAACAATATGAGTACTCTAATAAGAAAACTCAAGGGGTGGGAGCAGAATATTCTGTAGAGCTACCTACAAAATCGAGCGGATTACCGTACTATTTGGATGACGATCTTGTGTTAGAAGCGATGAGCGTAGAGCAAAAGAAAAACTATAGCCTGATTCTTCGCAATTGTGCTGTGAGTGCTAAAATTTGCCTCTTAGCTGGTCTACAACCGATTAAAGAAGACTTAATAGCAAAAGCTGGTTTTAAAGAAAAGGATTTTCGCATACAGAAACCTGAAACTCCCAAATCAATGAGAACCTGGCTGAAAAAATTGGAAAAAGGTCTTGACCATTTGAACAAGCTCGAAGCTCAAGCCAAAGTACAAAGGGAAAGCAATCCTGCTGACAATTCTTTCTGCATATAAGCATCAAAATATCGATAGCTCTTGGATTGAATTCAAGAGCTATTTTTTTTCGCCCTTGCTATGTAAATTATTTGCAGAAAGCTCTATTAAAATATTAGTCATTGACTCAGAGGATAATGGTTTACTTAAGAAAAATCCCTGTACCTCATCACATTCTTGATCTTTTAAAAACTTAATTTGATTTTGATTTTCAACCCCTTCAGCTGAAACTTTAAAATTTAAACTACGTGCCATTGCAATAATAGCTTCAATAATCACTTCGTCGCTGCGTGATTGAGAAATATTTTTAACAAAAGATTGATCTATTTTTAAGCGATCAATATGGATTTGTTTTAAATAATTTAAACTCGAATTACCAGTACCAAAATCATCAAGAACAATTTTGACTCCCACTTCTTTTAGTTTGTGAATCATTCGTTGAACCTCGATATTGGTAATTATTACGTTTTCAGTAATTTCAATCTCAAATAATTCTGGCTCAATTTGGTGTTCTTCTAAGATATCTTTAATTGTCTCTGCAAAATTTGCTTGTTTTAGTTGTTGGGTAGCCACATTAACAGCCACTCTAATATCCGGTAACCCCTGCTTACGCCAAGTTACCATTTGCTTACACACTTCACGGATAACCCATTCGCCCAATGGAACAATTAATCCTGACTCTTCCGCTGCAGGAATAAATTCCAAAGGCAAAACAACACCCCTTTTAGGATGTTGCCAACGAATCAATGCCTCAAGTCCCAATAGATTTTGATTTTTAATGTCGAATTGAGGTTGATAAACGATAAAAAATTCATTGTTTAAAAGGGCATGCCGTAATTCAGACTCCTGCTTCAATTGTTTATTGCTTAGTTGATTTAACTGTGGTGTATAAAATTTAAACTGATTTCTGCCTTGTTCTTTTGCCTGATACATTGCCAAATCAGCATTTTTTAAAAGAGAATTTATATTTGAACCATCGGTGGGATAAATGCTAATGCCAATGCTGGTAGTTAAAGTAAATTCCTGACCTGAGATATGCAGAGGTTCATTAAAGGCACTAAGAATTTTCTGCGCTACCGTGACAACATTCTCTCCTTTAACTAAGTCGGGAATAATTATTACAAACTCATCTCCTCCTAGTCTTGCAAGCGTGTCTTGTGCTCTTAGCAATGAGGAAAGTCGTTTCCCTACTTCGCGTAAAACTTCATCACCAAACTCATGTCCTAAGCTATCGTTAATTAATTTAAAACGATCCAGATCAAAAAATAAAATAGCGAAATAATTTTTTTGCCGCGAAGCGGTTGTTATAGCATTCTGAATTCTATCATTTAGCAAGACTCGATTAGGTAGATCAGTCAGGGAGTCATGAGTTGCCTGATGTTCTAATTCTTCTTCCAAAAATGCTCTTTCCGTAATATCTCTAAAACTCCAAACCCTTCCTACCGTGATTTTATGAACGCGATGTGGGTGTGAGTAACATTCAATAATTTTTTCTTCTTTAAATTTAACAACCTGGAGGCTTGTGTTATCAATATCGCGATGTAACTTTTTAACTTGTTCTAAAAATTCTTCAGGTTTTCGCAATTTGCCAGCCATGTACTCCAATAACAGGCTTTCATTTTTTTGTTTGAGAAGTAATTTAGGAATGCCCCATATTTTGCTAAATTGTTTATTAAAATCAATAATTTTTCCTTCTAAATCAACCACTAAAATACCATCAGTGGATGATTCAATCGTGGCGCGCAATAACGATAGTGACTGTTGTAATGACTCTGTTCGTTCAGCAACTATCTTGCGCAAAGATTCCGTGTGTTTTTTTGCTTCGCGTGCTAATAGCCATTTTCTGGTTAGTGCACAAGCAAGCTGCCTAACAGCAACTTTATCAAAAGGTTTTTTTAGTACCAATAAGTTATCGCTCATTCCTAATTTTGAAACGGTTTCTTCCCAAGAATAATCAGAATAAGCTGTACAAATAACTACCTGGATATCACTATCAATTTTCCACATGCGTTTAATTGTTTCAAGTCCATCCCATCCTGGTGGCATACGGATATCAACAAAAGCAAGTGCGTAGGGCGTACCAGCCTCGGACGCTTTTTTAATTTTTTCCACGCCTTCTTTACCCTGCTCAGCAGTATCTATTTTAAATTCTGGCAACAGGTTATCTTCTCTCGATAAAGAACTACTATCTTCACCAAATAATTTTTTATCCAGAATATTAAATGATTTTGATTCCTGGGTGGTGGTCAGAACTTTAATAAAATCCTGATGAATCGCCGGATTATCATCGATAACCATAATGCGGAACTCTATATCACTCATTAAACACCCCTTTATCTTTGGAGCTCACTGGCAAAGTCAGAGTAAAGATAGCTCCCTGTCCTATTCCTTCGCTCTCAGCTTTTAATGAGCCACCCATATCTTGAGCCGATAACGCACAACTATGTAACCCAAATCCATGACCATTTGGTTTAGTTGTAAAACCAAAAGAAAAAATACGCTGCAGATTTTCGGGTAAAATTCCCTCACCATTATCAACAACCATAATTTGCAATTTATGAGCATGCTCTTTAACAATAAAGTTGATCTGCTTTTTTTTATCGATTGTATTTTTTAAAACGGCATCTTTAGCGTTTTGAATCAGATTCACCAGGATTTGCAATACTTTTGATTTGTCAGCAAAAATAAAGGATGAATCACAATAGTCTTTCTTGATTCTAATTAGCTTGTCTTTGACAGGATTTGAGGACATTTGTAGCGCAGTTTCAATTACTTCGGGAATATAAATTTTCTCAGCAATACTTGAAACACCGCTAAAAGCTTGCTGCATAGCAACAATATCTTTTATATGTTGCAAATCTTCATCAAGATTTCCTAATTCCTCGATATTTTTCTGTTGTTCTTTATCCAGAATCTCCCCTAAAGCAATAAGGTATTCGGGAATTAGTTTTCCTCTTTCATCTTTGGTTAAAAATTCTTCTATTTGATTTTGATGCTCCTTCATTAATTCAATGATTTTTAATAGTTTTTGATAATAAGGTTGCGACATACTGTCCTTGAGCATGTTCACTGAAATATTTGAGCTGTTCAGGATATTTCCTATATTATGTAAAACTGACGTTGCTATTTCTGACATGCCTGCTCGACGAGCAGTCGTTAATAATTTTTGGCTCAATTCCTTGATCTCTTCCTCATTTTTTTTATCTCTATCAATATCAATCAACACACCTGTAAGTTGATGTTCCTCTCCCTGGGAGTCGACAATAATTCGATACCATCGATATTGTTCCAAACGATCTTTAATTTGCAGCTCATAAGTACAATTAATTTGCTTTTCTAAAGCTTTCTTGACTAGATTTTGCAATTGCATGCGTTGTTTTGCATGAACTAACTCAATAAATCCCTCTAGGGAATGGGCTGTATCTGAAGCTAAATCAAGCAAATTATAAAATTCTTGCGACCAATAAATACGGTTAATCTCTGCGTCATAATGCCAATAACAAAGACGGGCAATATGTTGCGCACGTTCAAGTTTTTCATTTAACCCCATCATCTCTCGCGATGAAATATCCATCGATCGCTCAAGTAAATAACGTTCTTGATCAGCTTCCTGGTAGATTCTATTTAAACGCAAAACAAATTCTTGCCATTTATCAGCATCTGGTGGCTTATCGATTGTAATTCCAGTTCGATTTAGCTGCCTTTGTAATAACTTATGCAAGTCCATAGTTCATTTTTACCTATGATTCAAAATAAGTCGTTAATGTCATGGTTTGATTATGCAGTTTGCAATCCCCAACCCCTGCCGGAGATAATTCACCATAAGAATAAAAACCTACCTGGGTTGAGTTAGCAGGTAATGAATCTAGTGTGGATTCAGTCTCCTCCTCTGTTCTCTCTCCCAAAAGCAAACGCCTCCCTACACAACTAATACTAATCGCCAGTATTGGACCATCCTTTGCTCTACCGGCAGGTTTTAATATTCTTTTTCCTGCTAATTCGCCTGCTTCACTCGCACTGGTTATTAATCGATCAAAATTTGCTCGCATTAATTGCGCATGGTATCCCAATGGCATATCGCCAGCGAAAATGAGAGCCTGTTTTTTTTCGTCAACACCAAGAATCGTTCGCACCAGAGATATCGAATCTTTATCCCTCATATCTTTAATTGCCAGAGGATACAATAGACCAGAAGCAGGTAACTCTGCTGCTCTGTCGCCTAAATATTCTTTATACAAGGCTAATGCAGGTTGGTTATCTAATTCATACAATATATTTCTCTCTGAACGAGTAATTCGTCGTGCCGGACCAAAGATATCCCATCCCCCCTTGGAGGCATGACCAACATGAATATGATCACCGTAAAATCCTACAGCCACGATATGATTTTTAAGAATTTCGCCATCAAATAAAGTCCAGGTTTTATTGAAATAGCTATTATCCCCTGCTAATCCGCCAGTAATTAGTGGTTTAGTATCAGTAAGTGCAGCATTGAGTCCATTAACTAATTCTGAACCATTCACATGAAGCCCTTCCGATAAAACAAAGATATTTTTCAAATCAGCACTCCGCAATTGGCGACTTATTGATTCACCCGCAGTAAAAGAATCCTCAACTTTATTGACCTCTGCTTTTACGATTTTAATAGGGGTATCTTTAAGTTTAATCACAACAACGGTGAGGCTTTTATCAAAAATATTAGGGCCTAAAATTTCTCCAGCACTAGAACAACCAATCATTTTAGAGTTTTTATAATAATTCCTTAATTGGTGAATGGGTTCCTGGAGATTAAGAAACTCCGGCGCCGCAAAAACGAGCACTAATGTTTGTTTTGAATCAAGTTCTGGAAAACGTTGTACATTCCATCCTTTCTCTATGATGTACTGAAATGTTCTTAATTCCATTAGTTAATTTCCCATCTTTGTTTCATCTATTTAAATATAGCTTTTCTAAAAGAATAGTAAATATACATATAGAGTAAAATAAACACAAAACCATTCACATATGGCATTATTTAAAATAAATTTAACATTTTTTTTACAATTAATTTTCCCTTCTTAACACCCTCTTAAGTTTTCTAAGATATTCTATTTTGGAATTTAGTGGTTCTTTAAGTCACTTTTAACACACGGATTTTAATGCACGGATTCGCTTATTTTTATAGAGATAATTTATGACTATTCATGTATTTATCGGCGCGGGTCCTGCAAATCTTCATCGTGCATTAAAAATAAAGAAAATTGATCCTACGGCGCAGCTGATTTTTATCGATAAACGTCTAAGACCAGAAACCCAGGATATTGATCGAGTAAAAGCGCGAGCTAATATTTTCCGCTTTGAAAACGAATACGTCACTAAAAAATTAATTAAAGATGGTGTCAAGTTAGAGGGTCTAATTCATGAACGTGACTTTTCTGTTTCGCAAGGATTTCAAAGTGGTGATGATAAAGTTTTTTCAGCGAAGCGTTTTTCACAAATTCAAATTCGTGATTTACAACTGGCTTTTTTAAAAACTCTATTTGCTTCTGAGGGTCCCAAACCTTTATTGATAGCTGATGATGCTGATGTGCAACATCACCAGTCGGTTGTAACGAAAGTCACCAGTATCTTAAATCATCATCTTGATGAACTCGATATTGATACTTCACATAGTCAAGATATTCAAATTCATGTGGCGACAGGTGCTATTAAAGAACCCGAAACAGAGCTTGAAAAACCGACGGCAGAAATTATTTATCCCACAAAAACACAATATTGGATGCCAAATGCTACAGATGATGTCAAAGCAATGACTGTTACCCCCTTACATGGAACAACTACATTTGTTATTACAGACAGATTAACTTGTGATCAATTAAAAGGTAATCAACGCTCTTTAGACCTTACCCCATGGCAACCTGCATTAAAAGAATTTGGTTGGACGCTTGTTCGTCCTCCTCGTATCCGGGTGTTTTATGCCAATGATATTTTATATATAGGGGCCGAAATACCGGTAACTATGCATAACATGAAAGAAAAAACGGAATACGAAGAGGCCATTACTGAGTATACGCGCACGATAGCCCAGTTAGTATTTCCTGATTTAGATATTACATCACTGCCTGTCAATAAACATTTACGCTCCAGGTTTCCGACTGACAGAGGTGAGCGTGGCGATGTCATTGCAACGTTTGACTTGCAAAGTGAGTCTATGAATGACTTACAAGAATCAGAACACTTGGTTGTGGATAAAATCCAAATTGATCAAGTTACTATTTTTCATCATGGTGATGCTCGTTATTTACCCCATTACCAAACAGGGAGTGGTTTTGTTACAGCGTTTTTTCAAAATGAGCTGTATGCTGAGATTTTTAGCTGCAAGACATTTGCTGACTTGCTAACACTCGCTAAAAAGAAAGACCCAGCCGTTTATAAAGATATTAGCGCTATAAAACTTAAGGAAACTTATACCAAGTTGGCTAATGGTGATAACAAACTTGCCCTGGAAGCTTTTCAGAAAGAATTATTTATGGCTTTTTCCAGAGATATTATTGAAGAAAATAAGCAGAAAGTCGGTCGCTATTTAAATGCTCTTCATAATCAGGAGCTGGAAGCATTTAAAAATATCGACACACTTACAGAAATACTGAATCTTTGTAATAAGCACCTAAATGTAAACCTGGATATAAAGCAATTCAAAGGCATTGATCCTAGAGTTGTCGTCATCCAGATATTAAAAATGGATAATATTAATTTCCTACGTGCAGTTTTGCCGCAAATACTTAATGCGGATCTAACTTTGCTTAGTGATAGACAAGTAAAAAATATGCGGGATATGCACATCCTGGATTATGAAAATAATTTAAACCTTAGTGGCCAAAAATTGCAAAATCAAGTCAATACAGTAAGACAAATATTAAGACACTCTCTCACGACAGCAGTTGCCGACAAGTTAAATAATAAGACAGGTGAGAATCTAGAAGCAAATTCACTACAATTTCTCTCTGAAATACTCGACAACTTTAAAGGTGATATCGTTATTCAAAATATGCAAAATATGATTGAGCTTAAACCAGAGGATATACAAAATAGCCTTAGGGATATAGTAACCAGCTTTGAACTCAATACAAGACTACATCAACGTGCTGCAATCTCCTTTTTTGAGGGTAAACATAGTAAAACCATTCATCAATTCGTTAAAGATTTACGCGCAATAATGACTACACATGCCCAAAATCCAGAATCAATGCGCCTTCATGCATTAACTACAATTCTTGAGTTTAACGATACACTTCAAGAGGGCCATTCCCGCAGAACACTAGAAGCATTACAAAACATTACAAAGGAAGTCTTCCCACCTCCGCCTCCTGCCATGATTGCCTAAACTTTATTCAACACCCCCCTTAATGGGGGAACTTTTCTTTAATGAAATTTTGTTTTAATTCAATACCATTTAACTATTAGTTGACTAATTAGAACTCTTTTTGCTTGCTTTCTTTGATTATTTATGATTACTAATAATCATATAAGGAAATATATGCACAGAAAGGAGCCGCAAATGCCACTCATCGATGGAGTTGAAGTATCAAGTGTTTCTCCCGACAAGCATGAAGTAGAGATGGAACTTCTAGTCTCAAAACAAGCCGAGCCTCTATCTAAGGAGGATACTCGGCATGAAGCAGAAGTGGAATATCTACTCTCTAAGCAAGCCGAGCTTGTATCTAAACAGGATGATCTCGCCGAAATTGCTGCTAACCAGCAGAGGCTTGGGCAAATAAAAGAAAGCCTGGGTACAATTATCGATACAATGCAACAAAATGATAGTTTATTTTCCCGAGCAGCTAACTTTTGGGGTAATCTCCCCCTTTGGCAAAAAATTGTTGGCGGTATTGTCCTAACTGTCCCTACTTTAGCTGCTGGTATTGCCGCCCATATAGGGATCTTATTGGCCATTAGCGGTGTAACGGTCGTTGCTTACACAGCAAGCGGTATTGTATTAGATGATCACCATACCTGTAATAAAAATGTTGCTGATAGATTAAAAGCAGGCATTTTTAATTTGGCTGATATTCTCGAAATTACTATTGCTGCCCTCGATAGAATCCGTGAAAGTTTAGCAAGAGAAATCGATAGATTTCGGTCTGAAAACGAAAGACTTACAAAGAGTCTCAATACTTTGGAAGGACAAGTAGAATCGTTAACTGATCAAGTTGAGCTATTGGTTGCTACCGAAGAGCTCTTAAGAGAGTCTAAAGATAAACTCGAACATACAACTGAAGAACTTCAAAAAACTGTTGATATGAATGATATTTTGCTTAAAGCCACTCATGAAGAACTAACAGCAATCAAAAAAGAATATGCAGTCAATAAGAATAATTTATCTGAGAAAGTTAAAGAATTGGCAGAAGTACGTACAACCCTGGGCCTTGAAATTCAAAAGACAAAACAGGTTGCTGCAACTTTAAACGGTGCTTTACAATCTTTATCCAGTACGGTTATCGAAGATGGTGAACAACGTAAGAGTTTTCTGGACAGGTTAGAGGAATTCTTATGTGACGAAAAAGCAAGTTTTGCTAATGTTGCCGAACGCATTTGCGGTGCTGAACGTGAACTGGTACTTGTTAAACATGAACTTGTCTTTGTTAAAGAAGAATTAAAGAACAGCAATGCACGTTATGATCAGCTCAATATACGGTATGATCAATTATTGCATCGACAAGAATTACAAGTGGATAGGCTAGAAAAACTTGAAATGCGCAGAGCCATACCTGACACGCCACACACAGCAACCCCCAGTCAGGTAGGGTTTTACGCAATAAAAACAAAATCTATTCCTATAGAAGGGGAAAAAACCCAAGAGCAACCAGTCCTATAACCTACTCTGTTTCAGAGGAGTTAAGAATCCAATTTTTAACTCCTCTTTCTTATCTTAAATCATCCTTGACAGCAAACTATTGCAATTTTTATCATTTCTTGTATTGTTTAAGGCCAATTTTTCATAGAAGTAAGCCATGTCTAACAAAATTTATACTTTTTTTCTTTGCTTCTTTCTCATTGCAAACGCAAATGCAATCTGTGTCACGAACGAGACTGAGTTTCAGCTCTATTATGAAATTAACAATCAAAATACCGGTTGCTCTTCGCCAAAAGTTAAATTTCATAGCGGAATTTTACAACCCAACCAAAAAAATTGTCATGCCCATTCACAAAATGAAGGTGATGATTGGCGAATTTATCGTTATGACTTGATTAAAATTTTTAAAATTAATTCTCAGGGCGAAAAGGAAACCGCTTGCGTTAAAACTGTCGAGGGAATTTTAAATTCATTACAAGTTAGTTATCACTCCTGGTCAAATACTTGGTGGTGTCTTGATAGAAACGATGACAGTGATTAAGTCTCCTCCTAGACTGTCATCCTGAAAACAGCTCATTATTTTTCAGGATGACAGCAGGAAGTTACCATAATTTTTTTGATTGCAATATTTATACAGCTTCTTAATAATTCATTAAGTTTGCTCTTTTATAATTCAATGCAAAACTCTGAAGATTAATCTGCAATTGCTCTCTTTAATTAATGATCTAATTCAATTTGAAATCTATTTGCGTGGTGGTGCTTCTAAGCACCTAAAGACCCATTTTCAATATTACGCTCAAAACTTAAATGAATTAAAAAAAAACTATCACCAAACAATTGTTAGCTCTCAACCCGAAATTACCCTAAAAGTTAAAAGTATTTTACAGAATTTAAATATTCCTCCGGAAAAATGGGATGAATATTTAAATCTCACTGTTTATAACCTGTTATTGAAATTACACCATGATGGTCATCCTCAAATTTCTTATATTCTTGAATTAATTGATAATAAGACCGCCGTAAGTAAATTAAAGCTCGTGATAGCTGGTGGGGTGATAGTTACTCTTATAGCCTCACTCTTGGCGCTTCCTGCCTTTTATGGTGTTTTACAAACAATTGGAAACTTATTAATTTCGGTAATTGGTTTGCCTATTCTGGGACTTATTTTTAATGTTGCAAGTACGATTTTTTATTTTTATCAAAACCATGTTGATCCGAAGAAAACTTTATTTAACCGCTTACGAGATAATTTTTTTCTCCTGGCGAATGCATTTGTTAATATCGCTGCCTACAGTGTTTGGATAGCAGCTTCAGCACCCATGACTCCTTTAGTAGCAGGATTATTTGTTCTGGCTTCAGGTATTGACGTTATCAAAGAAGTGGTTGCTTTGATTCAAGAAAATGCTCGTTTTCGCAATAAACCACCCCTTCATGACGCATCACCTTTACTTGTCCATCAAGATTATATTCGTCAGTCTTATGGTTTCAAAAAACATAAGAAGGCTCTACTCATTAATCTTGGCACTTCCATTGTATTACTGGCAATCATGGCTGGGTGGTGCTTTATTCCTGGTAGCTTGCTTGTAAGTATAGGTGCAGTCGCTTTAATCGGTATAACCTATGGAGTGAAGCATTTACTACTTAAAACGAATGAATTAACAATAAGAGAGCAATTACAAGTAGAGTTACGTGAAAAAGAACGCGTCTATATGCTCGATCATGACAACCTCAATGAACCGCTTATTTCACCGGCTTTATCCTTGTTAACTTCAGCCATCCCGGCAGAAAACCAGCTAATAATAGAAGAAAGTCCTCCAATTTCAGACATAACAACCGACCCCGTCCATGTCCCTGATTTTCTCCTCAATGGTTCAGAATCTTTGTCTACTGCTTTTAAACTTTAAACCCACTCTTTAGCATGCTCTAATTTCAGCAACAAGCGAGTCTAATTTCTCAGTATTAGCTTTATGAGTTAAGGATTTATGCGGTTTAAACAGCCTTGGTGAATAATTTTCTTGACTTGACTCTATAATCCGTTGCCTTTGAGAATTTGTTTGTTCAGTTGTAACGGAACGTTCCCTAAAAGTCGATTTCAAATCTTGAACCATTTCTTGAACAGCACGTTGTAAATGAGGAAAATCTTCCTCTAACGCTGCTTTAAGAGCATTATATTCACGATTACCAGCTTCCTCTAAGCGTGCCAATACAAGCTTAGGTACCTGTTCATATCCTAAATTGATATTGCTATGAATATCATACCATTCCAGACTAAGGGTATGTCTTTTAAGAAGATTTGCTTTCTTGTCGGCAATTTCTTCTTGTAGCAAAATCCCTTCCTGCTCTCTTACTCGGTAGGATGCTTCAATTTCATCACAACGCATTATCTCTTCAATATAAAAATTTCTAACGGCTAATGCGTCTACCTCATTTTTAAAAATAGTTAGCATACGCAGATTAATTTGAAACTCAGGTATTTCAAACGCCCCACCATAATAAGCTTCGCGCAGAGCCTTATAAACATGATCTTTTAAAGCAACATATTTGGTTGCTAAGGCTAATCCAACAAATAAGGTGGGAATTAAAACCACAGTAAATGCTAATTCAGGGATTGCTAATGGTGCCAATAAAGCAGCTATAAGGGTTACAAAAGCAGCAATAACCAACAACGGCATCGTGGTTCTTAAAATTTTTAAATAAACATTTTTCTCATAAAATGCAATATCTCGATATTCCTCATAAAGCGGAAAAAAGGGTTTAAATAAACTAGACAAAATCGTTTTAGATTCTGTGATTTGATCGGCAGCGCGACCATAATTATACAAATCGAGAATAGCCAAAAAAGAACTTTCATTTTGCGTAGAAAATCCTGTTGCTTGAATAAATGCATGTGCATCCGCTAATCTATTTAAAAATTCCTTTGTTTTCTCAACTGTTTTATTTTGCCAAAAAAGAGAAGAAAGTGAGCCAAGGAATTCTTGTGGCGGATGATTAGAAATCTCTCTTTTTTTATTGTTAATAAACAATAACGTGCGGTACAATTCTTTAGTAAAGTCAGCTTGGTATTTTGTAAACCATTTGTCAATATTCAGCACATTTTCCTGTTTGAACGCTGACATAATTTTCTTAGCTAATCTCTTTGCTTGTGCCAGGTTAAAATCCAAAAATGTCACATAATCAAATTGTTGTTCAGTTATTTTTTGCAGATGATAAAAAACAAGATAGGTTAATCCTTGTTCCTCAATGGTTGGAAAATCTACCTGTCCCTCGTTCAATACCTCCCGGTATTTTGTTTGTAATCGCATTAATATGCTCGGGTCTGAATGCAGCCAAGGAAAAACTCTAGCTAATTGTTGCGTTCTAGCTTTAAGTTCTCGCAATTTAACCTGTATTTCCTCTTCTCTTTTTTGTTGTCTCTTTTGCTCAATAATTTCTCTAAAAGGCGCCATGTCTTCAGATGTATTCAGCTGGGTCTGCCACCTATTAATCAAGATACTTTTCTTTGCATAAAGGGCATCTACTCTCTGATTATGCTCAAACAATAATCTCGTTTTTTGCCAGGGATCCATTAGAGAAAATTCGTCATCTTCTTGTTGAAGTTGATGGTTGATAGGAATAATTTCCAATAAAGCATGGGAAAAAGAAGCGCTGGCTAAACTATATTCTTCGTTTTCCTCAAGCAACTCAAAATCAGAATATGCTTCTGGTAAATGAATTCGAATAATTTCAATGATGAGATTTTTGTATTCTTCACTTGTGGAAATTTGTGAAATAATTCTTTCTTTTTCATTGTCAAATTCTTGCTTTAATCGTTTCTTTTCCTCATCAATTCCAATAAAAATATAGCGCCAAAAAGAGACTGAATTTTGAAAAGCATTTAGAGATTTTTGTGTATTTTTAACCACATCTACAAATTGTTTACCAACCAAAGAATTTTGGAACTTCTCCCTAATTTCGTCGGAAAGGAGTTGATATCCAGGAATAAACCGATTAGCAACATCTAGAAAATTCATGAGATTTATAGCCAGTAGAAATAAGGTGCATATTGCCAGCTTAAACTTAAGATTTTATTAAGATCAAGAATTTATCTCTATTGCCTCTCCATTAGCTTTAAAAATATGCCACTGATAGTCACTTAAATTAGCGGTTCAACGCCAAAAATTGTCCTGTGCAAAGTTCTACTAAAAATAAATTTTACTCGTACAAAAGAGCAAGGGTATGATGCCGCTATAAATTCCGGCTTCATCATGGTATTCTCAGAGTGTATCTTAATAAAAATAATGGCCTCTTTAAAATGCATAATAGCCAGACACGATTTGTACAGTTAGGATAATTTTCTAAAGGATTAAATATGTATGCCTTCCGGCGCTTTGGCTTACACGTAGTAAAATTTCTCAATTCATTCGTGCTGGTTTTTCGTTTTTTTGGCCATCTATTTCATAGCATCAAAGATGTTTTATTCGGTGAATTATCAATCTCCTGGTTTAATATGGTAGAAATTCTTTACTATTCAGGAGCAAAACTGGTTGTCCCTCTCATTTTTATTTTGGCATTACTCAGTCTATCTGAAGCACAAACTGTTTATTTTCTTCTGAGTCCTTTTAATCTACGCCATAAATCTTTACCTATAGCGCAAAATATTTTAACTCACGAAGTACTCCCTGTATTTATCGGCTTTATTTTAAGTATTCAGGCGGGATTACATCTAATTAACACAAGAATTAAACGACTAGGCCAAAGCCCCGAAGAGGTTATCCTTGAGCATGTATGGCCTATTATTTTTGGTCTAAATATTACTTCTTTGCTTTTATTTACTTATGCCATCGTAGCTATTGCTATTAGTTTTTACATAACATTTCATTATTTATTAAGTATGACTAAGAGCGAATTTATACTTCATATAACCAGTTCGCTAACTGTTTACGACGTCATTTATTCAGCATTTAAAACTTTAATTTTATGTAGCATTGTGAGTTTGGCCGCTGGCTATTATTATTATGAGGCAGCAGTTAGACATATTTCTTTGAGAAAAGCCGTGTCACGAATTCTGACCCGCGGCACATTCTGGTTAATAACTGCCAGTATGTATATTACATTTATGACCTAAGGAAAAGGCATGCGGCACGAGCGATTTTATACATTAGTAGGCGTGTTTGTTGTTGGCGCACTTTGCCTGATGCTTATTGGTGCTGCTTTCTTCTATGAGGAATACAAACGTGCACAAGTACAAACTTTTGTTATGTTCTTTAAAGGCTCACTCAAAGGTTTGGTAGCCACAGCCCCTGTTACTTACCGTGGTGTTAAAATAGGCGAGGTCAAACGTATTGAGATTACGGAAAATAAGGCGCGTAACCAAGTTAGACTGCCGGTTTATATTCAGTTCTTTGTTGAAAAAACGTTTGGTTTTAGCCAAGATCCTATTCGTCTTTTAATTAATAATGGTTATATAGCCAATATAACCAAACCGAATCTGATAACAGGAGTCGCTGAAGTAGAACTTGTAAAATCGGATTCACCGCGAACTTTCAAACAAAGCTACTACCGAGGCTATCCTATTTTCCCAACCAGGAATACTATTGAAAAATACACAACCATTGATGAGGCATTAAAGGCAGCTCAAAAAACTTTAGAAGATATCAGTGCTTTAGTGCGCTCCAAGGAAGTACGCGATACCATCGAAGCCGCAAAAATAATGGCGGAAAGTTTTGATAAATTAGCTAACAACTTAAACCAGAATGTACCATCAGTGGTGGCTTATCTTAATCAGAGCTTAAAACAAATTGCGAATGCAGCTTATTCCACACAGAATTTGACTGATTATTTAGCACGATATCCTGAGTCTTTACTGCGAGGTAAACGATGAAACTTATCAAATTCAGTTTCATAGCATTTATTGGTTTATTACTTGTAGCGTGTGGCCGCAGCAAAGACGCACAGATGTATATGCTAAATCCTCTCCCACCAGCAAAAAATGGCACCAAACCTTATACCTATTTGCAAATAGGTATAGATGAAGTTACTACACCAGCCTATATGACCAAGCCACAATTGATGATTCATCAGACTCCTCATCGATTGGAACTTGAAGAATATCATCAGTGGGCTGAATCTTTAGACAAAAATATAACAAGGGTAGTAGAAACTAATCTTGCAACCTTATTGCCTGGCGCCGTTGTTGAGAGTTCTCCCTGGGATTCCAAATTCAAACCTAACTATCATTTGCAGATTGATATTTCACAATTTGAAATTGATATTAATGGCAATAGCACATTACGAGCAGAGTATCTTATTTATCATGAAGATAAGCTTATTAAGAAAAGAGACGTTTATTATTGCAGCAAAGTAATGCCAGTTGATATTGAAAGGCTTGTCATTAGTATGAATGTTAATCTAACCCATTTAACTCAAGATATTGCCAAGACGTTCGCTACGGAATATCGCCAAACAAAGTGACAGGCATGCAGATTCATTTACCCAATGCTTATTTTTGCAATGATTGCGTAGCTTCAACCAATTCCTGATTAAGCAATTTTGCTTGCGCTTCAGGGTCTGATTTTAATTTAAGCAGTGATTCTAATTCCTTGACCTTCAAGTTAACGAATGCTTCGTGAGTCTTGAAAATAGTTTCATGCAGAGATTGTGGTGAAAATTTCTTATCACTCATCATCTCTTGATTAGTTGTAAAGGCTGTGGTGAACACTGAGATTGCTTCCAGAGGAAATTTCATACCCGACGTTTTCTCACCTAATACCACCAACGCAGTCCACATGTAAGCCAATAACTCTCTATCCCAACCTTGAATAGTCACAGGTTTCTTCTCTGTTGGTGGGGTATCGAGTCCCAGTAACAGACTACTTGCCATTGCCAAGGAATATTCAAATAGAGCAGTAGGCTCATGATCAATTGATTCCTCTACCGCTGAAAGCGTAAAACCACGCTCAGAGCCTGAATTTTTTTCTTGTACAAACATTGCTTTTGTAGCGGGCGCAGAAGAAAGATCAACATAATGTACTCGACAATAATCGTCTTTCAGTTGTGGAGCAAGAAATTCACCCTGGTTTTCCGTTTCTGAGGTAATAGCAATTGATGGTGTATCCCCCCTAACCGTTTGCTGTAATAATTCTTCTTTGTCGCTAATCGGAATATCGACATAACTGTCAATATAAGGTAAGAATTGCATAGCTTCTGTTGTGCTTCTGTGAGGGTCACTCAACATATTCAAATTTTCTTTCAACGATGCCTGGAGAAGTTTACATGTCTCTAATTTTGCACTTAATAATTCTGCCACCTCAGTATCAGCTGTTAATGTGTCAATTTCTTCTTCTAAAGCGGTTATCATGTCTTCATTCACAGCAATTTGATGACGTAACCTTCTTTGTTCTTTTTCAACATCTTTTATAAAAAGCTCTCGTAAGCTACTAACTCGCAACAGATTAAAAAAGGAGTGATGCTTCGAATATTTCTCATTTTTTTTGTCGGTAATAACTTGTTCAGTTAACGATTTTATGTGTTTACCGGTTTCTTCGAACCATGTTTCCAAGGGCTGCGCAATCTTATTGTCTCGCCAGTAATTATAAGCCCTTGCTGGCATGCGGATAAAATCAATACCTTCAATCTGATTATCCAGGTTATCGCTATATTCACACTCTTGCCATGCATTATCTCTTTTCACTAAATAAATAAGATCATTCATGATAGTCAGTGTTACTTTATCTCGACTATATGCCTTATAGAATTTTTTAAAAATTTTAGTCATATGCAGGCCGAATTTAAAATAATGGCCTTCATATACTTTAGATTCGCAACCTATATTACGGTTATTCATAGCAATTTGAGATTCAGTAAAAACCTTATTATTCCATGCTCGCGCATCTCCCATTTTTTTTACAGAGGTTTGGAAACGATCCTGATAACCCTTTTCGGCTTTTACTTCACTAAAGGCTTGAACAACGCCTGCCTTTTCGTAAGCTTTAAATTCTTTTCGAATTTCTTTTGGATTGCGTACAAAGGTATCTGGTATCACCAGGCTTAATCTTTTGTCTTCCAGCGCGGCTTCGCGTACATATTTCTTTACAGTAAGATCTTTGCTATGTGTATGTAAATCTTGAATTCCTTTATATCCAGTAGCTAAGGCAAACTGTAATACCATTTGCCGCATTTGTGATGTTTCTCTTTCAAAACTTCCATCTACCGAAACAATATCATTGCCACCTTCTTCGGTTGTTTTTTTAAGAACATCGCGGCTCATTTTTTCGACAGCGCCTTTTGCACCATAGGTTTTTCCGGAACTCGAAGGGCCCCCAACCCATAACACCATACGTTGTGCCCATTTGTTACCGGGATAATGTTTTAGCGATTTAAAAAACACGGCATCTCTAAATGCCTTACTTTTGCTTTCTTCTTCGACTGCAGCCTTATAAAGTGCTAGACCATCTTCATCTATATCATCAAGAAAGTCAGCCAATTGCACTGTTTTATCGGCTAAATGAGGATTTCTCTCTATATCTTTAAATTTACGATAGAGAAAACGAATAAATTGCTCGCGTGCAGCGGTAGGTTCAACATCTTCGGAGTGAGTAGACTCATAGAGTTTTGCTTGCGCCTCAGGAGTTAAAAAAAGATCAATGTCAAAATTGGCTTCACGTTGCTCACGGGGGCTATCTTTATCTAATTCATAATTACCAATTTTACTGACCCATTCTTCAACTTTCGTTTCAGGAATCATTTCAAACTCCCACAACACTTCTCATTTCAGAGCATCCCACGTGAAATCCCTAGATCCTTAAAGTGTAGGGACATTTTATATTTATAGACTATAAATAATCGTCTTATTTCTAAAGATAACAAAAATACATTAGTTAAATATTAAGAATAATCAAAAAATAGCAATTACTTCTTTATACAGAATGGTAATGATTTAACAGCAGTAGGAAAAACAGTTTCTTATTCAAGCGAAGGTAATTTAACAGACGACAATAATCAGCGGAATATCAACTTCCAGAAAGGCGAATCAAACGCGTTGATAACTTTTTTGGTAAATTTTCAGTGTTTTATCATCATGAGAGCGAAAACGCATTTGCTGTGAGGTATTTTGCATCTGCCAGAAAGTTGGCAAAATAAATTTCTATTAGAATTGCAATTCATCTTCAAAACCAAAATTTTGCAAATCTTTTAAACGTTGCGGAAATAAAATACCATCGAGGTGATCATATTCGTGTTGTACAATTCTTGCATGAAACCCTTCTACCACTCGACTAATTGGTTTGCCATCTGGGTCATAACCACTGTATTCAATTTTATTATAACGAGAAACTAAACCTCTTAATCCTGGGACACTAAGGCATCCTTCCCATCCATCATTCATTTCTTGTGATAAAATTTTTATGATGGGATTAATTAAAATGGTAAATGGTACAGGTCTTTCATTCGGATAACGTGCACTTTTTTCGAAACCAAACATGATGACTCGCTGACTGCAACCTATTTGTGGCGCAGCAATACCGACGCCTCCTTTTTCTTTCATTGTCGCAAGCATGTCCTGAAGCAATTCATTCAATCCAGGGTAAGAACGGCCTTCCCTGGCAAAATTTTCTAAAGGTTTTGACGGACTTGCCAGTTGTCGATTACCCATTTTTAAAACGCGTCTACTCGGCATAATAGTCTCCGCAAAGTCCTACTTCTATTTTAGATTGAAATCACCGCTCTAATCTTAAACTATATCCACATAACATAAAAAACAAATATTGTGTATTATTTTTATTCTTTTAGGGCACTCTTCATGCTGTCTTAAGAAAACTGGTTTTACCCTATTTAAAATTTATGTAAAATCGAGAAATAACTAGAATGAAGAATCGTACTATGGCATACCCTCACCTTTTAAAGGCTTGTAAATTAATTTTTTGTCTATTTTTAGTCAGCATGCTTACCAACTGCATGGACCTTGCTTCACAAACACCTGCCCAAAATAAACAAGGAGTAGTTTACAAGAAGGGACAAGTCTATACCATGCGTGGATTAGGAGGCATTTTTAGTAAAGGGATGAATCGTTTAGAAAATACCCTTGATAATGATTACCACGTAAGGACCGCCAGCACTATTTGGTATAAAGCGAACAAATTAAGCGACTATATTATTGAACATCGCAAGACAAAAACATTGCAGGGGCCAATTATCTTGATTGGTCATTCATTGGGAGCAAATGAGCAAATTAAAGTAGCGCAAAATCTTTATAAAGCACATATCCCAGTTGATCTTTTAATTACAGTCGATGCAGTTGCTCCTGTTAAAGTACCACCGAATGTCAAATACGTTCTCAATCTCTATAAACCGGCTTTTGTCCCTATGTTTAGCGGTCTTAAAATTAAAGCAGAAGATCCAGAATTTACCTATGTTAACAATTTTGATGTTTCTAAACTGCAAAATATTTATGTCAATCATTTTACCATTGACAAACATAAAGAAATTCAAAAAATTATGCTCGAAAATGTACTCGCGGTAATTAACCATACCACTAGAAAGCATGATGATTCGGTGCAGCAAAAAACAAAAAATGCTTAAAACGAAATGTATTAAATAATAAAAATCTAATCTGTAAGATATATCGTTATCATGAAACAACAAGCTAATGCTTCACCAAGAATTTGCATCATTGGCGCAGGCCCCTGCGGCCTGGCCGCTGCCAAAAATTTACTGCAACAAGGATTAAATAATTTCACAGTCTTTGAGAAAAGCAACAAATTAGGGGGTAATTGGGTATTTGATGAGAAAAATAACCACTCCAGTGTTTATGAAACCACGCATATCATTAGCTCAAAACGCCTCTCGGAGTTTGAAGATTTCCCCATGCCTGGTGAATATCCTGATTACCCTTCACATAAGCAGATCCTCGATTATTTTGAATCTTATGCAAGTCACTTTGATATAGGTCGCTATATTAAATTCAATACGAAGGTAGAACAAGTTTCTCCAAAAGAAAATAACCAATGGCAAGTCATCTATCGTGATGAAAATGGTATACACGACACCATTTATGATTATGTGTTAGTCGCTAATGGTCATCATTGGGACCCAGTCACTCCCAATTATCCTGGCGAATTTAAGGGTGAACTTCTCCATGCTCATCAATATAAAAAGGCGGCACCATTTAAGGATAAGCGGGTTTTAGTAGTGGGTGGTGGTAACTCTGCCTGCGATATTGCCGTAGAAATAGCTCGTATTTCTGCAAAAACCTGCATCAGTATGCGTCGCGGACAACATATTTTTCCTAAATTTATTTTCGGTAAGCCTACTGACATTCTGTTTGCAAAACTTAGATGGATACCACTCTGGTTAAAGCAATTTCTCGCTAAACATGCCATTCGCATCTTACAAGGGCGATATCCTAAATATCGCTTGCAAAAACCTACCTGCAAACCGCTGGAAATACACCCCACGATTAATTCGGAACTCCTTTATTCCATTAGACATGGCAGAGTTTTGCCGCGCCGAGGAATTGAGCGTTTTGAAGAAAATAATGTTTATTTTGTTAATGGGTTGAAGGAAGAATTTGATGTGGTTATCTTCGCCACGGGATATCAGACCAGTTTTCCATTTTTTGATAAAAATTTAATCGACTATAGCACTGCTACGAGCATCCCTCTTTATCGTAAAATGATGCATCCAGAATTTGAGACCTTATATTTTATTGGGCTTGTTCAACCACAAGGCTGTATATGGCCTCTAGCTGATTTCCAGGCAAAAATTGCGGCCAAAATAATTGCAGGTACCCTAAAACGTCCTCCTAATTTGCCTGACAAAATTGAAAAAGAAATTAGGTGTTCACGTCAACATTATAAAGGCAGTATTCGTCATGCTCTCGAGGTTGATTATCAAACATTTCGTCGACAACTTTTGAAGGAACTCAAACAGGGAAATTAAGCGTTATCTACTCTGAGGCGTTATTGTAAAAGCTGAGCCTCTTGGCTACGCTGAAGATAACAATTGAATTCGAGAGTACTATGGATAGCATCAGGCCTCTTTTGCAAAAAAATTTAGTCTGTGCTCTTTTCCTTGTTGCTTTTTTTCCTTATAAAGCAGCTTTCGCCGATGATGCACTTGTCGCTCGGTTAAAAAATATACTGGATACAGCATTAACACACTCATCGACACCCGGTGCTGTACTACTCGTATCCAATCCTCAACTGGGCACTATTACAATTTCCGCAGGTTTAGCTGACGAAAAAAGTCATCAGCCGATGAAAGATTCCAATAATTTTCGTATTGCCAGTATGAGTAAAACCTTTCTTGCAACCACTATTTTAAAATTGGTTGAAGAAAAGAAGCTTAGTCTCGATGCAAAAATAGCACCTTTATTACCTAATACGATTGATGTCAAACGTATACCCAATGGCCAACGCGTCACAATTAGACAATTATTACAAATGCGAAGTGGTATACCTAATTACGTAGAGTATGATACTTACACTGATCTTATTGTTAATATGGTTGGGAAAACATGGACCCCAGAATTATGTATTCAACTTGTTTATGATAAAAAACCGAGTTTTTCTCCTGGTAAATCTTACGAATATAGCAATACCAATTATTTATTGTTGCAACTCATCACAGAGAAATTAACGGGATATCCCTATGCAGCCTCTATCAGACAACAAATCCTGGCACCATTACAATTAAAAAATACCTTTATTGAAATTACAGAATCGAATACCAAAAATTATTTAAGAACACATGGTTATCAACTGGAAGATGAAAAACTCACTGATGTAACGTACCTCAACGATGGCTTGGGGATGGGTGATAGCGGCATGGTAAGCACTGTTGCTGATCTAGATCGGTTTATTCAAGCATTATTAAAAAACAAAACACTTTTAACCCTGGCTACGCTTAAAACAATGCTTCGGACAAAGGATGATTATGGTTTAGGCATTTACCGTGAGGAAATTAATGGCTACTGGGCTTGGACTCATAATGGCATGAGTTCAGGCTTCCAAGGACAATATTATTATTTCCCCAAAGAGCAGCTTAGTATTGTGCTTTTAACCAACAATTTTGATACGGACATCATCGAAAAAATAATACCTAAGGTACTCGAATTACTTTTAAAAAATAAGGAAAGAATTACTTTCTTTCTTAAAAAATCAAGTAACAAAAATAGCTTAAATGTTACCTCATGGTTTTAGGTTAAACTTACTTCCATTTCTTGCTTTAAGTCACTTCCATAATTATTTTCAATGACTTCTACTAAATGTTCATACATTTCAATCACTAAATCATAACGACTGGTCTTACTGGGATTTTTTTCCTTCTTATCAAGCCAGGTACCTAAAGCTTTCAATAATGCTCGATCTCCCTCCTCGGTAGGGGGTTTAAGTTGAGCATGAGCTTGAAATGCTTTATCCAATTGATCTGTGGCCACCGTTTGAAACCAGGAAGCCGCTTTACTTCCTTCAGTCCAATGTTTAAGAAAATAGTCTGTCTCCGCCATAACCTCTCGATTAAGCTGTACTAGCTCCTCCTTTGAAACTCCATGCACATTTTCTAAATACTGCATAAGATGAGTGCGTAAACTTTCTACCTGAGAATATCGTGAGGTAGAACTATTTTCTTTAAGCATCAACCAACGATCAGCTTGCTTGAACAGTTTTATAGTTTGTTCTTTATCACTTAGTTGAGTATCTTTAATAGCTTTAACCAAATCCTTTGTTAAAGGAGTTGAAAAACGAGACGCTTTTTTATCTTGTCGTTGCCACCACTCTAACAATGTTTCTTCGTTTGCATCCCATTTCATGCCTTTGCGTTCATAAGCCTGAGGATGTAATTTATCGATGTAACGATAAGCCATTTCCTTTTTTAAGCTACCAAAAAAACCTTGTAAATCACTGGATGGAGGAAAATATGTAGGATCCTGCCCTAAACGAGTATGGTAAGTGGCTCTAGCCTCCTCTGTTTTTCTTGCAACCTCTTCATCGGATACCAGACCTAGTTTTTTTCTATTGTTACCTTTTTTAGCATTCAAATACTTGGCAAGCTGCATATGCATATGCTTTGAACCACCAGCTGCATTAGGTCTAACTTGATGATGGCTTTCACGGGGAATAACAATTAAATCTCGATGGGTTTGTCGTGGTAATTTTGGCACAATCTGCGAAAAAAAACCTCGATGCACTGGATTAGTGCTTTCATAATGAGACTCAGGCTTATGATGTTGTCCGACCATATATTTCAATGCTTCAACTGGAATTGAGTTTTTTCCATCTTTATCCGGATCAATGCGGTAATGTTCAAACACTTCCCTCATGTCATAGATAATATCAGGGCGGTCTAATCGCTCAGGTTTACCATCAGAATCAACATAATAGAAGAGAAAATTTTGATCAACTAAATAACTATTTTTATAGGGAGAAAAATCCTCAATCTGAAAACCCGCCTTTTTTACAACGTGCAAATCAACATTCAATATCGCTCCTGTATATGCACCCAGAATAACGCTGACATTGCGAAGATTAGTTAAATCACTGCAGTCAGCGATACTTCCAGCATTAGATAAAGGTCCTTGATAACAGTTTCCTGGCACTGGCTGATCGGCAACAATATCAACTGGAATACGAGGCGCTAGTTGATTTAATTGTCTGGCGACCTCAAAGCAGGTTACCGCACCCCGGCTATATCCACATAGAGTAATACTTTCAATTTCTTCATCCATGTCTGCACCAGTTATATTAGTACGCTTAACCGTTCGTTTAGGCCGACCGAATTCATCTAGAATTTCATACTCCTCTAGATTTATACCGATACTTTGAAGTGTATCTTTATTGGTGGTTTTAAACTGTAAATTATCTTTTTCTTGTCCTTCATCCCGTTTAAATAATTTTTTTACAAAACGACCTGCGAATTCTTTTAAATTAGGGAATATAGTACTATTGCAGACTTCGGGTTCATCACAGCCCTTAACAAAAATTGTACGAACATTTTTATTTTCAGGAACATAATCATATTCTTCTGGAAAATCATTGCCGGGATTACCAGTACCACAAAAATAAATAACAAGATGCATATTATCTCCAGACAACCATTTTTAGTCATTATAGATAAAATTTGTTAAGCAATTATGATGCACTAAAGAAAAATAAATTAGTCGGAAGCTTTTTAAATCTCATTCAGAATAGGTATATAATATGACCCTCATCAACCTTGTAAGTTGTCCTAAAGTTCAGCAGTGCCTGTTTGGAGTTTTATGCTAATAGAAGAAGAGCCTAATCAAACAACTCTTAGCAACGCCAAGAAAAACCACTCAGCGTTTTATTATCTTGAACACCTCCCTTTAGTGGCTTTTAGAAATTTATGCATGGCTGTTTTTATAAAGGACTTGCAGAGTCATTATCTGTGGGCTAATGATTTTTTTATACGTAAATCGGCTGGCTATCGTTCTGTTAATGAGATTTACAATAAACAAGACTATGATTTTTCATGGCATCAATATGCAGACGAACTAACAACCAATGATAAAATACTATTCACAACGCATGAGCCCATCACAATACGTGAACGTATTTTACGTCATGAAGGAAGTTTTATAGATATTATTAGCAATAAATCTCTTTTGTATGATAAACAGCAAAACCTCATTGGCTTAATCGGTTTTAGTATGGAATTACCTAAATCTGAAGGATTACAAAGTTTAAGCCAGCGAGAATATCAAGCTGTTTTATTAGTACGAGAAGGTTACACAGACAAGCAAATAGCAAAACACTTGCAAATATCACCAAGAACAGTCGAGTCTCATATCACAAATGCAAAACGCAAGTTAGGGGTCACTACACGCACACAACTGATTGCTAAATTTTGTCGCAATCTTTCGTAAGACTCTAGCATTATATCATGCCTTTTTCCTGAGTTTGTGGTTTAAAATCTGAACCTGAAATTTCATCTTTAGTAGCTCCCCCTGCCTTCACATCATAAAACTGCTGCTTTGTTGATCCCTGTTTTAGCTCAAAAGTTAAAATTTTAGATTTCAGTGCCCCTTCTCGCATAATCAGTTCTCTTGGAGTCGTGCCCTTTAAATTAGGTTTTCCCAAAGCCTCCGTAAGTGCTTTACCTACTTTCTTATTTGTTTCACCTAACTCTAATAATGCCGGAATAGTATTGGCGGCGGTAGAACTCATCATATGTAGTGCATTCCACTGTTGCGCATTAGGTATTATCAACGATTCAGCAATTGCTGCTGCAATGATTTCATTTTTTTGGGCAAGCTTAATTAAACGCTCCAATTGCAGTGGTGCATAGCGAGCAATCACCAGTAAACCACTCCAATTCGCTCTATTAACATCAATCAATGCTTTACCCAAAGCATGTGCTACTTCCTTGGATTGCGTCGCTAAATCAATAATTTTCTCAAATTGCATGGGTACGCGCCGAGCAATAGCGGATAAGCCACCTTTATCGATTAACTGGATAATGTCTTGCATAGATAATTCATCAAAAAATTTGAATGCAACCTTTTTATCGCTATCAAAAGTTGCCAACTGTAAAGCGATAGATTCAGTACGCAAAGCTGTTTTAATTTCTTTAACGCAGTTTTCAGCTGTATCAAATGATTTAGACATATTTTCTACAGTGTCATGATCGTAATTTGGATCATAAACGATCCATTTTCCTTGCTGGTATTTAATATTGATAGCATGATCTTCACCATGAACAAGACAAATATTCCCGGCAATTAATTCTTTATGAGCATCCAATAAGTCCGCCAACTGCGGTGTTGGAAAATAACCTCCTACAATATCGCGACTTTGAATATGAAGAAGTTTTTTATTTATCATGATTTCAAAAAAATGTTTATCAGGATCCAAAAATTGAATTTGATCTATTCCTTCAGGTAAAAATGGGGTAGTTACACCTTTTGCTAAGGCGTGCTCAAGCACAGCAGTATTTAAAACACGCTCAACAAGTTCGCCAAGTGTTTCGATACGCTCATTTGTTTCACGCTTATGAGCTTCAGATAATAACTGATTTAAATTCACGGGTGTTTTAAAGGAAGCCAGGTTACCTTCTTGCCAATTCTCTACCTTGGTTAAAATTGTTCTCCACCAGATACCATAACCTGTAACAGAATAAGCACCCTCAGCGATGGAAAAAGCAAAACACTTGCCCTCAGAAGTAAGGAAATCTTTCACCAGCTTAATATGTTTTTTAATTTCTACCTGTTTTCTAACGGAAAGATCGAGGGTAAATTTAGACCTTTAATTTCTTGACATAATTGCTCTGCCTTATAATCAAGAAATAAAGCTAAATGATCTTTGATAATCTTTTGCGTCATTACAACTCACCGCAATAAGTCGTAACTAAATTATAGTCAAGCCCTAGAAAAGGCGTTTACCTCCTGTCATTCCAAGTGTAGCGAAGAATCTCCTACCAAAGATTCTGGCTAGCGCATATTTTTGTATATATACTGCTTTTGATTCAGTTATATTCTCTGTTGAGTTATAGGGAGCGTCTGTGCAAAAGGATCAACGTAAGCTATTAATACTCTCAAGCCTGGGTGGAATCCTGGAGTTTTATGATTTTATCATTTTTGCCTTGTTCGCAAGCTATATCTCCAGTGCTTTTTTCCCAGCAGCCAATCAACTTGCAGGCTTAATGATTACTTTTGCGACTTTTGCTATTGGCTACCTTGTCAGACCCTTGGGGGGTATTGTTTTCGGTCATTTTGGCGATCGTATTGGTCGTAAAGTAACCTTTACTATATCAATACTGATGATGGCTTTTGCGACGCTAGGTATAGGACTCATGCCCTCTTACTCCACGATTGGCATGGCAGCACCTTTTTTAATTGTTAGTTTACGTATCATCCAAGGACTTTCTATTGGTGGCGAGATACCTGGAGCAATCACTTATGTCAGTGAATCGTTTCCTCTTCACAAAGGTTTCGCCTGTGGCATTATTTTTTGTGCACTAACTATGGGCATTGTTTTAGGTTCAATTGTTCATGCAGCAATTGTAACACTTCTTTCAAATGACCAAATGCATAGTTTTGGCTGGCGGTTACCCTTTATTCTTGGAGGTATTTTTGGATTCTTTAGTTATTTACTACGTAAAGATTTACATGAATCTTCGCAATTTATAGCTATTGAAGGTTCCATCGAGAAATTCCCTATTATTAATATCCTTAAACAACATCTGTCTTATGTTATCACTGGTGCATTGATAACAGCGCTTTGTGCCGTCATTGTTACCTCCCTATTTTTATTTATCCCAGCTTATTTTACCGAAGTTTTACATTTACCAGCCAATACCTATATCTGGCAACGCACAGCAGCGATTGCTCTGGGCTCAAGCCTAAGCATCTTTTTTGGCTATGTAGCGGACAGTAAGCAAAGTAAATTGCTAATTCTTCTAACGTTGCTGGCAGCTTTATTAGCTTACCCCATCTTTGTTATCTATGCTTATTATCCCCAGCTTTACTTCATTGCCTTGCTTAGCAGCTCAATCCTGTTAGGACTTTCCGCTGGCACAATTCCCCGACTTTTAAGTGAATTATTTCCGACAAAAGTTCGTTACAGTGGAATCGCAATAAGTTATAACTTAGGCTTTGCCTTTTTTGGAGGTTTAACACCTTTTATTTCATTATCTTTCATCTACTATACTGGTGGGATTACTACTCCGGCATTGTATTTAATAGCGGTTTCCTTGTTATCAATTTTGTCATTATTATTTATTAAATTGAAAAAAGCTAAGTACAATCTGCTTACTAAACCTATTATCTTGTAAAGCCATGAGCTTCAATAAAGCAAGCTCAGAGGTTAAATTCGATCTATTAATTATCATAAAGATAAATTTTTATCCTTTTTTATTGCTAAAAAAAGTCTTCCTTGTAAAATAGATAAGATCTTCGGAGAATATCTATGAAAGCAAAAACGGAAGTAACCTCCTCTCCCTCGTCCTATAAAGTTATTTTTTATAACTTTAAAAGTGATACCCTTTGGTCCCACAGCGCAGTCGAGGCAGAGACTTATTTAAGTGCACACCCCATCACTCATTTTAACCCACCAGTTAGTAATGAATTTCATGATCCTGATGACAATGCCACAAAGGCCTTGGAACTATGGCGGAACATTATTAAGCCCATGGTTGCAATAAATATGGCTTTTGGGGAGCAAGAAAAAGAATTAAGTCAATACGAGTATTCTTCTGTGGAGGTTCCGGTTAGCAAAGAGCAATTTGAAAAGGCACAACGCTGCATTACCCAACAAATTGCTGAGGGAAAAAATGGATCAAGCTACTATTCCGTTTTCCGAATCCTGGGAAGATCTTGTGGGGAAAGCTCTCAAGAAGTCTTGGAGGCAATCACCGAAAATACCCCCGAAGCAACATTAGCTAAACGTAACTTTTTTGAAAATATTGCCGTATGGCCACAATCTCATTTCCAGCGAGCAGAAAGAGTAGGCAAAGCACGACAGCAATGCTCTCAACCATCAATACAAGCACCAATTAAGGAAGGCTTATTTGCTCAACCGAAAAAGTTAACTGAGGCCTCTAAAAAAGGGACTATTAAGGATAACATGGAAGTCGAACGATTAACCTATTTTTAATGGTTTGGATTATAGAGATTGCTGTACTCCATCCTGATAGCCATAATTTACATTTTCGCTGTCCCTTATGACAGCGAAACCAATTATATTATAAAGAAGTTGACGTTTTGCCAAAACCAAAACGCTCTCGTCTTTCCTGATGGGCTTGTAAAAACTGCCCCATTATAGTTTTCATACTAAAAAATCCCTGGATTGATGACTTAATCTGGTAATTTGATAATAAATCTTGTTGAGCTTCTTTTGGCTCCAGATTTTTACGGCTAGCTGATATTTTTTTAGCATTTTCAAATGAATGAGTAGGCCATATTTTCCCAGTTGCAGCAAACTTCGTTTTTTCTTCAGGGGTAGCGATGCTCTCTAACAAGAGAGACTGGTGTCCTGCGCAGGAGTATGTATTTTTTGTTGCAAAAACAGAATACTTTCGATGGCCTTTTGCGGCCTTTTCTTTTTCTTTTCTGGCAACTTCACTCGCTTTGTCAAATTGCTCTTTGGTTACTGGTACTTCGGTTAGCTCATGGGGATATTTTTCAAGTTCCTCTGGTGTTTCAAGATCCATGTCAGTATATAGCATTCTTTTTGCGTTAAAAAAAATTACCCGCATATTTGCGATTCCATCGTCTGGATCACCTAAACTGGGCAACGGCTCCCTTTTAGGGTAAATACTAAAGTAATTATCACTGGAAACAGATTCTTTTTTACCAAGTATAGTGGCACTGTGATCCCATCCTTGCCCCAAAAATTTAACGAAGGTAAGAACATAAGGATGGTCATCCGGTTTCTGTGAAAATGGAGTCTCTTGGTTTTTTACAGTCGGACCTTCACCTTGATTATCCTGCGGAGTTTTTTGTTTGTTTGTCTCTGGCATAAATTGACCTACTTTTTGATTATGCTATTAGCATGTACTAAATGGACAAAATTATAACGAGCAAAGATTAAGGAATACTGAAGAAATACGGCTTGTGAATAAAATTCAAAAAATAAATATCATTGCAAGCTGGCAATGGCTAATTATCAGCATCTAGATTGGAGTGTTCTCTTTAGAGAATACTCCAACTTAATAAACGTCTTATATAAAATTATTTTAGTTCCCACGCCCCTCTTAATAAAATATTAATCTATATGTGCTAATTATTAACAAATAAAACTCTTCCATTTTCCGGGTCTAACAATGCCGTTTTTATATACTACGAAGCGCATTAATTTTGGTGTCAAACCTAATTTAGATCTTCAACGGCATGAATATCACCGCACACTCCGTCAGGCGCTTGAATTATCGGCAACAAGCTATTCTTATCAGAAAACAAATCAAGGAAGAGATTATCAATGGGATAATATTGCTCCAGAAGTGGCTCTTGTTATTATTCAGGATGCAGAGAAGCAAGGAATTTTCATTAAAAAGGAAGTGCTTGGTAATTTCAATTCCAACCAGCAATTTAATAACATTGTTTTGGATAAAATCCTTGCAATACTCAATAGTAATTCAGATTATTTGTTATTCACGCAAAAATTGGCTTTGCATCTTACCAATAACCAAACAACCACACTTAGTCTTGAAGTATTAAAATCGGCCGGGATAACAACCATTGAACAATTCGATGCTGTTTATAGTGAATTTTTGCTTCAGCAAAAAAAACTAAGCAAAAATTTTCCAAATTTTGCCAAAATTAAAGATCATGATGATTTTCAACAACTACTGGTTTTTTTAGCCAATAACCCTTTGTACGATAAATTCTTAAAGTCTTTCATGGAAAGTCTCGCCAATGAATTTAATCAAGCCAGAAATAAAGAGGATCATCTACACTCACCAGCAACAATTAGTAAAAAATCATTATCCGATTTTTTGGCAGCAATTAGTTATGGGCTTGCCTTCAACTCATCCGACACTGTACTGAAAAAAAATACTTTATATACAAAAATAATAGAGGGCACACTGCATTACACAGTAATAACGCCTGATGGGCGCGAAGTAACTGATACAATCCAATCAGACCAGGCTGGTTTTGCCTTTGATCAATATACTTGTGAAGAAGAATTAAGAGCTATTTTACCCGTCATGCTGCAGATTACAGCAAAAAGAGGGCATACGAGCGATGTTGCTCTTGATAGCACTTCATCGCTAAAAAATAAGGCAATAGCCTACCTTTCTGGCGAATATCAACATGATTTATTTTTATCTCACTTACCTTCGCTAGATTTGGTGAAAGATGAAGAGCATACATTTTGTATTTACCATTGGTTACAGCAAGGTAATTTATCCCGATTTAAAGATCATATAGCCAACAATGCTTGTCAGCGTTATTACAGTGAACTGGATCAATTCAGTAATCAAGTTAAAGAAGTCATTGATGATGAGATATTTAGCTCAGTGAACGCCGTAGCTACATTGATGAAGGAAATAGTCGCTCTCATTGCATCGCTCGATGCAGATTCTCAGGAAAAAGATAGCGAATTAGATCAAAAAATAAGTCAATTAATCCTATTTCTAAATGAAATAAAAACCTACTACTCTAAAACACCTTTACTAAAACCAGGCGAATCACTCCCTTCTACAGCAGGAAATTTCGCTGAGTTTGTCAGGAAAATAATATTTAATTCAACCTATGATAAAGTAATTCAATATGTCACTGATCAAACGGATCAATCTAAGGCATGGAAGATAGATCTTCTTGAAGTCATTAATGCCTTAATGGGAGGGCAGAAGTTTTTTTTCGTACGAGAAGCAAATAAAAAAAAGCTGACTCAATTACTTACTGACAAAGATGGTAAGAGCATACCTACCACCGTGGTATTCAGAGATTCGATGAAAAAACATATTACCACGCAATTAAAGGCTAATACCCATCATTATTACACCCTCCGTAGTTACGAAAATGATAATTTAACCCCTCATCAAGCACCTGTTACCTTCCGCGGGGGTAATTTAACCGATACATTGGAAGAAACCCAGTTACTTGCCAAAAAAATCACCAAAAGTGGCGAATTTTCCGCAGACAGCCATTTGTTAAGCGGACAAGAAAATAATATTAAAAAACACGAGGTCCGCTCTGGCACCGCAGCGACTTTATTTGCTACTACCGGGGCAGATGGGACAAGAGCAGCCACTGATAGATTTGATATTGCCTTGCAATACGGTGGCGATAAGGATATTAAAATCCTCTACATTTTGCGTGGCAAAAAAGGAATTAATCTACATCCCTATTTGGATCCTATGGGAAAAAATAAGCTTAGTGAGACTGCTTATACACATATCCACCCCAGTGATTATGTGATGACCATTCTTTATGATAAAAATAATACTATTCTCGATGTAATTCCTGGAAACCTGACAGGTGAAATCCACGGTGTCAACGACTTAACAAAAAAAGTAATTTTAGCAGGTCTTGAGTTTTATAATATAAAGCATAATCCTAATTATGCAGGCACGGTTAAATTGCCAGTTCCTCAAGAACAGGAAACACCTCGAGCACATACCCGCAAGTCATTAATAGAAATTCTTCAATCACATAAAACGACTTCAACATCAAATGAGATTACTAACCAATCAGGTAGTGTGAGAATAAGGCGCAGCCAGACTACTGACGGCTATAAACGGTTACATCTGGATAACCTTCTTACAACCACAAAAACTGTTTCTCATGACGAAGAGTCCGACGTCCTTCCCAAATCACCATTTAAATATATTCCTGGAAAATTGGCTGAAGTCAAAGCTGAGGCGAATAGACATTATAATATGCGGCATATTCTGACACTTAAAAATTTTAGTGGCTGGAGTGAGCAAGAAAGAAAATTACAAGAAGCGCATAATCGTATATTACAACCTGGATTTATGTGGGGAAATATAAGCGAGCAGTTAATGCACGCTAAAATTGCAAAAGCTGAATGGCTAACTGATGTATTGGCACCTAAACCAGAAACAGCACTTTTTCTTAACATTGCCGCGTGCTTGATTACTGAATACCGTGTGGATATAGAAGACGTCAATGAGTTAGCGAAATCCCTGCATGATTCAATTTATGAAAAGCATGTGCTTGAGCTTATAACTATCGAACAAAAGATACTACAAGCTTTTGACATTTTGGAGAAACAAGGTTCCTACCAACAATGTTTGCATAAAGCCAAACTTAAAATGACAGAATTATATCCTGCACTCGAAGAAAATTCTCAGACCTACCTTCATTATTTAGCTTCTTGTTTAGAAATTGAAAAAAATATAATAAGGAAACAGATGACAAACCAATTAATGTCAGAATTCCTTGATAAGTATCTAGATGAGCATGCTCAATTATTCAAAATCAAGAAAAAAACAGTACACCCGCTTGCCGATAACCGAGATTTTGTTTTTTTAGGACCGGCAGCCAGTGGTAAAAGTACCATTTCAAGCCAATATATTTCGCATGAAGATAGAAAAGATTATGTTTCTTTAGCCACCGATGATTATCGAGGAATCCATCTGCCATTCACTGAACGTTTTGAAAAACAAGAAATTGAGCAAGTTTTTATCCGTACCCAAGATTCCGCGTTTTTAATTAGTGAGCTTGTTGAAATGCGCATGGCGGCAAAAAAATCTGAAAGAGCTAATGTCATTGTCGATGCGGTAACTTATAAGCCCTCACAACGAGCACTGGTAGAAAAAAATAAAAATTCCATTATCGTCTGTGCCTGTCTTGATGACATGGCAAAAGTGGTTAGGCGGTCTTATGAACGAGCTCTCAGTGAAGATGCTGGCTCAGCTGATAAAGGTCGTTACGTCAACACCAATAGTTTACTCGAAATGCACAAAACGGCGAGTCTCAATTTAATAAAGTACTGTGCCCCAGACACCAGAATTGCCTTCTACGATACGAATATTCCACGCGGTGCAATACCTCCTTTAATAGCAACTGTTGACACCCATGGAACAAAATCTATAACAATTTGTAATGATAATGGAGCGTTACTAAGGCTAGCTTCTTTTTTTAATAAATCACGAGTCAATATCGGTGCTAAAAGCGACGATAGCCTTTTTTTCAAAAAACTAAAAAATGCTGAGTTTCAAATTGACTCATTATTTACTGTCATGGACTTCGGTTATAAAGTTATCCTGAATGGTCAGAATAATGTTCCTTACTTGACCGTAGAAAAAGGAACAAATGGCACTATTATTATGAATATTTTAGATTTTTCTCAGCTTAAGACAAAATTGTCTGAATCTTCAAAACTGGAAAATAATTTACTGAAAATGATTTTACTTTATGGGCATTATGGCACACTTAAAGAAGTCCATAAGCAATGCCTGCTCCATGATAATAAGGTTGACTTGTTAGTTGATAAATTACTAGAGTCCTTACCTGAAGAGAAAAAGAGTATACAAACAACGCTTGCATAAATTTATGAAGCAAGATGGGTTAGATAAAATTAAAAAATTCAGCTGTGCCTAAGCATAGTCTCTTTTGTAGGGAGAAATGCATGAGAGTCAAAGAAAAAATAACTATTTACCGAGTACAATATAATCAATTTATCGATGAAATGCGCTGCTTTTTTGATAAAACAGAGGAACCAATTGAAAAAGCTCATCGCCATGAAGTTTTTGATACGTTGTTATTGTTAGCAACTTACTCCACAGCAGCAAAATTTGATGCCGAACTTCATAATCTTTTACCGCTTGAAGAAAATAATCTACGATTAAAATCGATGTGTCAGAGGTTACAAGAGCTCAATGGGGTGTGTACCTGTACGCTAAGCGATGAGCATGAGATATATCAAGAACTCTTCAATGGCGTTAGTTTTCTAAACTTTGACAAAAAAGACATTTTACGTCACAGGTTAAGTCAGCAAATTACTGAACTAATTTTAGAGAAAACAAATACACATTCAGTAAGTTTAAAAAATTACTAATAAATTGCTCTACAATCAGGCCGCCTTATTATAAAGAAATGATTCGCTAACCTAATCTTATCTTCCAGCACTTAACCATTGATCTGCTATTTTTTCTTGCATACAATCGATTGCTAAATTTATTTAAGGAAGAGTATGTTAGGGAAAATTTGCTTGGTTGGTCTCACCTCTTTTTTGGTAGCTACCCCCTGTTTTTCTGGCTTTTATGCCGGTGCAAGTGTCGGCCCAGAAGGCGCTCATTTTGTCCAAAAAGCCTTTGTCAGACGTGTCGATGTAAATCCGAGTCCCGGCACTACAGCAGCTCAAGGGTCGTTTAGTGTGGTTGATAAAAATCGTTTTTCCGGAGTGGGAGTTTTTGGTTCCATTTTTGCAGGTTACGGTTACAAATATAACCAATATTATTTGGCCGGCGAAGTCAATGGCAATCTTAGCTCTGTAAAGTATCAACTCACTAATGATGAATATATCCATTCAACTTTTGCGAAAACTTATTTCACCATAAAACATAGCGAGGGGATAAGTTTACTACCCGGGTATTTTCTCTCCGAGTCCACTTTATTTTACGGTCGCATAGGTTATGCAAATGGACGATTAAAAATTTCTGAATCCGACCCAACTATACGTAGCGCGACCAAAAACCGTAGTGGCATTCGCTATGGCTTAGGTATCAGACATGCTCTAACCCCACGTTTGACTCTTATGATGGACTATAGCCAAATCAATTATCAAAGCATAACCGGTAGTGTAGTTGAACCCTTTGGCATGGTTTATAAAAAAACAAAAATCACACCTAACACAGCTCAAGTAGGCTTTGGCTTAATTTATAATTTCGACCAACCTGAAAACGTGTTTGTCAAATAATCCTGCTAAAACTCGGAGAAAATCATACATTAATTATATAATGCAACATTTGACCCCTTCCCGCGCAGGCGGGAAGGATCATATACATTACAACTCCTTATCCGCGTATTCTATCAGCGCTTAGCCAGTGTATTTAATTCAAATTCATTTATTTGCTGAATTTTGATAAAAGAAAGCAAGGTCACAAACATCATTGTAAATATAGTGAGTAATGCCATTGAACCGTATATTTCCATATAATTTGAAGCACCAAAAGGATCAACTAATTGGGTAAGACCTTGGATTCCATAAATCGTTACCGCTTCCCGCCAAAAATTTTTAGAAGAAAACAACGCTTGTTTTTCTTTTCTGACGACATCATATTTTGCAATATAGAATGCAAAAAGTTGATAGATAATATAAACAACCAAAAACCAACCAAAATAATTTTGTAAAGGGACGCCAAAATATTTGCCACCACCTTGCCATACCCAGAGAGAATAAACGGTTGAAGCCAGAGGGTCCATACAAACATCCCACATTACCATTATGAATGCTGCTATAAAGGGCACCAGAAAAATTTGCTTCCCTGCTAGTCGTGCACCATACTGGCCAAGAAGTATATGAGCCAAAATCCACGAAGCGTATCCTGTACCAAAGTAAGCGAACATAATAACAATCGGTACTTGAAATAACCTTGGACCAACCAGTTTGTCATAATAATAATGACCAAACGGGAATCCTGTTTGAATACTTAAAGCCTCAAAAAAATGACTGACTAACCAGGTAATGATAAAGAAAATTATTAAATTTTTAATGCCGTAACGTTCCTTACCATGTAAACATACGGCGATAAAAATGGAAAAAACAAGAATTATAGGTAGAGCAACAACAGCAAGCGGGCCATGCCAAACAGCAGAAAACAAAGTAGCCAGAAAATAGAGTAGAATTACTCCCCATCTTATCCCACTTCCCAAGTCCACCGTCTTTTGAGTTTTTGTCATACCATTTCCCTTACATTAGTGGTGCACGCCAGCCACCATGAATTTGTTCTAAACGTTCAGCAATCGCTAAAGCATTAGTATCCCTCCAGGGTCGGGCAGCCACTTGTACTCCAATAGGCAAACCATCAAAAGAGGTGCCACAACGTACCACGGCAGTTGGCCAGCCGGTTAAATTGTGCGCCATTGCATAGGAAAAATCACTAATTTCCTTGATACCGATACCATGTTTTTTGGCAACTGTGGGGAATACGGGACTTATTAACACATCATAATTTTTCATGAAAAAAAGCATTTCTGAGCGGAAACGATCAATAGCAACCATTCGCTCATTTAATTCCATTACTGACAATTCACAAAGTTCCGCTTGACGAACAAATTCCTGTAATTCCCATGAAAATTTATCGACACCAAGGTTATGTAGGAGTGTTTTAAAACCTAATCCCCTGTCGCCACCAAGAAATAAATCCCAATGGAGATTAAACGCCTCACCTATGCAAAAAGGACGGTCTTCTGTTACTGAATGTACATCAGACTGTAGAGAAAGAGCCGCCTCCCTCACTGTCTTTTGAATCTCCTCATTCACTGGAGTAAAACCATTTTCAGTAAAATAAGCAATACGAAGTTGCTCAAGCGGAACAGCAGATAAGATATCTACAGGAGGCGTATAAGGATGACAATCATCCGGACCAGCAATAACAGTTAATCCAAGAAGAAGATCTTTAACCGAGCGAGCCATAGGGCCATAACTAATCATCGAGCTAATCATACCCCAAGCATCTCCCCCGATAGAACCAGTTGGCGGGATACGACCATGAGTTGGTTTTAACGCTGCAATGCCAGTACAATGAGAGGGTTGAACGATACTACCACCACCATCCGAACCAATGGCTAAAGACACACCGCCAGCAGCTATCAAAGCTGCCGATCCACCACTACTTCCACCCGACGTTTTGCTGAGATCGTAAGGATTATTTGTACGACCATAAATGAGATTGTCCGAATCACCGCCACGACACATCTCTGGCACATTAGTCAATCCAACAATAATGGCACCTTCGTTTTGCAAACGATTAACAATTGTCGCATTTTCAGACGCTACCCCAGCCTTATACCAACCAGGAGACGCAGCCGAACAAATTAGCCCTTTTATTTTTAAAGCGTCTTTTATAGCAATGGGAAGACCGGCTAATTTTTTTAGAGGTTTTTTATTGGCAATAAGCGCGTCGGTTTGACGAGCCTCATCAATACATTTCTCGTGATTAACCCGTTGCGTCAATGCATTGATTGAAGGATTAATGTTATCAATCCTGTCTAGATGAGCCCGCATAATCTCCTCTGCGGAAACTTGTTTAGTTTTAATTAATTCAATAATTTGAGTTGCACTTAAGTAATAAAGGGAATGCACTTTAGAGCCTCCTTGCCTTGCTAAAACGCTTTAATTAATCCTTAATGCTTTGATTATTATGATTAAATAAAAAATAGACAATAGCCAAGAGGTTATTTTTAAAATTCTTATCATTTATAGAGGCATAAGCACTTGAGATTTACTGGGCTCTCTTGTTTCCATCTCTTCTTTTTCTGAGTGTGTCCCAAAATTTAAGGTGTGAGCACGCAAGGCAAAAATTAAAGAACTAACCATGCCCACCGCAATAGACACGTTTATCACTGTTGGTGAATCCTGATAATTATCATGCAAGCTCATTTCAATCAAAGCCAACATTAGCAGGTAACCTATGCTTTTTCGCCCTTTATCCAAACCAGAGAAAAAACTCCATGTCACTTCAAACCAAGCGCGAAAAGAAGACGGTTTTTCAATACTTGCAGAAACATGAACTTGAATTAACCTGTCTACTAATTGACTCACGTGTTCCTGAGGATAATCACTGAATGCCGGCACGACATAATTTAGTGGCTGCTCGACTGGTTTAGATTGTTTAAGCACTGACTTTATTGTCGTAGCCAAGAGAATTAAAATTCCGGCAACGATACTACCAATCAACAAAGCAGCAGGTACAGTACTAAAAAATACAGTAGCACCAAGAATTATTTTATTAACAAACGCATAGAGTCGTAAGCCTTCTTTCAATCCCTTTAATGTTTTGTTAAAGCTAGAAATTGCTTTGGCGTCAAGCTGTTTACTAAGCTCAATAATTTCCCCGAAAATATATTCATATTGATTATTAATATCCATATTCCCAGCTACAATATCTAACGTTTCTATTTCTTTTTGTTTTAAACGCAATTGAATGAGTAGGCGATCGACTGCCAGACTGCGTTGATGCTCATACTCTTCGTAGATACGTGTAGCAATAGAAATCATTGCAAAAGCTACACAGCAAGTTACCATGGGAATAAACGCCGAGGAAGTCACCGAAACAAAAGTCAGGATCCCCACATAGAACGCCAAGCCTTCCGCAAGACCCGTATAGGCGGCGGATAAATAGGCACTTTTTTGTTCGACAAGTGATTGATCTTCAATTTGGTTATAGTATATTTCAAGATTCAGACACTGGTCATTATCACCAAATGAGGTTGGGTTGAGTTCAGAAATTTCTTGTAGAAGCGTCGTTAGTCTCTTCTTCATTTCTTTTCGGCGGTTATGCATCTGCTGATACCAGATGCGATTTAGTACAGATACTGCACCAAATGTTAAACCAAGCGGCATTACCAGGTGATTTAAATTTTGCGCACTAAAAAAAGTAGCTATTTTTAGTGTATTACCGACCCCTCTATTTGTCTTTTTTAATTCACTAATAGCACTACGGCAGTAGGGCCAAAATGATGAGACCGTCTGTCTAAATGCACTTTTAGTATCGTCATCTTTTGTACTGTTAAGCAGCGATAAACTCACAAAAACCGTTGACTCAATAAGTGCAACGGCAACACCTGTAGGTGTCAATAACCAATTATGAATTAATTGACTGGATGATTGGCCAGCGAATAAAACATCAAAAAAATAACGCATGCTGCCATAAGTACTAATCTCTGCATCCAATATTCCATAAAGAGCATAAATGCAACCAATTTCATGCATTTTTCGTGCAAATTTTACATGTTGGGAAGCTGAACGCTTTAGGGGTAAGTTGTTGCGAGAAGGTTTTTTCTTCGTGATGGATTTTGGTATTGGAATTTCGTCATTATTGTTAATTACATCTTCTATTTTTTTTTTCATCTTAATTTTTTTTAAGATCTAATGGCGCGGTATTCTAACCAAGAAGGCTTATAGAAACATTAAGTAAAGTAAGTAAAATAGGATATTAATAATAGAAACCCTATCGCAATTCTTTTGCAATCATCATTTTTTTAAAATTTTTATAAAACTTTACAAGCTTTAAAATTAATTACGATGGACTTAAAGCCATTGCTATATTTAAAAATAGACAGCAATAAATTTGTAAGGATATTCACATGCCTAAAAACCAAATTTGCATAGGGACATCAGGTTGGGTCTACTCAGGTTGGATAGGTAATTTTTATCCAGAAAAAATCAAACAAACCCAAACATTACCTTACTATGCCGAAATATTTAATTCGGTAGAACTTAACAATAGTTTTTATCAGATACCTAAAGAGAAAAATATCAAGAAATGGCTAGAATTAACGCCAAAAAATTTTATCTTTTCGTGCAAAGCGAATCGTTATATTACACATATGAAAAAACTACAGGATACAACCGATAGTGTTGCAAGACTTCTCGATGCTTTTAGTCATTTTGAAGAAAAACTAGGACCCATTTTATTTCAGTTTCCCCCTTATTGGCCTATTGATCTTCCGTGTTTACAAAAATTTATTGAAAACTTACCTCATCAATACGCTTATACGTTCGAGTTTCGTCATAAAAGCTGGTTTTGCGAGTCTCTCTATGAATTGTTAGATACACACCAGATGGCACTTTGCTTTTATGATTTCAAAACTTATCAATCACCACAAATTGTAACAAGTCCTTTTATATACATTCGTATGCATGGTCCTAATTTAAAACCCTATCAGGGAGCCTACGAAGATCAAACCTTATTAGAATATGCCAAGAAGATTAGTGATTGGCAGAATAATGGAAAAGCAATTTATTGTTATTTTGACAATGACGAGAAATGCTGTGCGCCACAGGATGCACAACGACTAAAAAAAATAGTGATGTAAAGTCTATGTTTGGCCGACGATCGTTGTTCTTCTATTAATCTAAATTTTCAATTTCATAAAATTCAACCGAATGTTATGCTGGTGAATGTCTTTTTACGATGATGTAATTAGTCATGATCACACTATATAATGTTTCCAAATCCTTTGATGATAAAGCATCTTATTCCGTACGAAATATTAATCTTTCCATTATGGATGGTGAAACATTAGTATTAGTAGGCTCCTCGGGTGGAGGAAAATCAACCTTACTTAAGCTGATTAATCATTCTCTTAAACCGACTACAGGCACAATAGAAATAGACGGCCAACTAATACAAACCTATCCCAAAGTGCAATTGCGTCGCTCAATGGGATTTGTATTTCAACATATTGGCCTTTTTCCTCATATGACGGTAGGTACTAATATAGCCATTATTATGCACTTAATGAAAATTCCTAAAGAACAACGCATTAAACGTGTTAATGAACTATTACATTTAGTTAATCTGGAACCAGAAAAATATTTTAACCGTTATCCTGATGAATTGTCGGGAGGAGAACAGCAGCGCATAGGCGTAGCACGTGCTCTGGCAACTAATCCTAAGTATATTTTGATGGATGAGCCCTTTGCCGCATTAGATGCCATTACGCGTGAATCCTTACAAAACGAAGTCATTGAATTAAAGAAAAAGCTTAAGAAAACAATTATTTTTGTAACACATGATATTAATGAAGCCTTTCGTTTAGCAGACCGAATTGCCGTTATACATGATGGTGGTCTTGAACAAGTTGGTACAACAGAAGAGGTTTTAGCCCATCCTGCTAGCGAATTCGTAAGCCAATTACTTAACAATAAGAAAAGCGATTAATATGAGCGCCTGGGACTTTATAAAATCTCATCTGCCTGAATTACAGACAAAATTAAGCGAGCATATTTCTATTGCTATCTGCGCCATGGTCATAGCGATTATTTTTGGTATTAGTTTAGGAATTCTAATTACTCGCTTACCGAAGTTAAAAAACGTTGTACTTGGAACAACGAATATATTGCAAACAATCCCAAGTATTGCCTTGCTTGGCTTTTTAATCCCTTTTGTGGGAATAGGATTAAAACCAACCTTAATTGCTCTCATTATTTATGCGTTATTACCTATAACAAGTAATACTTATACTGGCTTAAAAGGCGTTTCACCTACGTATCTTGAGGTAGCTAATAGTCTTGGTTTTACACGTTGGCAACGCCTATACATTATTGAACTTCCATTGGCACTTCCTGTCATTATGAGTGGTATTCGAATTTCTATGGCCCTGACAATTAGCATTACAACGATTGCTGCCTTTGTTGGTGCGGGTGGTTTAGGCGATTTTATTACACAAGGCTTATCGCTAGATGATTCGAACCTTATTTTATTGGGTGCGATTCCTACAGCCTTACTTGCTCTAACGATTGACTATGTCATTGCAACAATGACGCTTTTGCTCTCACATCGCCAGCGTTTAAACCTTCGCTTTAAAAAAATGAAAATTATTCTAGTGGGTATTATCGTTACTGCCTTGCTTATGATAATAACCCATTATCTGTTCGCGTCTTTTCACAATACTAAAAATTCAATTGTAATCGGCACCAAAAATTTTACTGAACAATATATTTTAGGTCATTTAATGGCCGAGTTGATTGAAGCAAAATCTGATATAAAAGTTATCAAGAAATTCAATATCGGCACAACGACTATATTGCAGAATGCTTTGCTTGCAGGACAAATCGATCTTTATCCCGAATATACTGGAACAGCTTATCTGGTTGTATTAAGACAAAGTCAAATTAAAAATCCAGGACAAACTTATCAATTTGTTCGCGACGCTTATCTTAAAGATTTTGACCTCGTGTGGTTAGCCCCCTTCGGATTTAATAATGCTGAATCATTAGCAGTTACAGAAAAATTTGCTCAAGTCCATCATCTAGTTAACTTAAGCGATTTAGCGCAGATTGCCAATCAACTGACCCTGGCTGCCCCAGCTGAATTTATCAAACGTCCTGATGGCTTACCTGGTTTGAGCCAAGCCTATCGTCTTGATTTTAAAAAAATTGTGCAAATGCAACCTGACCTTGTTTATCAAGCGATTCAAAATAATAACGTTCAAGTTATCGAGGCCTTTACAACCGATGGTCGAATTGCTGAATTTCATTTACGCATGCTTAAAGACAATGCGCACTTCTATCCACCATACTATGCAGCCCCTGTAATTCGTAATACTATTCTTAAAAAATATCCGCAAATAATCTCTATATTACAGCCATTGCTTGGAATAATTAATAATAAAACAATGCAGCATTTAAATTATCTCGTGGATGTCAAAAAAATAACTCCACAGAAAGTTGCCCATGACTTTTTAGTAAACCACCAGCTCCTATAATGCCTGTCTACTGTTTAAATTTTGTTAAGAGATTGTAAATATTTAAACCTCTTTTCACAAAATAAATTAAACATTTATATGATATGGATAAATTTCTTTTTACTGGACAAACTATGGACACAAATAAGCCTCACAATACATCACTATTAGATCCTCTAAAACTCCAGGAAAGGCAAAAAAAAGAAAAGGAAAGGGAGGAAGCTGCCCTTGAGTCGGCGCGCACTCGTTGTAAAATCTGCTTTCAGGAAGTAGCGCCGAACCGTCGCTGCCCGGGTCACGGGGGTGGTGGTGGAGGCGGTGGTGGTGGCGGTGGTAGTGCCGGCGGCCACACCGATGAGGATAGGGAAAACAAAAAAGCCAAAGATAGTTCCATGCTTACATCCGAAACAACTGAAGAATTTACTGGGGAACCAACGGAAGATTACTGGGGTGAAATAGTAGGCAGCGATACACCTCAATTAAACGCACGGTTTAATGCGGCAGTCATAGAAGAATTATTAAAAAATAAATTAACAGTGGACTTTGATAGAGAACAACGGACGTTAACTATTGAATTGCAATGTGATCCTGACAAGTTGACTATTGAAGAGAAAATTGAATTAAAAAAATATATTCATGCTATCTTGGAAGAGTTAGAAGAATTTAAAAAAGAAAATGGCATCGATTCCAAATGCTTTTTCATTGAGCACGACGATGATGGCAATATACTTTCCGTACGAATTACTTTGCCCACCGTAGAATTATATGATGCATTTGTTCAACGTTTAGGACACAATTTATTACCTAGTCCAACACCTCGCCCAAAAGAGGAATCAAATTTTAATCCTAGTCCACTTGCAACAAAACCAACGCCTTCTAAGAATAGTGAGGCAAAAGTTATTGGGATGGAAGACGAACAAGAACATGATCTGGAGCCTTTTAATCCATCACCACTTTCAACCAGACCCACTCATAAGAAATAACGCAGAGAAGCATTTAATCATATCCCGTAAGCAGCAACGCTTACGGGATATTTTATTCTAGTCCTCTAAAAATCATAACCACTTGAAGTAAATTATCTTTTTTATTTTAAACCCCTAAAACTTACCTCTAGACGAATCATAATTATTATCACAAAATTATTAGATATCTATTATGGGTACAGGGATTTGTTTCATGAAAAAAAATCTTCTTTGCGGTGCATTGTTTAATTTAATCTGCATCCATGCACAGGCTTTACAAGTTCCAGATACTGCTAACACGGACACTACATCATCTGCTGCTGTAGAGCAAACAGAAACCAAGGAAGAAATGGATCCCCCGTCTGTTGCTCTCGAAGCTTTAGCCGCTATGCAAGCCTCTTCAGGACAACAAGATCCCCATAAAATGAATTGTAACTATAATATTCCTGTTGAAACCGCAAAAATTGAGCAAGATTTTGTCTTAAGCTGGGCAAAACACGCTGTCACACAATCATTTTCTTTTAATGCCCCGCTTCTTGAAGAGCAATTACAAAAATTACAATCCTGTTACACTGAAAGTGGCTGGCGCAAGTTTCAAACTGCGTTGCTTCAGTCTGGTAATACGGAAATCATAAAAAAGCAAAATCTGATTGTGAGTAGTCAGATGGATGGTCAGGCGCAACTTATCGAATCTACCAATGATCAATGGAAAATTACTTTGCCTATTAAAGTTCTTTATCAAAATGACAACGAAGGTGTTGTGCATTTTCTCAATATTTATTTAACAGTAGGTCGTAAAATTACAGGGAATCTAGGTATCGCGCAAATGATTGTCACACCACGCAAAGCCCCTTTATCTCTGAAACTTAAATCATTGGTAGATGCAGCGCAAAACACTTATTCAATTATGGCGCAAAAAAGTATTGATACTCGAGATGCTGCCCGCAAAATCATTGAGCCATTCTTTATATCATTGCTTCCTCAAACTACTCGCTACTCTCTCCCCGATATTAATATTGAGCAACAAGCAAATTCGCCGCAAAAAAAACCACAGCCTAATGCAACAAGACTCATTGCTTACTCCATGCGGCAAACCGACGAAATTCCACAAAAAACCTCACCCATCCAACATCTCACGATTCCTCTAGGGCAAATGGCTGAAATGGAACAGCTACTCACTTTAAACTGGTTACAACAAGGTAGCCCAGAATTGGATTTGCAGGCTTTAGCTGCCTCAATATTAAATTTGCAATCCTGGGTTACAGAGCAAGAAACTGTGGCAGTTAAGGCTGCAACAGAAAAGTTTGCCAATAGGGCAGCAACTAATCTAAGTAATTGGCGAGATTCACAACAAGCAGAGGCTAAGCAATGGAACCTCTCTCTACCTCTAAAAATTGCATACCAAAGTAATAAAAATCAAATCACACAATTAGTTAATATTAATTTTTCTATAGGATGGAAAACCAGTGATGTTGAACTACCAATTATGGCTAAAGCAAGTGCCGTTGAAAAAACGTCTCCAACAATAGCAACAGCTTCAAACAACGTAAATTCAAATCAAATTAAGCGAGAAGAATCGCTACAAACCATGCAACCGAAAACGCCTGAAATACAAATAGCTGCCACATCGCCTCAAGCGCTACAAAACACACAAACTACACTCACCTCTTCTCCTGAACCTCAACAAACAGACATTAATTGTGACTATAGAATTCCTATTGAAACAAAGGTTGATCAAATGCTTGTTTTAAATTGGGCAAAGCAGGCTGCAATTCAATCTTTTAATTTTGATTCTGAATCAGTCGATACACAGTTGCAGAAATTGCAATCATGTTATACAGAACATGGTTGGTTTGAATTTAAAGCCGCTCTAGACAAATCAGGTAATATTGAAGCCATCAAGACCCAAAAGCTAACAATGACTAGCCAGTTAGATGGACAACCACAATTACTGAAAGCCACAGACAACCAATGGCAAATTAGTTTACCCTTAAAAGTTATCTATCAAAATGACAGAGAAAAAGTAACGCAATTAATTAAAATTCATTTAACTATAGGCCGAAAAGCCACAGGGGATTTAGGAATTATGCAAATAATCGCAACAATGGGCGTTGCGTCTATACTTCCTAAACTACCTTATAATCTGGGATCAACTACTTTTATTTAACGTTATATTGCGACAGGCCATAAATTTAATAGGTGCCTGGCTAATAATACAAGGAGAGTATTGTGGCTAAAAATTTTGATGCCATTATTGTGGGAGCAGGTCAAGCAGGTCCCTCATTAGCAGTTCGTCTTGCCAATTCAGGCTTAAAAGTAGCTATTATTGAGCGCGATAAATTCGGCGGCACCTGTGTTAATACAGGTTGCATTCCTACCAAGACGTTGGTTGCCAGCGCTGAAATTGCCTATCATGCCCAACGCGCCAGCGATTTTGGTATTGAGATTAGTGGCTCCATTAAAACGGACATGAAAAAAGTCAAGGCACGTAAAGATGCTATTGTTAATAAAGCAAGCCATGGTGTGGAACAATGGCTCAAAGGTACCCCAAATGTTACCGTCTATCATGGACATGCTTTTTTCGAGGGTAACCACACACTGTTAGTTAACGATGAGCGATTGATTGGTGAAAAAATTTTTATTAACGTTGGTGCTCGTGCATTTATCCCCCCGATGGATGGATTAGACCAGATTAATTTTTTGACGAATTCCTCTATTTTACAATTAGATACCGTTCCAGAGCATTTAATTATTGTTGGTGGTAGCTATATCGGCCTGGAATTTGCCCAGATTTTCCGTCGCTTTGGTGCGAAAGTTACCATTATTGAAAAAGCATCTCGGCTAATCGCTCGAGAAGATGCTGACGTTTGCGATACCGTGCTTGAAATCATGCAAGATTCAGGTATTGATGTACGTCTTGATACAAATTGTTTGTCTTTCTCAGCTTCTGCCAGAGGTATTACGGCACATGTTGGCTGTAATAATAATAAGACCACAGTTGATGGTTCACATGTATTAATCGCTATTGGTCGTCAAGCGAATACGGACGATCTAGGTTTGGAGAATACTGATATTCAAATTGATCAGCGCGGCATGATTGTGGTGGATGATCAACTAACAACCACTGTCCCGAATGTTTGGGCGTTAGGAGAATGTAATGGTCGAGGTGCATTTACTCATACTGCCTATAATGACTATCAAATCGTTGCAGATAATTTACTTGCAGGATTACAACGCAAAGTGAGTGATCGTATTTTGGCTTATGCTCTCTACACTGATCCAGCTCTGGGACGCTGCGGCATGACCGAAGCAGAAATACGAAGCAAAGGTTATAATGCCCTCGTAGCCAAACGTCCTATGACGCAAATCAAACGCGCCGTCATAAAAGGTGAACCCACTGGTTTTATCAAAATAATGATTGATGCTGACACGCAAAAAATATTGGGCGCAGCAATCTTAGGTGTCAATGGTGATGAGCTTATTCATTCTATCCTGGATGTTATGTATGCCGATAAACCCTATACCCTCATCAGAGATGCTGTGCATATTCATCCAACTATTTCTGAATTAATCCCTACGACGTTAGAGAATTTGGAACCATTACGATAGGTTTGTCAATGTGATGGCCAGCTCATCCTGTTTGAGTGGGTTTATAATCATACCTTATAAATTGAGCTTTTTGTCATTCCCGCGAAGGCGGGAATCCATTTAGGACGATAATGACTCAAATTAAGCATTATATAATCAAAATAGAATTTTGCCTGTAGCCAGATAAACAACTAGACAAGAAAAATTAAACATAATATGTTTTATAATCGTTCACTCTTTAAAGGTAGTACAAATGCCTGGCCTCACACAGCGTTTTTTAAAAAATTTTACTTTGTTTCTTCTATTCTCATCGACTGTTTTTGCCAAATCCGGTATTGTGATATTTCAAAGTGACTTTGGTTACAAAGACGCTGCCGTTAGTGAAGTAAAAGGGGTTATCTATTCCGTTGATAAGTCACTGATTATTTCAGATTTAACCCATGACATTCCTGCTTATAATATTTGGGAGGCTTCCTATCGCCTTTATCAAGCAGCCCCCTATTGGCCGAAGGCCTCTGTGTTTGTCAGTGTTGTTGATCCAGGCGTAGGAACACAACGTCGCTCTGTGGTGGCACTAACAAATAATGGACTTTATTTTGTGACTCCTGACAATGGAACATTGACATTAATCGATGATGCCTATGGCATTAAAGAAGTTCGTCTTATTGATGAAAGGAAACATCGTTTAAAAGGTTCAAATAATTCTTACACCTTTTTTGGTCGAGATGTCTATGGCTATACTGCCGCGAAATTGGCTGCAGGAGAAATTTCATTTGCAGAGGTAGGACCTTTATCAGATAAACCTATTGTAAAAATACCTTATCAGAAACCTGTTATAGAAAATAATATTTTACGCGGAACTATTGTTATTTTAGATCCTAAATATGGCAACATTTGGACAAACATTGATGAAAATTTAATAAATGCATACGGGATGAAAGCCAAAGGACGTTATCAGGTAAAAATTTATCATAATCAAGTACAAAAATATTCTGATATTATTTCTTTCCATAATACCTTTGGTGATACGGAAAAAGGCGCTAATTTGCTTTATTTAAATAGTCTGCTCAAATTGGCTATTGCCACCAATCAAGGTAATTTTGCAAAATTGCATCAGCTTAATGCAGGCCCTGATTGGCTTATTACCATTGAAAAACTGTAGAACGATAGGCAATGAAAGCTGAATTTCGTTGCCTATACTATCCCAGACAAGAAAAACAGATTCTAAATTCAAAGATTTCAATGATTCCTGCAGTGAATACCCTCATTAATTTAAGCTTCTGCACGCTCGGGCATAGCTTTGAGTGAAATCTGAAGAATGACGTTAAGCCATTAATTGATTATGTATTGCTCGAAACGGACTTAATATAGCTTTTTTTAGAAGAGCGATTTACATTAGAAATGTCACACTCATATTTAAGGGATTATTATGATTTCAATGACAACCTATTGGCAGCTCTTCCAAGACTATCTCATTAACCTTCCAGCATCACCGGGAAATCAAGAATACTTAAGACAACATTCAACTGCAAAGGCCATGATAAAAATTGGTTTAGGAATAGAACAGTTAGGAATTACCGAAATCAAGCAAGTAGTGAATAAACTGCATGAAAAAGCCAAACTATTTCATCATCGAGTAGCATTCAGCGTTGCTGAAGAAAAGTATTTTTTTTATTTACCAAAGATAACAACGCAAGAAAGTTTAATGTTTGCAATCATTTACTATCAACATTTAAAAGCCTATGCCAATGTTAGTTATCAAGGATCGATTACTTTCTCCTGGTTTAAGCAAATAATCATTAATGGTGTTAATGAAAAAAAAGTGACAACACGATTGCAATCTATGGCATTGCTTGAGGAAATTAAAAAATATTGTCAAAACCAGCATATCGACCTCGATGAACCTCAATTAACAAGAGCAGACAGCGAGTCAATCAAGGACTATGTAGCGAGAGTGGTAAGCCTATGTAGCGTTGAGCTCCCAGCAAATAACGTCACCCCATCAGATGAGACAGTTGGAGTTGATGCAACAAAAAAACTGGAAGATTCTCTACAAGCATTAACAGAGAAAAAAGATCAAGTCATCAGTAAAATAAACTCCCTCTCCCAAAGGCTTACCACGTTTCATATGACCACTGAGAATTATATTCAGTTTAATCATCATTGGAGCAATACCTTCTTTATTACCAAATTTTATTATTGGTTAATTTCTTTTCTTTATCGGGTTCCGCAAATCGAAAATTTAAAAGCAATTCAAAAGCAATACACAACAAGTGAAATAGCCTTAAAAGAAGAATTTACTCCTTATGAGTCTGCGGAAACGTATCGCCTTGCATTAAACAATCAACTGGAGGAAATAACAAAGGAATATGCACATACGCAGGAACAACTTACTCAAAGTAAGTTAGAACAGTTAAAACAACAGCAGGAAAGCGCTGTAAAGCCTAATTTATGTGCACCCCCCTCAGAAAAAGAATCGTTAGACCTTAAAGAAGATACTGATGAGCTTATAGAGGAAGACCTTAAAGGAGATTCCATTTCAGCGGCTGATTTTTATTATGGTTTTTTTAAAGAACATCTTCCCAGTCGCTACACTGTACAAGCTATTGCTGTAGGGGCTGCAGCTATTGTGACTCAACAGCTTCTATATTGATTGTGACTATGGCTTCTAATGTCAGATTCCAAATCTGACATTAGAATACATGTCTAAGATTATCACCTATCATTTTGCTGTTGCTTTAACCATGTTTCCAAAAATATTCTCACGTATTGCGTAAGATTGTTAGTTGTCAGTAATCGCTCTTTTTCCTCAATATGATAATTATTTTCATCTTGCATTGTTAAAATTTTATACGGGTTATCGCTGAGAGCTCGGACTGTTAAACAGTTTGTATCCAATAACTGACAAGTTGCAATGACAGCATAATCTTCCATTGCGATCGCACGCGAATTAGATTTTATAATTTCTTTCATCAGTTTTTTACTTTCAGGGAATTCATCTGTGGTTGCAATTTTTCCATAGACAACGGAAAAATTTTTAAAAGCAGGTAACGTTTGAACAAATCGCAAAACCTCTGCCTCAGGTTGTAATAGTGGCGAATAGACTAGCCCTGTATTCGGATTTATTTTATTAGTTCTTCCTATACTCATTTTGAGATGCTCAACCTGATACACCTCACTACCAATTACGATATCTCCATATTTTAATGTAGGATCCAATCGACCTGCGAGTCCCACAAATAAAATAAACCTGGGATGATAGGTACTAATTAAAAGTGCATTCGTTACGGCAGCATATACTTTGCCCACTCCTGTATGAACCAGCATCACAGGATAATCATTAAACGTACCGCAATAGTATTTTATTCCATCCCTCTCAATTTTTTGATAAGGTGCAATCATTGGCAACAGTTTCTGACTTTCCGTAACGGTTGCCGTTTCTATGACAAAAACAGATTTTCCCAGGCAAGGATCATATTGGGCCTGACATACACTAACCCATACAGAAGTCATTAACACAATCAGTATTCGTTTTTGCAACAAAGTACAATTTAAAAACATCTCACACCTGGTTGAGCCTCATTTGATTAAGAATGAGGCTAAAAATATATCTAAGTATAGACATTTAGAATGGGAACCATTCATTGCAGCATGGCTGAATTAAATGGCTGCCCATTCACAATAAGCTGTTGATTTTCTATCTTAAAGTTAAGCACATAATCTCTGCCCTCAATCTTTAAAAACCCTTTGCTAACCAGATTTTGTAAAATTTTATCCGTTTGTTGCTGAGCATCTTCAGGTGTCGCCACAGGCATTGAAGTGGATGGAGTTGATGCCGGCATTGGAATAGCTGCAGGCTGAGGTGTTGTTGTTCCATCTGCTGTAGTTTGTGTCTTGTTGGCCAGATCACTATTAATTGATGCCACCATAAGTTCTCTAATCACTGCAATAGGCGCTTTAAATCGCCCTTCTCCATGCATTTTTTGCATGGTTTGGTTAAGATCATTGGTCTCATTTTTGGGAAGTACTATTTTTAAGTTGCCTTCAATCTTCCCCTGCGGCACATGTAAAGTCATTTCAGAAACCTCTAATACAGGACCTTTGGTCAGTAATCGCGGCAATTCAGCAAGCAATGCAAGCATGACCAAATTAGGGTCATTATTATTCTGCATCATATCCAATGCTTGTTGATTAATCTTAGCCAGCGCTGCAGGTTCCAGGTTTGTGATACTTAACTTCAAGATACCTGGACCATAAGACTGATTGTTAGCAACCAATTTTTTCAAAGATAATGCACTGTTTAAGTGAAATACATCTTCGGTGACCCCAGAATCTGCTGTGAAATCAAATCGTTCGAGAGCAAATATATTTGCTCCTTCCGCATCCATAGAGGCAGAGGAAATATCAAGATGCGATTGGCCTAACCATAACCAATCATGGTAACGCTTCAGCTGCAAATCATTCCTCACCTTACCAATTTTCAAGATGACATTATCTGCAGAGCCTTCAACACCGTATAACTTTAAATGCCCATCAACATTATCAATATTTGAAGAAATACAAAGCAAGGCTTTTAATCCCTTCCAATTGAACTGGAAGTCGCCTTCTTTTGCTTCCGATTTACCTTGCATAGAAATGGATGGCAGCGTGTATCTTAAAACCGTTTTGTTAAAGTAATTAATTAACACACCATAATGGGTTTCAGGTTTGGTTGTTACTTGGGCTATGCCAAAACGTATACCATTTTTGGTAAATATTACCGGACCATGTTTAATAGTAAGAGGAACATCAACCTTAAGATTAGCGGGTGGCTCTATTTTAGTCACACCTTCTTTATCCGTTGTTTTTTGTGCTGGAATATGCATTTTGAGCTTCAATCTTGCTTTCGATGAAAACCAGCCAAGTTGATATTGCTCAAGATCAATAGACATTAGGGACGTTTTGGGAATAGCATTTACATTTTTATTGAGGGTGCTTTTAGCGATATAACCCATGACATAATAAGCCACAAGAACAAGCACCACGAGCGCAGCAAAAAAACCAATCCATTTTTTCATAACATCCCTAAGTGAAATTCCTTGTTATATTATTTAGCCTGAAAACCTTAGTTTGTAAATTCATCCTTGTTCCGGAGTTTTCAAACAGGAGCAAAACAAAGACCCTAACTCAAAGGCAACGATTATCAGGTAATCCACTTAAGTATCATTGCACGCACTATCCATAGACCCTCCGTAGTGCTTTTCAATATTATCCTACCATGCTCGAAAAAAGAGAGTTTAAGAAACCATAAGGGCATTTCTTAAACTTTCTGGCAAAGAATTTATTACTTTTGCCGCTAAATTATCATCTAACTTACTGGTAATAAAATGAAAGCATTCTCTGACGGATTCCTTTAGATTGACATCTAAATTGCTAATAGAACTCCTCATTGGAGCTATAAAATCTTCGAAAGACTCATCCCGTGTTATTTTTTTTGAAGGATCCCAGCCATCAAAATACATTCCCTTTAGAAAAAGCGGTAATTGGGATGATAAATGCGCAGAAATATCCAGTGGTAAATGATTTCTTAATTCATGTAACACTATTCTCAATACTGAATAGGCTTGAGATTCATCACGAAAGTGTCCCATTTCCTTAAATTCATTTAACCATCGATAAGTACTAGCCAATGAAGATTCAATTGATCTAACAGACATTATACTCCTCCTCATCCTTAAGAGACCGGAAGTATTAATTATTTAATCAATTAGCTTATCTTGTTTCCCGTTATTCCAGACTCTTTTTTGGATATTATTCTCCTTATTTTTTAATTATAGCCCATCAGAATTTCGTTAAATTTAAGAGGCAATTTAAGCGAATCCTTCTATTAGAATTTTACAGAACTAAATGTGGCTTTTAATATAATCTTGCAGTTTATTCTTAGAGAAATTCATTATATTTTTATGCAAAACTGTCTCAACCTGTTCTTTTACTTCCTTATTAAGATGTTTTGAAAGCAGCCCTTCCATTTGAGCTGGCATAATGATAACGAGCCCATCAAATTGATTACGAACTCGACCATCATTTAATTCCTGAGCAATTTCTTGAACAAATTTTTCAGATTCAACTTTTTCAGGTTCTGTTCGAGACTCATATGCCCCATGGATATAATTACCTGCTTTATAACTTCCTGGGCTATCAGTAACTAACTCTCGATTTTGCAATTTAGCTTTTGAGTGAGTTAATGACTTCAAAGCATCTAAATGCTTAGAATCATAAACATAAAAGCAACATTCATTCGAGTTGGCAGCGACTATCCATTTCATGATTTCCCTCCTTGTTGAAGTAAAGGGATTTTTTAATTTTATTTCTGGTAGTATTTTTTTTCAAAATCTATATTAATTATAGTCCAGGGAGCGTTTGTAATATCAGTTAAGGATATCATGATAGGAAAGAGTATAATCAAGATTCAATAACTTACACTCGTCGGTTTATTTTTCTCAACAAATTTTATTCATAAATCTGTCAGCAAAATTATGTGTTGTATACGTTTTTGCTCACCTAATCGAACGTTATTCCAGCTCTCTATGGTAATTTTACTCCTATGTAAATGAAAACCACGCACACGATAGGCTGCCAACACATCGGGAGCAAAGGGAAAAATAGCGGCATTTTGATATACAGTACTGTTTGTTATCCAATAGGGTAATTGTACCGGTCCTCGAGAGTTTGCAGGAATAAAAATATTACTTTCTACTAATTCACCTTCAGGTGCCAAACAGGGCTGCAGTGTGGTATACGTATTAATGAGACAATAAAACGAAGCTCGGATGCTTACATTATCACCTTGAGATACCATGAAAAATTTTCTATCCTTTTTGTGATTGCACGAAAAATGTAAGAATTAATGCTCGGAGATATACCGAATGGAATGCATTTTAAAAAGGAAAACTTATGAAATTGAAGTGTTTACACAGATATACTATTTATCCTTTTATAATTATAATTTTATTTAGCCACTATGCAACAGGATATGCTGCAGTTCTCCAGACATTACAGCCAGGTGAACTGACTGTAGGAACCTATTTCACCAACCCACCTCTAGAATTCTCACAAAAGAATAAGCAAGTTGGTTTTGAAATTGACCTAATGAACGAAATGTCCAAACGTCTTCATTTAAAACCCAGGTATGTTAATACCTCGTGGGAAGTAATTATTCAGCAATTGAAGAATAATAAATACGATGTAATCATGGGGGGTATTACTATTACGCCCGATCGGAAAAAGGTCATACCTTATACAATACCTTATATGACAACTACATTAAGCATTTTAATTAATGTTAAGAAGACCCCAAACATTCAATCGATGAATGACTTACGGAATCAAATCATAGGTGTCCAAGCAAAGACTACTGATTATGACATTGCTTTACAAATGCAAAAGTCTGGCAAAATAAAAGGGATTAAAGTTTATCATTTTGCAGATTTCAATAAAGCCATTCAAGATCTAATAACTGGAAAAATTGGCGCTGTCATAAAGGTATTTCCTGTAGCAGATTATTATACTCAGCTACATCCTGGAATACGTATTCTTACAGCCGTGCCTAATTATCCACAGCCCCTAGGATTTGGGGTAAACCCGCGCAATAAGCTGCTAGTGCAAACCCTCAATAAAACGTTAGAAGAAATTAAAGCGGACGGAACTTACAACAAATTTTACGAAAAATGGTTTACTCAATGAGATAAACAATCAGCAACCGTCGTAAGGAAATGAATCTTGATAGAGCGAAACGCTGCTTCACCAAGCTTCGCTTTGGGTAGGGAAATTATTAAGCTCCACACAAAATGCTGAGCTTTGTAATGTTTGTAGCGTTTTTTACTATTTTTCTTCCCGCTCAAAAACTAGTTTAAAAAATTTTTCGGATTTTTGAGTAAACAATCCGAGACTTATCTTATATGGCAAATAAATAGATAATTTGCCTATTTACAAACGATTTGTCAGTCTCTATTATTTGATTAATGTAACACTAATCAAATAATAGAGACAATATGAGTCGTGGCGGAAAAAGAGCAGGCGCTGGGCGTCCTGTAGGTAGCAGTCGTTATGGGGAATTAACCAAAACCCTACGCGTTCCCATTTCTCGCGTTGAGGAAGTGAAAGAATACCTTGAAAATCAACTTCAAGGTATTCCACTTTATAGCTCCAAAGTTCGAGCAGGCTTTCCCTCTCCTGCCGATGATTATATCGAGTCTTACCTGGATTTAAACGCATATCTAATAAAGCACCCTGCATCGACCTTTTTTTTAATTGCAGCGGGCGATTCAATGATAGGTGCAGGGATTCAATCTGGCGATATGCTAATTGTTGATAAAAATATTGAACCTACTCATGGCAAAATTGTAATTGCAGCGCTGGACGGAGAGTTAACGGTAAAAAGGCTTTCTAAAACAGCAAATAGAGTGCAACTTCTACCTGCTAACGAATCCTATCAACCCATTGATATTACTGATTCGCAAGATTTAGTCATTTGGGGAGTGGTTACTTACGTTATTCATCAGACGATTAATCATGTTTGCACTTATTGATTGCAATAACTTTTACGCAAGTTGCGAGCGTCTATTTCGGCCCGATTTAAGAAATCTTCCCCTTATTGTATTAAGCAATAATGACGGCTGCGTAGTAGCACGCTCCAATGAAGCCAAAGAAATTGGCATTAAAATGGGGGTTCCCTATTTTGAAGTCAAAGGTCTTTGTAAGCAGCATAATGTCCACGTTTTTTCTTCCAACTATGCACTCTATGAGAATTTATCGCATCGAGTTATGACGGTTATTGAGGAAAATTGGCCGCATACTGAAATTTACTCCATTGATGAAGCCTTCCTGAACGTAAAGTCATTGCCTGAAGATAAAATTGATGCATTTTGTTGGCATTTACAAAAAACAATTCTAAAAAGCACAGGTATTCCTATATCAATCGGCATTGGGCGCAGCAAAACACTGGCTAAGGTGGCTAATCATGTCGCTAAAAAGAAATTAAAAATCCCAGTGTTTAATGTGACCAATCAAGAAGAACATTGGCTTGTTCATTTGAAACTTAATGAAGTTTGGGGGATTGGGCATCAATGGTATAAAAAATTAATTGAGTTTGGCATTACCAATGCCTATGAGCTCTCAACAATGAACCCTCAATTCGTCAAAGACCATTTTAATGTGGTATTGCAAAGGACAGTGTTAGAATTATCAGGAAAACCTTGTCTAGAACTAGAGGAGATTGCACCTAAGCAATCGATTATGTCATCGTGCTCCTTTGGCAGCTTACAGTCAAATTTTGGCTTTATGCAGGAGGCAATTAGTCATCATTGTGGAATCGCTTGGACCAAAATGCGACAGCAAGGATTAGCCACCCAATATATGTCAGTATTTATTCGTTCTAATCCATTTCGTAAAGATTTAACGCAATACTCAAATTCCATTGGTTTTCGCTTAGTAAATCCAACCGATGATATGAGATATTTAATAACTGCTGCAAAATTTTGCCTTGAACGAATTTATCGGAAAGGAATTCAATATCAAAAATGCGGTGTTTTATTGGCAGATTTAACGGGTAAACAATGCCAACAGATGGATTTATTTCATCAACCTAGCGATCAAAAATTGCTTGAGACAGAAAAAATCATGACCTTGATTGATGAGATTAATCGAAAATATGGACCCAGAACACTATGGCCTGCAGCGGAGGGATTTCATAAATCATGGTCCATGAAGCGGCAATTGAAATCACCCCATTATACGACCCGATGGTCCGATCTCCCCCTGGCTTTTTTGAGATAAGTCAAGGGAGGAATACTAAACTTTTTAGATTTAGTCCTTAGTATTAATCGATAGTTATGCAAATTTCTTTAAATCCCTTAGATAAAAAAATCCAGGTTCCAATATAAGAAAACCTGTCTAACCCCGCAGGTGGATAAGTATTTCTGATTTGGCAAAATTAAAAAATACGCGCTAACAAATAATCCCGAGGTAGTTGACCTGGATATGGATTATTTTGGACAGATAGTTACCTGACTTGCGCGGGCCTAATAGTTTTTGTCCAGTACAAAGCATATCAATGTTCATCTTCGTGAGTTAATCAATCCTTAAGCTTAGGTGTTTTACACTGATAAAAAATACCTGAGGAGACAATCATGTCTAACAAAAAATTATCTGAACGTTTGAATAATGAATTGGATGCGCTAGGTGTACCAGGTTTAATGATTGAACGAGTTCAAGTATGTTCTAAACTTTTTAAATTGCCTAAGTTTAAAGCGGAAGCAGTATTAAATGGAATGGTCCTTGATTCCATGTCTTTACAAACGATTGCTGATGAACTTGAAGTTAGTGTTGATTGGTTGTTGGGCTCAAAAACAAAGAAAGAAAAAAGTGAAAAGCACTAGGCGAAGTGGTTACTTCGCCTACGGGCATTCCATGCTGTTTTATCTGGATAGTAAAAAGCCCTATCAGAACAAACTGACAGAGCTCTTTAAAGTGACTAACTATCTTACTTAGCAGCTGCGGCTTTCTTTTCTTTTTCTTTGGCAATTACTGCTTCTGCTACATTGTTTGGACAAGGAGCATAGTGAGAGAATTCCATTGAAAATTGGCCACGACCAGAGGTAAGGGTACGCAAGGTACTGATGTATCCAAACATTTCTGAAAGAGGAACATCAGCTTTAATGCGGACACCAGCTGCACTGGGCTCTTGGCCAGAGATCATGCCGCGACGACGGTTTAAGTCCCCAATCACATTACCCACATCATCTTCAGTACTATAAACGTCAACCTTCATGATTGGTTCAAGCAATTGTGGGGCAGCTTTTGGTATAGATTGACGAAAAGCGCCTTTTGCAGCAATTTCAAACGCGATTGCTGAAGAGTCAACAGGGTGATAACCACCGTCAGTAAGATTAACTACAACATCCAATACGGGGAAACCTGCTAAAGTACCTGTGTCCATCATTGAGCGGAAACCTTTCTCAATTGCCGGAAAGAATTCTTTAGGAACATTTCCACCCACAACGGATGTGATGAAAGTGAATCCAGTATTTGGCTCACCTGGTGAAATAGTGTAATCGATTTTACCGTATTGACCAGCACCACCAGATTGTTTCTTGTGAGTGTAGCTGTCTTGAACGGCCTTGGTTATGGTTTCGCGGTAAGCAACCTGTGGTTGACCTACTATTAATTCAACGTCGTAAGTACGTTTCAGAATATCCACTTTAATATCAAGATGTAATTCGCCCATACCACGGAGAATGGTTTCACCTGAATCTTCATCAGTTTCAACCCTGAAAGTTGGATCTTCCGCAACCATCTTACCGATAGCAATACCCATTTTTTCAGTGGAACCTTTATCTTTAGGCGAAACTGCAATAGAGATAACTGGCTCAGGGAAAACCATCGCTTCAAGTGTACACTCGTGATTAGGATCGCAAAGAGTATGACCGGTTCGAACGTTTTTCATGCCTACAATCGCAATAATGTCGCCTGCTTCAGCACTTTGCAACTCAATACGCTCATTGGCCTGCATTTCAACCATACGGCCGACACGTTCAGTTTTACCGGTAAAGGAATTAAGAATTGTATCCCCTTTATTCAATTTTCCTGAGTATATCCGTACGAACGTTAGAGCACCAAAACGGTCATCCATGATTTTAAAGGCCAGGGCGCGGAATGGCTCATCCGGAGAAACAATAGCAAATTCACCATTTGGTTTACCTTCAGCATCAGTCAAAGGTTGTGGATTAACTTCGTGTGGAGCAGGTAAATAGTCAACCACTGCATCCAATAATAGTTGCATACCTTTATTTTTAAAGGCTGAACCGCAATAAGTTGGGAAGAAGGCTAATTCAAGCGTACCTTTACGAATACAACGTTTAATGTCTTCTATTGAAGGCTCCTCTCCTTCTAAATAGGCCATCAGCAATTCGTCATCCATTTCAAGTGCCGTTTCAATTAATTGCGCACGATACATTTCAACGTCGTCATGCATATCGGCTGGTACATCAGTAACTTTGTAATTTTCTGGTTGGCCAGATTCGTCCCAAACATAGGCTTGACGGGTTAATAAATCGACAACACCTACGAAACTATCTTCATAGCCAATAGGTAAAGTCATAATTAAAGGATGAGCACCCAATACTTTTTTGATTTGCTCAGTCACTTTCAAGAAGTTCGCGCCAATACGGTCCAGTTTGTTTACGAAAATCAAACGAGATACTTTCGAATTGTTCGCATAGCGCCAGTTGGTTTCTGACTGAGGCTCAACACCGCCAGAACCACAGAATACCCCAATACCGCCATCGAGAACTTTCAGTGAACGATATACTTCTACAGTGAAGTCAACGTGTCCTGGGGTATCGATAATATTGAAGCGATGACCTTTCCAGAAGCAACTAACTGCAGCGGATTGAATAGTAATACCGCGCTCCGCTTCCTGCACCATAAAATCGGTTGTTGATTCACCATCGTGAACCTCACCTATTTTGTGGATTCTGCCGGTAAGCTTCAGAATACGTTCGGTAGTGGTTGTTTTTCCGGCATCTACGTGAGCGAAGATACCAATATTTCTATAAAGGTTTAAATCAGCCATAGCACTCTTATAAATTAAATGGATAAAAAATTGTCATATATTATACATTATTTTATTCGACTTTGCAGCAGAACTTGTTACCTTTTTTTAGGATTATTCTTTATTGTTTAATAAAGTAGATGCCGTGCATGGTTCGATAGACTATATTGTATAAACAACCTGTGTTACAGAGAGCACTATGGCAAACATCATTAATCTTAATAAAAAAAGAAAAGCGAAAATTCGCTTGGAAAAAGAAAAAAAGGGTTCTGAAAACCGCATTAGATTTGGAAGAACAAAAAAAGAAAAGCAGTTAGAGAAACAAAATAATGAACGTAGTGAACGATATCTAGATGGTCACAAGTTGGAAAAAATTGAGGAGAAATAAAATAGGGAGACTGCTCTCTTCTTAATCTGAAGATATTATTCCTTTGTGTTCCCATTTTACGAACGCTTCTTCTCCGCGAAAACGCGGTTGCTTACACCTGAAAGAATAATACTTACTCCAAACGTCGCGTATGAATCTGCCATGAATGGTACATTTCAGCCTGCTCTATTCTAATAATCATTCATCTCTAAGCTAGAATAAAGATAAACAAGGAGGCTCCTATGAAACGCAATGATTATCATGTCTTACCAAATTTTCGCTCAGGAGGCTGGGATGTTAAAAGAGAAAATGCCTCTCGAATCAGTAGACATTTTGAAACACGTGATAAGGCAATTAATGCTGCCAGAAAGATGAGCCAAAGGACACATTCAGAATTATTTATCCATGGCATGGATGGCAAAGTTCTAAAAAAAGACAACTATAAAAACAGTCGATACTAATCAAACAAATAATGCATACCTTTTTGGTATTTAATTATCGAATCCACAAAAGCGCATAAATTCCTGAAATGGGAGTGGCTTAGAAAAAAAATAGCCTTGGATATAGTCAACATTTCGCTCTTTTAAATAATTATATTGTTCTTGCTTTTCCACTCCTTCTGCCACCAGTCGCAAATTCAAACTCTTAGCCATATCGATAATATGCTTGGTTACATTACTGGTTGCAGACTCCATACCTAGGCTATCAATAAATGATTTGTCTATTTTTAAGATATCCATCGGTAAATTTTGCAAATAGGATAAATTGGAGAAGCCAGTGCCAAAATCATCAACAACCACTAAGTAACCCAGTTGTCGAGCTTGCTGAACGACTGGTTTTGTCTTCTCCAGTTCTAAAAAGGTTCGCTCAGTAAGCTCTATCCAAATTTGATTGCGTAATATTTTACTCTTTGCGATCTTTGATTCTAATACTTCAATAATTCTTCCTGTTTGGATGTCATTAACTCCTACATTAATGGCAATATGGAATGTGCGATTTTTCACAAGAAATGCTTCCATTTCAGCAAAAATTTTATCAATAACCTTGTCAGTTATAGCTGTAATAATCCCGCTTTCCTCTGCGTAGGGAATAAATAAATCCGGTCGAACAATTTCACCATTGGGACGCTGCCATCGTATTAAGGCCTCCGCACCTCCACATTTGCCAGATAACGTGTGGATGATTGGCTGATAATGCACAATGAACTCATTAAGACGTAACGCTTCCTGTAACTCAGCGAGAAAAGATAGTCGTCTCAGCGAATAATAAATAACAAGTCCTACAATAAATGCAGCGGTTATAAAACCAAATGGCAATAAAATGAATTGCAACCTTCTATAGCGCTTATATACTAATGATTCAGGCTGCACAGCAATAAGGCTAAATGGCCCGTATTGACTGATAGATATCATCTTTTTATCAGCAAAGAATACGTGCTTCTGCTCAAGAGCCTTGATGGGTTTTAAACGCTTTCTTCCATTATAAACTTCAAAATATTCATTCAAATTAAGCTCACCAATTTGAGCAAATATTTTTTTAAATAATGCGGGAGAAATTGGACGTTGCGCGGTAAGTAGTTGTTTGTTATAAACAATAGCTAGTTGGATTTCACCGGGGATAATAATATCGGAAAATCGCTTAGGGTCGACATAAATGTCATAATTACCTCCTTTGCGCAAAGCGACAAGTGATGTGCTGGAATTGGAGGACCTTCCTATAACAAATTCCAAACCGTCATCTAGAATAAAATCAGAGGGGTTATTGCGCGGAATTGGGGCATTTGAAACTCCAAAACTATTACAACGCTCGATGCCATTCTCAAAATAGGCAATCGCTTTTATGTCAATTATTGATGTTGTAAGTTCTTCCATCCATTTAATATGTTCTTTCGAACAAGGTCTTAAGCCATCATCCTGTTTTTGCAACAAGGGAAATAATTTTCGCGCTTCATTTAATGTGTGTTGCGCACGGGTGAGCATACGCGTTGAGAATTCATATAATTTTTGGCGCTCTTCATTGAAGGCTTGTGACCAGGCAAGGAAAAGAGCAGCCACCATCGGCAGAATAGCGCCTATAATTGCCAAAAGAATTGCTGTAGTAATTATCCTTATACGCCGCATTCACTTTCTCCGCTGTCCCTAGGATTTACATGTTAATGTATGGCAAAAAACCAAGCCAAATTTCCCACTGATTGCAGCGGCTACAATTATTATTGAAGTTCGCAAGGGTAGTCAATTTTTGCTGCTAATTTTATAAATTTGATTGAACGATATGGTATCATTTTGTTTTAATGTAAGCTTCTCTTAAACATGAAAACAAGAATTTTATTTTACAGTTTAATTATTAGTATCAAAGCCCTTGCAGCCCCTCATTTTGTCCCTGTTGCAGCACCATTCCCAACAACGAATTATACTATTAACGGGCCGGCCTTGTGTGCTACAGCGAAAGAAACTCTAGCATATCTTAATAGAGGGGGTAATTATGATTCTCGCGTTATTCATGCGGGAAAAGTTTTTAAAGTGCCACTGGCACGCGTCAAAGCAACGTTGACCTTTATTTGCCAGCATCAAAATGAAATGAATAACCCTGCTTTTATTAAAGAGCACTTCGATTTCATTCGTTGGTATCCTGATATAGAACAAACCAAGTCACTTCGATCAACAAAATCGTTAGTTGCCCACCTGCCCAAAGATAAAATTTTAATGACCAAGTATTATGTTCATCGCGCCAAGGCATTAGTAAAAGCCTCTCCAGCTTACCCTTTTGCGCTTTATGCTCTGCCGAAAGATGAGGAATCGCTTACACTGGAAGAGGCAGACGCCAGACCTGAACTTACTCGTTTCCAGTATGGGAAACAAGCCATATTAAAAGGCGCATTAAAGAATAAAAATGTTCCTGCCCTTGCTTATTTTAATCGAGAGGACCTGGAAGCAGCTTTAATGCAAGGGACTATTGTTGCAGATTTTGGCCATGACCAGCCAATGAAAATTTTTAATGTTCATCGCAACAACAATATTCCATACGATAAAGCGAAGCATCCTTATAAACAAGATCGCTACTGGTATTTTAAACAAGTAGATGGTATTAAAGGTTATGGCAAAGATGCGGAACATAAAATCACTGTTAATAGCGAAGTCACTTTTGCAGCCGATCTCGAACAATTTGGCCTGGGAAAATTACTTATGGTTCAATATCCCGATCGAGCAGGAAAAATAATTACGCGCGCAGGTATTTTCGCTGATACTGGCGGCGCATTCACTAATAACCAGTATCAAGTCGATTTTTTAAGTGGTAGTTATGGAGGAAGAGAAGCTTTTTCTCAAGCAACCCGGCATCTTCCTGATTATGTAACAGCCTATTTTATGGTGCTAAAAGATAAATGAAAATTTTTATCTATTTTTTATTCTTTATTAGCTCATTGAGCCATGCATTTTCCTGTCATGACGCTCAGAAAATTCATCAAACACCTATTCAATTTGATAAAGAGCGTATTGCTTTAACTCAGCAATATCAATTAACTCATTACGGAATTAATTCAGAGTCAATTGAAATAGAGCCGAAAATGATTATATTGCATTGGACATGTATACCAACTTTTGCGGCCACTTATCGCGTATTTAATTCGCCAACTTTTCCCAAAAATTCGCCGCGCATCAAGGAATTACCCGGGAATCTAAATGTATCAAGTCATTTTTTAGTCGATCGTGATGGAAGTATTCATCAACTCATGCCTGAAAACTGGATGGCAAGACACGTCATAGGCCTTAATCATTATGCAATCGGGATAGAAAACGTAGGTGGTGTTGATGGCAAAGATGATTTAACCGACGCGCAAATGAAAGCAAACGCTTTTTTAGTTTGTTACTTGAAAAAAAAATATCCCGATATAACGTATGTAATTGGTCATAATGATTATTTGAATTTTAAAAATACGCCGCTTTGGCTGGAATTAGATCCTAATTATCAAACCGATAAAGATGACCCAGGGCCCAATTTTCGTAATAATGTCATGAAACTGGTCCAAAACTAATTCAATCACCATACCCCTGCTGTGTGAGTCTTTTCATGCACGCAACAGCCTATACTAAGGTTAAAGCCTCTTCTTTTGTTGGTGGAGCTTATGTCAGAATACTGTATTCAGGCGGCTATGTTTAAGTTGCCAATTCCTTTATTTAAGCGTTTTACTCATGACTTTTGGATTTTAAGAGAGGTTAGTAATAATACCGTCATTGCGCAATTGCATGGTCTTGCAACATCACGCAAGAACGGCCAAATTGTACCCATAGGATATAGCGCCGATCATAGCCTAAGAGCACACTGCAGTGTTTATGATCTTAAATTAGCTCAACAATTTGGTTTGCAGATGAGCGCCTATGAATTAGCTATACATGGTCATCACACGGTTTGTACAGGAAACGATTGCCTTAAACACTGGCGACGAGCCATTGATGCAGTTAATCTTATCAATAAGTTGGATCTTAATTATCCACGTGGTGGCTTTAAAATTCCTCTCTCATCCACCATCAATAGCAACTCTATCTATCATACCTTTGCCCAGGTAATGAATGTTCCTTTGCATACCTTTGAAGGTTTTTTTCACATTGGCATACAAAGCTCTATTTACGACAAAATTAAAAATGATTTATAGAAATAAATGCCGGCTCTTTATTCATCAGATCCAGGCTTTTTTCTTAAAATTTTTAGCTCAGCTTGCCTGGATTTTTCATCTAAAATCTTTTCTTTGGCTCGCCGCGAGCGTCGTTTTTTTTGACGTCTTATTTTTTCAATTTGTTGTTGCGCTTTGGACTTCTCATCGCTCACGAGTGAATGTAACTTTTCACAAAGCCGCATTCTTGCAAAATATCGATTATCATCTCGGCTTCTAGACTCCTGACATTTCACTTCCAAGCCTGAAGGCACATGTTTCAAATAGACTGTTGAAGCAGTTTTATGGAGATTTTGGCCGCCTTTACCACTGCCCAAAATAAATCTTTCAATTAAATCAACATCATTAATATGGAGCTTGACCATTAACGTTGTTAATTTATCCCACTTTTCTTTTGTGATCATGTCATGTCTGTTAGAGTTTTTCTAATCCACTCACTTGAGTCTTATTTTAACCGGTATCCCAAATACCTGATATTCTTTAGGAATTACTGTAAGGGGTACAATAATAGCAATGAGTTTATTTTGCCGCGTTGCCAGAGGGTTAATTTCAGATAGTGGAAGCTTTTCTGCATAGCTAGGGGTATTAATTATTTTACCAAGAACGGATTCACCATTTGGAAAAGTAATAGATACGTCCTTCCCTAGATAAATTTTGTCCAAATACTCTGGCTCAATAAAGGCCATAATTCTTAGATTTTCCTTTGTAACTATGGATAATAAGCGCTGGCCACTGGCCACAAACTCATTATTATAGGTGTTAATTTGCATAATTGTTCCTGCCTTATTGGAACGAATCATGAAATATTTTTGTTTTTCTTCTAATTGGCCAATCTTATTATCAATTTCTCTTAATTTTCGTTGATAGCTAACTTCCAATGTGGTTTTGTTTCGCAGTTTTATCTCGATAATTTCTTTCTGTAAATTTGAAAACACCCTTTGCGCACTTACGAAGTTTTTTCGTGCCTCTTCAAGCTGAAGCTCCGACATATCGCCATTTTTCATGTAATTTTTGAAGCGCTCATAAACTTCTCGACTTGTTTGAATATCCTGAGAGGCAATATTGAGCATCGTGTCAAAAGGCTTATAATTTTCAAGACTGAATTGTTGAATTAATGACTTCAGAAGAAGCCTTTCCTTCTTCAAGTATTGTAATTTTACCTCAAGCGTTGGTGATTTGAAGTGGAGTAAAGTATCCCCAGGATTGACTTGTTGGCCCGTTCTTACCGTCAATGATTCAATATAACCTGCGCCAGGTGCACGGATGGTAAATGTATCAAAAACCACTAATCCTGAAAAATTAACAAAAACATATTCTTTGATTAATTTTCCAATTAAAAAAAGTAAAGGCAGGCTAATTAAAAGAATTAATAAAAACCATCGAAGTTTGGGAGGAGTACGTTTCCCACTTCCATAGTTTGTTGCCAAATGCTCACCAGTAATTTTTTTAAATTTAATGGCCATTATTTACTCTTCCTGATTACCCACCATGGAGCCATCGTCGTATCTTGATGTCCCTTAAACAGTATTTCATTCATGATGAAAACAGCAGTCATTGCTCGAATAAATTGCTGATAAATCGGAGTAACTATAACCCAACCCACTAACTTTAAATCATTTTTGGGGCGCTCAGAAACTAGTAGCAGAAAAATAATATATAAAAATAGTGTTGCTAAAAAGTAATAGGTATAAACAAGAATACTTATTGCTATCATGGTGGGTAAATCAAAGCGTATTAAAAGATAAACGTAATAAAGCAAAATTAAAAAGGGAAGGAGTAATTGATAATAGAGCGCATACCAACTAAATAAGAACATTTTTTTGCCACCCATAATCTTGCTACTAAACATGCGCCAATGACGACGAATATAGATATAATACAAATCGCCATCCCATCGCATTCGTTGTTTTAACAAGCGGCGAAGCGTTGTAGGAGCTACTGTCCATGCTACAGCTTCAGGTTCATTCACAATTTTAAACTGTGGGTAACGGCGACAATAGGCATGAATTCGCAACGTTAAATCTAAATCTTCCGCTGTACCACTCATCCAACCACCCATTTGTCGTAAAAAGCCAGTTCTAAAGATGCCAAAAGCTCCGGATATATTGTTGGTAATATTAATTTCTGTTAAACCAAAACGACCAAGCTGAATACCAAGCATATATTCCAGTGATTGTAATTTTGTTAAAAAATTCTCGTACCAATTTCTTACGCGAATCGCACCAGAAACCGCAATCACATTAGGGTCGATAAAATGCTTAACTATTTTTCGAAGACTTAAATTGTCGATAGAAGTATCGGCATCTATCATGACCAAGATATCTCCGCGGGCCATCTTTAGGCCAAGATTCATTGAGCTTGCATGCCCACCACGAGTCTTTTTTTCAATGATTCGAATTAAACAATTTTGAATGGCTCTATATTTATACGCCAATTGCTTCATACTTAAGACGGTTTTGTGATTTTTAATTGCATCGTCAATAACAAACAGAAGCTCTATTTTTCCCGGATATATCTGTTCAACCACCGATCGTAGAGAAATTTCCAGTTCTTCCTTGCTTTCACTGTAAGCGGTGATTACCACGCTAACTAGCGGATGAGAGGCGGATGGTATTTCACGTTCAAAATGGATACGCAACCATCCTCTAATCACATAAACAAGCGTGATAAGGTAAAAAGGAAGCTCTAACAAAATGACGAAAGGAAAAAAGAATGCAATAAAAAACCATAGGTTTCCACTTGAAAATACATTCATTAGATAAGCATAGATTTGATAGAAAAAATCACTCATAACTATCAATCCTTGAATGTAAATTAGCTATTAGATATTCAGCACCTTGTTGTGATTTAATTATTTCTTCTGATGTCAAAAATCCCATATGAACAACTAATTTTTTCTCACTCAAACTTAATTGTTGTTGTTCACTGAATTCTTTAATTCTATTTAATAGAACATTGCACCCCTGCTCATCCGTCATCGGTAAAAAAAAGAGCACAAAATCTTCACCATGAGAAGCTAGATCACTATCCCTAAATACATTACGCAAACGTTCATAAAATTCAGTAAGGAGTTTTTCTGTATGAAAAATACCAAATTCATTAAGTATTTCATCTTCGTTAATAATTTTTAAGGCCAGTACACTGAAATGAAGTTCTTTATAACGGGTTGCAAGCTTGACCTGCCACTTAACAATAGCAAAAAATACTTCGAATTCGATAAATTCAAAAAAGTTACTAAACCGTGTTTGTAATTTTTTCTCTATACCCCGGGCTAACAATTCACCATGCTTTGTTAATTGATAAGTGTAGAGCCTACGTGTGACCAAATTTTCAGGACTGGTCGTTTTTGAGCAGTTCATGCAGGTAATAATGATTTCAGCGTCGAGAAAATAAAAACCACATTGATTACAGAGTTTGTCCTCTAACGGTTTATCATAATCCATGCCAATGTGCCTCAATTTTGCGTTACAACGTGGGCAAATTAACCGTTCTTGCCTTAAAAATTCAGTTGTGGGGGCTATATTTCCACATGTAAAGCAATGAATAAATTGTTGCGTTCTAATATCAATGCTGTGGCAATTGGGGCATGAATTTTTATAATTTAATAAACCTGAGCTGCATGAGGGACAGGTTTGAATTTCGTCAACCAGTTTTTCCTGGGAGAGTAAATCTCGCGATACTAAATTTTGTAGAAAACTCCATTTATCAAAATTATCATCCTCACCAAAAAGGACTTTTAACAAAGGGAAGCTAAGCCCTTTTGCAGAATAGGGCGTTAAGTAACCGTGGATAATAATATTAGAGCGAGTAAATAAATAACTTAATAAAAATAATTCCCTATCTTCCAGCGATGCTATACCCGGTATTAGTTGTATACGCTCATCTATATCTATCGCAACATTCAAAGCGTTTTTTTCTAATGGACCATCGAAAATATCGGCATTAAGGTCCTCCAGTTTACCTAGATAAAAAATGGGGGTAAGACAATAGGCAGGAGTCTGTCTTAAATGGGTTAAAATTTGCATGCATTTTTGCAAATCGCTTAAAACGAATGCGAGCGCAAAGCATCCTTCCTCGGGAAATTCCGTTTCCGAAGATACCCATTTTACTGGGTAAGGTAAATGAAGCTCTCTGTGACTTCCTAAAATCCATATAGTTTGGTCTTTCATGAGCAAATTTTCTAACTATTTATGTTTAATAATAGTCTAATGGCTTAATTTTGATAAATTTGGGGATTCAAAACCTCTTTGTTTTGAATCCACAAGTAATTTAGAAGATACACTCACTGCAAGTCGTGAGCGTTTAATACGCGCTCATGTTTTAACGACTAGGAATTTCTGAACCAGAGCAATACCTATCCCACCTCTAATACCCCATTAATACACCATTTATAGCGAGGATATTAAAATTGTTTCTCTTTCTACAGGGGGGCTATAATTGGGCTCAAGAGTATCTTCTTCACTCAATCTTCCATCAAAAAATCTTAGCCCAGCTCGCCTAATTTTAGAGTGGTCGTTTGATATTGATAATCGCGAATTATTTTGAAGTTCATCTGGACTATGGCTTAGACTCCTTTTTTCTATTAATGTCTTTTCCATCTGTGAAGGATCTTGAGTCGGTTTTTTTCTATGAAAAACGGTAGGCCAGGTAAAGGCTATCGATACGAATACTAAAATGACTGGAGACAATATTGCCATGGTAATGGTTAATGCCAGTTTTGCCCCTATTGCTTCTCCCAATGTTTCACCAACATGAACTCCGCTTCGGATTCCACCGGCAACAGAATAAGCAAGAGAATCACCTATCAAAGCACATAATTTGAGCATATTGATTGCTACATTCTTTATCCTTTGTGTTTTTGTTTGGTGCTCTTCCGGTGGCTGATATATGGATTCAAATTTTTCTTTTAAATCAACATAGGTTTTCGGGTTAAAGACTTTATATACTTGTGAAAAAGTATTAACAACCATGGTGGTCGTAGTACATATCATAGAAATAACATGTGCCAAAAAGGTATCCGGCTTCGCACCTAAGGCACTGAAAAATTTATTAACTCCTGATGCAGTAGTAAACCAAGTTAACGTTGCATAAACAGATAAAAAGACCGTACTTACGGCTCCTAATAAGACACAGCGTAAAAGACCATAGGGTTTTTTATAGTCTTCAATAAAAAGATTTTTAAATTTTGTATAATTTTCACGTATACCTACAGCTTGAAACGAATAAAAAGAGATAGCTGTAATCACAGATAATCCAACCGTAACCAGCAAAACTAAAGGGTTAGAGGCGAGCATACCTGCCCCCAAAAAAGTGAGAAGTCCTACGAGGCCAGCATACCCAGAAATGCCGGCAGAAATACATGCCAACAATGTTACGATACCAAAAAATAATTTCTCCCCTTTATCGACTATTGTTTTTTGTCTTATATTTTCTTCGAGGGTCTTAAACGTTTTTTGTTTTTTAGGCTGAAAGCCAGCACTATCAAGCATGGCTTGTCCACGACTCAATAAGCAAACTATTCCATTACATAAGGAAAGTACCATCGCTAAACCGAGGCCCACTCCAAAAGGAGCTCCTAAAGTACTTAACAGTCCCAGGCAAAATACCATACAAAGGGCCATGGAGGTAACGACTTTGCCAATGACTAATGGCACGCCTTTTATCAGCCTATTTCTATTTTGAATGGGAGTTCTTGAAAATTCCTGGCCATTGCTAGAGTAGGTAGCAATTTGTAAAACCTCTTGTTTAGATAATTTTTTTCCACCCGAAATTATCTCTCCCCACTTAAAGGTAAGGAAACTCCAAAGGAAATGGGAAAAAGGACGTTCCAGAAGATCGGTTATTCGAAGATCCCCATTTAGAATGGCTTTTTGGACTTTTTCCGATTCTTCTTCAGTAAATTGATATTGGTTGAAAGAAGCGATAATCCAATCTTCTTGAGTCTGAAATTTTCTTCTCAAAACCATTATGACTTCAGGATGTTTATAACTTGTAAAATCGATGTGCTCTTGTTTTAATAAACTAACAATTTCTTTCATTCCCACAAATCCATTTTTAATACAAGTCACGTAGCTTATTTATAATTTCAAAAGAATTCCATTGAAATTTTTAATTCATTATCAATAGATAGGATATCGTTGCCATTTTCATTAGAAATGATTTGACATACCTGGCGCGTTACATTCTAATCTTGTTTTTTTATCATGATGATGGACAATCGTGGCATTTTTGAATTTTCTAAAACCTGCTCCTTATCTTAATGAAATTCAGGATAAAGCTATTGTTAAACGGCAATATCGGTATTGGCGTATTCGCACCTTTTATGCAATGTATATAGGGTATGCTTTGTTTTATTTTACGCGAAAAAGTTTTACCTTTGCGATGCCGGCATTACAAAGCACCTTGGGGATGACTAAAACTGAACTTGGAATGATTGCTAGCATTTTGAGCTTAAGTTATGGCATCAGCAAATTTTTGAGTGGAATTCTCGGCGATAAGTCTAATCCTCGTTATTTAATGGCGATCGGGCTAATTTTGACAGGTATTTTTAATATTTTGTTTGGCTTGTCTTCCACTTGGTGGTTATTTGCTATTTTTTGGGGATTGAATGGTTGGTTCCAAGGGTGGGGATGGCCAGGATGTACTAAATTATTAACACATTGGTATTCGCAATCCGAACGTGGTCGTTGGTGGAGTCTTTGGAATACATCACATAATGTTGGCGGTGCATTAATTCCATTGATTGTCGCTATGTGCGCGCAGTATTTCGGCTGGCGTTCAGCCATGTTTGTGCCTGGAATCATCTGTATTTTGGGCGGTGTTTTTTTAATTAATCGTTTAAGAGATACCCCGCAGTCACTTGGTTTACCTGCGATAGAGCAATATCGGGAAAGTATTTCTGGTTTATCAAATCACCACCAAGAAAAAACAGAACTCTCAGTCAAAGAAATTCTTTGGAATTATGTGTTAAGTAACCCATATATTTGGATACTGTCGATTTCTTATTTGTTTATTTACGTTGTCCGAACGGCCATTAATGATTGGAGCATGTTGTACTTAACGGAAGTGAAGGATTATTCCTTAATCACAGCAGGTAGTTGCGTCATATGGTTTGAAGTGGGTGGTTTTTTTGGAAATCTGGTTGCCGGTTGGTCTTCTGATAAAATATTTCAAGGCAAACGTAATCCAATCAACGTCCTCTTTACTGCAGGTGTATTCGTCACTTTATTGCTATTTACGTTGACGAGGGAATATACACCATTCCTCGATTCATTATTTCTTTTTTTCTTTGGTTTTTTTATCTTTGGACCACAAATGATGATTGGAATGGCGTGTGCGGAATTAGCACATAAAAAAGCAGCGGCGACTGCAACTGGCTTTGCCGGATTTTTTGCCTATTGTTTAGGTGCTGTTTTAGCCGGTGCGCCTTTGGGTGCCATTATTAAAAATTACGGTTGGAATAATTTCTTCCTGACATTGTTGATTTGTTGCTTTATTCCATTTTTTTTGATGCTGCCAATCTGGCATGTGAAAGTTAATCCAAAGTATCGTAAACCAGAATTTTCAGGCGAATCTGAGTTTGCTTAGTGATTGGTTCCTAGCGATTCGGTACAAATAAAGGGTGGTGCAATTACTGAATCGCCAGAATGTGTAGCCTGTTTTCTGCTAGCAAAGATAATAACTCAGTAAGCGTAGATATTCTTCTTTCTTGTTTTCGGTTATTACTGACGTTTTTGAATTTTTAAGAATTCAGTAAAAGCACTAACGAATTATCGTCATAATAATTTTTAACCGCAGTGCTATACATGGGTATATTTACCCATGTAGCTTTTATTTTAACCCCTATATTATGAATCATTATGGTTACTACCTAATAATCTAACCCGATAATGTTGGCTTAATATTCTCGAATACCTACAAAGTAATGTAGAAACTTATATATAGCAGCTTTGAGAATTAAAAAAAAAAATTTAATTAGATAATTTTTGAGATGTTTTACGAAGATAAATAAATTTGTACAATAGTAAGGTTCTAGTTCGCATTTGCCCCATTTCTGTAATTTAACCCAGGGTAGGAAATTATGAATCCTGCGTATACTTTGAATATTAACAATATTATTAATAACTTACCTTTCCCGGCATTTATAAAAGATGCAAGCTCTTATTGTTTGGGGAAACTTACCATTTTGTATACTTGCTGGAATCACACAACCTAATGACCTTCAGGGGTTAACTGATTATGATTTGCCATGGTGTCGCAAACAAAGTAATCAATATCGAGCAGATGATAAGAAAATTATTGAAACTAAGATACCACGCTTAAATTACCTGGAACAACAAACAAGAGCGGATAATAAAACTTACACCAATGTAGTAAGTAAAATATATTATGTTGATGAAAAACAAAATTTTGAAGGAATTATTTGTCAATTTACTGCATGCCAAACACTAAACACCCATCCGAATGATTTACCTATATTCAGCAAATCTTGCTCTACTGCTAATGGTAAAGAAGTCAAATTCAATAGATTATCAAAAAGACAATTAGATTGTTTACGTCATTATGCAGAAGGATATACTTCGAGAAAAATTGGTGACATTTTAGATCTTTCTCCACGTACTGTTGAGCATTATCTCGAAGCAGTTAAAAATAAGTTAAATTGCAGTACACGTGCTGAATTAGTTAAAAAAGCCTTGCAAATGAATTTATTATCCTAACAAACTTTAGATTTACCGAGCGTTTCATTTCCGGAAATTCAATTTATTCAAATGAAATGTTGTTGCTTTCAATTTCCTGTTTCGTTTTTAGGAGTAATTCCCCAGAGGCTTAATTTAGGCTGTTGATCTTTCTGATGATTGTTCTACCTGTTTATTATGAGAGTTTTTAAGAATTAAGACCAACCCTAATATAACCATTATCATGCCTATGAGAGAAGTTTGAGATAAGGTGTGGTGATACACTAAATAGTCCATTAAAGCAGTAACTGGCGGAACACAATATAAGTAACTTGTAAAATTAACTATTATTCTGCTTTTTAATAAATAATTAAATAACAACGTTGAGATAATGGATACAACAAGCACCATCCAACCTAAAGCGACGATAAAATGTTCGGACCATTGAATTACTTTGTTTTCTTGGGATAAATACAGAACAAAAATAAAAAGAAAACTTGCAAGATATTGTATGAATAAATTGAGTGTTAAGGATTGGGTTAAACCATATTTTTTTTGTAGTATAGTCCCCACAGTAATACCAAAAAGGGATAAAAAGCAACAGAATATACCTAAAACAGAATTTGAGCCTACAAATAATACATTTGAGACCGTAAGAGTTAAACCAATTATCCCGAGAATTAGCCCTGTGATTCGTGAAAAACTCATTTGCTCTCTTAGTATTAGGGCGGTGATGATTGGTTGCGTGCCCAGCACAATAGCTATCACACCAGGAGAGATGCCTTTATACAGAGCAGAAAAAGAAAAAAAAGGGTAAAAGCCTTGTATAAAGATACCTATAATACTCATTTGAGCGATTTGTTTCCCCGTCAGAGAAAAAGTACGCCTCTGGCATAAAAGTATTGTGCCCATAATCAAACAAGCAAACAGTAGCCTTAGCATCAAAAATGAAATGGGATTATTGTCCTCTAACCCCATTTCAGAAAATAAATAACCACTGCTCCATAACAATAAAAAAATTAATGGCATCACTACCCTTTATGCTTTGACTTTAAGTAAAATTTCATAATTGAAATTTTACGCCATCTCCAATTTCTTCCTTAGGTTTTGCACTTGAAGATAAGCTAAAAAAATGAGGGGAATTTGATTCTATAAGCTTCTTTTCTTGCTTACCCTCATTACCAGGAATAGCCTGTGAAACAGGGACCAGGTCGTCTTTACCTAAGACATCACTTAATAAACGAGTATCTTTTTTAGTTATAACCTTTTCTACAACTGATTCATTCCCGAATACTACGGTTACCAGTGACCGCTTAACTGAAATTAGCTCAGGAGTTTTTGCTGCTGTTATTGTCATTGCATTATATTTTGAAGGATCAGCCTTTAAAATTATATTGGAATGAAAAGAAATATTAGTTAGCTGATAAGCACCATTCTTAGTTTCCCCTATGTTTAATAAGTATTGTTCTGACAAAGGGACTTGATTTCCAGCATGTAAGGCCGCTAAAACCGCATCATTCCGGTACGCGTTCTTCAGGAAACTGAAAGTCCAAGCATATATGGACTCGGCTATCTGTACCAAAATTAGCTGCAGCATGAACAATTGAAGCATCAAGGCGCCATACCTCACCTTTTTGCATTTGAAAAACGGATTTTTCATCAGAGTGATAAGAGTCGCTGTTATTTTCTAAAGGAATAAAAACACGCAAGTAATGAGTTTTTCTTTGCTTTAATTCTACAAAATCTTTATGTGGAATGACGAAACCATTAATAAGATTACGCGCTCTTACCATTTTTAAATGGGTGAGATCAAAATTTTCTTCAACCATTCTTGTTATATAAGGGAGCTTTTTTCCTAACTCAGTAATTTTAATAGGCGTTATATAATCTCTGTATTGTGTATTGGTAAAATCCCCACACTCATTCCATAGAGAATGATTCTTCCAATAACCAATTCCAAACTCATCGTATTCTTCATTTAGTTCAGGAAACTGTGCAATGGTATTTAAATCATTTTGGAGCAATTCATCATTAAAAGAAAGCTTTCCCAATATTTTAGATGTCATAGATATGTACCTAGATTTATCCGTTGATGTTTAATGAATTAATTGAACATTAGAAGTGCATTTAAATAATTTTATCTATCAATTTCTAATATTCCCGAGTTCTAATCCAAGCACTTTAGCGCTAATGGAAGAGAATTGAGATCAAAGTCATCTTATAAGCAAGATGATCATATTTAATCTAAGTGTTTATTATAAATTGCGATTGAGTGATTAAAATACGGTATAAATACCCTATTTTATTCGTGGAAATGAAAAAAAAACCTTGAAAAACAAAAGAACCCACGTAGCATTTTAAATAACCTTCATACCATGAAGAATTAAAAAGGCAAATTCAATGCGCGTGCAGAAACCGTTGCTGAAAAACTGCTTTTCGTCAAAGCTTAAAATACCGGTCGTTCCTCTTTTCCAAGGGGCACGTTGGAGTTCTACAATTTCGTTTTTGCATGGTTAAAACTGTAAAAATGAGATGGTTGTAAATAATATATGACAACCCAATACGCAGAGCGATAAATGTTCTGCCTGCCTATTAAATTGATTGAAACTCAAAATAGCTTGTGACACTATCTCTTTTTTTGTGATGCAGCCCTTTCTCACTAATTAAAAAATAAACAATAGTCAGGATGTAAATGATTTGACGAGCATAGCCGTTGAACATGATTGTAAAGGCATTATTCCCTATGAAGATAAGAAAATTAAGTTACCCAGAGTTTGAAGCTGAAAAACAAAATCTATTGGCAGTATTGCTTGAGTGGCAAAAAATGGAAAAAGAGTACACCTCAAAAAACCTTTTCAAATCAACTAATTCTAATTTGCTCTATCATTGGAAAGAATCCGTTAAAGATATGGTAGATTTTTTAAAAAAAAATATTTCTGAAGAGAGTGTCAGTAGGTATAAAAAAAATGGATTCTGTTTTCTTATTGCCGAGGAGGATGAGGAAATACAGGGTATTGCTTTAGGAGGTGGAATACGCACTTATAATTGGGAAGCAAATAATTTTTTTGGCGCGAGTGGTATGTATTTTGAAATAAGCGAGATGCTCATTTCGGCATCCTGCATGCTATCCCGATGTTATCCTCAAGAGACTCAAACACATAAACGAGTGGGGAAAGAGTTGTTAATAGCAATGGTTAATCACGTCAGCTCTATGGAAAAACCCTACCGTGTTTTAGGAAGACCCCATTTTAATAATGAGAGCGCAAAGCAATTTTTTGCAAAACACCTTTTTCAGCAGAGCGGTGGATTTTTGGGCTATAGCTACACTTTAGAGGTAGAGCATTTCAAGTTGATTGGTAAATCTATGAGCCGCGAATTGATCGCAAGGGAGAACATCTGGCTTATTGAAGACTACGATGCTGGTGAGAAGAAAAGCCCTTGTTTAGTATGATTATTTTTAATTAATTTACTTGGTGTATTGTTAATTCATTATAATTAGCGAGCCTTCCTATCAATCAATTTTTTCCCGCAGAAATTATGGCAAGGGTGCCAGTAACTCCAATTTGCAACACCTGTTACTTTAAACTGGCGACAACGTGCACATGTGAAATGGGAATGGTTTTTACTCATTGTTTTTTCGCGGCCATTATCTCCTGAAGGGCTTGAATATCATACATTCAGCACTGACCTAACAGATTTAACTCTGGACGATGGAGGGTAAATGAATCTCTGTGAAGATGATATTATCACTCGCATACTAAGTTCTATCGCTAAATCATAATCATTTGAACCCAAGCCATTTATGCGCTAAGTTTTATGGTTCTGCTGACAAAATTAATATGGAAATAGTAGTTGTATTCAAATACTTGTTATTAATTACAATAGTCTTTAAAAAATATCCAGCACTAATTAAGGAATGATTTATTCGCTAAATCATATTCTTCTACTGATGAATTTTTTACGTCGATTTACTTTCGATGTTTTTTAGTTTCACATTTTAAAATAACAAAAGAAAGGAGTTCTAATGAAAAAATACTTGATAGGTCTTAGCGCCTGTTCTATTTTGGCATCGGTATCAATGGATACCTCGGCTAAACTTGCCATAGCCCAACCTACAGCGTGTATAGGTAGTCAATTTACTGCTACAGGAAATGCACATTGGAAAGACATTAGCCTAAAATTAACCAATAATTGTGGCCAACCCGTCGATTTTCAAAATGCTACAATTACCTTTAATAATACAACCAATATAAATACTTCATTTTGGGGTAGTTTTGATCCGCTTCCCTATCCTGATAATGCATTAACAATCAGTTCACAACCGTCTGGGAGCAACTTTTTAGCCACGCTGAATTTACACTTTCCCAGTTGGTCCGGATCCACAACCATGCTTCCCTCAGGAAAATCCATTACCATTATGTATGGTGCTCCTGCCGATGATCACGTCGACGGCAGTACGAAAGTTTATTTAGGCTCAACCCCAAGTACAGGCATTCTTAACTTAAAAAACAACAGTTCAAAACCAGCAAACGTCACTCAAAATTATGCACTCATCCATCTTACAATGAATGGACAACCCATTCAGGATGTGCAATTAGGCTGGGGAGCGACTTTAAATGTTAATGACCTTGCAACAGGCACGTACACTATTTCTCCAGAAAGTGTAAATGATACTGCAGGAACGACATTCCAAGGTTCTGCTGTTCCTCAAACGGTGCAAGTATCAGAAAATCAAACGGTGAACTCGGTCATTACTTATACCGCGATACCTAATACCGGCAAAGTCAATATTCAGACACAAACATTACCAAGTGAGCTTACAGGATACACTAGCAATCCTACAGTAGTGTTGACTCAAAGCGGCACAGGCGCGAGTACGTCTAAAGAAGTTACTTGGGATAGTACGACGACCGTTTCTAATTTAAAAGACGGTAGTACTTATAGTCTGACAACAGCGGTCATTAATTATAATAATGTTAAATGTAATCCCACATTGATACCCGCTAACGTTGTTGCGAGTGCTACGACTACACCTGTAGTTAATTTAACCTACAGTTGTCAGCAAGTTGCACAAACAACCACAACCTTTAATATACAAGGTGCACCAGCGACTTTGGCTTCACTAACGGTAACTTTAACACCGAATGATAATACTGCACCTGTTGTACAAACCATTAATTTAAGTAATGGTTCTGGTTCAGCGATTATCAATTTAACTGAAGGTGTCATTTATACGATTTCAGCTGAAAATGTTCCTGGTTATACCGCTAGTTTCTCGCCCCAACCATTAACTGCTACAGCGAATGCGGTGGAAACAATCACCTTAACTCAAATTACAGAAACCAAAGGACGAATCATTACGTACGTTCCAGGATGGAAAACACCTCCTTCTGCACAATCTTTAGCAAATGCAGGATATACTCATGTGATGGTAGCTTTTGGTGTGTTCAGCACCACAACACCGGGTGAAATAGCTTCTGCCTTTGACACAGTCACCAAAGAATATATTCAATCGTTACACAATGCCGGTATCAAAGTCATACTGTCATTAGGTGGTGCCTTAACTAGTATTCCTGATACTACTGTTGATTTTCATCAAGTCTTAAGTGCTGCAAGTTCTCCAGCAGCCTTTCAACAAACCTTCATCAGTTCACTTAATGGGTTAATCACACAGTATGGTTTTGATGGGTTTGACATCGATATCGAGCATGGAATTAATGGGGGTGGTACTTTCTCTCAGCCTCAAGGTGATATTGCTGTTTTAGCAAATATTATCAACACCATGCATCAACAAAATCCCAATTTATTAATTACCCTCACCCCTCAAGTAGCGAATATTGCCGCCACTTCTGGATTTGATCAAACTTGGGGGAATTATGCGTCATTAATTCTGCAGACTCATAACTCTTTAGCTTGGGTGGGAATTCAGTTATACAATACCGGATGTGCGTTTGGTATTGATTTGGTGTGTCATTCTGATACAACCAATACACCGAATTTCAGTGTAGCCATGGCGACTGATTTATTAGAGAACTGGCCTGCAACGGTTAACGGTCAAACAACCGGTTTTCAACCCTATATCAGTTATTTGCAACCAAGCCAAGTCGTCTTAGGCTATCCAGCTCCGAATGCGAACGGTAACAGTGATGGTTCACCTGTAAAACCGACCTCCATCATTAAGCGAGCAATTCAATGTTTAAAAACCGCTACAAAAAGCAGCACAAGCTGTGATACCTATGTTCCTCCACGTGCTTATGGGGCAATTGGTGGGGTGTTTAACTGGGAAGTAACTTATGATCAAAACAATAACTTTAAGTTTGCTACCGAACTTAAAAATTGTGTCTTAAATGGAATCTGTAATTAACCTTCAATGCGCCATTTTAATGGCGCATTTTTCATCTATGGTCGCGCTAGTGTACCGGAATAAATTATTACAAATAAATATCCCCACGCCGCTGGTGAGTGTTCTACAAAGTGGCTAGGTTGGACCATTTTTAGAAGGGAAATCATCAAGGGATGATAGTGATAGCCCTCTTTTCCCTTCTTGTTTTAGAAGAAATCATCCCTCTCAGATTATGGGGTTCCCGGATCTGATAACTTGGCTGACTTATCACTTTCAAAATCGGCCAGATGATCCAAACTCCTGGTTCTTTTAAGCAAACCAAACTTTTCTAGATTAGGGCTTACTCTTGCAGTATCTAAACAATGAAGACCAAAATCGGCGAGAACTTCCATTTGTTCTGGGGGTAGTTTAAATCTGTTTCTACTAAATTGATAATATGTCTTCTTTGCCTTGGTTGGGTATGCATTATCTGTTTCCATTTTTTGATTAATAAATTCTTTAATAACCGTAGGCAATGGTTGGTTTACCAAAAGGCAGGCACCTACAATAATATCGCGAAATTTCTTGCCACAACTACTTGTAATAGTATCGATAAAGAGTGTGCGATTGATTGGATCCCTAACTTCACTTAACGAGAGTTGATGAGTTTCACCCGCCGAGGTTGCGAGAGTGCGCAAACTACCTTCAGCATTTGAGCGTTTTTCATTTTGTAATTCTCTGCGAGCGGCCAGATGCTTAGCTAGTGGTCCCAATTCGTCCTTACCAAGGCGAACATAATTGCGAGCTGCTAGTGCATCAACGGCTTGAGAGACAAGTGCCGTAAACTGTTCATCATTTAAAATGTGCTCTGGATCATCTTGATCAAAATTCAGTAATTCACTCCATTTCTTTTGCTCGGCAACAGCTATAGCCACCGCTACTTGCGCGTGGATCAAGGCTTTTGCCTTAATCTCAACAAGACTAAGAGTATCCCGAATACTCTTCGCGGCATCAAGTTGTTCTTGGAGTTGCATTATTTCACCATGACTATTTTCATCGTCTTCCGTTTCTGGATTAGCAAGATCATCTTGGCATTCATGAAGTTGCTTTTCTATCGAAGGAATTTGACGAACTTCTTCAGGAAGCGCATCCCAAACCCATTGATCAAAGAGCCGATCAATCGTAGCTAGTTTACGTTCATGAAAATATAATTCTAATTGTCTATCCTGCTCCTCTTCCGCGTCTAAATATTTAGCCATAGGGAATTTAGCATGCCATGACTTAAGTAATTCATCCCCTGCAATAACCGCTTGTTCATCACTTTCAGGGAGGGCTGTAAGGATGTATCCAATACCTGTTGGTCCACTAGTATCGATTACTACAATTAAAGAACGGCAATCCCGCACAGAAGCTCTCATACCCGCTAGCGTATCCTTATCAAATAATCGCAATTGTTTACCGCTATTAAGAGAAAATTGGGGGGTTTCGGGGATGGTTTGAAGCACAGGATCAACTAGAGCATCAATTTTAGCAAATAAACGCGTTGTATCAATAATCTCTCTTTTTTGCTGCATATATTCCTCCAGTGAACGACAGGTTTAGAGTACTCCGCGAGAATCTTATCTTTACTAAAATGGGCATAACCATGCCAAAAAAGAGGGCTGAAAGATAAGTAGATTTACATCTTAGCAGGTTTTTAAATTTAGAATAGAGCGCGGTCTACTTTCAGCAGCCTGACAGCGGGGTCCCAAAGATCTCTGCTAAAATACTATCCTCCCCGGTCAAGACTGGAGAGTCACAGCTAAGATCAAGAGATCATTACAAGCAACTGGTCTATGTTTGTTTTATTGTTCCAACGCCTCAATAATTTACGTAATATTTTAAAGAACCATTAATCAAATGAAATGGACTCATCCCAAACTTGCCAGCGTCTACAGTACATTGCATTGACCGCCCTAGGTATTCGTGCTGGTTGGGCAAGGCGAAGGATTTAAAAATGGCCGCCATTTTGCTGCTTTTCCAGGGTTAGTCGCCAAACAATATTCAGCGGTAATGTGATGTTTGCCAGGGATTAGTAAGCGCGGCGATACCTATATGCGTTAGTTACTTATTCTGGTCGAGCTGTTGCTCGTACTCTAGTAAGAAAAATGATACGGGAAAGACTACCCTTATCCACCATAATCATCCATAGCCTTCATAACTTTGTTGACATCTTCCTCAATAATTTTGTTGATTTCCGAAATATGATCAGAATACCCAACAGATTCAACAATTAAAGTAGCGACTTCCTCATAAAAAGTATCTCGTTCCTGATGCTGTTTTTCCAATAAACTTTTTATATCATCCACCGGAAGCGATGGAACCCGACCATTTTTCATACGGCCAAGCTGCGTTGGTATAGAGACTTTCAAATAAACAACAAATTCTGAGGACAATAATTTTCGACATTGTTCGCTCGATACAACACATTCCTCCAATAAAACGACAACGTTTTCTTTTCCGATACAATGTGAAATGATGTCTGCTTGACAGCGATTGAATGCTGCTTCTCCTTGCTCACCCAGAATGTCTCTTGTAAGTCGTCCAATATAACGTTCAATACTTGGATTTGCATCAACAAGTTGCCATCTTAATTTTTTAGCCAACGCTTCGGTAAATATAAACTTACCTGCTCCCATGTGACCCACGATGAAGATGCGATTTATCATTTGTTAATACCCCCCCTAAGCCAGATATTTGTTCATAATCAAGACTCTTTAAAGCAAAAAACCCTCAAATACTGCCTTTCTACGATATTGAGTAATTTAAGTGTTGTGCAATGAGTATGCCGCTTCCCTTGTTCTAATGCACGAATCATTGCATGATTAAACATTCAACTAATTGGCTGACGCAGAGCGACAACCAGGTTTCCATCTCATTAATGAGGAAGTTGTTTGGCATTTAGGGCAGCGAGGTTTATAGAGAAAAAAATAAATAAATCCAGACTACTTCCCAGATGTCAGCAAAGACGACGATCCGGACTACGCTTAATTATTCTTCAAGTACAGACAATATATTTCCTGCCGGGTCCTTAAACCAGGCAATATTTGGACATTCTCGTTCTGAAGTGCTTCGGAAAATCCCTTTGTGATCGGTTTGCAATTCTCCGGTGTATTGTTCAAATTTAATCCCTTTAGCACTAAGTACATCTACCGCCCTATCAATATTGTCTACTGGAAAGTTTAAAATGGTATAGGTGGCCGGTTGGTGCTCTTGTTTTTGATATATAAAAATCTCTGCGCCAGTTGGCAAATGTAATATTAATCCTTTTTGCTCTTCTTCAGTAACATTTAAGCCTAAAGTGTTAGCATAAAATGCCTTGGCTTTTTCGAGATTGTCCACTGAAAAACCACTAAATGCTTTTGATTGATTTAACATTTTTCACTCCTGTCTTGTTCGTTAATATCCTTATTCTTCTATGGTAAGTATAGTCAACCTCTATTAGCACTTATGTACTTAAGCATTGCGTACGAAGGGAAAGACGGGTTACCAATTCATTAAGAGGATTTATTTGGCATTTAGGACAACCAGGTTTAGAGTAATCCAGACTCATTCCTGGATGTCAGCTAAGCTGTCATTCAGGCTACACTTTTTTATGAATCGTTAACTCCTTGCTCGCAACTACCTCTTCTTCATTAACTACCGCATAGCTTTATTTCACACCGGCAAGAAGTAAACCCTGATCCGTGAGGGTAGTGGTTTGAGGGCAGAGAATATCTAAATGATAATTAAGTTTTCTCGATCCAAAACCCAAATGCAAGCAATTGTTTAAACCGCCATAAGGCTCGCTTGCTGCAAGGTTTTCAGGTAAGAGTTGAATATTTTTATTAATGCCAAACCCTACTTCAATTACCTTTCTTAACTGAGGATCATGAGAAAAAAATTGCTCTAAAGCTAAAGCTGTCTGATTATTTTGAGTTAATGGTATAACTTTTTCCACTATTCCATTATTAATATAAATTTTCACTGGATTTTTATAGATTTCCGCCAAAGAATGGTACATGTTATGCTGTTCATCTAGAAATGATTTTTCAAAAGCAAATAAATGAAGAATAACAGTGCTATCAAAGACAATTTCACCTTTCATCTCCAAACATGGAATTATATCATCCTGAAGCAGAGTAGATACCAAGGCAATTTCGCCATAAGGTGCGCGAATTGACTCCCCTTTCAACACCAAGCCGATGTTTTCGCTCCATAAATAATCTTCTCTAAAAAATAGAGTTGCCGAGGTCCCATAAAGTTTGTTGGTGAAGATAAGATGATCTGCGGTAGACAACGCATCAAAAAAAATGTCAGTTGAGTGTTCGAGTTGCTCGACTGATGTACAATAAATGTTATTTAAAATATGTTCTAATGTTTGAAAATTGACTGGAGTTTGTAAATTAACAAGGACATCCACGAATCGTTGATTGGGTTTAAGATTTCCATCTACTGGGTAACAATCAACTAACGGACTTTGATATGGAATAAAAAGAATATCGGTGTCATCTTCTATATGCTTAACGAACTCATCTAATACAACATTTGGAGGAAGTATTTTAACGAAAAAATTTGCATAAGTTTGACATTGATTAATATCAATAAGTCCATTTAGAGAAGGAGGAATAAGCAAGCAAAAATTGCTTGCTTTCTCCTTAAAAAACATGGGAAGTTTATCAGGCAGAAGAGTAATTCTTTCTGTCATTCTACTTCTATCCATCCTTTTTCAAATTTTTTTGCTCCAGCCACGAACCTTTTTCGGTTAAGCTGTTTCGCTTTGGGAGATTGCATTAACTTCTTATCTTTATAAGAGGATTTATTTAACATACACAACCCCTAATTAAATCATGGTTCTTATATTATAGCCAAAATATTAAAAATTATTGTTAGTTCCCTAGTTATACAACACTGCATAAACTCAACAAAGGCAATTGTAAGTGACTTTGAAATTTCGGATGAAACAATAGCTAACATTTTCATAGGGGCTTTTTTACGCTGTATCACAAATTACATCCTACTTATTTATAAATATCATCCTTAATATTCCTCTTTTGGCCCCTTATTTACTCCATTACTTTATTTATTAAAATATATTTAGCTTCAAAACATAGCATTTTGTAGCAAAACACTATATTATTTTATTTTTGGGAGGGCATATGGGCATAGTTAAAATTTCTGATGAGTTACATGAAGCGACTAAATTGATGGCACGAGCAATGAGTCGCTCCATTAATTCACAAGCTGAGTATTGGATTAGAATAGGAAAACTGGCAGAAGAAAATCCTACTATTACTTATGCTGAAATTCTTAAAATTTTAGTACATCAAGCATCATTAGGTGAAATATACGATGTTAGTGAAGACGCCTGAAGAAATAGAAAAAATGCGAGTTGCTGGTCATTTGGCTGCTTCTGTACTTCAAATGATAGAACCTTATGTGATTGCAGGTATAAGCACGAATGAGCTTGAAAAAATTTGCCGACAGTATATTCTCGAGGATTTAAAAGCCACTCCTTCAACCTTAAACCATTATGGGTTTCCCGCATGCATTTGTACTTCCATAAATCATGTGGTTTGTCATGGCATCCCCTCCGATAAGGTACTTAAAAATGGGGACATTATTAATATTGATGTCACTGTACAGAAGGACGGTTATATCGGTGACACAAGTAAAATGTTTCTTGTTGGCGATGTAAAACCTTTTGCTAAAAAATTAGTTACTATTACACAAGAATGTCTCTATAAAGCCATTTCAATAGTGCGTCCAGGAATTCGGATTGGAGACATAGGAAACATAATTCAAAAACATGCGGAACAACACAGGTATTCAGTCGTACGCGAATATGGCGGCCATGGAATTGGTAGATCCATGTGGGAAGAACCTAATATCATGCATTTTGGCAGTCCCAATACCGGTTTACAATTACAAGCCGGCATGACGTTTACCATTGAGCCGATGCTCAATTTAGGTCGTAAAGAAATTAAAACTTTGGGAGATGGTTGGACAGTTGTCACCAAAGATCACAAATTATCTGCACAGTGGGAACATACAATTTTAGTGACTGATACTGGATATGAAGTACTTACTTTAAGGCCAGATGAACTTGTATAGAAAAAATTTGAAATTGCTGATTTTAGAAAAATATGCCGCTTGGAAATTAAAATGAATTAGATAGACATTTTCAACCTGGTCCCAATCAAATCAGATTGGGACTTTCAATAGGGAATTAATGTTAGTCAAAAATTGTCAGTCCGCTTCCCAATGTACATTGAATTTGATAACTTTTGACCGAGCTATAATCTTTAGCTTGCATGAGTGTCATAGTAAGCATTGCCTGTCCGTCTGCTCTCAGATTGAACTTACTATAAATAAAAGCCGGCGTGTCCGGTAAAGCTGGATCATTCATCGTAAAATGTCTATCGGAAGCAGTGATTCGTTGGTTAGCAATCAACATAATGGCATTCGGTTTTACAGCAGTAATTACATCTGGTAATTTGCTGTCAGAAGTACATGCTTTTGCTGTCCAAACAAAGGTCAACAGCTTTCCAGTTGTAACTGCTTTGGCAACTGCTGAGAAAGACTTTAACTCTTCGGCATAGCTATTTAAACTTAGTATTGCTAATATAGTGGTGAAATATTTCTTCATCGCATCCCTCTTTTTGTAAAAAATTAAATCCTTGGCTTGCATGATTCCATATGAAACATGGCAGTGCTAGAGTTTATCGTGATTTTATAACCATTAAAAGAACGAGTCTTGTGCAAAAAACTTTAAAGTATCTTATCGTCTAATTTATCTGCTACACTAATTAATCACCCTCATTGAGGACAGGCCTCAACATAAGATAAAGGATTATCTATGCGCAATGTCTTTTTTTTAATTATTCTTTTATTTTCCACAGAATGCCTTGCGGAAGAAATACGTGAGATAGCCATTACTATTGACGATTTGCCACTGGTGGGCGCAAGAATGGATACACCAGGCAATCGCCAACGTGCAACCGAACGCTTTGCAAAAATAATTCAGGCCCTTACGGAAAATAAGGTGCCCGCAACAGGTTTTATTATTGCAGGGTCAATAGCTAAAGGCGAGATGGATTTTTTGGAGCAGTTCAAACAAGCAGGCTTCATGCTGGGAAATCATACCTACTCTCATTATAACTTGAACCAAACAAGCGCAGAAAAATACATTGCTGACGTGGACAGAGCCGATAAAAAACTATCCCTCTTGCTTACTGAACCAAAATATTTCCGCTACCCTTATCTTGCTGAAGGTAATAAACAAAAAAAACAAAAAGTTCGCGATTATCTGGCAGAACATCAATATATTATTGCTCCAGTGACAGTTGATAGCCTGGATTTTCGATTTAATGAAAGAATCTATAGAGTCCCCTACCGAGAACGAGAAAATTACATCCAAAAAATCAAACCAGAATATCTCGCATTCATCTGGAAACAAACTCTTAGAGCAGAAAAAAGAGCTAAGGGGAAACCTGTAAAACAGATTCTGCTCATTCATGCCAATATACTCAATAGCTATTTATTAAATGATATCTTGAAAATGTATAAAGAACATGGCTACACGTTCATCAGTTTAACAGACGCACTCACCAACCCTGCTCCCGCAATTACCTTCCCTGCGATTACTGAAGAGAAGCAAGAGCACACAAATGATCCTTTAGAAGAGGATTTATTTTCAATTTGGGGTGATTAAAATTGGCCATTTAAGCTGCAGCCAAAGGGGCTTCAAGGAGACTCTTGCTAGTTTCCTGGCATTGCAGCTACCCAGATGAGCTAATTATTGTAACTTGGAACCATGCTCTGAGCCATGCTCTGAATCATGTTCCGAACTATCTATCCCTGCAGATTGTTTTAAGTAATTTTCAAAATTTTTTAATAAATCCTCCATTTCATCCGGCCCTAACCTTTTACTTCGAGGTCGTGGTTCCTCATCTTGCAATTTTTGGATTTGCTGTTTCCTAAATAATTCAATTCGCTCTTGAATAGGAGGTGGGGCAATTTGATCGTATACCAGGAAGGTAGCTTCAACCTTGCTCTTTTTTTTGATAAGTTCATCCATGGATATCATTTTATCTTTAGAAAATGAATAAAAAGTTGGAAAATCGCAAATTCCAGGGTAATCTCCTTCCCCTTTATCAAGTTGAAAATCAATAAATTGCAATTTGCCATCAACTTTTTGTCCATAAAGATAATGAGATACTCCTTCGGTCATGCAATACCAGAAACAGATAATGCCTTGATTATCTTTAATATCTTTTAAATTTTCTTTGAGATCCTCTACAGTTTTACCACCTTTAGAATCAAACTTAATCTTTTGTACAGGATTAATTCCCTTTTTTTGTAGGGCCTTGTTCATACCAGCCATTTGATCTTTTGGTTGAAGTGCCAAATTATGAACTGCATCCGGGTTGTAATAACGAACAAAAAAACTCTCAATGTAGCGGTCGGGTCTATAATATTCTTCATCCTCCTCCTCTCCCTCTTTTTTATTCTCCGCTTCAAGTTGCTTTCTTAACTCCGTCACATTAACTCCATAAAAGGGAGCAACTGCACATAAAGAGCAATTATTATTGGCTTCAATTTTATGAGCATTTGCTTGGCGGAACAATTTAACGCGTTGTTCGAAGACTCTGTCATTTTCGGTTTCTTTTTGTGGCGGGAATACAAAAATATCATTGTCGGCATTATTAATAGCTCTTCTTTTTTCTACCTCTTTCGCCTGCTTCAGTAAGGTTAGTATCCTTGAATTGCTTTCCATAGTACCCTCTTCCTACAATCCACTTGTTTTACTTATGATTATTATAGGCGGGTTTTACCGTAAAGGTTAAATAATGATCAAATTGAGCATATAGAAATTAACTTTATGATGAACTGCAAATGTAATACTTATCATTAGATTCTGAAAAATAACAGAAGACAACCAGTGAACTATTGCCTTTTATCAATACTAAGTTCTTACAGCAGCTGATAGCCATCCATCTAGATGGCTATCAGCTTATTTAAAAATAACATCCAACACCTTCAAAACCAATGAGTTGACATTTTAATGAATCATTGAGCTGATAGACTGCAGTACCATAACTGACAGTTATCTTCCCTGATTTTGTTTGCCTTAGTTTAGGATGCATGTAAGTAAATTTTGGTTCACAAGATTTTTTAATGGGTAACCAGTGTCCTTTCCCTTTTTTTATCGCGGTATTAGGTTGATAAACACCTTCCCCGCAAGGGATTAATTTTAACTCATCCGCTTTAGGTACCGTTAGGATAAAATCATAGTTAGCCATCGCAGCTTTGACCGCATTTTCAGCGTCCAAAATACCATGGCCACAGGGTTTTTTTCCAACACAGGAATTATTTTCATCCGTTGTTTGTCCAAAACCATGGGTGGTTGCATAAAGAATTTGCTCTACTTTCTCCGGCTTAATATCGCCATTATTTATGGCAAAAATTAGTCCGGCTACGCCAGCTACATGCGGCGTAGCCATACTGGTACCTTGATAAAAATCAAAGCCCGAATTTTGATAACCACCACCAGGGTTAACAGTCGATAAAATGCCTCCTTTCCTGCCATACTTCAAATCTCCGCCAGGGGCTGCAAATGAAACACTAGGCCCATAGTTGGAGTAATACGCTCTAAGCCCCGCTGGTCCCGTTGCAGCTACTTTAATTGTAGAATTACAAACTGCAGGCGCATTATAATGCTCCCAGCGGTTATCATTCCCAGCTGCGGCAGCAACGACCGCCCCTTTCTTGCGCACATAAAAAAGAGCTTCTTGCAAAGCTTCATCACAATGATCGATTTCTTTACCTGGCCGTTCATCTACACCAAAACTCATGTTAAGTACTTTGGCTGGATAAAGATTAGTTGGAACGCCAGGTACTTCGCCACCAACAGACCAATAAATGGCATTAATGACCTGACTTTCATAAAACATACCTGACGCATCGGGGATTTTAACAGCTAATATTTTTAAATCTTCACCCATTCCTGTCATAACGTCGCCATAACCTGCGATGGTACCCGCAACATGAGTCCCATGATAAGATCCTGTTTCATCATGTATATCACTATTGTTTGCCGCGAAATTCCATCCCCAAACGTTACCTTGTTGATCCTTTACTAAATTATTGAGTAAGCTATTGTTAAAAGCTATTCCTGTATCAAGAACTGCAACAACAATTGGTTTTGCTGCCTTACCGGTGGTATAAGCCCATGCTCCATCTCGATATCCAGACGCTGATTCAAGCATAACACCCGCAGGTCTTGTGAATTCATCCCACTGTGACTCATGTGATAAAAGATTCAATGGTGAGATTTCATCCATTAACGTGGGTAATGGCTTAAAATAGCCCACTCTGTCTTCTACTGCATAAGCTATTTTGGGATTCTTACGTAATCGATATAACATGTTTGCCAGTAACTCTTGCCTATCCTTGTTGCTTTTTAAATCTTGTGTTTTATAAATTAAGGAATAAGCCCCTCCTGCCATTGGTGTCAGCGATGCTACAGGCAAATGAGCCAAATTACTTAACTCAATTTTTAAAGTAGCTGCTGCAGCTGAGGGATCTTTATATTTTACAATCATGTGCACCGTATTTTCTTTAGCCATGACTGGCGACGTCAGTGCGAAGAGCGTGAGCCCTAAAAGTCCTAATGGGTAACGCATGCATTCTCCTTTGCTATAATTTGAGTTCCCACAAATAGTATGCAAAAGAAAATAGTACTCTGGAAGTAGATTATTATTTCCTCATGCGTTGGCGTTTTATTCTGACTTCAACAGAAGATTCTTAAGATGCTTTCCTTGATTATGCTAATGCTGCATCAAGACTACCTATATAAGCAGACAATCCCCTCTCAGGAGATCCCTCGCTGCGCTCGGGATGACAAGGAGAGCCAGGGATGGCGAGAGAAGTTTCAGAATGACGGAGAGTTTCAGGATGGCGAGGAGATAAGGTCTTAAGGCTTCAAAGCGGAGCCTGTAGCCCCGTCATCCCGAGCGCAGCGAGGGATCTCCCAATAGTGGCACAATTTTAAAGTCGCGATGGTATAACTCTTTAATTTAGGATTCCATTCATTAATTAGCACTTGTTCTTTTTCCAGGACAATTCTCATAATAAATCAGACAATCCCCCATCTCAGGAAATCCCTCGCTGCGCTCGGGATACAAGGAGAGCCAGGGATGGCGAGAGAAGTTTCAGAATGACGGGAGAATTTTAGGATGCAGGGAGTTTCAAGATGCCAAGGGAGATTGGGTATTAAGTACCACAAAGCGGTACTTAATACCTGATGAGTAAGCTAAATCCTACGTTTTTAATAACGATAATGCTCTGGTTTATAAGGACCGTTCACGGATACACCGAGATAATCGGCTTGCTCTTGGTTCAACTTGGTTATTTTTGCTCCGATACGAGCCAGATGAAGTCTTGCAACCTTTTCATCCAAATGCTTAGGAAGCACATAAACCTGATTAGCATAGTTGTTGCCATGTTGAAATAATTCAATTTGGGCCAAGACCTGGTTAGTGAAGGATGCAGACATAACAAAACTAGGGTGACCGGTCGCACAACCTAAGTTAACCAGACGTCCCTCAGCAAGAATAATAAGGCGCTTGCCATCAGGAAATATGACATGATCAACCTGCGGTTTGATATTTTCCCAAGTGTATTGACGCAAACTTTGAATATCGATTTCTGAATCAAAATGTCCAATGTTACATAAAATGGCTTGGTGCCTCATACGCAACATGTGCTCATGGGTTACGACATGATAATTTCCGGTCGCGGTCACCAGAATATCAACTTGCTCGGCTACATCATCTAGAGTAACTACGCGATAACCTTCCATTGCTGCCTGTAGGGCGCAAATTGGATCAATTTCACTAATCCAAACGGTGGCACCCTGGCCGCGCAACGCTTGAGCGCAACCTTTACCTACATCGCCATATCCAAGAATTAATGCAACTTTACCGGCTATCATGACATCTGTAGCACGTTTTAAACCATCCAATAAAGACTCTCGACAACCATATAAGTTATCAAATTTGGATTTGGTAACGGAATCATTGACATTAATTGCAGGTGTTTTCAATTGACCTTTTTTAGCCATTTCATAAAGTCTGGCAACTCCCGTGGTTGTTTCTTCGGAAACACCTTTAATATCGGCAAACATTTCAGGATATTTTTGATGGATAAGCTGCGTTAAATCACCACCATCATCCAGAAGTAAATTAGGAGTCCAGCCATTAGGGCCATGGATAGTTTGTTCAACACACCACCAATATTCCTCTTCAGTTTCGCCTTTCCAGGCAAATACAGGCACACCTTTAACAGCAATTGCTGCCGCTGCATGATCTTGTGTGGAAAAGATATTACAGGAAGACCATCTTACTTCAGCACCCAACGCCTGCAATGTTTCGATCAAAACCGCAGTTTGAATAGTCATATGCAAACAACCAGCAATACGTGCTCCTTTTAGAGGTTTTTGACTGGCAAACTCTTCACGTAAAGCCATGAGACCAGGCATTTCTGTTTCTGCAATAGCGATTTCCTTACGGCCCCAATCAGCAAGTGACAAATCTGCAACTTTAAAATCTTGGGCTGCATCGTTTTGTTTAGTCATAATATCAACTTGTTTCATAAGTTTTCCTTTTTCTCAAGGAGTTATAGAGCCTTTCTTAAAACATCGACTTTATCTAAGCGTTCCCAGGGAAATCCTTCACGACCATAATGACCGTAGCTTGCGGTTTGACGATAAATAGGTCGTAAAAGATCGTGATGATCGATAATTCCTTGAGGGGTCAAATCAAAATGCGTATTAATTAAATCAATAATTGCTGGCTCTGGAAGACGGCCAGTCTCATAAGTATTAATGCTAATAGATGTTGGCTCAGCCACACCAATAGCATAAGACACTTGAATTTCACATTTATCAGCAATGCCTGCAGCAACGATGTTCTTCGCAACATGGCGCGCTGCATAAGCGGCTGAACGATCAACCTTGGAGGGATCTTTGCCTGAAAAACAACCACCACCATGTCGAGCCATACCACCGTAGGTATCAACAATAATTTTTCTTCCTGTTAAACCACAATCGCCAAGCGGTCCACCAATAACAAATCGACCTGTAGGATTAATATAATATCGTGTATGTTGCGATAACCATTCGGAAGGCAATACTGGTTTAATAATTTCTTCACGCACTGCTTCTATTAAATCTTTATGACTGATATCAGGCGAGTGTTGTGTCGAAAAAACAACTGTATCAATGGCAATTGGTTTACCCTGTTCATATTTGAAAGTTAATTGACATTTCGCATCAGGACGAAGCCAGGGTAATTGCTTGTTCTTCCTTAAAGCAGCCTGCTTTTCCATGAGACGATGAGAATAGGCAATCGGAGCAGGCATATACACATCGGTTTCGCGACTGGCATAGCCAAACATCAATCCCTGATCACCAGCACCAAGTATTTTTGTTTCTTTATTATCGACGCCACGCGCAATATCAGGTGACTGTTTGCCAATTGCACTGAGTACCGCACAAGAGGCCCAATCAAAACCCATTTCTGAACTGTTATAGCCAATATCCTTAATTACTTCACGAACGATTTCTTCTACATCAACCCAGGCGCGAGTGGTGATTTCTCCACCCACCATCACCATACCGGTTTTTACAAAAGTTTCACAAGCCACACGTGCATGGGAATCTTTAGCTAAGATAGCATCAAGAATAGCATCTGAAATTTGATCAGCTATTTTATCAGGATGACCTTCTGAAACTGACTCAGACGTAAAAACATGAAAATCACTCACACTATATCCTCTTTAGTTGCTGACTTCATTAGCGAAATAAATTGATCAAAAATTACCGCAATATCATGGGGACCAGGACTCGCCTCTGGATGACCCTGAAAACCTATAGCAGGTTTATCCCTATGCTGAATTCCTTGCAAACTTTGATCAAACAATGAACGATGAGTTACTTGTAAATAGCTAGGTAACGATGACTCATCGATAGTAAAGCCATGGTTTTGACTTGTGATAAAAACTCGTTGAGATTCACTTAATTCAACCACGGGATGATTAGCACCGTGATGACCAAATTTCATTTTAATTGATTTGGCTCCACACGCTAAAGCTAAAATCTGAAAACCTAAACAAATCCCCAAAATGGGTATATTATCTTCCAGAAATTGGCGAGTTGCCGCAATTGCGTAATCACATGCCAACGGATCTCCTGGACCATTTGACAAAAAAATGCCGTCTGGATTCAGAGCCATTACTTCTGCAGCCGATGTTTTTGCGGGAACAATTGTAATATAGCAACCTTTATCGTGCAGAATTCGCAGTATATTATGTTTTACACCAAAATCATAAGCGACGACATGAAACTGATTGGGTTTAGATTCATCTCCCCAATTACCGCGCCCTTCATGCCAGCGCTCAATGGTTTGCCTTGAGACTTCACAAGCCAGATCCATGCCTTCTAAGCCAGCAAAGGCTCTTGCTTTTCCCAAGGCTAGCTCTGGTTGTTGAACATTGGTACTAATACAAGCATTTATAGCCCCATGTTCACGCAATCTTAATGTAAGTTGTCGTGTATCTATCCCAGCAATGGCAACTATTCCTTGTCTTTTTAACCAATCCGGCAGGGTTTGTTCAGCACGATAGTTGCTTGAGTACATAGAACATTCACGTATGACCAATCCTGATGCCCAAACTCTTGATGACTCCATGTCTTCCGTATTACAACCTGTATTCCCAACGTGAGCGGTAGTCAATGTAATTATCTGTTTCGCATAAGAGGGGTCAGTAAGCATTTCTTGATAACCAGTCATCGCTGTATTAAAAACCAGCTCACCTACGCAATCTCCACTGGCGCCGATGGACACGCCTTCAATAATGGTGCCATCAGAGAGAACTAAAATTGCTGGTTTATTGAACATATGGAAAACTCTTAAGCTAGTGCGGGCAATGCTTTGTTTCGTATAAACAAAAATCTTATTGCACGCACGATGACTGCATAAATGCAAATTGTACAGCAGGTTTGCTAAAATTTCATGTCTTCAAAAAATTTTTTTACGCCATCAAACCAGGAACTTGAACGTGGTGAATGGGTTTTTTTACTGCTATCAAGAGAGTCTTGCAACTTGGTGAGTAATTCCTTTTGCTCTTTTGATAAATTCACTGGTGTTTCAACCACAACTCGGCACAGCAAATCCCCAGTCGCATGGCCGCGGACAGATTTCATACCCTTTCCTCGTAAACGAAAGGTTTTCCCTGTTTGTGTTTCACCGGGAATTTTTAAGGTAACTCGTCCTTCTAAAGTGGGAACTTCAATGGAACCACCAAGCGCTGCAGTTATGAAGCTGATAGGTACCTCGCAATAGAGATCACTTTCATGACGCTCAAAAATCGAATGAGCTTTGATGTTAATTTGCACATATAAATCCCCTGCAGGTCCGCCATGCATGCCGGCTTCACCTTCACCACCGAGACGTACACGGTCACCATTATCAACACCAGCAGGAATTTTCACGGTTAATTTCTTACTTTCTCTTGTTCTTCCTTGCCCATGGCAGCTTTGACAAGGATCGGTAATGACTTTGCCATCACCATGACAACTTGGACAAGTTTGTTGAATAGAGAAAAATCCTTGTTGAATCCGCACTTGCCCTACACCGTTACAAGTTTCACAAGTTTTTGGGGTCGAGCCTTTTTTCGCACCAGAACCATCACAAGTTTCGCAAGTTACATGTCGTGGCACGGTAATTTCAATTTGCTTGCCTACGGCAGCTTCTTCCAAAGTAAGCTGCACATTAAATTGTAAGTCGGCACCGCGTTGCGCTCTGGATTGTCGACCTTGTCCACGACCTCCAGAGAAAATATTCTCAAAGATATCTTCAAAAACATCGCCAAAGCCACCAAAGCCACCACCAAAACCGCCATGCCCACCCATAGAAGGATCAACACCAGCGTGACCAAAGCGATCATAGGCAGCGCGTTTTTGTGGATCAGAAAGGACTGCGTAAGCTTTTTGAATTTCTTTGAATTTCTCTTCTGCGTCCTTGTCGTTAGAGTTACGATCCGGATGATATTTCATTGCCAATTTGCGATAGGCTTTTTTTATTTCGGTCTCCTCAGCACCGCGACTAACACCGAGAAGTTCATAATAATCCTGCTTTTCCATAACTCTAACACCAATTAAAGATTAAACTATTTTACCATTATACTAGAAGTACAAAAAAGAAACAGGGAACGCATAGCATCCCCATTCTTTTTTAAACGCTAATGGTGCTCATATTATAAACACCATCAATTGTAACTCGTTACTTCTTATCGTCCTGGACTTCCTCAAACTCAGCATCAACAACGCCTTCATCAGCCTGTTTTGCTGGTTCTTCAGTGGCTTTTGTTTCATGAGGTGTTTCTGATTGAGTTTCAGCAGTTTTCTTTGCATAAACACGCTCAGCCATTTTACCGGAAACGTTAGTCAAGACTTTTAATTTATCTTCAATCTGAGCCTTATCATTACCTTTCATCGCTTCTTTTAACTCGGTAATTGCTGTTTCTATACTGCTTTTCTCATCAGCTGATAACTCACCCTCCAAATCCTTCATAGATTTTTCGCTACTATGAATCAGGCTATCAGCTTGGTTACGGATATCAGCCATTTCCTTGAATTTCTTATCTTCTTCCGCATGCGCTTTGGCATCTTTAACCATTGCGTCAACTTCTTCATCACTTAAACCACTAGACGCTTTAATCACAATGGATTGTGCTTTACCAGTCGCCTTGTCTTTAGCAGATACATTTAAAATACCGTTAGCGTCAATATCAAAAATAACTTCAATTTGTGGTACACCACGTGGTGCAGGTGGAATATCAGTTAGATCAAAACGACCTAACGATTTATTTGCAGAAGCTTGCTCGCGCTCACCCTGTAAGACATGAACCGTTACCGCTGTCTGATTATCGTCAGCTGTAGAGAACACTTGGTTTGCTTTGGTTGGAATGGTTGTGTTTTTCTCAATAAGCTTGGTCATAACACCACCCAACGTTTCAATACCTAATGATAACGGAGTTACATCAAGTAATAGGATGTCTTTCACATCGCCAGACAATACAGCAGCCTGAATTGCTGCACCTACAGCGACAGCCTCATCAGGGTTTACATCTTTACGTGGCTCTTTGCCAAAGAAATCCTGCACTTTCTTTTGCACCATAGGCATACGTGTTTGCCCGCCAACGAGAATAACCTCGTTAATTTGAGAAACATTCAAACCAGCATCCTTCAGAGCAATCTTACAAGGTTCAATAGAACGCTCAACTAATTGTTCAACGAGAGATTCTAGTTTTGCGCGCGTTAACTTAATGTTTAAATGTTTAGGACCTGATGCATCAGCAGTAATATAAGGTAGGTTCACATCAGTTTGTTGCGCAGATGATAATTCAATCTTTGCCTTTTCAGCCGCATCTTTCAAACGTTGTAAAGCTAAGGGATCATTGTGCAAATCAATGCCAGTATCTTTCTTAAATTCTGAAGCCAGATATTCAATTAATGCGAGGTCAAAATCTTCACCACCCAAGAAAGTATCACCATTTGTTGCTAATACTTCAAATTGGTGCTCCCCATCAACTTCAGCAATTTCAATAATTGAAATATCAAAAGTCCCCCCCCCCAAGTCATAGACTGCGATGACTGAATCACCACGTTTCTTGTCCATCCCATAGGCAAGTGCCGCAGCAGTTGGTTCGTTAATAATACGTTTTACTTCAAGTCCTGCAATTCGACCGGCATCTTTAGTGGCTTGACGTTGTGAATCATTAAAGTAGGCAGGAACCGTGATGACAGCTTCCTTCACTTCTTCGCCAAGATAATCTTCGGCAGTTTTTTTCATTTTACGTAAAACTTCTGCTGAAATTTGTGGTGGCGCCTTGTCTTGGCCTTTTACACGTACCCAGGCATCGCCGTTGTCCGCTTTAATAATCTTGTAGGGAACCATTTTTATATCTTTTTGCACAACTGGATCATCAAAGCGACGACCGATCAAACGTTTCACCGCAAAAAGTGTATTATCAGGATTAGTAACTGCTTGACGTTTAGCTGCCTGACCAACCAAAACTTCATTGTCATCAGTAAAAGCGACAATAGAAGGAGTCGTACGGTGCCCTTCGCTATTTTCAATTACACGTGGTTTATCACCTTCCATTATCGCTACGCAGGAATTTGTTGTACCTAAGTCGATTCCGATAATTTTTGCCATTTATTCTTGCTCCAGATAGTTTTTATATTGCAATGTTTTTCATATGGGGTGGAATTTATAAATTTCAAGCTATCCACTATTTAAAACCAGCCAATATCGAATATGTATGGTAAGTCTTGCCTGTTTTGTCTGAAATTTAATTATCTATCCACTTGATAATTAAGCTTTTTCGTCAACAGATTTTGCTTTAGAAACCACGACTCGTGCGGGACGAATAACCCTGTCATGCAGTTTATACCCCTTCTGAAACACAGCAAGAACTGTATTAGGCGCAGAGCCTGCAACCTCTTGCATGGACATTGCTTCATGTTCCTGGGGATTAAATGGTTCACCGAGGGGATCAAGCTGTTGAACACCATTTTTTTCCAAAACATCCAAAAACAACTTCATGGTTAATTGTAATCCCTCATGCATGCTCGTGTTCTTTTCTTTTTCGGAAAGTTGTAAGGCTTGTTCCATGCTATCAGCCACTGGTAAGAACGCTGTGAGTAATTTTTCTACTCCGTAACGGTGTGCGTTCGAAACTTCACGCTCTGCTCGCCGGCGAACGTTTTCTAATTCGGCAACAGCTCGAGCTGCTTTTTCCCAATTTTCATGGGCTTTTTGCTCAGCAGACGTTAATTTTTCTTCAAGTTCGATATAACTTGGATGCTCCAAAGCATGCTCATTCATGTCTAATGAATCTTCATCCTCACTTAAAGGCGCTTCTTCATCTTCATCGTTCCAAGAGTCTTCTTCGTGTGACTCTTTAATTTTACGCCAGTTTTTTTTATTATCTTCGCTCATTGTCAATTCACTCCCGAATAAAATGATGGCAGTAAGTTGGGGACTGTTCATAAAAATTCAAGTCCTATATAAAATTAAGACTGCCATTTCTTTCCTAACTCAGCCTTTTTATTACATTTAATTATATAAGTATAACTTGCTAGAACTGTTCATTCATCGCATACTCGGTATTATAGATAATCAAGGAGTTCTTTTTTATGCGCGAATGGTCGCCAGTTTCTTGGCAGGAATTTTCTTATGAACAAGCAGCCAGTTATCCGGATGAAAATCAACTGGCTAAAGTTGTTGAACAACTGAGTCAACTTCCTCCCCTTGTTACCAGCGGAGAAATTAAAAATTTAAGGCAGGCAATTGCTCGGGCAGGACGCAGAGAAGCGTTTATTCTTCAAGGTGGAGATTGTGCTGAATCGTTTAATGATTGCCGTTCAGACATTATTACCAACAAACTTAAGATTTTATTACAAATGAGTCTTATCTTGTTGCACGGTATGCGTAAACCCATTGTGAGAATAGGGCGTATTGCTGGTCAATATGCGAAACCCCGCTCTTCAGATTATGAAACAATTGGTGGAGTCACTTTACCGAGTTATCGTGGTGATTTGGTTAATTCCCAGCAGTTTGATGCTGACTCACGCATCCCCAATCCTAAATTAATGTTACAGGGTTATAGTTGTGCCGCCATGACGCTAAATTTCATTCGAGCACTACTAGACGGTGGATTCGCCGATTTAAATCATCCCCAGCGTTGGGATTTACGCTTTGTCGAACACTCCCCACAAGCTGATGAATATCATGCCATCGTTCATTCACTTTCCGACTCCCTGGCTTTTATTGAGGCCATTGACGGTTTGCGTGATAGCACACTTAATAAAGTAGATTTTTATACCTCTCATGAAGCCTTGCATCTCCATTATGAACAGGCATTAACTCGACGCCTGCATGATGGCTTATGGTATGACTTATCAACTCATTTACCCTGGATAGGCATGCGCACAGCCAAGTTAGAAAGTGCTCACCTTGAATTCCTACGGGGCGTACAAAATCCAATTGGCATCAAAGTCGGACCAGCCGCTACCAAAGAATGGTTAACTGAAGTAATTAAGGTTCTTAACCCTCAACGAGAGGAAGGTCGAATACTTCTTATCACCCGTTTAGGAGCTAAAGACATTCAAAAATTATTGCCCCCGCTTATTGAAGCAATAAAAACCACAAATTGTCCTGTTACTTGGTCCTGCGATCCCATGCACGGTAATACGGAAACAACACCTGATGGCATCAAAACACGACATTTCGACAATATTTTGTCAGAACTCCAGCAAGCCGTTACAATTCATCGTGAAATGGACAGTTATTTAGGTGGCGTTCATTTTGAGCTAACGGGTGATAATGTGACTGAATGCATTGGCGGAGCACGCGGGTTAAATGAAGAAGATCTCAAACGAGCTTATCGTAGCTTAGTTGATCCTCGTCTAAATTATGAACAATCCTTAGAAATGGCCATTCAATTAAGTAAGCAATTTAAATCGCTGCAGCGCAGCTAAGTTATATAAACCTGTTCCAGGATAGCCTGGCGTCTTCTGGAATGGGTTTTGTCCGCTTTAGGTTGTTTTAGGATGAGAATATTGGTTTTAAAAAATCAGGGATTCGCTGATCCAGCCAATAAATCGGCATTCCTGGTACATGCCCCGCAATAAAACCGACATGTCCACCGGTAGCACTCAACTCAAGTATAATATCAGATGATAACTCTTTCTCACTGGGAACAACTTCAGGAGTCATAAATGGGTCATCTAATGCGTGAATAATCAACGTTGGGGTGGCAATATGACGCAAATAAGAACGAGAACTTGCCTCGCGATAATAAGCATGGACATTGGGAAACCCATGTAAGGGAGCAGTGACAAATTCATCAAAAGTCCAAAAACACTGCCATTTGTCAATATTCTTTAAGGGTTCTGGTAAGTCATTGCTGAAAACTTGTCTTTTACGCTCAAAGACCTCTTTCAAACGACGTAACAAATAGCCTTGGTAAATTCGGGAGAAACCTTGGCTAATCTTATCGGCAACAAAACGTAGCTGAAATGGTACTGAAACTGCAATTGCTGTCTCAAGTATTTTTTGCGGTCCATTCTCTCCTAACCATTTAAGTAAAACATTGCCTCCCAACGATACACCGATGGCAGCTTTTTTTGTATGAGGCTCACGTTTTTGCAGGAGCTGCAGAAAAAAATTTAAGTCCCCTGTATCCCCAGAATGGTACGCGCGGGCCAAGCGATTAGGTTCCTTACTCGCTCCACGAAAGTGCATAAGCACAGCACGCCAGCCACAACTGTTTAATGCATGCATAAATCCAGCGACATAGGCAGACTCGATGCTACCCCCTAAGCCGTGCAGTATTATAACCAAAGGACTATCGCTTTCCTGGTTATTTACAGCCCAGGCCAAATCAATGAAATCACCGTCCGGTAATTCAATCCGTTCAGTTGAATTAACTGGTGCCTGCAGGCGACGAGTCAGCGTAGGAAATAGCGTTTGTGCGTGTGAATTTGATAACCACCAAGCTGGCCTAAAATCACTATTAATGATCATAGTTATTCTCCATGATAAGCGGGACTTAACTCATGCACTGCCTCAATCATCACTGTTACGTGTTCCGGAGATACATCCGGGGTAATACCATGCCCTAAATTAAATACATGTCCAGTGCCTGCGCCAAAGGAGGCCAGCACTTGTTCAACTTGCTGACGGATGCATTGAGGAGTAGACAGCAAGACAGTTGGATCAAGATTCCCCTGCAATGCCACCTGATCACCCACAAGCAAACGCGCAGTGCCAATTTCTGTTGTCCAATCTAAACCCAGTGCATCACAACCACTTTGTGACATTTGTTTAAGCCATTGTCCCCCCCCTTTGGTAAATAAAATGATGGGAATATGCGGATGTTTCTGCTTTAAAGCCTTAATGATCGTTTCCATATAATGAAGAGAGAATGCTTGATAGTTTTTCGCAGTTAAAATCCCTCCCCAAGTATCAAATAACATCACAACATTCACGCCTTGTCGTATTTGTTCGTCAAGATAAACAGTGACAGCTTCGGCAAGCTTTTTTAATAGGAGGTGAAGTGCCTTGGGTTCAATATAAAGTAAACGTAAAATTTGTTTAAAATCACGGCTACTTCCCCCTTCAACCATATAGCAAGCCAAAGTCCAAGGGCTACCAGCAAAGCCAATTAAAGGCAAATTTTTAGGCATTTCATGGCGAATTAGACGTACCGCTTCCATTACATAGCTTAATTGTTCAACAGGATTTGGAATCTCTAATGCTGAAATCTCTTCGATGGTACGAACCGGTTTATGGAAAGCAGGCCCCTCTCCTTCAGTAAAGTACAGGCCCAATCCCATTGCATCTGGAATAGTTAATATATCGGAAAATAGAATTGCTGCATCGAGAGCATAACGAGATAAAGGTTGTAATGTAACTTCACAAGCTAACTCAGGGTTCTGGCATAAATTTAAGAAACTTCCAGCCTGTTCTCGCACACGCCGGTACTCTGGTAAATACCGTCCTGCCTGGCGCATAAACCAAACCGGGGTTCGTTCAACAGGTAGGCGCCGTAGAGCGCGAATTAATAATGAATCCTGAATATTGTCCATAGCAATTTTTTTACAGTTAAAAGTACCAAGGATTCTAACATTGTAGTGGATAAAATACAGATGGTGCTTTTTGTTGCTCTTCCATAAACGACAAAAAATTAGAACGGCTTTATAAGAAAACGTATCCACTCTGTCGCTTAAATTGACGGTTCTTAACAGCAAATTACCCCGTGTAAATGTTTCGCTAAACAAAGAAATTTTGTTTTAAAGATAGTTTCCCGCCTGCGCGTGAATGAGATGAATTAAATCATGAAGTGAGATGATTTGTTCCCAATTTTTACAGATTTTAAGTTTTTCTTAATTTTCTCTCGTTACAATCAACGCAGGCAAACTTTACAGATCACCCATGGAAACCAACGAGCACCGACAGGCTGGTAATCAAATCCGTATTGAAACCCTTGATAATCTCTATTTACAGGGTAGTAAAAGTATATTGCCCAAGCCCGATGATGAGCCTCTACGCGTCACAATGATGCGACAACTTGACGGTATACCTGTTCCGCTTGATAAATTACAATTAACAGCCGGTGATATTGTTGCATTAGCGGGTGACTATTATACAAAAGCGGGTTGGGGTTTAGAATTAAATATTGGTAAAACAGCTGGTCAAGCGGCTGTTAAAAACAATAAACGATTATTTAAAAATCCGGTCGTAGCAAAAGAAATATTGGCTTTTACAGAAGCCTATGGAGATCTGGCCTCTCCTGATGTCAATCTCGAAAACATTGAGCATATCTATAAAGTAGAAGAAACCACCTACATTCCTTTTTTTAAATCTATTAACGCCATTTTTCAGCAGCTTGTTTATTCCTGGACTGTGAAAGGCTATAAGGAAAAGTTAAACAAGAATGAAGCTCATTTTACTCCCTGGTCGGCTCGAGCTTATATTGTGGGCCATCACACCGCCTTGAAAATGGCTGAAATAGCCTTTGCGTGCAAAAATCTCAGCAGTGGTAAACTTGTTCTGGAAGATCTTCAAAAATCAATCAGCACTGAATTGACTCGGGTTCTTAAACAAATTCAGGATAATCCCACACGTTATAAATTTGAAAATTTAACTTCACCTGCAGCAATTTATGAGGAATTAGCTGCACGCTACCATGCCCTGGCTATTGCTCAAGATTTGTTTACCATGCATTTTTACTCCGACCATTTTGCGGGTGGACATATGAGCCGGATCGGTATCTTACGTAAAACGATGCCAGAACGCTTTAGTGTCTTCGGTAGCATTCTTATTAATAATATGCATAATGAGGACAATCTTCGTAGCGTTACCGTCCATAATCCCCATCAACCCTGCACAGACTCCGATAAAATATTGAAAATGTATCCGGTTATTGATGAAGCCTATGGTGATGGAACTTATTTTTTAAATGGCAACAATAACAATAGCGATATGCTTGTCAACGGTATGACCAACTCTCTTGGCGACATTGCTCGGGTGATGGAGAGTGGTATTATTCCTCCTGAGGCACATTATGGAGGATTATGTTTTTTACCAGAGGTAGATTATCAAAAACCACAAACCCAACCTCTTTTGATTAATGGTAAAGATGGCAATATCTATTTTCGTTCTAATATTAGCCAGATCAAAACATTAATGCCTACTGAGTATCGCGATGCGCTGGAACAACCACAAAATCATGGTTACGAAAAATTAACCTTATGGAAAGCCTTTGTTTTAGTTTTTAAATTGCGGGTCTTGGGATTTATTTATTCCCCCTCTATTATTAAAAATCTAGCCACGGAGGTCGCTCAGGAAAAACCAGCAACTATCATTAATGGTACTGACGAAATGAAAGGACTAAACGTTGAGCCCACAAATCTCTTATCTGCAACATCACAAATTGAACAAGAAAAAGAATTTCAAGCATCCTGGCGGATGACGCCCCCAACCTCTCTGGCAAATGCGCATTCAGTACATGGTTTTATTAATAAACCGCCTAGCCCCATTTCACAAGACAGTACCCTATCAAGTCCAAGTCTTTATTAAATGTTTGCGAGTGTTATCAGGGCGTCTTCTAATTCAACCTCGGGAAAGGGTTTAAGAGCGGCTATTTTGTCAATTTTATACTGTATAAACTCTAAACGGCATGCTAAAGAGCCTTGCGGATTGTATTGACTATGGGATTTTGCATAATATTTTAGCTCCTCCAATAACTCCCTGACTTTCCCACCACCTTGCAGCTCTCTGATAGTTTCCCTGACTTTTTCAAGATGATGACGATTCCAATGACCGCAAATAAATAATCCTAAAAGGGGGGAAGACCAATCTTGCTTGGTATAGTCTCTCAATAAAGAGAGAGCATTTTCTTCCAATGATTTTTCTTCATCCCATAGATGAGGATAACGAATTTGCGTTGCTGCGGCTTGCGCCCCTATTTGAATTAAGAAATTTTTTTGTTGAGGGGTAAAATTAAACAAAATGGGATAACGTAAATACCGCAGTAATATTGTATTAGCCTTGCTAAGATATTCTGGTGATTGATTTTTTAAAAAAAGCTCAATGTCTGAATCTTCTACTTCAGCTAGTTTGCTTAATGCAATGAAAATAGCTAAAAAATAACTAGCTTGAGTGGTATTCTTTAATGAATCAGCAACATTGATTCTTTTTCTAAAAATTGGGCAAATTACTTGGTTATTAGATAAAGGATTACCGTTTATCATCAATTGACCATGCCGCTCTGCTGTGATTTCAGTTTGTTTTCTAAACATAGCTTCATAAAATTTAAATAACCCTTTAATTGCCTTCTCTCCATCACTTTGTGCTGCTAGTCTCAAGAATGCTTCCACATAGACTTCAATATCCTTATGAAGGATTCGATGGATTTTTAACAATAAAGATTGAGCTGGCAGTGAAAATTTTACAATTTGCGCGATTTTTTGTAGCTCTTGTAAAATAGCTAGAATTTTTTCACTTGTTAGATCTTTCATCGTTAATAAAAAATCTTTATAGCTTTTTTCTGATTCGGATAGATTACTGGCACTTTTTAAAGCAACACAAACGCCAGTTTTATCTAGCTTAATTTCTTCAAGCAACTGACGTGCGAGTGCATTCTGTTTTTGCAGTTCTAAAACAGAGGCCTTTGAATATATACGTACAAATTGAGAATCAAAATAATTAACGAATAGTGGATCTAGAGGTATTTCTTGAGAAATCGGATCAATAATCAACGAAATTTTTTCAGCAATAACTTTCTTATAATCCTTGATATCAATATTGGGTAATAGCATAGTCAGATCCTTATGACTTTACATATTAATAAGCAGCAACTTTTCCATCTTTGCTTACACCATCAATTTAGATACAACATTTTAGAGAATAACTTTTGATGAAAAACTAATCAAGAAACTAATAAAACAAAACCTAAGTCTATTCTTTAAGCTCGACTGCATGATGATGATGATTGAATTTTTTGCATAACCCTTGCTCTTAAAAAATACCATTGTTATCCTAAGCCATTTATTTTGGAAGCACGATGGATATTCTTCAGATAAAAGGTTTGAGTGTGCTGACTCGAATTGGCGTATATACTTGGGAGCAACAAATCTCGCAGCGCTTGCTGATTGATATTTCAATTCCTGGTAATTTTAGTGCTTGTAATGATGATTTAAGCAATACCATCGATTACAGCAAGCTATGCCAACAAGTTACAACCTATGTTGAAACAAACGCGTTTCAACTTATCGAAACCGTGGCCAACAACGTTGCCACTTTAATCAAAAATGAATTTAATGTATCGGAATTAACTATCAGTGTTAGCAAACCACACGCGATAAAAAATGCAAGCGACATTCGCGTCACAGTAACCCGCTAACTAAACACAAAATCTTCACTTAGATTAGCTTCTACACGTTTATCCTCAGATGTCATTGGTTGTTTAAAAAGTGGCACTGATAGACTATTTTCTTCTTGTGAATTCGTCACAGTTGTGGTTAATTGATTACCATGAAAACAATTACTTAAACAACCATAGGATTCTTTATACTCGACTGTAGGTTGAACTTTTGCTTGTTGTAAATGCTCCAATTTTTGTGATTTAAAACGGTATGCATTTAGTAGAACAAGACTCGTTTGCAAAATCATTAAGGCAACACCTACAGCAGGATTCAGTGTAATACCAATTGCCACTAACAAACCTCCAGCAAGTAACATAGAACTCATGTTATAAATTAAGCTAAAACCTAAATTTTGATTAATGTTGCTTATTGTTTGCTTAGCTATCGCAAAAATACTGGCAACAGGTAATAACGAATCTTCTTGAACCACAGCGCTGGCTTGCTGCTGTATTATTTCGTCACCCGCTTTGGATTTAACAGCTACACCCACGGTGCTCGACACAGCACCAGAATCGTTAGCAGCATCACCTACCATAGCAACATTGAAACCTTGCGCTTTTAATTTTTCAATAAACGCTGTTTTAGAGTTATCTTGAATACTTTCTGAAATTCCGACAGATCCATAGCAAATATTGTCATTTGGAATATCAAGCAGTTCTCCATAGCGTTCTGCTGTGGCCTTGTCAGCACCTGTGCAAATAAATACCGCTATTCCTTCCTGTTTTAATATAGTGATCGCTTCTTTAGCTCCCGGACGCACCGGATCGATAATAATCATGTATCCTAGTAACTGCTTATCGCGTGCAAGATAAACAGCTGATTGCCCCCCTTTAAGGTTTAGAGTTCGTTCAACCACCGATATATCAATTCCATTTTCCTGCATTATCGCTTGGCTACCAAGAATGAGTTCTTCCGTTTCCTCTAAATTTGTACTATCGGGATTCGGCGTTGGTTTGGTAATTTTAGCTTTGAGTCCGGAATGATTTGAATTATCAATATCGAGGATGGATATAGGCAGCTCATCTATTTGTTGCTCTTTCACATAATCAACAATAGCGCTGGCAATTGGATGAGATGATTGACGCTCCAACGCTGCAAAATAGCTCAACATCATTTGGTTACTGACTAATTTGGAATTAAACTTATGATTAATTGCGGTTGGAATACCCATAGTCACTGTTCCATGCACATCAAAAACCACTGCATTCACATTGGCAGCAGCTTGTAATGCTTTTGCACTTTTAAACTGCACACCATGCTCAGCAGCTTTATTGATTCCTATTTTTACGGCAAGTGGTGTAATCAAACCAAGCGTGCAAGGGCAGGCGGCCACTAATACAGACACAACGCACTGTAAGGCCACAGCAAAGGGGAAAAATAAACTCATTATTCCCCCTGACAATAGTGCAAGCATGATGACAGCAGGGATGAAATATTGCAGGATTTTTGTCGTAGCTTCTTCAATGGGAGCTTTTTCGAATTGTGCCTGCTCATTATTATTGTCGAGTCGATGCAAATAAGAATAACTGCCTACTGCTGCTACTTTTACTTTAGCCGGGGAAGTTAACCTGGTCCCAGCCGTTAATGGCTCACCTTTTTTGACCGAGTTTTCTTGCTGTAACTCTTCGTCATATACCCGGCAATCGTCACTCTCACAAAATCCATCTACGGGAATATAATCATCTTTTTTTAATGAAAGAATGATAGATTTTGCCTTTAGAACCATTGGCTCAGCGTCTTCAGCTAGTCGCATACCAGCCAATACCCTTTCACCCGGCTTAATAGCACGGGGCAAAACAGAGCCAGTGATAATCGTATCATAGATGGCACTAGGGGAAAGGCATTCTCCATCCACAGGAATAATACCTCCCGCAGCAATTAATAATTGTTCTTCAGCTTGAATAGTTGAAAGTTTACGTTGCTGCTTAGGTAATTCTTCTGTTGCTAAAACAGTAACCTCACGGGGCAAACGATCTTTAAATTTTTTCTCAACAGCGACCTTCTGAGTAATTGTTTCCTCAATGGCGAGTCCCAAATAACGAAAACCAAAAATTAATAACCCCGCCTCAAACATCATCGGCAACCAGGGAAATGCAAAAGCGGCTAGAGAAACACCAATTACCGTCAAAGTGCTGACTGTAAACAAGGTATCCATTGTCAGTGTTCGAGATTTTAATAACTTGATTATGGCTTGATAATAAAATGGTGCACCTAATGCAAGAGTCAGCAAAGTACTTACGGCGCCAATAGCATACATAACTCCTAAGGATAGACCCCCAGAAAAAACGATGGATAGAATTAACAAGGCAATACCACTTCCAGTACCAATAGTCCCTAAAAGCCAATTGGAAGTGAGTATTTTTTTCCAGAAAGATGTCTTAGGTAATGTCATCTCAGGAGTAATATCAATACAGGTAAAACCTAGATCTTCTATTGTTTGCCGTATGATTTTCTTGACTTCGGTCGTCTTCTTTTTATTATTTTTTATCTTTAGCTTAATTTCTTTTTTAAAACGATCGACCTGATGAAACTCAATAACTATCCCATTTTTATTAACAAAATCTTCTGAATTAAGAGCGTGTAGTATACTAGCAGTGCAACTTTCACAGCGAATTGTTGGTAGATAAAACTCATAGGTATTAGACATAGATGAACCCCAAATCTAGTAATAATCTATCTTAAACGAGCTACTCCTTTCTTTAGGTGGAACTAATTATCAGGATAATTCTTTGGTGTGTCCGCAATGACGTGTCTTGTGGCAAACTATCAAAATTTTCGCCTCATAAAGCAATTGCGAATACATCCTGGAATTAAGCATTTAATTTACGAACCATCCCTTTAATACGCTCAGTACGAGCAACAGCAACTTGAATCTTCTCAGCTTCCATTTTGGAACCATAAGGACCAAGAATTACTCTAAACCATCCACCCTGTTGTGGTGGTGCCACAGCAATATTTACATCAAATCCTTTAAGTGTCAGTGCAGCCTTCAGACGTTCAGCTTCTTGTTTGCTTTTAAAAGATGCAATTTGTACCAGATAGGCTTCTTTTGTTTTATTCACTGTAGCGGGAAGAGGCTTGGCCTCAGTAACAGGCACCGGTGTATGTGGTGCAGATGTCGTTTTAGGAGTCGTTGCAGCTACTGTTGTTGTGGCCGATGCAGGTTGAGAAGGGACTCCTTGAGGTGGATCTGCGGGTTTAGCTGGCGTGGCAAGTGCCGCTCGGGGCAAAGACGTTGTCGGAGGACCATGATCTTTTGCTAGCAAAGTATAAAACTCAAACTTAGGTTTAGGATGCTCCTCTTGCTTCGCAACAGTTTTTGTTTCAGGAGGAGGCTCATCATTCGCCAGGATATTTTTATGCACCCAATTATTCAAACTGGTAAAATCAAATACATTTGCAGTCAAATAACCGCATAAAAATGAAGCTAATACCCAGAAAAATTGCTTAGGAGCACTACTTTTCTGCCTGCTTTGCCTACGTTTTCCGTAATCCCTTGCCATCACATGCTCTCAGGAGTTGATACACCCAGTAGTCGCAAACCATTTCTTAAGATTTGTCGCACTGCTACCAATAAACATAAACGCGCACTTCTTAGCGTGTCTTGCTCACACAGCAATTGTATCGCGTTGTAGTAACTATGTAATCCATTTGCCAATTCACGTAAGTAATAAGCCAATTGATGTGGCTCACAAGCCTTCGCAGACGCCTCTATCACCTCTGGATATCGGCTAATTAGAGAAATTAACGTGATTTCCTGCGATTCAGTTAACAAATCAATATGAGTTAAGCCCAGACTTTCATCCCAACTCAATCCTCGCTCTTTTAACTGCCTTAATACAGAACTAATTCGCGCATGGGCATATTGGATATAATAAACTGGATTGTCGCTAGATTCTGATTTCGCCAAATCCAAGTCAAAATCCATATGTTGTTCAGGCTTACGCATGACATAAAAGAAACGCGCGGCATCATTGCCAACTTCTTCTCTCAGCTCTCTTAAGGTAACAAATGAACCACTTCTTGTAGACATTTGCACACGTTCACCACTACGATAAAGAATTGCAAATTGAACCAATAACACATCAACAGCATTTTCATCATGACCTAAAGCTTTAACAGCGGCTTTGACGCGAGTCACATAGCCGTGGTGGTCAGCACCGAAAATGTCAACGACGCGGGCAAAACCTCGATCATATTTATTCCAATGATAAGCTACATCAGAGGCAAAATAAGTTGTATGCCCATTTGCACGCACCAAAACTCTGTCTTTCTCATCACCGAAATCAGTGGCGCGGAACCATAATGCCCCCTCTTTTTCGTAGGTATGACCACCAGCCTTCAAAGCCTGGATACCTTTTTCAATGGCTCCACCATCAAGTAAGGATTGTTCAGAGAACCAACAGTCATACTCTACACCAAATTCAGCCAAATCATCTTTGATGTCTGCTAACACAGAATCGAGAGCATGTTTATGAAATAATTTAAATCCTCGCTCACCCAGAAGCATTTGTGCACGGCCAATCACCGCATCGATATAAACTTCTTTATCACCACCTTCCGGCTCATCAGGGGGTAAACCTTCATGAATAGTAGACCAAGGATGGACAAAGTCATTGCCATGCTTATCAATCACTTCTTGAGCAATATTCATGACGTAATCGCCACGATAACCATTGGCGGGGAATATTATTTCTTCACCGGCCAAAACTAAATAACGCAACCATACACTGGCAGCCAAAATATTCATTTGTCTGCCAGCGTCATTCACGTAATACTCACGACTAACATTAAATCCAGCTGCTGCAAGCACATTTGCCAATGTAGCACCAAAAGCAGCACCGCGACCATGCCCTACATGCAGAGGGCCCGTTGGATTCGCTGAAACAAACTCTAAAATAACCTTTTGCCCTTGCCCTAAGTTACTACGGCCAAATAGCTCGCCCTGCTGCAAAATATCAGCAATAACCTGTGAACGCGCTTCATCACGCATAAAAAAGTTAATAAAGCCAGGACCCGCAATTTCAACTCGTTCGACTGCAGGATGATTCGGTATCGCCTTAACAATTAATTCAGCAAGCTGGCGTGGTGCTTGACGACACGGTTTTGCGAGAGTCATTGCCAGATTACTTGCAAAATCACCATGACTACTATCTTTAGCACGCTCCACTTTTAGATCAACATTTAACTCCTGAGGAATAGTAGAGGCTTGTTTGAGAGCATCAAGGGCTTGAGCAAGTAATTGTTCAACAGTCTGTTTCATAGCACTAGGTCATCGTCAAAAAACAGCTATTATGCGCTTTTTCATATCATATGCAAAGTACAGAAAACAATAACATTCATCTATACTCTTGATAGGCCGAAAAACCAGGATGCATGATGAAACAGACAGGGATAGTTTTACAAGGTGGCGGCGCTCTTGGGGCTTATGAATTAGGTGTATTAAAGCGCTTATATGAACAAGAAAAATTTTCTCCTAATATTGTTGCCGGTGTCTCTATTGGGGCAATTAATGCAGTAGCGCTTATCGGTGCCAAAAATGATCCCATTAAGACATTGGAGGCGATGTGGGACGAATTTACATTATTCTCAACACCACTTAGCGAAAATATTGAATCTTATCTCGCTCTTTTTGGTAATGATTCTTTTTTTAATTTGCGCACTGACTATTGGGCCTTGCCTTACTGGACAAGCTTTTATTTTACACAGCCTCTGCAACAATTGTTGTTGAAGTATATCGATTTTGAAAAAATAAATAATTCCCCCATTCATTTAATTTTAACCGCTACGGATATTGAAACAGGCGAAATCAAAATCTTTGAAAACAAAGGGAAAAATCGCACAGAAATTACGCCATTACATGTATTAGCCAGTGGCAGCTTACCGCCAGGCTTTCCCATGACAACGATAGGAAATAAAAATTTTTGGGATGGTGGATTATTTGAAAATACTCCTCTTTCGCCTGTGCTGGAGCGACTTAATCCTAATCCTGCTGTGGAGAAACAAATTATTGTCGTTAATCTCTTCCCATGTCGCGGAAAAATACCAACCAATATGATTGAAGTATTTGATCGGGTTTTTGAGATTATTTTCTCCAATAAAATTCGCTTCAATCTAGAACTAACTGCGAAGGTGAATGATTACATTGAAGTAATCAATGAAATTGAAAAATTAATACCCGAAAATAGTGCTATAAAAAAATTACCCGGCTATAAACGGTTAATAAATTACAAATATATTCAGAATATTATTTATATTGAAAATGAAGATCCTGAAAGCGTAGCAGCACCCTTCGATTTTTCACGCAAAAGTATCCAAAAGCGTATTGAAGCAGGTTATCGAGACGCAGGGAGTGCTTGCCTATAATTTCAAGAAATTGTTATTCGATTGGACTTTTTTTAAATTTTCTAACAATTTCTTGGGTTATATTATCAATAATTTCTCCATGAGTCCCACAACCTCCATTATCATAGGTCAACATCCATAGATATAATTCTTCAATATCATTGCCCAATTTTTGTGCTATTTCCTCATCTGTTGAGTAAATTTTCGCAGTATAATGGTGGTTCATGGCTGTCCTAAATCATTGTTGGACTCACAAATAAAGATTAGTATTTAATAAGAACACTAGCAATAATAATTAACCAAATTTCAATAATTTTTTTCACCTTTCACAATACGTCATTGTATAATTTTTAGCGTTATCCAAGTACAATATGGGATGATAGGAAAATTATCATTTTTTAACATTTACTTTACCTTGATTACGCTTTTTTGCTTCATCAAAGCCACATCTGAAATGATTAATTTTTAAAAAGTTGACTTTATTTTTTGTCATTCCTGGGTAGGCAGACTCTATTTCAGAAGATTAAGGCTGGAAAAATGGAGCGACACCTGGGAGTGATAAAATATTATTATTTTCTCAATAGATACTGCTATTCTTCTGGATAGATAACAGAATTTTTATGGTCGCTATACCATATTTCCTCTTCACTCAGCGTTGTTTCAACGAACTCAACCGGCACCCCACTTTCAGCAATCATAGCAACTTTATATCCTGAAAAGGGTTCATAAGGCCCCAGAATGACTTCTTTTCCTTTAATTGCCTCTTCTAAATTATCAACTTTAAATCCAATATGAGGCATTGTTTTAATCAATGGATGGAGTGGTGAATCTGGTTCAAAACGATGATATTGAATGCGGTATTCACTATTTTCCCCACCACTGGTATACATTTTAAATGTAGAGCTATATCTTTCGCCTTCCCTGGGAATAGTGGTAGGAATTCCCATATGATGATATTCATACTTTGTGGTTTTTACAGTCATAATTCCTCCTGTTTTTGCTATTTTAAATTAAAATGCGCTAAAGGAATATAACAAGGAACTTCCTTACCAGGCTTGCTTTCTAATAAATCAATTTGCGTAATTATTATTTCAGGAATAATCGGTAGTTGAATTTGTTCAAATAGATTCTTTTCGAAATGAGTTGTGCGCAAACGACCAAGCGTAAGGTGTCCACGATAAGCCCGCATTTCTGCAGGATAGTTGGTAATTATAATAGCCTGGCGAATACAATGTGCAATTTCGTTAAGCGCAGCAGAAGGGCCTGCTTCTACTGAAATAATGCGCGGTCTTTTCGCGTTGGGAAACCATTGTAATCTTTCCAATCGTAAAGCAAAAGAATGACTATGACTTAACTCCTTTCGAGCATTTGCAATCAATTGTGAGATATGCTCAACTTGAATATTTCCCAGGAAACCTAGAGTAATATGCAGGTTATACCAAGGTGTCCAGCGTACGTTCTTTGCTAAAGTACTGCGCTGTAGCGTTACTAATATTTCCTTTAGGATTTGTTGTATTTTTTCAGAAAAATTAATAGCAAAAAAAACTCGCGATTTCCTAATCACCATGACATCAAACAACCTTCAAATGAGCGAGATCTTGACATAATCTTAGTACATCATTTATCTCCTTCCACTCACATCCGCATTGCTATATGCTTTTCTTAAAATTTAACTTTTGGGAAAATCCAGAATGTCAAAGCAATTTATTGGGAAGAATAAATTAGAATTAGATACACCTTGTCTGGTTATTGATAAGGAAAAACTTATCAACAATTTAAAACGCATGCAGCAACATGGATTGCAGAACAAGATTAATATTAGACCCCATTGCAAAACGCATAAATGTACAACATTAGCAAAACTCCAGCTGGAATATGGTGCTATTGGCATCAGTGCTGCCAAAATTTCAGAAGCAGAAATGCTTATTAAGCAAGGAATTTCTGGCGTCCTAATCACCTCTCCAATTGTCACTTCTTATAAGATAGAACGTTTGATGAATTGCCTGCAGAAAGCTCCCGACACCTTGATTGTTATCGATAATCAGCAAAATCTTATGGATCTTGAACAAGCAGGCCAACTCCATCATCAACCTATTAACGTATTAATTGACATTGACCCCGGCCTGGGCCGAACAGGTATCAAACCTCATCTTGCCTTAAATCTCGCGACAGAAGTTCAACGCTCCCAATGGTTAAAGCTTGCAGGATTGCAATGTTATGCCGGTAATCTACAACATATTGGGTCTTATGAAGAACGAAAGAATATTTCATTAAAGACGATGGAAACCGCCAGCGAATTAGTCAAATTGTTTCGTCAACATGATTTACCTTGTGATATCTTAACAGGCAGTGGTACGGGCACTTATGATATTGATACGGAAGCCTCAGAAGTCACTGAAATCCAACCTGGCTCTTACACTGTCATGGATGTAGAGTATGCAGCCATTGGTTCAAAGGAAAATAAGCAACATTTCCATACCTTTCAACACGCAATGACCCTGCTGACAACCGTGATTAGTAATAATCGACAAGAACATGTCACCGTTGATGCAGGAACAAAATCGATTTATGTCGATAAGCTACGCCCACAAATAATAAGTCATGCCAATCTTATCTATGACTGGGGAGGTTTTGGCGATGAGCATGGCAAAGTCACTTGTCCGCAAGGAAATAAACTACCAGTCAACGGTGAAGTACTTGAGCTAATCGTCCCTCACTGTGATCCGACCATTAATTTATTTGATAAATTTTATATTGTCAGCCAAGGCACAGTAGTCGATGTATGGGATATTGATTTAAGAGGGGCATCCCAATAAAGCGAATTGTCATTTCCGTCTACAATGTTTCATAAGCTTTCTTGATGTAACCGTCTTGCGATAACATAATCGCTATGGGACGCGTCGCATCAAAATGAGCAAAAATAATCATCATCATCACCGTAATCGGCACTGATAAAAACATTCCCAAAATCCCCCATATTGCTCCCCACAATGCCAAAGCAATAAGAATGACCAACGCACTTAAATTGAGCGATTTACCAAGAAAACGGGGCTCAACCAAATTACCAACGATAAATTGTATCGCCACAATTCCCGAGGTAATAATGACAAAAGGGACCCAACTCTGAAATTGAATTAAAGCCAATAACATGGGAAATGCTGTTGCGAGGATAGCGCCAATATTAGGAATAAAATTTAGGAAGAAGATTAATAAGGCCCAAAATTCAGCAAAATCTAATCCTACTGCTTTCATGATAATCCAACTGGCCATTGCTGTCGTAATACTAAGTAATGTTTTTAATCCCAAATAGGTTTGGGTATCTTTAACAATGTGCGTGATGATATTATTCACTAGCTGTCGATGCCCTTTTTGCGAAATTAAAGCATTGAGTTTTTGTCTAAAGAAATGCTGCTCAACAAAAAGAAAGACCACATAGAGAGCGATAAGTACAGCAGATCCAGTGATTGTCGTAAATACACCATAAATATTTACTAAAATTCGCTGCACACTTAAATCTTGTAAAAAATTATCAACATTGGCCAAAGTCTTAACGTGGAAACGCTTATCCATATTATTAAGAATATTGGTTAAATTCTCTTGATAGCGCGAAGAAGCTTCAATTACGTCATTCACGTTATTGGTAATAATATCAATTAAAATTTTTACCAGAAGAGCGACAACGAGTAGTGCCAAAACCATGCTAAGCCAGTTTGGCAAGCGTCGGCCAACAAATGGCATGCGCTGCACAGCATTATGAATAGTATTAAGTAAATGCCAAATAAAGATGGCAATCACCAGTGGAATGAGTAAACTGCGCCCTGCATAAAGCAAATAGCCAATGAGCGATACTAAAATCAAGCCCGCCGTAAAACTTATTATTGGATTTCCACCCTTATTTTCTATGTTTTTAGCCATGGCAAGTCAACAGTAAGCTATTTTCTGTTATTATGATTTTTTTTTAAAATAAATCATACTGTGTTACAACAATCTTGTGAAATTTTAGCAGGCGTTGGCCCGACATTAGCAGCTAAATTAAGTAAATGCGGTATTAATACCGTTGCTGATCTTTTATTTCATCTTCCCTATCGTTATCAAGACAGGACACGTATCACGCCTATTTGTGATTTACGCCCTAACGACTGGTGTGTCGTTGCAGGCAGAGTATGTAAAACAGAAGTTAAGTATGGCAAGCGGATGATGCTTTATTGTTATATTGAGGACAAAACAGGCCTCTTGAAGTTACGTTTTTTTCATTTCAATAAACAGCAAATTAAAGGACTTAATGAAAGTGTTATAATACGTGCCTTTGGTGAAGTACGTGAATTTTCCAATTCATTGGAAATGATTCATCCTGAATACCAACTTCTGGCGAATGAAGAAGATTGTGTCGTTGACGAAACACTAACACCAATTTATCCCTCAACTCAAGGCCTTAGCCAAACCCGTTTACGCCAACTGGTTAAAATTGCCTTAGCCAGTTATCGCGAGCATTTGCACACCCTGGAATGGATGAATCCTCAGGAAATAGCAACGCATCATTTTTATCCTTTACCAACGGCAATTGAGCTGCTGCATAATCCACCGCCAGACACGTCATTAGTCGCCCTTGAAGAAGGCAATCATCCCGCTTTTAAGCGGCTTGCTTTTGATGAATTACTGGCACAGCGTTTAAGTCTACAATTTGCCAGGCACCATCGCGAAATGCTATCAGCCCCTGTCTTTCCTCCCGCTAACGAGTTACGACAAGCTTTTCTAAAGCGGCTACCTTTTTCTTTAACTATTGCCCAGCAACGCGTCAGTGATGAAATTGCCGCTGATTTAACTCAAGCAAAACCTATGCTTCGCCTTGTGCAAGGTGACGTAGGCTCGGGAAAAACCGTGGTAGCAGCGCTAGCCACCTTGCAAGCAATTGCCAGCGGCTACCAGGTAGCTCTCATGGCTCCTACTGAATTATTGAGTGAGCAACATGCAACAACACTCCAATCCTGGCTTTCCCCTTTAGGCTTAACTTGTTGTCGACTTAGCGGAAAAATGAAGCTTTCTGAGCGGAAAGAGACATTAGCAATGCTTAATAAGGGTGAATGCCATTTATTAGTAGGTACACATGCCTTATTTCAAGAGGAAGTCCAGTTTGCGAAGCTTGGCTTAATTATTATTGATGAGCAACATCGTTTTGGGGTCGAACAACGCTTGTTATTACAGCAAAAAGGACAGCAGGCAACTTCTGTCCCACATCAACTGTTAATGACTGCAACTCCTATTCCAAGAACCTTGGCCATGACGCAATTTGCTCATCTTGATTTATCAATCATTGATGAATTACCTCCTGGTCGCACTCCTGTAACAACCGCTGTAGTTAGTCAAGAAAAAAGAGAGCCCATTATTGAGCGCTTGCAGGCGGCAATAACTAATGGCCGTCAGGCTTATTGGGTTTGCACCTTGATTGAAGAGTCTGAGAAACTGCAATGTATGGCGGCCACCGCAACAGCTCAAAATCTGCAAGCACAATTGCCAAATATCCGCGTGGGTTTAGTCCATGGTCGCATGAAGTCCATAGAGAAAGAAGCAACAATGCTGGCATTTAAAGAAGGCGAACTTGATCTTTTAGTAGCCACAACAGTGATTGAAGTGGGTGTTGATGTCCCGAATGCCAGCCTTATGATCATTGAAAACGCAGAACGCTTAGGTTTATCGCAATTACATCAATTACGCGGCAGAGTTGGTCGCGGCAGCACACAATCACATTGTTTATTACTTTATCAAGCTCCTCTGTCGCAATTGGGCGCTGAACGCTTACGCGTGATGCGTTCCACTACGGATGGCTTTGTCATTGCCGAAAAAGACTTACAATTACGGGGCGCTGGAGAAGTATTAGGTACCCGTCAAACAGGGTATCGACAGTTTAAAATAGCTGACTTACAACGTGACCAGGCTCTTTTGCCCTTAGTGGCAGCGATTGCCAAAAAATTAATCATTGAGCAGCCACTTTTGGCCCAAGCCATTGCTAAGCGCTGGTTAGGAAATTTTGAGCAATTTTTTCAAAGTTAACCCCATTTACTACCTCCTTCTAAAAAAATTTTAAAATATCGCAAGTCAAGACTGTTTTTTCATTTTTTCTTTGCTAAGATAGCTTGGCTAGTTTCTCTGCACACCCTCTTAAAAACTGTGGATAATTTTCCGTCTTCTTCCGCTCCTAAACGATTGTTTTTTCCAAAAACTCTAATATAAGTCTTGCCACACTTGATTTTTTGCTATTATCTGTGGCTTTTTCTGCTTTTGTAATTATCCACAAAATCTGTGGATAATTCTGTGTACAGGATAAAAAATCCTTTGAAAATAAAGCCCATATCAATGGGTTTTAGAGCTTACCATTCGCCTAACATCAAGGAACAAAAATGTCAGGTAACACCAATGATCTTACTTATCTAACAAGTTTTCCAAAAGTTAGCGATGTTTTAATTCCTTAACTTGACCCACAGCCAGGAAAGGTTAAAATATTGGTCATTTTATTATCAGGTTTTCTCATGTCAAAACGTAAAGCCGTGGCGCTCATTTCTGGCGGGCTGGATTCCATGCTTGCTGTTAAAGTTATTCAAGAACAAGGAATTCATGTCGAAGGAATAAATTTCTATACTGGTTTTTGCCATTCAGGTCATACTTCAGCCATTCGGAATCGAAAGAGTGAAAAGCCCCCGCGTAACGATGCGCTTTGGGTTGCCGAGCAACTCGGTATTCAACTTCATATTATTGACATTGTTGAACCTTACAAAGAAATTTTGCTTAATCCTAAACACGGTTATGGTAAAAATGTTAATCCCTGTTTAGATTGTAAAATCTTTATGGTTAAGGAAGCCTATCAATGGATGTTAGAAAATAACTTTGATTTTATTATTACGGGTGAGGTCATTGGTCAACGTCCCAAATCCCAACGTAGTGCAACAATGCCCTTAATTGCAGAAAAATCAGGAGCCGAAGATCGCTTGTTACGTCCTTTATGTGCCAAATTATTACCACCTACACTACCCGAAAGAGAAGGATGGGTTAATCGTGATGCGCTGTTAGATTTTAAAGGACGTAACCGCAAACCCCAATTAGGTCTTGCGGCAGCGATGGATATTGAAGAGTTTGCTCAACCTGCGGGCGGGTGTTGCGTCTTAACAGATGAAAATTATACTCGCCGCTTACGCGATATGTGGGAACATCGCGATACACGGGATTATGATCTCGAAGATATTATTCTTTTGAAAGCAGGCAGACATATCCGCCCCATGTCACATTACAAAATGATCATTGCTCGAGATGAAGCGGAAAGTAATTTTTTGACAGGTTATCGCAAGCAATTTACCCATATGCAGATTCGTGATCATCGTGGACCTATGATTTTAATTGAAGGACAACCAGAGCCTGAGGATTTTATTACTTGTGCGCGTATTGCAGGGCGTTTTTGTTCTGGCCGTGATGAAGCAACTGTTACTGTCGATTTATTTCACTTAGATGGACAAACAGAAGCATTAACTGTACAACCCTTACGTGCTGAAGAAATTCCCCAAAACTGGTATTTGTGAGAAATAATATGGCCCATTATAATTTAGATGCGCGTCGCCTTCTGTGTCCGATGCCAGTGATTAAAACACAAAATATGGCGAAAAAATTAAAACATGGTGATACATTAACTGTCATTGCCACGGATCCTGGCTCCCAACATGATCTTCCCTGTTGGTGTCGAATTAATGGCCATAAGCTTATTGAATGTAAAGAAATGGATGAAGAAATTCATATCACATTAGAGTTAATAAAGGACAAGGAATGACACAACATGAACGTTATCAGCAAGCCAAAAAAATTACTCTTCTAGGCGCTTTAATTAATGCACTCCTGGGTTTTATCAAACTAATCGGCGGAATTTTTTATCATTCCCACGCGTTGGTTGCTGATGGCATTCATTCATTTTCTGATCTTATTACGGATATAATGGTCTTGTTTGCTTCCAAATATGGAAGCCAGGATGCTGATGAGTCTCATCCTTATGGACATCAGCGTATTGAAACTGCAGCTACCCTTCTTCTTGCGTTACTACTCATTCTCGCAGGAGCAGGGATTGCCTGGGATTCTCTCGATGAGATAATTCATAAAACGCATGATAAACCAGGTTGGATTGCCCTTCCTATTGCCCTTCTTTCTATTTTGGCGAATGAGATTTTATTTCATTGGACTCACCGGGTTGGCAAGCGCATTCAATCCTCTTTAGTGATTGCAAATGCCTGGCATCATCGTTCTGATGCCGCCTCGTCAATTGTGGTTTCTCTGGGCCTTATTGGTACGCTACTAGGCTTTATTTATCTTGATGCAGTAGCTGCCATTATCGTATCCCTCATGATTATAAAAATGGGGCTTAGTTATGGCTGGGATAGTGTGAAAGAATTAATTGATACAGCTGTTGACTTTGAGACTCTAAAGCAAATAGAAGAGACTATTCAAGCTGTACATGGTGTGGAGCGAATTCATCAACTGCGCAGTCGCCTCATGGGAGGTGATATTCTGATAGATGTACATATCCTTGTCTCTCCCTATATCTCAGTCTCGGAAGGACATTATATCGCCCAGCATGTTCATAGGGCGTTGCTTAACAAACTCAAACGGGTAAAGGATGTAACTGTTCATGTCGACCCTGAAGATGATGAAATTACTTGTCCCTCTCTGCACTTGCCAAGTCGCGAAACATTGCAAAAACAACTACTAAGCACCTGGAAGAAAGATTATCCTTCTCTTTCGAGTTGGACCCTTCATTATCTTGATGGCAAAATGACTATCGATTTAATCTTTAACCAGGAACAAACAAACTGGCAATCTTTATCTGAGCGTATTACTAAGGACTTAAGTGCACAAAAAGATATTACCCAAGTACGTTTATTCAGTCAGCAGGAAATGACTAATCATGAAAAAAACTAATATTGTCGTTTTAGATTCCAAACCTTTAATTAATGATGGCTTGTCTCTGGCAAAACTTTATGAATTGGGCGATGTTAAACTTTATGATAAAACGCCTGCTGAACTGGTTATTGAACACGCACATGATGCGGACATCGTCATTACAAATAAAGTAAAATTTACTGAACAACATTTTAGTAAACTCCCTCGTTTGCGTTATATCGGGGAAACAGCTACTGGTGTCGATAATATTGATGTCAAAGCTGCAACAAAGCATAATATTATTGTTACCAATGTTCCGAACTATAGTACCGATAGTGTTGCCCAACATGTGCTCGCCCTATTGCTTACCCACACTAATCAGGTAGAAGCTCATAATCAATCGATTCAAAAAGGTGAATGGCAAACTAGTCCCTATTTTGCATATTGGCTACATCCCATTATAGAACTGTCTGGGATGACTTTAGGCTTAATGGGCTATGGTCAAGTAGCACAAAAGGTTGCTCTTATCGCAAGCACGTTGGGAATGAAAATTATTGCTCATAAACCCACCCCGTTTAATGACAGCCTGGCAACTTGGGTAAGTTTTACGGAATTATTGCAACAAAGTGACGTATTAAGTTTGCACTGCCCTCTCAATGACACCACTAAAAATATTATCAACACCAATACACTCAAACAAATGAAGCCCACCAGTATTCTCATCAATACAGGTCGGGGGGCTTTAGTCGATGAAGCAGCTTTAGCAGATGCATTAAAAACTAAACAAATTCGTGCTGCTTATCTGGATGTTCTTAGTCAAGAGCCCCCTGGTTTTGATAATCCTTTAATTGGTTTGGACAACTGTGTGATTACTCCTCATGTTGCTTGGGCATCCCTTGCTGCACGAAAACGCTTGCTAAATACAGTATGTGAAAATATTATTCACTTTCTCAATGGGCAACCCATTAATGTAATAAAAGCTTCATAAGGGGATGAATGTATGGCTACGGCCACTTTGAAAATAATTTTTGCCATCATTCTTTTTATCGTGATTGTTTTGGCTGGATGGTATCCATTTAAGAAAAAAATCGCCGGTGATGGCCATATTGATTTCCCTATCGGTGAAACGTTAGCAACAGGCGTTTTCTTAGGGGCTGCATTGCTACATATGTTGCCAGAGTCCAGCTTGATGTTTCATGAAATGGGTTATCATTACCCGTTCGCATTCATTATTACTGGTGCTGTATTTTTAATCTTTCTATGGTTTGAACATTTAGGCAAAGAATTATATCACCATCATGATGCCAGCCATCCAGCGTTCGCTATACTCGCCTGGTGCATGCTTTCAGTGCATTCGATAATGCTTGGAGCAGCTTTGGGGTTTAATCATAGCAACTCCATGATTATTATGTTGTTCCTGGCAATTATCACCCATAAATGGGCTGAAAGTTTTGCCATCGCCATACAACTGAATAAAAGCTCCTTAAGCCGTAAACAGAGTCTGGCATTTTTTCTAAGTTTCTGCTTAATGACTCCTTTAGGTATTTTTATTGGCTGGTATTTCGGTCACGGTGTAGAAACCAATTCATTGTTCGATCCCATTTTAATCTCCGCCTCTGCGGGCACATTTCTTTATTTAGGCACGCTGCATGGTCTGGAGCGCTGTGTAATGGTGGAGCGTTGCTGTAATTTACGTGATTTTAGTTTTGTAATTATTGGCTTTCTGCTTATGGCTTCGGTAGCAACTTATGTCTAAATTTCTCACACAGCATCCTCTTATTTTGGCCTCTGCGTCACCAATTCGTATAAACCTTCTCGCATCTTTAGGTTTAAAGTTTGAGATAGTTCCCGCCAACTGTAATGAGGACGCTATTAAAAAAAATTTAAGCCCGCTATCCAGCATGCTAGCCTTAGCGAGTACGCTAGCACGCAGCAAGGCATTAGACGTCAGTAACCGCTTTCCTTCCCATTTTGTCATTGCTGCTGACCAACTTTGTATTATCGGTAATAAATACCTTGATAAGCCATTGACTCATGAGACAGCGATGATGCATCTTCGGCTTCTAAGTGGTAAAACTCATCAGCAACTGTCTGCCTATTGCATTGCTAAAGAGGGACATATCCTTTGGGAAAATCATGATATCGCCACGCTAACAATGCGAGAGTTAAACGATAGTACCATCGATGCTTATTTAAAGCAGGAACAGCCTTATCACAGCTGCGGCGCTTATCATTTTGAAGGATTAGGCAAATGGTTATTTACAGAAATTCAGGGAAGTGAAAGTACTATTCAAGGATTGCCTTTGTTTCCCTTGGCTCAAGCATTAGTAAAAGTTGCAGCCGTGAGCATGGCCTAGTATCTCACTCACGATTGCATTTCTTTCAATCTATCTTGTTTTTGGCAGATAGGAAACCACTACCTCTGAAAGATCATCGCCTAAAGGAGTGTCAGCATTAACCCTCTCCGCAGTAGCACCATTATTAGCAGCAAACTTTCCACCAGATGGCAAATAGGAAGCAACAGTCTCAGAAAGCTTCTGGCTCAAAGGCGTGTTAGCCTTCACACCATCTGCGGTGGTACGATTATTGACAGCAAATATCCCACAGGATACTAACAGACGCGCACTAAGTTTCTCCGCAGCCTGATGAGGTACAATCTCCCCTTCCGCCGGGGCTTCTGCAGGAGCATCATCTTTCCATTTAATGTGCTGAATAGGCTGTTTTGTTGTCCAATAAAAGGTACTTTGAAATTGGCCAATTATACTTTCATTCCACAGATCGCCGTAATGGCCGCTCCATTCCGTACTGAAAAACATACCATTTAAAAATGCGATTCGACCACCGACAATTGCAGCGCGTCTTGGATCACTCCCTGTCCATCCAGGAGATAGTAACGCATCGGCAATGCCGTCATGACCAAAGGGATTGAAATTTTTACTAAATGTTATGCCAATAAAACCCGTCTTGTGATCAAACACAAAATCAATAAAACCAAGATCAGAACCTTCATCCTTTCCATTTTTTAAAAATAAAACGTTGAGATCAATGACAGCTTTAGAGGATCTATCTTTTATAACTCCTAAAGGATATCCACAAGGCTCACCTAAAATAATTGCAGCCACGCCATAACGATTACCCCATTTTGTTTTTGCAATTACTTTATCTTGAAGTTCATTCTTGGCTTTCATACAACCTCCTCATTGTCATTTAAAATGAAAAGAATGTCTGTCTGATTTAATTTTATACTTTTTAGATTAAGCCAATATTACCACCAGGATATTTAAACGCTCCGCAGGCGGAATCTCGGTTCTTATTTAGATGCCACACTAAAACACGGCAAGGAGGCAAAGATGAGGAAATTTGTAATCAGAATTAGCTGTGTTAATGAAATTAGCAAAAAAATAGACATGACTATTTGTTTTTTTGCAGATATTTATTGTTTTTTATGAAGTTTTTTTTATGGTCCATTAAAAGCCAAAATAACATCCAAACATTTTTTCTATGTAACAGTTATAAAATAATTGTTATATACTTTTTTAATAAAGGATTCTGGAGCGAGACAATGGCTCAAACTTCAAATAAAAAAACTAAACCAGCTCATAAAAAAGCACTTGGTCTTCTTAACAAACCTGAAAAAGCAACAAAACAAAAGCAAACCTATGAACGTATCGCTTGTGTATTTCAAGGAGGCGGCGCTCTTGGTGCTTATCAGGTTGGAGCTTTCCGTGCCATACATGAACGCGGTTATCACCCTAACTTTCTTGCTGGCGTTTCAATTGGCGCTATCAATAGCGCTATCATTGCTGGCAATCCAAAAGAAAAACAAATTGAAAAGCTATATGAATTTTGGGATACCATTGCCCCTAAATTATGGCTAGATCTTCATAGCAACTATGATGTTTTTGACTGGACACATCATATGCATAATCGCATGGGAGCTTTATATTCAGTTTTTTTTGGTTTGGATGGCTTTTTTAAACCTCGTCTCATCCCACCTAACCCTTTAACGAGTGATACCCCTGATAAATTAAGTTATTACGATACTTCTGAGTTACGCAAAACGTTAATGAATTTAATTGACTTCGATAGGATTAATGATAAAAAAATCACACTTTGCTTAGGCGCAGTGAACATCACATCAGGGGAAATGGAGTTTTTTAATAATCAACTTATCACCATCACCCCCGATCATGTTATGGCCAGTGGTGCTCTGCCACCAGGTTTTCCAGCAATTAAAATTGGAGACGACTACTTTTGGGATGGTGGAATTTACGCAAATACACCGTTAGTCACTGTTCTCGATGCATTACCTGAGCAGGACACACTATGCTTTGTAGTGGATTGTTTTAGTTTAAAGGGACCATTACCTCAAACCATGGATCAGCTGGAAGAACGGCAAAAAGATATTCGTTATGCCAGTCATTCACGCCGTTTAACCAATGTGTATACAAGCCGCCAAAACTTACAGGCAGCGATTAACTTTTTGGGTAATAAATTAACCCCTGAAGCCAAAGCAGATCCCGAGGTACAAAAGATTTTAGACCTGGGACATGAAAAACGATTCAGTGTTGTGCATATTATTTATAACGGCACACCTTATTCACATTCTTTCAAGGATTATAACTTTATCCGTTCAGCTATTAACATACGTTTAAATACCGGTTATGAAAATGCTACCGAAGTATTAAATAACCCTGAATGGGAGACAAAATCGGACAAAAAATTAGCTTGTTCCATTTATGGGGTTACCTCAGAGTATTTTGATCAACATTAATATAGACAAGACAATTCAAAAAATAGTCTTATATCAGACAAATCAGGTACTCTTTTTCATTATGGATAGTTAATCAAGGGGACAACTAAATTTTATTCGGGTATAGGCTATTTGGAATCCCATTTTTTGAATATTTAAATCAGATATTGATCCTGGCTCAGTGGTCACTGAGGCAATCATTGCCTTCTTTTGCACTGCATATTCTATACGTTTATACAACAAGGCCTTCTGAAGTCCTCTTCCACGATAATTTGGTAATGTGCTTGTAATTCCTAAATCACATATCCCGTTATGAATGGCAATTGTGCCGCCAGCAACTAATTGATTGTTAAGGAAAGCACCAAAGGGTATGACATTTTCTGTCATTGCATAAAGGTAAAATTGCTCCCAAGCCTCTTCATATTCAAATCCCAAAGCAATACACTGAGCCCATAACTTTAATTGATTTTTATTAATTTTTTCTATTGTGAAGGACTGATTTTCCTTCACTTCGCTAGCTTCAAAAGCGCTTAAATCAAGTACAGAAATGTTATTCATTTCTGAAACCAAATAGCCGCGACTGCTTAACTTATGCGCAAAAATATTACCAACCAAAGGACTAAGTTCGATATCAATTTGTCGATGTTGCTGGTGGCGATAGAAAGCTTCTATTGCATCAAGCTCAGCACCAATTTTGTCGTAGTCTGTAGTAAATCCCCAAGCGATAACCTGAGAAAAAAATGAATTTTCTCCTGAGAAAAAAGCAGTACCAGAGCCTACTTCCAATAAACAACCATTGGTATGCTGCCTGGTAAACTGAAGATGACTTTGTTTTATGCAGGTTTCAATTTTAAAAGCGAGCTCTTTTGTGATCAACATTGGAGATACCCTTGACCAAGTTTCTTGTTATTATCGCAAAAGAGTTGTTCATGACAACTTTTCTTTTTTCTAGCACCCCATTTTATAGACAATAGATAAATACCCTGATCGTTATAAAAACAATGTCAGTTTAAGCTAATACTCTGTCACACCGATGTCCATGCTTTGAATGAGGAAAGGCGACCCATGAGCAGGATCAGCAGTTACAACAAGAACATCAAAATCAATTTTATTGCGTAGTTCAGGAACAATAAATGCTTGATGAACTCGCCAACAACTAACGCCTTCACAATCTCTCAATATTACCGTAGCGGGTATAACAGGCTGTGGATGAAGAGTAAGCTTACGCTCCTTCATCAGTTCTAATTTATCACGAAAGAAGGACTGCATTGGTCGCCAGGCGGTTGGCATATAATGCCGACGAACATTGGCTGCTTCTGAAGCATCATCCAAATAGCCCGCCGAAAGCGTTGCCATTAATGTACGCTCAGTCCATTCACTAACTTCATCCATAGGGTATCCAGGATTAAGTACCACAGAAAAAGTTGCAAAAGGTAAAAACATCAAGGCACATAAGAGCAAAAGATGATGACAACGAATTTTTCTCATGATACAGCTCCTCCCTGAGTTCCTGGAACGGTGCTGGTGTATTTTTGCGTAGACCTAATCACACCGGCATTATCAGTATAGCAAAGAGCTTAATTAATCGTTGTAAACCGGCAGCAATGAAGGGGCGGAAGAGGAATTATCCCTCGTCTTTTAATGACGAGGGATAGAAACACATTTGTTATTTTTTGGGTTCTGGCATTTTTTCGCTATGTCTAAACATATTTGCTGGATTAGGATTACCAGGCATAACTGTTTTCTTCTCAGGCATCGATATTTTTGTCGTGGGCATTGCCATCTTTGAAGCAGGCATAGCCACTTTACTTTCTGGGATCATTTTATTTTGAGACATTGAACTCTGCATCGGACTGGTCATTTTTGCAGTTGACATAGAAGCCATTGGTGCTTTATTGACGGTAGTCGCTGAAACCGCTTTAGATACTTTATTTGTAGTACTGCCTGGTTTCTTTGCAGATGCAGTTACTTTTTTACTTGCAGGTGCAGCTACCTTTTTACTTGCAACTGAAGCTACTTTTTTAGCTGAAGACGCTGCTACTTTTTTAGAGGATGCAGCCATTTTATTTTTAGAGCTTGAATTGCTCTTGGTTATTTTTTTTGCAGAAGCTGGCTTTGACGTTTTGAGAGTGGTTGACGCATTTTTTGTAGACTTAGCCGCTACTTTTTTAGATGGCATAGTTGTTTTTTTAGCCGCAGCCATTTTACTTGTAGAGCTCACAGATTTTTTAGACTGCGAAGTCTTTTTATGCGAACTGGATGATTTTGCTTTAACAGGAACACTTTGATTTGAAGTTGCGGATGATTTTGCCTGTGAAAGTGCATGCTCGGAATTTCTTTTTATTTCTCTTGAAACTAAAGAAAAAGCATTTTCCAAAATTTGAAATGATTGTCGCATATAGTCAAGCATTTGGTGGCTATTTTCCATTGCCAGCTTCATTTGATGATCAATCATTTTATTTGGTTGTTGCCAGGAAGATGTTTCTTCTGGTCTAGGGTAATGTAAATTTTGCAGAGTTTTAAGATTCAACTCCATCATTGCTTGAAATGGCTTATGCATCTCAGTTACTAAGGCAGCCCAACTTTTAAAATAGTCCTGATTCATTATTCTCTCCATTGAAGTGTTGCGTTGCACTAATGTCAGCCTAGCTGATAAATTTAAATTTTGCGAATAAATTTGAAATTTTCTTTTGATTTTTCACGCAAATTCATCAGGGTATCCGAAAAATATCACGTTCAAACAAAATTTGGACATATAAAGATAACCAAAAATATTCTTACGACATTAAAAAACTTGGGCTTACAGAATGAACTGCTATTGTGTCATCTTTTTCGCTTAGTCCAACGGGCATGGTCTGCTGTAATGGAGAATGCGAATGATAAATTTCCGCTGCTCCAGATTGTAGCAACGACAGCTCAGATTGTATTGTATTCACTATTTTTAAATTATCTAAAACCATTTTATAAGAATGCTCCATTTCCCGAATAGTATGAGCAGGGTTTGCAGTCACAATGCTCTTTGTCGCGCGAGCAGGGTATAACAGCTCACCCACACGTCTAAAAAAAGAATGAACCATAGCAAAAGTTTGATGCATTGAATAACTTGGATGCCAATCAAATAAACTTGCAATGCGTGCAATTATCATATTGGCGGTCAATGCTAACGCTTTAACCGGACTGGATACTACTGTAAAAATAACATAGGTCAAATGACTGGCAGCGATAAGCAATCGATTAAGATCTTTTGCAATTTTGTTGCCCAAATCTTTCGCTGCATTTTTAATAGGTTGTGCAGGATTGGGATTATCCATAAACCAGGCTATAGGACTCACTATCAAGGCAAAACCTAGTCGTAGAAGTGCAGGGATATAGGTAAGGGGGATAGAGAATAATTGAAAAGCAATGGAAGGTTCTTTTTCCGGATAAAGCATTTTCTTCAGCGAAGCAGCCTCTTCGGCTGGGAAAAGATTATCAATATGCCGCTCTATCTCAAATAATGTGGCAGGTCTTAATTTAGGCAGTGTTGTGGCATGTGTTGATAACCAAAAAGCTAAATTAAAGCGAGCAATTATTTTTTGGTAAATTTGATAAGTGCTTTCAGGGTAAGCAGCGACTTCCGTACCATTGTATTTAATCTTAAGCGGCTCATAGCGCTCAGAAGGTTTGCGCAGAAGCAACTCATAAAGTCCAATGGCAAATTTTCCGCCAATAAATGGATAACTTGCTTCAGGAGTAGTACCCAAATCTTCTTTTAAAATTGCACTTAAGCCAGGAATTTCATGGCCATTAATTCCATTAACAAGAACATAACCTAAACCATAGGCAACAGCAAAATAAGAACCATAGGTTAATGGATCTTCTGCAATTTGCGTTGCTATAGTGGCACCAATACCATTAGGACCATGAATAGCTGTATCCCATACTGTGGCAAATACTTGAGCTTGAGTAGAACCGCCCGCAATTGTAGCTGCTAATTTACCGGCACCCATGCTATAAGAAAAATTGGAAAACCAATTGACATAACCGCTACCAAAAATAGTGGAAGCTACGGTTGGACAAAAAATTGCAGCAGCTCCTGCTGCATAAGCAGCCGTAAAAACCAAACTACCGACAGGGTCTTTAGCATAAAGATTATGAGTAAAAACAGAGCTAAAACCATCAAGACCACTAACCATAGCAGTTAAAATGTCATTTTTCTCACCCGCCGTAAGGTGATAATCAACTTTAGCCAGGATACTAATTACTTCCGATGTTTCATTGACAGGGTAATCAGCTAATAAATATTGCAGACGCCTTTCTTCTTCTTCCTTGATAAGAGCCATTTCGTCTTCTGCTTCTTCAATAACTAAAGCATAATTCTTTAAAGCCTTACTGGCGTTCCAATCGTTAAATATTTCTTCCGGCATACGAATTAATTCCGACCCAAAATTGCGAATTCCCTTAAAACAATCCTTTATCGAATTAGCCATAATTTTGAGAAACCTGATTGGCTTTAAAAGCAAAGGCTCATTAGGACTAGCATTTTTACGTAAATCACTTGCAACTAAATGAAACTTTTTATTATTCCATGCCTCCTCCTCCCAAGGATGAGTAGGCATAATGAATCCTTTAAAAACGTTGAAAATGAAGTAAGCCGTACTTTTAATAAATGCAGTAAAATTGCGATGGAGCTGCCAATTGGTCGCACTGATAATTGTTAAGGGTTCGCTTCCTAAATGATTTTTTACAACAGGGGTCTTTGGGTTACTATAGTCCACAGAATCCCAACCTTCTATAAAACTAATTCCGAGTAATACTTGTTTTTGCCGGGCTGGTGTTAAATTATCTGGCCCAAAATCATAAGTAATGGTGTCATTTTCACTGCTATAGAAGCCATGATGTTCTGCTCTCACAGCATTGCGCGGATCAGCGTCATGATCATTAATTTCTTTCCGCGCATCTTCGATGCAATTGTTTAAGTCACCACGAGTTAATGCAAAACTTCGCCGCTTGCTGAAACTAAAGTCTTGATTATACCCTTGCATTTGATACAAGCCATGAATCATTTGTTGTTTAACAAACTCTAAAATAGAATCATTTCCTCTTGCTCGCCTACTGGCTAGTAACGCTTCGGTAGCGTTACTATTTTTTTCTTGTAACGTTGTCAGATAAGTTTTTGCCCTATTAATATCTTGAGCAATATCAGCTTGAAATTGTGAAATAGCTTGAGGATTAATATCAATTAACTGAGTGTCTTTAAATTGAACTTCTAGATTAGCACTTATTGTTTGTAATTCCGTGATATAGCGTTCAATTGATTTATTGTAAATTGCAAGTGAATTCTCTCTATTTACTAAAGATTCTAACTCTTGCAGCGCTTCGAAACGTTGTTGATAAAAATCAAGAAATTGAATTTTTAATGCATGTGTATTGCTTATTATTCCTTTAGCAATGCGTTCATGAGCCGTGATACGATAATGACCAAGTGCAGAGATAACTTTCGCTGTAATAGATTCTGTCCGTACGATTCCCCAGCGGACAGCTTTCTTTAACTGAAATGGGGTTGTTTGCCATTGGAAGGAAAAAGCTTCACCATTTTTACTTATGAAATTGACCTGAGATTCGCCATGTTTAACCGTCTTTTTTCTAAATGCATCGGATTGACCTGCCGTACCAATCCAAGGCACAGACGAAGGCGTCGGTAAAAATAAGGTATTATCTGTATTCAATATAAATTGTTCATATTTTTTTTTATTGTTTTGAATTAACAAGTTTTTTGCATTTTCTGCAGGCATACAACAAATTCCGGGTTGGATTTTCTGTCCAATATTTTAACAAACAATATTAACAATATTTTATACAATACGCTAATATTTCTTTCATTTTTGTAAAAATACAACGCTTTTTTTATAGAACCTAACATTTGGCTAATTTGTCAAATACTTCCTAAACTTTTATCTAGGGATAAATGATACGTTTTAAACCGAGACAGCATCATTCTCATTATATTAAGGAAGGTATGATGAGTCATGCAAAGATAGCGATTTGCAGAGTTTATACGCCTCCATCCCACAAAGAGGGTATATGGATTCTTGTGGACAGGTTATGGCCTCGTGGACTAAAAAAAACCAGCCTTGATGTTGATTTGTGGTTAAAAGAAATTTCTCCTAGTCCTACTCTAAGGAAATGGTTTAATCATGATCCTGAAAAATGGGACGAATTTGCCCGCCGTTATGTGCACGAATTAAAAGACAAACCCGAATTAATCGAGCAAGTTTTGGAAAAAGCGAAGAAAAAGCCTGTGACTTTATTCTACGCAGCGAAAGACACTCATCATAATCATGCATTAGTTCTGCAAGCAGTTTTACAAGCCTGGCCTTCTTCGCCTGAACTTAAATCCAAGAAATAAACTAGCCTTTTAAATCCATACAGATAAATCTCTTTTAAAGCAGATTGCAAATATTAATATCAGCATGTATATTATTAAACCCCGCAAGTCATTTGCTCGCAACGGCAGATACTCTTAAATCTTGCGGCGCTTAACGGATCTCCAGGTAGAACAGGAACTACAAACCCGAATTTCGGGTCATTTAACATGCTTTTAATGGGGCTTAAACGTCCATTCCGCAATTAGTTTCCATTGAAGCACTTGAGTGGTTCATAACCGCTGTAACTTACAAGTTAATTACTTTAAGAGAAGCATTTGCGCTTACATGCGCCTGCTGTTGAATAGGAAATGTCATATGTTCAAATTAATTTCTAACAGAGCAACGACTCATTCTGCAAGGCATGTTGAGAAATCTTTTTTAAATCTGCAAAAAGAATTTTCGTTAAGAAATAACCTACAAGTAAATGGCAAACTAGTAAAAATTTTGCTTCTAGATAAACATCAGCCTCTAGATATTAGCCGCACCAAGCTTTATCAAGACATAATACTCCCCAATAAAAATTGTTTATTCCTGGGGACAACTCCCACAGTTAATTTTAAAAAAGACAGCAAAGATACTTATCTGCAAAGTATTTATCCCGGTCATAATTTTTCATTTATCACTGATGAAGAAGGTGAAGTCTTCTCTTCTATTAGCAAACGCCCTGATACAAATAAGCCTTTAGGTTTTCAAAAAAGAATCGATGATCAACGTTTAGAGGGAATGCCTTCTCAAATCAGATTATATGCCCCCCGTTACACCACCGTACAAGAAGATTTGTTAAAATGGTTGGAAAGAGCTTTTGTCGTTTCCAGCTATCCTCTTTATCTCCATATTTTTCCATTGATTGGACTTGGCATTGATGTGGGTGAATACCAAAGGAATGTTAAAACCCTTTTGGAAACGAAAACGCCTTACAGTTTATGTAGTTGGGTTCACCCCGACAGTGCCTCACGTATTATTCGGGCAAGTAATTGCAATAGTGATGTACAAAAAGCAATTTTTGGCATCGATATTCATGAAGTGCAAGATATGTTCTGTCAAGAAGCGGCCATCAAAATGGCCTCAGAGTTTGCCACAGCGCAGGAATATGGACTGGCTGTGGATGCCTTAGGATTAAACCATGGAATTGAAAAATCACTTCTTAGTTCAGAAAGCTATCTTCCTCCATTTCTGGCATGATGCATCAGAGAAGCATCGGGAAATCCACAACTCCCCTAAAGCTTCTCAAGTACTTCCTGCAAATGCTTAACAGCTTGAATTTCTATTCCTATATTCTGCTTAGGGGCATTTGCAAAAGGAACAATCGCTCGTTTAAAGCCATGTTTCGCTGCCTCACGCAACCGCTCTTGACCACTTTGCACAGGCCTTATTTCTCCAGCCAGGCCTACCTCACCAAAAATAATCGTTTCTCGATCAAACACTCGATTACGCAAGCTTGAAATAACGGCTGCCAATAAAGCCAAATCGCTTCCAGTCTCAGTAACTTTGACACCCCCCACTACATTGATAAAGACATCTTGATCATAGGTAGCCACGCCGCCATGTCGATGTAAAACAGCAAGTAAAATAGCAAGCCGATTATGCTCAAGGCCCGCAGTAATACGTTTTGCTTGCTGACCATGTGCTTCATCAACCAAAGCCTGGACTTCTACAAGCATTGGTCTTGAGCCTTCCCAAGTAACCATAACAGCACTACCAGGTGTCGGTTCTGGTTGACGCGATAAAAAAATTGCCGAGGGATTTGCAACTTCTTTCAAGCCACGATCGGTCATGGCAAAAACGCCCAACTCATTAATCGCCCCAAAGCGATTTTTAATTGCCCGAATAACACGAAAACGGCTATCACTTTGTCCTTCGAAATATAAAACAGTGTCTACCATATGTTCCAGAACACGCGGGCCTGCCAATGCTCCCTCTTTGGTTACATGACCAACAATAAAAACGGCAGTTTGGGTTGTTTTTGCAAAACGAACTAATTGCGCAGCAGCTTCTCGCACCTGTCCGACACCCCCAGGAGCGGAACTTAAGGTTTCAGTAAAGATAGTTTGTACCGAATCAATAACCATAACCCGCGGTTTTTCTTTTTGAGCATGAGCAATAATCGTTTCCACCTGAGTTTCGGCAAGCAAACGTAGACCAGTTAAAGGTAATTGTAAGCGCTTCGCCCGCATGGCAACTTGTTGCAAAGATTCTTCACCAGTTACATAAAGGACGGTTTGTTTTTGCGAAAGATTGGCAAGCGTTTGTAGTAGTAATGTTGATTTTCCAATACCTGGATCCCCACCAATTAATACCACAGAACCATCTACAAGGCCGCCACCCAAAACCCGATTTAATTCGGATAAGCCACAATCCATACGGATTTCGCTATCAAGAACAACATCCTCTACAGCAGTAACGGTTGAGCGTTGATTGGCATAATTACCTAAACGTGGATTGCCGCGCGAAACGCTTGTGATAGTTTCCTCGCTGACTGAATTCCAAGACCCACATTGCGTGCATTGGCCCGCCCATTGAGAAAAAATTGCAGCACACTGACTACAAATAAACTGCATCTTTGTCTTCATAAATGTCCTCAGGCCCGTTAATCAAATTTTAAAGGATCCTGCATGAATCCGAAGAGCTGTGCAAGCCACCCATTAATAAAGAAATTATCAATCACTGGAAGGTGATACCCTCACTTGGGTAATCTTACCCATACATCATTGACTCATGATGATTTATAATTAAACAAATTTTCGTTTAATTTTTTCTCATGTCTAATTTTCCTCCTGAAATTACCTTAACCATATTTAATTTTTTTCCTAAAAAAGCGATCATTGGGAAACTGGCTGTCTGCCGAGCGTGGGAGCAAATAGGTAAAGATAAAACATTGTGGGAAAATCTTAATTTTGAAGAATTTAAAGCAAAAACCAAACAACTACATCCCGATCTTCAAGAGTTAGTCTTGGAAGGAATTTTAAAATTAGAACTAGCAGAAAAATTTCATCAATTATGGTTATTACCTTTAGATAAGCGTAAAAAACAATTAACCTCTCTTCCTAAGAAAGACAAATCCCGCCACTTTATTCTTGAAGAATCCTTTTCAACCAACTTCGGTTTAGTTATTTTTTTAAGCGAACTTCTCGCCAACATCAATCTAGCCACTATTCCTGTTGGTTATCTTAAATATCTATGCAGCAAAGAGGGTGCTATTGCCTTAGGAAAAAATTTAATTTGTCCTGATGAGTTTTTTTCTTTGCCACACGTAGATTATGCAAAATGTTTGCTTTCAGAGATAGGGGTTTCCGCCTTAAAAGAACAATTAATTAACCCCCAGCAAATCCTTCTTTTAGATCCTTTTTGTCTTGATCTTTTACTGACCCCAAATGGTCTTACTGCATTAAGAGAACATTTAATTAGTGTTAAAGGAATCGCCAATTTAGGTGCTTTTCAAATTAAATGTTTGCTGTCAGAAAAAGGCTTACTCGCGTTGCAAACGGGTCATGTGACGGTAGACGCAGCAGCTAGTATGAAGCCGATTGAATTGGAAAAGCATATAGCAGCAATGCCTATGTCACCTTCTTGTTCCTTCGCTTAAGGCTACACATTTGCATTTCAGAGCTCACTGATTACTTGTTAAAAGCATGATCTCACTCTAGAATTTCGAGAATGAATGGCTAAATAAAGCAATTTCAATGAATAAAAAAACTTTTCAATGGGCAATTGTTGGCGCAGGACCTGCTGGCATTGCTGCCGTCGGGAAATTATTAGATTACGGTGTGGCTCCTCACGATATTTTATGGATTGATCCTGCTTTTACTGTTGGCGATTTAGGGCATTTGTGGCGTAACGTTTCGAGTAATACGACAGTAAAGCGCTTTTTGGATTTTCTCAATGCGGTTGAATCTTTTGCTTACCATCAAGTCGCCAATAATTTTTCCCTCAGCCAATTTGATATTAACAGCACCTGTACTCTAAGTGAGGTTGTTGCACCATTACAATGGGTTACTAATCGTTTAATCGAGAAAGTGGTTGCTGAAAAAACTATAATTCATCAGATGGCTTTGTCAGAGCGTACCTGGACTTTACAATCTTCTACCGAGACTTTTAAAGCCAAAAATGTAATTTTGGCAACGGGAGCTCTACCATCAAGTCTTAATTATCCGGGTGTAGATGTTATTCCCTTCGATATTGCCATTGATAAGGAACGGTTAGCTTCAACAATTAATCGTGAAGAAACCTTTGGTGTCTTCGGTTCATCGCACTCTGCCATTATTATTGTGCAGTATCTGGTTGATTTAGGGGTAAACAAAATTATTAATTTTTATCGCTCCCCCTGCCGCTATGCAATTGATATGGGTGATTGGATTTTATTTGATAACACGGGGTTGAAAGGACAAACTGCAGCATGGGCACGGCAACACATTGACGGCGTTTTACCATCCAACCTGGTACGCTACAACACGGCTGAAGCCAATATAGCCCGTTTCTTACCAGAATGTAATAAAGTCATTTATGCCGTCGGTTTTGAGAAACGTAAAAACATTGTCATTGGTGATTACGAAGATGTTGAACATAATCCCCAGGTTGGGATCATCGGACCAGGACTTTTTGGTTTAGGTATTGGTTATCCAGAATTAAAAGCAGATCCTTATGGTAGTGTTGAATCTCAGGTAGGCTTATGGAAATTTATGGATTACCTAACGCGTGTCATGCCGCTATGGTGTAAGTACTCTACCTAGATGCTCCAAGAAATTGTTTAAAATTTAACTTTCACACAGTATACTGGCGTGATTTGCTCAAGACAGGCTCGTGATCTTATGACTGAACCCATTCATTTTGAAAAATCCATGACGGAACTTGAAGAAATTGTCATGCAATTGGAAAAAGGCGAGTTATCTCTGGAAGACTCACTAAAACAATTTGAGAAAGGCATTACCTTAGCCCGCAAATGCCAAGAAGTTTTAAATCAAGCTGAGCAAAAAATTGAATTGCTTGTTATGTCTGATCTAGAAAGCAGTGAACCATCGAATGATTAATGAAACTATCCGTCGTTATTTAAAGCAGCACGAAACCGTTCTTAATACCTTAATTTCGCAAGCCGATATTCCTGCAGCTCGAATCAAAGAAGCAATGCTCTACACACTCTTTCCTGGTGGTAAACGCTTAAGACCCATACTAGTTTATTTATCTGGCGAAATTACCGGCGTTGCCCAACCCAATCTCGATATAATGGCAGCAGCGATAGAACTTATTCATTGCTATTCATTAATTCACGATGATTTACCGGCCATGGATAATGATGATTTGAGACGAGGGAAGCCAAGTTGTCATAAAGCTTTTGATGAGGCGACCGCTATTTTAGTTGGTGATGGAATGCAAGCATTAGCCGTCGATCTTTTACTCAAACATCTGCCGCAATATCTGCCTTCAGCACAAGTCCTTTCAATCACGCAGGAATTAGTACACGCAAGTGGTCCTGCAGGTATGGTTAGTGGTCAAAGCCTGGATCTTTCACAATTGTCACTATCAACCATTAGTGAAGAAGAACTGAGAACAATTCATGCACTGAAAACGGGAAAATTAATTTCAGCCTGTTTTAACATGGTTTTAGCAGCCAGTGATACACCAGCAAGTATCGTACAGTCATTGCGGGATTTCTCAACTCATTTAGGGTTAGTTTTTCAAATGCAGGATGACTATCTCGATCACTATGCAGATGCAGGAGTGCTAGGCAAAGGCCGAGCCTCTGATGTAGCAAATGAAAAATTGACCTTTGCTTCTCTTTACAGCAAGGATGAGTTGTTTAATTTAATTAGTGACCATTTTCAACTCGCCAAAGATGCACTTATTCCCTTGGGTACTAAAGCCGATGATCTCATCGCTTTAACCAATTACATTCAACAACGTAGTCACTGTAATTAGTATTATAACTGTAATTCAAGAATAATAAGTAAGCTCTATCCTCATAACTTAATTTCTGACGAATTCTGTTTTTGAATAAGCTCTTTAACTAATTGGCCATTATTCATCTTATCAAAAAGCTCGACGACACGGGGTTCAAGTTCGATAGCATCAATATAGGCATCATCAGACATCAGCAAGCGCTCGAGACATCCTTTTAAGGTCATTCCAGTATTACTACTATTGCTACACTCGGTTAATTCATGACAAAGTTTATTTAAAAGAAGGACGATGTTTTGTCGTCTCATAGTTAACAGGAGGTCCTCTCGAGTGGAAACAGGAAGCACATTAACTTCATTTTGTAAAATCCCTACCAATTCTTTAATGTGTTCAATAATTAATTCAATTTCCTGATTGCGATAGCCAATATGGTCAGCAATAATTTTTTGATATTCACGATATTTGGCAGTTAACAGTTCAAATTGTCCTTCAAATTGATGAAAGCGTGCAATGCAAATAGCAGCCAGTTTTGCTTCATACATAGCAAAAGCCGATGACGTTCCAAGTGGATAATAAGGCGACATGGCACTATCTCCGAGAAGAAGAATATGACCTCCATTGGGAAGCTTTCTCACAGGATTGTCTACATAGTGAATATCAGAAAGGAAAGTACCAACATTTGATACCGATTCATTTTCTCCCTTCTCATCGATTACGAAGTTTTCATGAGGCACTTGTAATCTGGAAGCAGCAAAAAAACTTGCCCACTCAAGTAGTTTATTTCTTTTAATAGAAGTGTTGGTGATTTTATGAAGCGATTCAGGAATTGGGGTTGCGATAAATAATCGTGGTTTCCAGGAAGGATCAGGATATTGCTTCTCTTTATAGAGGTTATCATCAAAAATAGCCTCTGGTTTTTCCGCTTTGGGGTCCCAACCTAAAGATTTAAGATTTTTTACATCAAAATTGATTTTTTTCCTGTGTTGTGCCAGAAATCCGTGATAATTTTTCTCACTCCCTAAAGGCTTGAGCGTTAAGCGAGCAGCCATATGATGAGAGGGCGTGCCCATTTTTTTATAACGGAAGGGGGCAATGGAAGTACACTCAGTTGGAATTGTCTGATTAATTTTTTGCGTTAATAGGCGCTTTTCCCCCTCACAAATCAACAAATAATCAAATGGAATAGCATCTTTGTCTAAAACTACTTTTTGCTTATTTAAATCCACGGCTTTAACTTCATCTCCCAGATGCCAATGCAATTTGACATTAGCTACCTCATGATTATCAATATGCTCTTTCAGTGCTTCTTGCAATGATCTTATGGAAAAATTTTTAGGTTCATTAAATTCATCACGTTGCCTCATCAGCTTACGCAATAATTTTTGCCGTTTATTCAAATTCGATAACAGACCTTTTTTAACATCTAACAAATCACCTTGATCATTAATTTGTAGTTGGTCTGTCGGATCGAATAACTCTTTGCAATATTTATCCCAACGCAATTCTTTTGCAGGAAGATCTTTTTCCTTAGGAATGATTAATTTTTGACGGCGGGTAAATTCTATTCTCTTCTCTATAAGGTGAATTCTAAATTCCACAGCAGGCGTTTTCTTGGCGGCCTCTATCAAGGATGTTGCCGCAGCCAAACCCGCAGGACCTGCGCCTACAATACATATCTCTATAACTTGCGCCATATAAATCTACAAATACAAACTAAGATCAAAAATTACCAAATTTTAACACAAATATCGATTATTTTCCATATTGGATTAAATTCAGTCAATTATCAGAAACGTGTGTGAATGCTGATAAGGCGGGAGAGAAACAAGACATTGCAGGTTCGGTATCAATCTGCCTGTGTAATATTTTCAATTTGCTTAAGTTCAGCAGTAGAAAGCTCAAAATTTATATTTAAATCATCGGCCATGTGCTGAGGATTGGTTGTACCGGTTAAAGGCAACATTCCTTGCTGCAAAGCAAAACGAAAAACAATTTGTGGAATTGTTTTACTGTATTTCGTGGCAAGCTTTTGCATAAATGACGTCATTAGATACTGGTAATTGGCTGTCAATAAAGAAAACCCCTGATAGATTAGTCCATGTTCCTTACAAAAATCCCTGATTTCTTTATCCCATCTTCTAACAGCAAAACAACGATTTTGGACAAAAGTTGGCTTTATTTTAGCGCGGTGGTATAGCGCTTCGAGTTGCAAACGGTTTACATTGGAAATACCAAGAAAACGAACTTTTTTGCTTTGAAATAAATCCTCCATTGCTCCCCAGGCTTCCTCATCCTCTTGGCCAATTCCTTCTACAAAATAAGGCCCATGCAAAATGTAAGAATCCAGATAGTCTGTCTGCAGATGGGACAAGGAGCTTGCAAAGGATCGCGCAACCTGCTTAGGAAGCGGATCTTTGTCGTTATAAGGTTTTCGATGATCCTGGCCATGGGCATAAGTAAATTTTGTCTGCAAAAATAGATCTTTTCTTGTTTTATCACGAGTTGCTAAAAATTGTTGTATTCCAAGTCCCACCCCTTCTTCAAAATAATGCTTACGCTGATTAGCCGTATCAATACCTGTAAATCCTGCATTCAGGGCAGTTAAAGTAAGTGCTTGGGAGGCTTCTTCTTTCCATGCAGTGCCGTAAAGAAAAGCAGGAATTCCGGCTTGAGTGGTATTTTCTGTTGCAGATGACATCCTATCTCCCCTACCATCGTTAGTTATCGATGGAAGAACCATTGTATCCTTTTACTAATCTAATAATATTAATTTTAGGCCCGACATAAGCAATTTTTTATGCCGAACCTGCTATTAACAATTACCCCGCATAAGTAGGGTTATCTGTACGTAAAAAGATTTGTGTAAAATAAATTTTTCCTCTGCTATCACGAGCAAGCCCTATACCGGTAAGATTATAATTTCCAACGATATTTCGTCGATGTCCTGGACTTGTCAGCCAATTTTTTACGACATCTTGTGCATCTTTATAATTATAGGCAACATTTTCTGCACCACCGCGACAGAATTTAATTTCTGTGTATATCCTTTTAATTCGTTTATTAAAATCTTGATGACCAAAACCAATTTTATGATTGGCCATTTCACGGCTATGGATCTCTGCCTCTTTCGACATAAGATTATTCATTTTTAATGGTTTTAAACCACGCTTTGCTCGATACTCATTGATATAAAAAAGAATTCCTTTTTGCATTGAAGAACCAATGGCGACACTTTGATAGTTTGTTTTTCCTGTTGCATTCACAGGCTGCATCAAAACAAGTAATAATACTAACAATAAGTTACTTAAAAATAGATTTATTCTTTCCATTTCTCTACCTTTTTAAAGACGAAATTATAAATTTTTTGACTGCATATTGTTACAAAAATTTATCATTTGTCCATCTATTATTTTCTAAGGTTTTTTGAAGCAATTATTGCATTGCTTCTATTAGCGTCATTCCAAACCTAGCGAGAAATCTCTTGCGATGAACCAGATTGTGCCAATGCAGGGAGCTTCATACGCTTGGGATGACGGTGAGAAACGACATGTCATTATTCTCTCTGAAAATTTCCCTTGAATTCAGCCATGCCTAGAACATGATATTGAATAGCATCGATAACATTCTCTTTGATTGCCGAAGCATCTAGAGGCAATACTGTATCCAAAGCATATAACCTGAAAATATAATTATGAATATCGCCAGGTGGTGGGCAAGGTCCTTTATAGCCTGTGAATCCCCAACTATTTTTACCATTTATGGCTCCTACAGGAACTTCCCCTTCGGTAAGATTACGAGTTTCGGGAGGAATATTAAATAAAACCCAATGCACCCACGTACCATCCTGTGCATCAGGATCGTCAATAACTAAAACAAATGATTTGGTATCTTTAGGTACATTTTCCCAAAATAATGCTGGTGAAATATCCGCACCTACACAGGTATATTTTTCTGGAATAGAAGTATTAGGATCAAAGACTGGGCTTCCTAAAGAAAATTCTTTAATTACTTCGGAAAAACCTAAGGAAGAAGTAAAGATTATAGCGATTAGTAATAAAGCCCCTTTTTTCATTACACTGCACCTCCAAAACTACAAATTTTATGAAGCCAGTCTATTCTTGGACTTGAAAATAATTCCTTCTTATATCTAGTTTAGTCCGAGTCTTATTTTTTTGTCAGTAGATTCATTAATTAACATTAAAAAATTATCGTTTAATCAATGGAAAACAAGAAAAAAGTCAGAAATTATATGAAATAAATTACTTCACGAATAAATTAAATGGATATGAATTTCAACTAAGATTAGTGTCGATAGATTAATCAAATGATTATCTTATCGACAATTTTTTAGTTTTGAGGGGATTGTTCTTGTGATTTTTCAAGTAATGTTGTACATCTCTCAAGCATTTTTTCAGTTGCAGATTGTCGTTTAAAAAATCTGTCAAAGAAATAAGTAACGCGAAGAACTTTAATCTCAGCACTATGTAGGGATCGCCAAGATTTTATGCTCGCTAACAGGTCGCTCATAGATTCTGTATTTTTTCCAGCTTTGTCATTATAAAGCTCTTTTAAGAGATTAAATTTTTTCTCTGTTTCGGGCAATTGTGAAGCAGTTTTAAGCATGCTTTCCATCTGCTGATACAGTTCCGTTAAAACCTTTACCTTAGCTGGCGATTGCTCTTTAAACGCCGAAGGCGGAAGCGGTAAAATATAAAAAGGTTGTTTACCATCCGGGTGAACGAAAGAGCGTTTTGCAGTAGTACCCCTTCGACTTACTACAAATTCCTCTCCATCATCCGCCACTAAAGAAGTTTGTAGCGGCAAATTACGAAAAAAAGCACTGGAAAGGTCATGAGGGACCTGTTCGTCCCTACAAACGTATTTTAATAAAGACAGCGCTGAATGGCGGCAAGTATTTGTAAGACCTAAGGAATGAACCTCTTTAGACACTTCGGCACTCTCTTCTCTGGGAGCTAGCTCATGAGTCAACGCAGTTTTTTCGGATGTCTGTTGCAGCGTCACAAGTCCACCTTTTTCCTGCACAGGCTTAAAACAAGTAAACGGCAGATGTTGAACCGACGTGTCGAGCAGATTCTCATCCTGGATGTGTTGTAATAACGCTATAAAATCGAGATATTGCTGATAATTAATTGCATAAGCAGCATAACTGATGTTAGTTCTGTTCTCTGTTTCTCTATCAATTTTTTCATCAATTAATTGGGCCGGTGTCGATGAAAATGCAGCCTTACAAAGGATTTTACAACCGAATTCAGTGGCCACTCCTACTTTCCCGACTCTTGCAAGAAGATGAACTCCTGTTTCATTTTTTACACCTAGCAAAATAAAGCTATGAACACCCTCATCTTTTGCAATACTAATGAAAAATTCATCATTTTTTTTAACAGTCATTTCAGGCATATGCACACCAGATAGAGAACTACTCATTAAATGCAGTCAGTTTAACATTGATTGCTTAACAGAAACTTAAACCCTATACAAAAACTTTATGCCCCTCAGTAAGACAGATTTTTTTGTTATGTATAAGCCACATGTAAATTAGAATACTCCGAGCAGCAACTATTAATTAATCTGTTGCTTTGTTGGTCATGAAAGGTTAACAATGATGCAGGGAAAATTATATTAGAGCTTCCATGCTAACGTATAACGGTAAAGAACTAATAAAATTTAAAGATAAGTCCGGAGGTAAAAATAAGGATGATATAGATGGTTTTTATCGTGATTCTGAAGGCAGCGAATTTTTCGTTAAAAAACCTAATGATCCTCAAGAGCTCTTTACTGAATTATTTGCAGGCCTCCTATTAGAGGAATTTAAAAACCGAGGCTTAATTCCCCGAGATTATCATCGTTCTTTTATTTGTGCAGATTTTATTCGACTTAATGATGGTTCCTATGCGCTGATTCAACCAAAAGTGTCATTTAAGGAATTACATAAGATTATTGGCACTGGAAATCGAAATGGCTCTGATCGTCATGCATTAATGGAGATGTTTTTTGGGCCCAGCTATTACCCTTTATTAACTCAGCTTGAAAACTATTTTGGCCTATCCACAATCCTCATGTATTCTCTGCTATTGGGCGACTACAGTGTACATAGTGGTAATGTTGTTTGTTTAGAAACTACAGGCAATGATAATCAATTTGCTCGTATTGATTTAGGCGCTGCGTTTCGTTATTACGGTTACAAAGAAAACAATATTAATCTGCTCTATCCTTACGAGTACCATGGTTGGTTTAATCCTACCAGTTTTACGAAAGGGTACCTTTTAAATTATAAAAAAATCACTGGCCTCTTCCCGGCGATGGCTGAAAAGGCAGAGCTGTTTAGAGAGCAGCTATGCGATACACTATTAGAAGACATTATCATGACGGTCTTAAAAAAAATTCCTGCTGATCTTGTTAATGACAAAACTAAAGAACGAATTGCTACGTATATAGGTATTGCATCGTTTTCCGACGCGGGTTTTGGGACTACCCAACCTTCGCGGCAATTTTGCTTAGACTTCATGACTGTTTTTAAATTGCGCTTAAAAAAAATTTGCAAACTAACCGATGTTTATCCCAACCCTAATAAGCAAAAACTATATCGTTCAAAAAGTTTAGAAAATCTGGCCATAGTCGATACACCCTCACTAACTGACAATGAGAATCTGCCTTTTCCAGACCAATTAGAGCTCTGGCACCAAGCATTTGCGACTAAGACTGGCTCATTTTTATTGAATGAAATAAAACTACCACACATCATTAAGGAATTTAATCATTTCTTAAATCTTCTAATTACGCATGTTCAACTTCATGATAAAAGTCATGCAGAATCCTCTTCACCAGCCTCGCAATCCAGTCTCATCAACACCTCTCAATCCTGTGTAGAATCTGACCATCTACGCCAGCTATTTACTTTAAATACCGATGGCACCCCCGTTTTTGACGAGCGAAGGCTGACTGTTAAAAAATCTTTAGATTTTCTTTGGGGGAAAGTGGAAACTGTATTACGTGCAGGCTTTCACATAATCATGACCATCCGCATCGCACAAGAAACTAAATCTGTAGGTGCCAATGAAGAGGTTGAGAACCTGATTTTTGCCCTACAGGAATATTTGTTGTCTTTTCACGATAATTATCAAGCACTATTAGAACATCTGGACTGCGCCGATCTAACACCATCACCAACTCTTTTTGACACTTCCCAAAAATCACCTCCCATCAATGATAAGGGAAAGCCAGGCGCTACAAAGATGGAGCTAGCCTCACCATACAACTTAACCAACCCACAGACGAATGTAAATCATAAGCATTTACATACCCTGACTATGCAGTTACAGGAGAAAATGCAACAGGATGAACACCTAAAAACGGCTCTTACTGAAACCCCCAAAAAGCAATTTTCTATGAAAATAATTAAAGACTTATTCATTCTTAAAGAATTTCATGATAGTAAAATAGCCCTAAATTATGACAATCATTTAGGTAATAATTACAATGTTACTGTCCTTAAATTTTATAAAAGAGCATTACGTACACGCTTATCTGATGCATCATTTCCTAAACAGGCAGAAAAGTTACAAAACTTGGCTTATCAAATGTTTCAACCTAGTAAAACCCAAACGCTAGCTGATGCATTAAAAGTGATTAGTATCTTATTTGGTGATCTTGTTGTAGGTTTGGGTCGTAAGACCTTAGGCAAGCAGGTTTTTTTTCGTACAGCATCTTCAGAACTCGAATCTGATGTTATTGGAAAAGAAAATCTGTTCAGTCTAAGCATTTAAAAGAATTATTCGCAAAATCATAAGCTAATAGTATAATCGCTCATTGGATTTTATTAATATTAAAGTTATCGAGTTAGGTCTCTTAAATCTGCTGTATCTTAACGGAGGATAAATCAATGCACCTGCTTGATCCTAATAAATTATTAAATATTGGTTATGCCATAAGCTTGTTTTTTATTGGTTTTTTATGTGCCAAACGTATCAGTATTATTGCTGAGAAAACGCTAAAAAAACGGTTTTCTCGTCATCATACTATGCTGGCAAAGCGATTCGTTTTCTATTTAATATTTACTATCTTTTTTGTGACTAGCTTACAGCATTTAGGATTTAAATTAAGTGTATTATTAGGCGCTGCAGGTGTATTTACTGTTGCTCTTAGTTTTGCCTCCCAAACTGCAGCTTCAAATCTGATAAGCGGTATTTTTTTACTGTTTGAACAACCCTTTAAAGTTGGAGATACGGTGGAAGTTAAAGGAATCAATGGAGTGGTGGACTCTATTGATTTGTTATCTACCAAATTAAAAACACCCGATAATAAATTAGTGCGTATTCCTAATGAAGCCATGATTAAATCAGAAATTACTAATTTAAGCTATTTTTCAACTCGTAGAATCGATTTAATTATTGCTGTTGCTTATGACATTGATTTTTCCCGCGTAAAAACAATGCTGTTAGGCATTGCAGATAGCTGCGATAAGGTTCTGAAAGAGCCAGCACCTCATGTAACCATTGATAATTTTGCCAATGCGGCGGTAGAGCTTAAATTTATGGTCTGGGTAAATACAGCCGACCTCTCTATAGCACGTAACCTACTACAAGAGAGAATCAAACAACAATTTGATCAGGAAGGGATAGAAACACCCTCACCACAAGTCAGTGTTCATCGCACATAATGGATCCTATTACACAAGGAGCGTTGGGAGCTGCTTGTGCCCAAGCTTGTCTTCATAAAAAAGACAGAGACAATGCCTGGATTGTCGGCGGTCTGGCAGGCATGGCCGCTGATCTTGATATCTTTATTAACTCGCCTAAAAATCCATTGCTGTTTTTTATTTATCATCGCCATTTTACACATTCCTTGTTGTTTATTCCTCTAGGTGCCTTTTTAGTCACCTTGGTGCTGCTCCTATTTAAGCGCTTTCGCAAAACCATAAAATTGACATTTTTGGCTGCATTTATTGGTTACGGCACTCATGGCTTGCTTGATGCTTGCACTAGCTATGGCACCCTGTTGTATTGGCCCTTTAGTAATACACGCATTAGTTGGGATTTAATTGCAATCATTGATCCTTTTTTTACTATTCCTTTAATTTTTGGCCTTATTTGGACAATCGTTAGTGACCATAGAAAAGGCGTTGTCATTGGCTTAACTCTAGCCGGATTAGTGTTGTTATTTAATACTTATCAACACCACCGCGCCTTTCTTGCCGTACAGTCATTTGCAAAGCAAAATCACTTAAGATTGGAGAAACTACGCGTGTTTCCCAAAATGGCCAGCTCAATTAATTGGCGTGCGGTGGCTCGCGATAATTATCGTTTTGTAGCCTTCAACGTTGCCGTTCCTTTATTTAGAGAAAATAATACCTCACTGATTGCTACCTATCCTATGATGCAATTAGCGCAACTTCCGCAATATGTGAAAAAATCACCTGTTCTATTAGATGGGGTTGCAATATTCAATTGGTTCACTGATGGTTATGTTATTTTAGTAAAATCCCCCCCTTTAACTCTTGCAGATGGCCGTTTTCTCATGGATGATGATCCAACTATCAGCTTATGGGGACTTCGGTTCTTAGATAATCCACCCCGAATTATTCGAATAAGTTATATAAAATTGGAAAATAAAAAATGACAATTGCTTTGCTTGCTACTGGAGATGAAATAATCCACGGGGATACGCTAAACACTAACAGTCATTATCTTGCTCATGCTCTAAGCTCTGAAGGCTTGCCGCTTGGATTGCAAATGGCCTCCAGTGACAAAGAAAATGAAATTCACGATTGTTTTGAATTTTTAGCAAAAAATCATGATGTTATTATTTCGATTGGGGGACTTGGTCCCACTTCCGATGATCGTACACGTTTCGCCCTGCAACGCTTTCTTAAAACACAATTAATTGAGTTTCCAGAGGCAATTCAACATATCCAAAATCGCTTACAACTATATTCTAAAGAATTAAATACGGGTAATAGACAGCAAGCACTATTTCCTTCAGGAGCAACTATTCTCCCTAATCCTAATGGCACTGCTATGGGGTGCTCCTATCAATGGCAGAGTAAATTATTTATTCTTTTGCCAGGGCCACCACGAGAATGCTTACCCATGTTCAACGACTATGTTCTACCATTGTTACAACAGCGACAACATAGTGATAAATCTATTTTTAAATGGCGCTTATTTGGCGTGGCAGAAAGTATTATTGCTGAAGAACTTGATAAAGCTTTAGCTGATCTTGACTGCCAAACAGGTTATCGTCTGGAAACGCCTTATGTGGAATTTAAAGTTCGCTGCAAAGAAAACATCGCATCGCAGATTAAACAGCGAGTAGACACCGTTGTGGCCCCTTACCTCATTGCGACAACAGAGCAAAAAGCTTCTGAGCGCTTGCATGACCGCATCTTACAATTAAAAAAACCCATTTCGATTATTGATAACGTTACTGGTGGGCTTTTACAAACGCTTATTCAGCAACCTGATAATTACCATCTTTTACAGTTTAACAATTGTAATGACGATGCCATTCTTCGGTTCCATCTTCGTGGCCTTAAGGAATATTGGAATCAGGAGCAAATTACTGGAAAAACACTGGTTAGCATCGAATACAGTAATGGCCATCACCAAGGCACTGAGAAACATGAAATTGCCCATCGGAGCGCCTTGGTGATTCATTTTGCAGCAGAATGGCTAAGCTTCCGCCTCTTTCATCTCATCAATCAATTGCATCAATGAATAACACAATTGCTGTGTTCCTTGACCACTGACGGCAGAGATCTCAAAAACTCTCCCTTGCCACTGCAAGCCATCAATGATGGCTTTGACAATTTTGGCCCGCTCTTTATCGTCGGAAACAAGATCTATTTTGTTCAATACTAACCAACGAGGCTTATTCAGTAATTCCGGATCGTATTCCTCTAACTCTTTGAGAATCGCTTTTGCAGAATCGACAGGATTACTCTCATCAATGGGTGCAATATCAAGTACATGCAGTAAAACACAGGTACGAGATAAATGTTTTAGAAACCGATGGCCAAGACCTGCTCCTTCAGCAGCGCCTTCAATCAAACCAGGAATATCAGCCATCACAAAACTTTTATGAGATGACACGCCCACTACCCCTAAGTTTGGATGTAGGGTTGTAAAAGGATAATCAGCTACTTTTGGTTTGGCACTGGAAACTGCTCGAATTAATGTCGATTTGCCAGCATTAGGTAAACCAAGTAATCCCACATCCGCTAATACACGAAGTTCTAACCGTAAATGACGTGCTTCACCAGGGGTGCCGGGTGAAGTTTGTCTTGGCGCACGATTAACACTACTTTTATACCGGGTATTCCCGAGACCATGGAAACCACCCTGAGCAACCAGTAGACGTTCTCCTGCTTCATTAATATCACCGAGAAGCTCACCGCTATCAACGTCAAAAACCATTGTCCCCACAGGTACAAGAATAACTAAATCGTCACCTTTCTTGCCTGTGCAATTTCCCCCCATACCTGGTTGACCGTTCTCAGCTTTATAATGACGCTGGTATCGGAAATCAATTAGTGTATTTAGATCAGCACTTGCCTCAAGAAAGACACTACCGCCATCCCCGCCATCACCACCATCAGGTCCACCTCGAGGAACAAATTTCTCGCGTCTGAAACTTAAACAGCCGTGGCCGCCATTGCCAGCCTCTACTTTAATCATCGCTTCATCGACGAATTTCATGACTAATCACCTAAAAAAAAGCCCCGAATCCGGGGCTAGAAAATATTCGCTTACTGATGCTTATTCTTTAACGGCATCAATCGTAACGTATTTACGATTCTTTGCACCTTTTACAGAAAACTGTACCACACCAGCAACTAACGCATAGAGCGTGTGATCACGACCACAACCTACGCCATTACCAGCATGAAAACGAGTTCCACGTTGACGTACAATAATTTCACCAGCATTTACTACCTGGCCACCATAACGCTTCACACCAAGGTACTTGGGATTCGAGTCGCGGCCGTTACGAGTACTACCACCTGCTTTCTTATGAGCCATTTCTTTCTCCCCTCTTACTTGCTAATCGCAGTAATTTTTACTTGCGTATAATATTGTCGATGACCCATTTGTTTCATATGGTGTTTACGACGACGGAATTTAATAATTTTTACTTTCTTATGTCGAGCATGGCTGAGAACTTCAGCTTTAACAACAGCATTCTTAACCAGCGGCGCGCCACAAGTAAATTTTTCACCATCTGCAATCATAAGAACTTCAGAAAAACTTACTTCATTACCAACATCAGCGGGCAGCAGCTCCAGTTTAAGAATATCACCTTCTTTTACGCGGTACTGTTTACCGCCCGTCTTAATCACAGCGTACATAGCTATTCTCCAACGCGCCTAATGGCTTTCACAAATTCAACAAAGTGCCATATTCTATGGGATAACTGCAACGACTTCAAGTTGATTTTTAATTATACTTGCTGCTGTAAGCGATTAAATCCTAGATCTGAACTATTTTGATAAAACGCTGTTTGTTCCCACGCCAAGTATATTATATACTATGCCGCCCTTTCCTGCTTTTTAGGTGTTTATCCTGGTCGCGGGCTAAACAAGGGTTTGTTTAAATTACGGAGACTATAGATGTCAACAATCATTTTAGAAGCTGAATCAAGAAAAGATATGGGGAAAGGTGCGAGCCGCCGCCTACGTCGTCTTGAAAATAAAGTACCCGCAGTATTGTATGGTGGTGAAAAGGCGCCGAAGGCCATTCACTTATTGCATAACAAAGTAGTCAAGGCATTGGAAAACGAGGCAATTTATTCCAGCGTTTTTGATTTAAATGTTGATGGTAAAGTTGAGCATGTCATTCTTAAAGACTTACAACGCCATCCTTACAAACCTGTTATTTTACACATGGATCTACAGCGTGTTTCTGCAAAAGATACTTTGGTAAAAAACATTCCAATCCATTTTACCAATGAACAAACATCTAAAGGTGTCAAGGCAGGAGGTATCATTACTCACACCATGACTCAAGTTGAAGTACGTTGCCAGGTTAAAAATTTACCTGAGTTCATCGAAGTGGACATGGCTAATGTAGGTTTAGATGATGTTGTTCACTTATCTGATTTGAAATTGCCGAAAGGCGTTCAACTGGCTATAGGTGAAGTTGATACTAGCCACAATTTGCCAGTGGTAAGTATTCATGCGCCTAAAGTTGCTGCTGTTGAAGAAGAAGTTGCTCCAACACAAGCTCCAGCTGCTTCTGCTGATGAAGAAGGCTCTGAGCAAGAATAAAATCCTTAAAGGCGAGGTTTTCCTCGCCTGACTTGAAGTATTATCTAAATCTAACTCTTATATAAATAGAACATCGGCATGGCAATTAAACTGATTATTGGGCTACGAAACCCAGGCTCTGCCTATGAGCATACGAGACATAATGCCGGTGGGTGGTTTGTAGAAGCCCTAACTAAGCGCCACAGCGCTTCGTTTAAAGTCGAAAAAAAACTACATGGTGAATTAGCAAATTTTGATATTAAAGGTTTCCAGTGCAGAACCTTATTGCCCCTAACTTTCATGAATCATAGTGGTTTACCAACAAGAGAAGTCGCTCAATTTTATCGTATTGAACCCAATGAAATTTTGGTTGTTCATGATGAACTTGATTTACCTTCTGGGCGTATCAAAATTAAAACAGGCGGCGGCCATGGTGGACATAATGGTTTACGCGACATCATCACCAATTTAGGTAGCACAGATTTTCATCGTTTAAGAATTGGAATTGGCCATCCTGGACATAAGGACCTAGTATTCAATTATGTATTAGGGAAACCCTCTCAACAGGATAGACAATTAATATTTGATGCCATAGAAAGAGGCATCGCTGTTATGCCTACTGCACTAACAGGTAATATTGCTGCTGCAATGAATTTATTGAATGGTTAAATCTATTAAGATATTAACCTCTAACTTAAAGTACACTATTGAGGTCAAATCATGGGATTTAAATGCGGAATTGTGGGCTTGCCCAACGTCGGGAAATCAACTCTGTTCAACGCCTTAACCAAAGCTGGAATTGAAGCCTCCAATTACCCTTTCTGCACAATTGAACCTAACGTAGGTATTGTAACAGTCCCAGATCCCAGGCTGGATGCTTTGGCAGAGATTGTAAAACCTCAACAAACTCTTCCTGCAACGATGCAATTTGTAGACATTGCCGGTTTGGTTAAAGGCGCATCTAGTGGGGAAGGCTTAGGAAATCAATTTTTGGCGAATATTCGCGAAACCGATGCCATTGCTCACGTTGTTCGTTGCTTTGAAAATACTGACATCATTCACGTTGAAGGAAAAGTTGATCCTTTAAGCGATATTGAAGTAATCAACACGGAATTGGCTTTAGCTGACATGGAAACCGTTGAAAAAGCCTTGATGAAAGCTGGAAAAAATAGCAAAAGCGGTAACAAAGAGGCTCTCTTTGAAAAGCAAACCTTAGAAAAAATTAAAACCCATCTTGATGAAGGAAAACTGGTACGTACCCTGGAACTCACCAGTGAAGAAGAAGCAATAGTTCGTCGTCTATTCCTATTAACAGCAAAGCCTGTTCTTTATATTGCCAACGTTGATGACACAGGTTATGACAACAATCCTTTACTGGAAAAGGTTAAAAAACTCGCTGCTGAAGAGAATGCTAGTATTGTTGCCTTATCAGCGGCAACTGAAGCGGAACTGATGGATCTCGAAGAAGAAGATCGCAAAGAGTTTATGGCTGATTTAGGATTAGAAGAACCTGGTTTAAATCGTGTAATTCGCGCCGGTTATGAACTATTGGGTTTACAAACTTATTTTACTGCTGGTGTCAAAGAGGTTCGCGCCTGGACCATTCCTAAAGGGGCAACTGCTCCACAAGCGGCAGGAGTTATCCATACTGACTTTGAGAAAGGATTTATCCGCGCAGAAGTTATCGCCTACGACGCATTTATTACTTATCGCGGAGAACAAGGGGCAAAAGAAGCTGGAAAATTACGTCTTGAAGGCAAAGATTATATTGTATGTGATGGCGATGTCATGCATTTTCGCTTTAATGTCTAAATTTGATTACAGGTCATTATCTGACTTAAGGAATGGCCGTTATAGTTGCAAGGCGACAAAGATATGTAACTTTGTCGCAAAATATAATTGCATTTTTAAGATAGTGTATCTTACTTGACATTATTTCAAGCCCCCCTTAGCATGCATAAATTCTATATCAGAGGATAAGTAATGACGGTTGCCCGTTTACGAGCGTTAGTTAATGCAGATTTCGAAGCAGTCAATGCTTTAATTATTGATAAGATTCAATCTCAGGTGGGTTTGATTGATGATTTGGCCCATCATATTGTGCAAAGTGGTGGAAAACGCTTACGCCCTCTTTTAGTGCTTTTAGCAAGCCATGCCTGTGGGTATAAGGGCAATGCTCATATTGATCTTGCCGCTATGGTTGAATTTTTTCATACGGCTACCTTGTTGCACGATGATGTAGTTGATGAATCAACCCTGCGCCGAGGCCGAGAAACTGCTAATGAAATTTGGGGTAGCAAGGCCAGTATCCTTGTTGGAGATTATCTCTTTACCCAATCAGTACAATTAATGGTAAATGTTAATAATACACCTATACTACGTTTACTAGCGGATACCTCTCATCAAATAAGTTGCGGTGAGGTAAAACAATTGGTGAATCGCCACAATTTTGAACTCTCTATTGAAGAGTACCTTGATGTGATTCGTGCGAAAACAGCACTGTTATTTGCTGCTTCAGCTGCAATTGGCGCCCATCTAAGCCAAACTGATGAAACGACAGTAAAAGGCCTATATAGTTATGGTCTTCATTTAGGCAATGCTTTTCAGCTCATTGATGATGCTTTAGATTATTGTTCCGATGCCAAAACCATTGGTAAGAACATTGGCGATGATTTAGCAGATGGTAAAGTAACCTTGCCTCTAATTCACGCGCTAAAAACCGGCACGCCGACTCAACAACAGTTAATAAAGAACAGTATTAAAGAAGGAAGTCTACAAAATTTAACAGCTATTCTCGAAGCGATTGAAGAAACAAAAGCGATTGAATTTACAAAAAACTATGCCGCACTTGAAGTCGATCGAGCCTTATCCGCCTTGCATAGTTTACCTGATTCTGTCTACAAAGATGCACTTAAGGAACTGGCACAGTTTGCCATTAAGCGCGACCATTAACGGAGTGTAGCTCAGCCTGGTAGAGCACTGCCTTCGGGAGGCAGGGGTCGCAGGTTCAATTCCTGTCACTCCGACCAATTACGTTTGCTATGAATGTTACTTGCTACATTCATGAATAAAATTTATCAACTTGAATTTGAATTTTTAACATCGTCCTAGATCCAGCACTTCCAAAGTGGCAAGCTAACTCCTTCGGCTTCTTTACACACCGCAAACGTTTAATTATTTCACCTGGAGAATAAGTAAGCATTAAGATGACACGTGATTTGCCCAATTATCGCATAGCTGGTGGAGTCATTTTGACTCAAATAGGGCTATTCATCATGATTGGATGAATAAGCATTAGGTTGAGTCCGTTGGGTCAAATGACCTACCCTACATATTTTTTATATGTGATAAATAGGTAGCAAGCAAATAGCAAGTAGGTTGGGGCATTTTGACCCAATAAAACTCTTTAAGGGGCAACCTCTATATTTATTTCTTAATGATTTCCAAGCCCCGCATATAAGGCTTCAAGGCGTCAGGAATATGAATATTTCCATCTTTATCTTGATAATTTTCCAGGATGGCAACCAACGTCCGTCCTACTGCAAGCCCTGAGCCATTTAGAGTATGAACAAGTTCCATTTCTTTAGTTTCCTGGTGACGATAGCGAGCTTTCATTCGTCTAGCCTGGAATGCTTCCATATTGGAACATGAAGAAATTTCACGATAAGTATTCTGGCTCGGGAGCCATACTTCGATATCATAGGTTTTAGCGGAACCAGCGCCCATGTCCCCGGTACATAAAGTGACGACGCGATAAGGAAGGTTTAAGCGTTGTAAAATAACCTCAGCATGCCTGGTTAATTGTTCCAGAGCCTCATAAGAAGACTCAGGGGTGGTAATCCAAACCAATTCCACCTTTTCAAATTGATGCTGCCTTATCATACCCTTTGTATCTTTCCCATAAGAACCTGCTTCACTACGAAAACAAGGCGAGTGACAGGCATAGCGAATGGGCAATGTTTCGTGATTTAAAATCGTATCGCGTACGGTGTTGGTCACCGGAATTTCAGAGGTGGAGGTTAGGTAATAATTCTCATCACCTTTTATCTTGAACAAATCCGCTTCAAATTTAGGTAATTGTCCAGTTCCTAATAAGCTCTCAGCGTTAACGATGTAAGGCACGTAAATCTCTTGATAGCCATGCTCTTCAGTATGAATATCTAGCATAAATTGAATCAGTGCACGATGCAGTCTTGCGATTTGTGCTTTCATTACTACAAATCGGCTACCTGTAATTTTTGCGGCCAATGCAAAATCCATTTGCCCAAGCCCCTCACCCAACTCATCATGCGATTGGATAGTAAAATTCAAGGAAGGGATTGTTCCCCAGCGGCGAACTTCACGATTGTCATGCTCATCTTTGCCTTCTGGTACAGAAGAATGAGGTAAATTTGGCAAGCTAATGACAATGTCTTCCAACTGTTGCAAAACTTTTTCTAACTCTGCTTTAGTATTATCAAGTTCTTGGCCAAGGCGATTGACTTCTTCTCTCATTGGCTCAATGTCTTCGCCTCTTGCTTTTGCCTGACCAATAGTCTTTGAACGCTGATTACGCTCATTTTGAAGAGCTTGAGTAGCCACTTGCAACGTCTTTCTACGCTCCTCAAGCGTTGTAAAAGCTTTCACATCAAAACGAAAACCACGCTTCAGTAGTTGTTCAGCAACGTACTGCGGGTTATCACGCAATAATTGAGAATCTAACATAGCTCACCCTTAATTTTTATACAGACTCCCTTGGGAGTGGTTTATTATTTTGCCCAGAATAACTACAAACTTGGGGAAATCACTTTGATAAATAGTAAAATGTAATAAGTGTCATTATTGTGCAGCCGGAATTCATTTCTGTATCAAACTCTGATTATCTTGCTGGACAGCTTCCCACCTGTGCAGGAATACAAAAGACGATCATTTTTACAAAAGTCTGTTTCTATCTATTCACTGGTACGATTTCGCCCTATATAAAACTATCTTCGCGTAATTTATGGAACACGCCGTTGCTAATTATTTTGACATTAGGTTAAATCAGCAAGCCAACTCAGAATTCTCCCTGCCTGAATTTTATCAGCAAGTGCCACCATGATCTTATCGACTTTCGCTACCTCGTCAAAAAACTCAAGAATCATTGGTAGATCAAAATGTAAATCCAATATACTCGCTTCTCGCTCTCCAGAGCTACTATAACCTTTCACGCCGCGAAAAATTGTGGCCCCCTTAATTTTTTGCTGGTGCAAAAAATTATAGATTTCATTCATTACAGGACTATCTTCACTAAGATAAATACGCACAATTTTTACTTGAGTCATATAAGATTCCCTACCAAACGACCACAATGAATTCCAATGAATGCCATCACTAAGGCACCAATATTATTAAAGATAATATTTCCTATTGCTATCAATGGCTGCCCATTTTGATATAACATCCATGTTTCCCAGGAAAAACTGGAAAAAGTAGTGTAAGCTCCCAGAAATCCGACGACCAGGAACAAGCGCCAGTATTCGGCGTCTACCAAACGCTCCATTATCAATATCATAATGAAACCTGCCAAGAACGAACCCACGCAGTTAACCATTAATGTCCCATAAGGGTAACCGGTGCCCAAAAGCTTCTGCATAATATTTACAGTCGCAAAACGAGCTACAGCACCTATAGTACCACCACAAGCTACGGCAAGCAGCGAAGTTAACATATTAGCGTACGATCCCCCTTGCAGATTGGTTCAAGGCATCAATCATTGGCAGTACTTCAGGACAGTCATTTTGCATTATTTCTAATTCTGCAACTGCCTGCTGCACTGTTAATCCCTTACGGAAAATTATTTTATAAGCACGGCGTAGATGATCAATGGTTGCAGAGGAAAATCCACGGCGCCTTAAACCAACCGTATTAATTCCACATGCCGACGTAGTGTGGCCTGCAATCATCACATAAGGTAATACATCCTTACTCACATAAGTAGCTCTTGCAATAAATGCATAAGCCCCTACGTGGCAAAATTGGTGTATCGCTGCATAAGGGCCAATAATGGCATAATCATTAATAGTGACATGTCCAGATAAAGCCGCATGATTAACCATAATAGTATTATTACCTATCATGCAATCGTGACCTATGTGGGTATAAGCCATTAAATAATTTTCATTACCTACGCGAGTTACTCCACCACCTTTGACCGTTCCGCGGCTAATCATACAATATTCGCGAATGATATTATTATCACCTATCTCTAAACGTGTAGGCTCGCCTTTATAAGTAATATCTTGTGGTTCATCGCCGACGGATGCAAATTGAAAAATCTTATTATTTTTACCGATTACTGTAGGTCCCTGAATCACGACATAAGGACCAATCCAAGTGCCTTCACCAATTTCTACATCAGCACCAATCAGGCTACCTGCACCGACAGAAACCCCTTTTGCCAATTTTGCTGAAGGGTGAATTATTGCTCGTTCATCTATCACTTTTTAACTTCCTTCGCTGCACTCATTAAATCCGCGGAACAGGCCAGTTTATCACCAACATAAGCCGCTCCACTCAGGCGCCAAAAATCTCTTTTTTGCCCCATTAACTTCACCTCCAAACGTAACTGATCGCCTGGGGTTACTACTTGTTTAAACTTAACATTATCAATTCCGGCAAAAAAATATAAAAACTCATGCCCTTCCTTTGGAGTTCTTGATAAGTTAGACAGTATTGCACCTGCTTGAGCTAAGGCTTCAAGCATTAGTACCCCTGGCATAATTGGATTTCCGGGGAAATGTCCAACAAAAAATGGCTCATTTATTGTCACATTCTTAATGCCAACCAAATGCTCAAACGCCTTATAATCCATTACCCGATCGATGAGGATAAATGGATAACGATGTGGCAATAAGTCGAGTATTTTAGATATGTTAATGACTTCACTCATGCGTTGTCTCTCACTAATTCTTTTAGGGATCTGCTTTCGTTGCTTTTGCAAACAAATGTCGATGATTGCGCCTGAATTTTAACTTGGATAAGAAGAATAGTCAGCTATTTAACTAATCTCAGTTAAAACCTTGAACAATCAGTGATATTTACTTATAAACAATGGTGCAATAAATCCTAATAATAACTTCCCGAAACTGTCTGCCTACGGCTCTTCTTTCTCTAATTTGATAAGGCGAGTAATATAATCATCAAGCCGACGAAAACGAGCTGCATTGCGGCGCCATTGGCGATGCTCACAAACCATAGTACCCGAGGAATAGATCCCTGCCTTCGTTAACGTTTTATTGACAGTTGACATTCCTGTAATCACCACATCATCAGCCAATTGCACGTATGAAGCCAAACAACTGGCCCCACCAACAATACAATGAGCACCAAGCTCTGCATAAGCACCAATCACTGCACAACCGGCAATTGCTGAATTCGCACCAATAATAACATCATGTGCAATCATGACCAAATTATCAATGTGCACGCCTTTACCAATGAATGTATCTCCTAGCGCTCCTCTAGCGATAACGGTATTTGCCCCTAGATGCACTTCATCGGCAACAAAAACACCGCCCATATCTGGACCACTTAGCCAATGTCCTTGTTGTTTAACACTGTTATAGGGCGATGCACCTATTACGACACCACTCTCTACAAGCACAGACATACCTAGTTTTGTGCCCTCATGCAAATAGACTCCATGATGAATAAGAGTCCGCATTCCAACAGAAACATTCATTTCAAGCACACAATTTGCACCGATAATGACATCATCACCCAGTGTAACATCAGCACCAATCACAGTATTTTCACCAATAGTAACTCGTTGGCCGATTTTTGCCGAAGGAGCAATAATGGCTCTCGGATGAATACCAGAACAATTTTTGACCTTTGGTTTAAACATTTTTGCTATGGTAGCCATACTCCTAAGTGGATTCACCACAACAATAGCATTTACAGGACACTCAGAAAGATAATTCTCTGTGAGCAGTACTCCTCCAGCCTGGGTAGTGGTTAATGATGCTAATAGGGAAGGATTATTAAAGCAGGATAAATCAGTTTTACAAGCACGACTTAAAGAAGCAACACCTTGGATGGATTGTTCGGCATTACCGTATAAAATGCCATCCAGGTGTTGAGCCAATTCGGCAAGTGTATACACACTATTCACAAAGATTAATTAATTTCTTTCATAACGCTTTCAGTTACATCTAACTTAGAAACGCTAAAAGGCGTTGCGTCTTTTTGCAAAATTAAATCGTATTTTTCAGTTTCAGCAACTTTGTTGATAGCTTTACGAATCTTGCTGTAAAGCTCTTCCATTGCTTCATTGTGAGCAGTACTTAATTCTTGCTGATATTGTTGACCTTCTCTTTCAAACGTTTGTTGAGCTGTAATAATCTTTTTCTCCATCTCTTTTTTCTGAGTTTGGCTCATTACGGCACTTTCGCGCTTGAATTTTTCCATGTCTTTTTTCAAACTTTCTTCCATCGCAACTAATTTATCACGACGAGGTTTAAAATCTTTTTCTAATTTTTGCTGAATAGCTTTCATTTGACTAGAAGTTTGCATAATTTTTTGCAAATCGACTACACCAATTTTTGCCCAGTCTGCAAATGCATTTGCACCACCAAAAAGGAAGGCCAAAGCAATTAAGAACCCACTAACACGCTTCATTATTGATCTCCTGATTAAAAGTCTCCGATGCTAGCATAATTCAACGTCGGTTGCGATAACTGTACGCATAGAATACTTGCTTGAGTGCTCATACAATGCTATTATTGATCAATTTTTTATCAATTGAGGTTTTTATGGCTGATGTTGTCATTGTTGGCGGTGGTCCTATAGGTCTGGCTCATGCATGGGGTCTTAAAAAACTTAATCCCGATGTTAATGTCGTTGTATTTGAAAAATATGAAGAGTATCAACGTAAACACACCCTAATAATGCAGCATCAGCAGTTGCAAAAACTAATGGAAGCAACGGAGACAATGGATGATCCTGACTTACTTACGCTGCTTAAACGCCTAAAGAAAGATCCACACATTCGTACTAATGAGCTTGAGCAGATTTTTAAAACCCTCGCACAAAATAATGGTGTAGAAATCATTACAGAAGAAATTAAAAAGGAAACCATTCAGCAACAGATTTTTGATAAGCATCCCGACGCCCGTCTGATTATTGGCGCAGATGGTACACACAGTGTTGTCAGTAGCACCTTATTCCCGGAAGGCAATCAGGTTAAACATGAATTTGATTATGTTTTACAATTACGCTTTGAAGTGAATGGTGAACAAAAAGCAGATTCTATTGACTCCATTGCTTTTTATCAACAAATGGCACGGCAAGGCCTTATTGCTAATGAATATGTCGGCCATTTCGCTGACGGCAAAACGCCTATTACCATGCAAATGATGATTTCCAAACAAGCTTTTGCACAACTTAAGACAGCAACCTCAAAAAACCCCATTACTCCTTTTGCTAATATCCCTAACGATGGCACGGATATTCCGGAACAGCCTCTTGCGCACTTACCAGAGGACATTAAACGTTTTATCTACCGCTATCTGGCAATAAGAATTGGTAAGGGCGGCGAGCAGATAGACAAGAGCACGATTCGTGTGAGTGTTAATGAAGCCCCAGCCACTCATGCTGAGCAAGTGATCTATAAGCATGGTGAAACTCATTTATCTTTAGCAGGCGATGCAGGCTTAGGCTTATCTTATTTTAAGGGATTAAACGCGGGATTAGAGTCTAGCGCCGAATTTTTGAGTATGATGAAACCAGCTATCAAACAAAAATTTGCAGATAACGCAGTAACTCAGCAAGCACTTGAAGCATATCAAGTATGGTTTAGGCAATTTGTCCCCAAGAAAATCAAAGAGGTCGCTGATTACAGTACCTATCGTATCAGGAGTGTCTGGTCTGGAATAAAATTTCTGCAAAGCCTTAAAACTGCCTCAACGGTAGATGATGCCGATGGCAATATTCAAGAAGAACTTCTTGCCGATTACTTTAGACTCTTAGGGCAAAACAACGAAGCAGAAGGCGATGAAACTGTCGCTTGGCAGCCGTATCCTCATCGTCCCTATAATCTCGTAAAATTGGGACAATTTGACTATGTACCCATCACTTATACACTGCGCAAAATAGCTAAGATATTTATTGATTATTTTAAGCCCTACAAATCTGATTCCCATATAAAACAGGATTTTAAACAACCTCTAGTTGGCATCGCTAATACAGGCATGGGATTAATCAAATTGGTTGTTGGCTTTTTTACTTTCAACCCAAAGCGCTTTGCTGACGGATTTTTTACTTTGCTAAGAGGATTAATCGAACTAACAACTACGCCAGCCACCTGGTTTATCAAACCAATAATCCGCACCCTGGCAACCATTAGAGCTGGTAAAATTGCCATTGAAAGCAATGAAGGTATGGTAAAACTAGTTGATTATGGGAAAAATTACTTACAAGAGACGGAGAATGCTGAGTTGTCTCCCCAGAAAATGCACGCATTGCTTGCGGTATGTAACGATCTTCATCGTAAATTTCATAAAGGACTTTATCGCGGTCAAAGCACTAAGATTACTGCAGACTGTGAAAGCAAATTATTTCTACAGACAAAAAATACAACTACTTTCTCACGAGAGGCAGTAGATGCCTATTTCTCCCTATTTCTAAAGCCAGAATCTCAAGCATTAGATAGTGGTGATGTCAGTGAGAAAGCAACCTACACAACAGCGGAAAACGTAATTTCTGTCAAATAAGTGGAGGCATCGAGTAAATGCCTCCATCTAATATTAGAAACCTGAAGATAAGGTAAACTGGAAGATTTGTTGATCATCAAATGGTTGTTTATTCAAAGGCTTGGCCACGCTGAATGCCAAGGGGCCAAAAGGAGAGCGCCATTCCACGCCTAAACCAGCAGAATAACGTAGCGGTCCTCCGGCAATTCCTCTGAAGGCTTCTGGTGTACCTCGTGCATAAACGTTACCTGCGTCAGCAAAAATAGTCGTTCTTACTGTATCACGGCTTAAAGGATAAGGAAGAATAAGACCTGCAGTACCATTTACTAAAAAGTTAGCTCCTATCGCATTACCATTACTATCCAGTGGACCTAAGGAGTAACTTTGATAACCACGGACCTGTCCTGGAGAGGCAATACCTCCTGCATAGTAGTTTTCAAAAAATGGCAACCCATTATTTTTGAAAGTATTTCCATAACCAACATTACCAAGCAAACTAACAATGAAACCTTTGAATAGAGGTTGATATAAGTGAGCTTGATAATTTGTTTTGTAATAAGATAAAGAGTTGGATGAAGCAGGCAATGCAACTAAAGCACTTGCTTGCTGATTTAATCCTCTCGTGGGGAAAGGAATTTGATCATAACTATTACGGTTCCAACCTGTTACTAAACGAATCTCATGAAAATCCCGACCATATTGATTCACAAAGTTTTGAATCTGAACCACTCGACCAGTAGATTTGATTTCTAAATCTTGATAACCATAACCAAATTGGAAACTACTTTTTTCAGAAAGTAATACATTATAGTTCACATCAAAACCAAAGCGATCCGAAGAATAGGCTGATACATCTAATTTTTTCGGATCAACGGTTTGATAATAAAGGTTCAGCCCGCGGCCAATTCCAGTTGTCGTATAAAAAGGATTGTAATAATTTAACGAATAATCTTGTCCCCAATAGCTGGCATTAAAACCAACACCCACCGAACGGCCAGTTCCCATAAAGTTATGTTGATTAAAGGCAGCATTAAATTGCGGTCCATTCGTACCATAACCAAGTGAGGCAGTCGCTTCTGCGGAAGGCGCTTCCTCTACTTCAACATCCAAATCAACCTGGTTGTTTGTTCCTGGTACGGGTGTTGTTTTGACATTAACATTTTTCAAATAACCTAAGACGCGAAGCTGTCTTTCTGATTCTTTGATATTGTGCAGTGACAATACAGAACCTTCATCCTGGCGAATCACATTCCGTAATACGTAATCACCTGTTTTAGTATTGCCATGGAAATTAATACGACGCACGTAAACATGTCGACCCGGTTCTACAATAAACGTGATAAATACTGTCTTATTGTTTTCATCAATACGTGGCTCTGCATTAATCGCTGGGAAGCCGTAACCAATATCACCTAACGCCAAACCAATTGCTGAGATACTTTCGGTTACTTTTTTACGTGAAAATACAGCTCCTTGCTTAACCTGGACTAATGAATCTATCTTTTCCTTGGGTAAAATAGTTTTACCTACTACAGAATATCCGGCAAAACGATATTGTGGGCCTTCATCGATATGAATATTAATGAAGACATCTTTTTTATCAGGAGACAATAATACCTGCGAAGAAACAACGTTAAATTTTAGATAGCCTCTGTCGAGATAAAACGAGCGTAAAGCTTCTAGCGAGGTATCCATTGCCGATTTCGAATACTGATCTTTTTTAGTGAAATAAGTAAAAATGCCGCTTTCAGTTAGAGACATTTCCGGCATTAATTCACTTTTTGAAAAATCGTGATTACCGATAAATTTAATTTCCTTAATGCGTGAAACTCGGCCCTCAGAAATATTAATAGTAATGGCCACACGATTTTCAGTTAATGAGGCCACATTCGTTTCAATGCGCGCATTATACTTACCGCGAGCGTTATAGGCTTGCTTTAATTCTTTCTCCAAGCGTTCAAGAGAAGAGCGTTGGAAAACTCGCCCCTTTACCAAGCCCATAGACTTAAGCAGTTCCTTCAATTTATCGCTTGGTATTTCCTTATTACCCACAGTCGTAATCGAACCAATTGTTGCACGTTCAACAACGTTAACAATTAAAGTATTTCCCTGACGCTCAAGAGATACTAATTGAAAGAATCCGGTATCATAAAGGGCTCTAATAATTTGTGCCGTCGAGCCGGGACTAACTTCCTCTCCAACTTGGACAGGTAAGTAATTTAATACCGTACCAGTACTAACGCGCTGTAAACCAGTAATCTTGATGTCACGTACAATAAAACCCTCGGCCGCACTAACATGCGCAGACCATGCTAACATTGACGAACAACAGACACCCAAAATAATTTTTTTACTGACTTTCTTCATTATTATTTTACGTCCAGGACTACAGAATAACTCTGGATAACTCCAGCGAGAAATATTGCCACCCTTTTATAGGAACTGATTGGACCTGTCAAGAAATCAATCCAACAGAATAAAACAGATTGTAATGCACGATATTGAATTCAGGCTCATTCTTTAAAAATATACTGAATAAAATCAAAACACTACCAACCTAACCAATCAATCTCGATAAATCATTGCTTAAAGCCAGGATCATTAAGGCTACTAAAAAAACCAAACCTAAATAAATACCAAATGATCTAATCTCTTCCGAGAGGGGGCGACCACGAATAATTTCAAACAAAAAATATAACAAATACCCACCATCCAGCATGGGAATAGGCAACAAATTTAAAACCCCTAAGCTAATACTGACTAAAGCCAGAAAAGACAAATAATAAGCCAATCCACTCCGTGCTGACTCGCCTGCCCCTTGAGCAATACCCACAGGACCACTAATTGTTTTAAGACCCAATTTCCCTGTAGCAAAACGCCCGATTAAAGAAAAAGTAGCGCCAGTAAGTTCCACCGTTTGGGAAAAAGCAGTCCCTAGAGCTTCAACAGGGCCCTGACGTTGCAAGCGTAACCATTGTGAAGGCCAATTCACTTTTTGCGAGCGTACACCGAGAAATCCTTCTTTACTACCATCTGTCTTCGCACCAATTTGCAGATGGAGCGTATGGCTTTGCCCTGCCCTCAAAACAGAAAGTGTCAATGGCATATTCGGATGATCTTTTACATACTCGACCAGATCCAGCCAATCCGCCAAAGGTTTACCATTCATCCGTTTAATGACATCCCCATTTATTAAACCAGCTTTTCGTGCAGGAGAGTCTGCAACAACTTCACCAACGATGGGAGGAATACTAGGAATGAAGGGTACAATTCCCAAACTACCTAACGGATCTGGGTTTTTAGGATCAACTTGCCAGCTACGCAGTGGCATAGCTAATGATTTAAGTTTCCCATCGTTTAGCGATTTAACAGTCATATTAACCGTTTCATCACTGCCAAGCAGAGGCATGAGGGCGAATTGAAAATCACGCCAGCTAACAATTTCTTTATCATTCAAAGATACGATTTCTTGTTTAGCTTCCAAACCCGCAGCGGCAGCAATACTATTTGGTTCTACCTTTTCAATCATTGGTGCCAAGGATTGAATGCCAATTATTAAAACCAGCCATAATGCAAAAAAAGCTAGAAGAAAATTAAAAAATGGACCAGCTACTACAATAGCTATACGTGCCCAAACCGATTTATTGTTGAATGCAAGATGTTTCTCATTTTCGGGAACTGGCCCTTCAGCTTCATCCAACATCTTCACATACCCCCCTAAGGGGAAAAGAGACCATGCGTATTCGGTGCCTTTTTTATCGTGCCAACGAGCAATAACTTTGCCAAAACCAAATGAAAATCGTAAGACTTTAACACCACATAGGCGAGCCACAATAAAGTGACCATACTCGTGAATCGTGATCAGTAATAATAAGGCAAGGAAAAAATAAAATAAGGTTGAAACCATACTATAATCCTGGCGCTAAGACGCGTAATCCGCAATAAAATAATGGCGAAGCAGCTATTAAACTATCTAAACGATCAAGCGCACCACCATGCCCCGGCAATAAATGCCCTGTATCTTTCAGTTTAGCTCGTCTTTTAAGAATACTAATAAATAAATCACCCAGTATGGAAATTAAAGCCGTTGCCGCTGCAATAGCATACCAATGCGCGATGACTTGAGGCTTAAAATAAAAATAACCTCCCAGCGCCATTAGCATGGAGAGTATAAATCCACCTAATGAACCTTCTATCGTTTTTCCAGGGCTCACCGCAGGAATGAGTTTATGATGTCCCCAGCTCTTACCAGACAAGTAGGCCCCTATATCTGCCGCCCAAATTAAAAATAAAAGATATAAAATCAATGCCTTACCTTGTTCTTGCGCGTGTATTTTTATTAAACTTTGCGCAAACAAAGGCAATACAATTAATCCAGCAATCGTAACTATCCAAGGATAGCCCCAAATCTTTTGTGAAGCTGGAAAATAGATAACTGCCGCTAAAATTAGCAACCACAGCACCAATCCTGTAAACAACCAATAAATAAAGCCGTATTGCAACAACCAGGTTAGCGCTAAAATCAAGATAACAAAACTTATCTTTGCCCCTGACTGTTTCATCGGAATCAATTGTAGCCATTCAACAGCACACCCAAACAAAAGCACAATGACGATACCTGCGAATACCAAATTGTTGGCATAATAAAGGGCAATGAGAACTAAAGGCACTAAAACTAAGGTGGTTAAAAGCCGCTGTCTAAACATGTTTTGCCTTACTTAATTGCTGAGAAGTTTTACCATAACGTCTCTCACGTTGACTGAAACTAGCCAATGCTTTTTTAAATTCCTCGGCAGTAAAATCGGGCCAGTGAACATCAGTAAAATACAATTCCGTATAGGCTAATTGCCAAAGAAAGAAATTACTAATGCGTTGTTCTCCACTGGTGCGTATAAATAGATCAGGATCAGGTAATCCATGTGTGCTTAGCATCTCTGTAACCAAAGATTCATTAATTGCATCGAGTTCCAACTCACCGGTACAAACTCTCTTGGCAATGTTTTTTGCAGTTTGTACGATATCCCACTTACCACCATAGTTAACGACGACGTTAAGAATTAAGCGCTTGTTATTCATAGTAAGTTTTTCAGCAGCTTGCATCTGCTCTTGTAATTTTTGTGATAAACCAGCCCTGTCACCGGTAAAACGCAAACAAATGTCATGCTGATGCAATTCTTGAACTTCATGGCCAAGCGCTTCTATAAAAAGTTGCATAAGAAACTCAACTTCATTTTCTGGTCTTGACCAATTTTCACTACTAAAAGCAAATAAACTCAAGACAGGAATCTGAGTTTGTAAACAACAACGAATTACTGTTTTTACTGCCTCAACCCCAGCACGATGTCCTTCAACTCGCAATAGTCCACGGTTCTGAGCCCAACGACCATTGCCATCCATTATTATGGCAATATGTTGGGGTATTAAATCATTCAACCCAATCATCCAATATTCAAAATGGATGATAGTCTAACCGCTTTAGAACAAAATATTAAGTACCGTTAATAAAGCCAATCATTTTGCATCGAATATTCTTAGGAAGAAACTATCTAGAACTAAAAAGAAGTATATAATCGTATTTTTATCTCAAGAGAATTTGTAATGCAAAAAAATACACCCCTCGTCTTAATTATTCTAGACGGTTGGGGTTATCAAGAAGATACTGACTATAATGCAATTGCTGCAGCACAAACCCCTCAATGGGATGAATGGTGGTCAAAATACCCGCATATTCTGCTGCATGCATCAGGGCATCAAGTCGGGTTGCCAGACGAACAAATGGGCAATTCGGAAGTCGGACACATGCATATTGGCGCTGGCCGGATTATTCCGCAAGACTTCACACGCATCAATGATGCGATTAACAATGGTGACTTCACCAGTAATGCAGTATTCCTTGAGGTTATTCAAGAATTAAAACAACAAGATAAACGTCTCCATGTGATGGGGTTACTTTCTCCGGGAGGCGTACATAGTCATGAGAATCATTTATTCGCTTTTCTGGCTCTATGCCATCAATATAATTATAGAAATGTCTGTTTGCATCTTTTCCTTGATGGCCGGGACACTCCTCCACAAAGCGCATTACAAAGTTTTAAGAAACTAAATCAACAACTTAAAGAATATCCTGTCGCCACTATAAGTTCTATCACGGGACGTTATTTTGCAATGGATCGTGATAGGCGCTGGGAACGAATTGCGCCTGTTTATCGTCTGCTCACTGAAGGTCAAAGCAATTTTCATTTCGAAACAGCAGAGGATGCTATCCAATATTTCTATGCAGACAAGAAGTCTGATGAATTCATTCCGCCAACAATTATTGGGAAAAGTTATTCTATCGAAGACGGTGATGCAGTATTCTTTTTTAATTTTCGTGCCGATCGTGCGCGCCAGTTAACACAAGCTTTTCTGAATGAATCATTTGACGGCTTTATTCGCCCCAGGCAGCCGGCCTTATCTCATTTTATTACCATGACACGCTATGCAAAGAACCTGGTGACAGATTGTGCCTTTCCCCCCATGGTACTACATCATACACTAGGTGAACTGGTGGCTGAATCAGGCTTGAGTCAATTAAGAATTGCCGAAACGGAAAAATATGCCCACGTTACTTTTTTCTTCAATGGTGGTTCAGAACAGGTTTTCGCCAATGAAGATCGAATTCTGATTCCTTCACCTCAGGTTACAACCTATGATTTACTACCTGAAATGAGTGCTCCAGAACTTACTCATGCACTAGTAGATGCCATTCGTAGTAAAGCGTATGATGTTGTCATTTGTAATTATGCTAATGCAGATATGGTGGGACATACAGGTGATTTTCAAGCAACAGTCAAAGCGATAGAATGCCTTGATAAATGCCTTCACGATGTCTGGCAAGCTGTAGCTGAGCAAGACGGCATGTTATTAATCACGGCTGATCATGGTAACGCAGAAGCAATGTTTGATGAATCAACAAGCCAAGCGCACACTGCACATACTTGTCAACCGGTTCCCTTTCTTTTTATTGGTGAAAAATGGCATTTTACTCATTCACACGGTAGTTTAATTGATGTGGCTCCAACTGTGTTGGCGTTATTAGGTATTGAGAAACCCCAAGAAATGACTGGGGAAGCTTTATTGGCAGAAACTGAATGATCTTACACTCTAAAACTTTTGTATTTCTCCTCTGGCGCATTCTTCTTCTGATAGCTTTTTTTACTGGACAGGGAAATGTATGGGGAGAAAATGCAACTATTGTGCAAACCAAGACCAAATTGAGAGCGTTGGATAATCAAATTAGTAAGCTTAAGCAAACATTAGCCAATGCTAATGATAAACGCGGCCTCCTTAATCAAGAGCTCGCCGGCACAGAAAAACAAATTGGTGAAGGCATTAGACAATTACGAATCATTCAAAATGATATGGATTCAAAGCAACACAAAATTGTTACGCTTCAGCAAAACCTTAATGACCTAAATAAACAATTGATTACTCAGCAACAATTACTTGCTGCCCATGTTAAAACTCGCTATAAAATGGGGCAATATGAACCGCTTAAATGGTTAATTAATCAGGATGAACCTTATGCCATCAGCCGTTTGTTAACTTTTTATCAATATTTAATTCAATCGCGACAACATATTATTGATAAAATCGATGCCACCAAGCGTGATATTACGCTCAATCAGAACTCGCTTAAAACAGAGATTGCCGAACAACAACAATTGCAACATGAATTAAATAATCACCAACAGCAACTTGAGCGTACCAAGCAATACCATACAGCCGTTATTCAATCATTAAATAATGAGATTCAAACTAAACAACACACCTTAGAAGAATACGAGCGTAATAAAGATAATCTTACTCGTTTATTAAAAACATTGGCTGTACAAAGTATTATGCAGTCAAGTAAACCATTTACTCAAATGCGTCGCAAATTACCAAGGCCTGTAGCAACAAATAGGCAGGCTTTTCAAAAAATGAACCAAGGTGTGACATTTTTTGCCGCCGAAGGAACCCCCGTCACTGCCGTTTACCCTGGTAAGGTTGTTTTTAGCGATTGGTTGAATGGCTATGGATTATTACTAATTATTGACCATGGTCAAGGCTTTATGACGCTTTATGCACATAATCAATCTCTATTTAAATCAAAAGGAAGCAGCGTTCTTAAAGGAGAGCAAATTGCAGCGGTAGGGCATAGCGGCGGACTTAAACAAAACGGACTATACTTCGAAGTAAGACACCGAGGGAAAGCTATTCCACCACTTGAATGGTTGTCTTAGAGCTTGTTTAATAAGTTCTTAACAAGAAGAAATAATATCAGGATTTTTGAGATTGCATTGATACATCGAGACGACGTTCTAGGTCAATATCAATAGGTCACACTCGGGATAGAGAATTTGTTATCAAGCTCTTTTTGGCTTTGGCATTTATATTGCTATAGATACATATACCCGGAGCTGGCCGCTTGGTGCGTGCCAAACTACCAAGGAGAACAGAATGCTGCACAACAAACGGCCTTACTTAAAAGCTATAGTCGCTTTAATTACAACTGCTTTCATTTTTCCTACTCCAGCATTTACTGCGGCAGATGTGGCAAATACCGCCAATGAGGAGACCGCTACTACCAAAAGAATACCCATGGAAGACGTTCAACGTTTTTCCAATGCGCTTGGGCAAATTAAAAAATATTATGTGAAACCTGTCGATGACAAAGAATTATTTGATAATGCCATTCGTGGCATGTTAAATGGACTCGACCCTCACTCTACTTATCTTGATGAAGATTCATTTAAAGAATTACAAACATCAACCAGCGGTGAATTCGGGGGGTTGGGAATTGAAGTAACCATGGAGGATGGTGTAGTCAAAGTTGTCACTCCTTTAGTGGATACTCCAGCATTTAAAGCAGGTATAAAAGCTGGTGACTATATTATTAAGCTGGGTACTCAATCCGTACAAGGAATTTCTCTAAAAGAAGCTGTTGATTTAATGCGCGGAAAAGAGGGAACCACCCTTGATTTAACTATCTTACGTAAAGGAGAAAGCAAACCGTTGGTTTTCTCTCTGATACGTGAAAAAATCTTAATTAAGAGTGTCAAAAGTAAATTGCTTGACGATGGTTATGGCTATGTTCGTTTAACTCAATTTCAAGCCATGACTGGTGAAGACATGGAAAAAGCCATTGCCCAACTTAAGCAACAGGCTGGTGGTCACTTAAAAGGTCTTATTCTTGATTTACGTAATAACCCCGGTGGCCTCTTAGATTCAGCAATCCAGGTTTCAGATGCTTTCATTGATTCCGGTAAAAATGGCCAGCAAGAAATGATTGTTTACACTCAAGGACGTTTACCAGGCTCCAAATTTACCGCCTTGGCAAATCCCGGTGATATTTTAGATAATGCACCGTTAGTTGTGTTAATCAATAATGGCTCTGCTTCTGCTTCCGAAATTGTTGCAGGGGCATTAAAGGATAATAAGCGAGCGATTATTCTTGGTACACAAAGCTTTGGTAAAGGTTCTGTGCAAACAGTACTCCCTCTAGACGAGAAACGAGGTATTAAATTAACTACTGCCTTGTACTACACACCATCAGGGACCTCTATTCAGGCAAAAGGGATTACCCCTGATATTGTTGTAGAGGAGATTACTGTACCTAAAGCTGAAAATAAAGCGGATGCCTTAGCTGGCTTCAGTGAAGCAGATTTAAATGGTCACTTACTCAATAAAAATGAAACTGTTGAAAAACAAGGCCAAAATGCGAATAAAGATGATGAAACATTGCTTCATGAAGATTATCAATTATATGCCGCATTAACAATTTTAAAAGGCTTGGCAGTCGCTAAACGTTAACTCCTGAAATAATAAAAATCACAGGCTTAAACCTGTGATTTTTTTTTACATGAATTAGATCCTGCCCTCTTTTTTATGAGATAATCTATCTTTGAAATTTGTTTTCCAGATTTATGCGATTTTTCAAAATTATTTCTTTTTCCTCACTTGTAGTTTGCTCAACATTTACTTTTGCAGATGTAGATAGTCAATTTAACACAATTAAAAATAATCCAAATGCCTTATATGCCTTCTTAAAAGCCATGCCTAAAGGTGGTGAGTTGCACTATCATTTGGCTGGAGGTGCTTATCCTGAAACAATGCTCAGTCTTGCTAGCCAGGGGAACTATTGTTTGGATAAAGAGAATTTTGCACTCAACAAAGTGGTGGAGAATTGTCAGGGCATTATCAGCAAAGAGGTGATGAAACAGCCAGAATTTTACGAAAAAACCATCCAAGCCTGGTCGATGAAAAATTTTCAACCGCAACAAGAATCCGGACACGATCATTTCTTTAATAGTTTTTATAAATTTATGCCTATTGTAAATGATTACAGTCCTGAATTACTGGCCGAAGTGCTTCAGAGAGCAGCTAATCAGCACGAGCAATATCTAGAAATTATGATATTGCCTGATAATGCCAATTCCACAAGCTTTGGTACGCCAACACTTTTAAATACTGGTTTAGCGGCAGCTAAAGACAAACTATTAGCTAACCAGGATTTCCAGAAAAATATTCAATTTACTATAGATGAAACCACAGCCCTTTTAAAAAAAACCAGAAAAAATTTAGGCTGCGAGCAGCATCCAAACCAGGATGTTTGCCAACTGACAGTAAAATTTCAATATTATGTATTGCGTGAACAACCTTTAGAGAAGGTATTCGCACAAGCGCTTAACGGTTTTGCCGCCGCAGCTAAATCCAAAGAGCTCATTGCTGTTAATTTAGTTCAACCTGAAGATGGTATTATTTCCTTGCATGACTATCATGAGCAAATGAAGATCTTTGCTTTCCTGCGTCAGACCTACCCTACTGTCCATCTAAGTTTACATGCTGGTGAATTAGCTCCTGGTGATGTCCTTCCATCTGATTTAAATTTTCATATGCGTGAAGCAATTCATGTCGCACACGCGGAGCGCATTGGTCATGGTACGGCGATTGCGTTTGAAGATCAGGCACCACTGCTTCTTCATGATATGGCAAATAAACCCATTGCCGTTGAAATTAATTTAACGAGCAATCATAAGATCCTTAATATTTATGGAAAAAAACATCCTCTAGGCTATTATTTAGCGAATAATGTTCCAATCATATTATCGACCGATGATGAGGGTGTATTACGCACTAATCTAACACAAGAATACACAAAAGCAGTATTAAATCATGGACTTGATTATCACACCCTGAAAATGATTAACCGCAATGCGCTGACCTATAGTTTCTTGCCAGGAGAAAGTTTGTGGAAAAATGCTGCAACTGCTACTCCCATAAAAGCCTGTGAAAAGATGCATAGCCCAAGCTGCCAGGCATTTCTAAAAACCAGCGAAAAAGCGAAATTACAATGGCAATTGGAAGAAAAACTAGATCAATTTGAAAAGGGCCATTCCTAAAAGATAAACTTGCTTAGCTCAAATCAAAATTAGTTTTAGGCTCATACTCCATGAAGTCATCAAATAGGTCTTGGATGTCTTCGTTTTCTTTTTCAATCTCATTCTTGAAGTCAGTTGCAACTTGCGAAACTGGTTTTGGTTGGGACTTTAAGGCATCGATGCCATGAAGTGTCTCGTGAACATAGGCAACTAAACGATGCGAGGACATAATCGATAGATGGCCATGACGATCCAGCACTAAGCGACAACCTGGTTTTTTCTCCAGGTAGCCAGCCACGTAAGTTGCCTCAGGTAAGACAATAGCGTCCTCTTCTGCACCAATAAAATAGTATTTGTTGTCACTATTGCTGATGACTTGGTTGAGATCTTTTAGTAAATCAGCATTGATTTCCATCTGTGCCACCGACGTTGAAAATATTGAGATAGGTTTAATAGCCCAATAGGAACCACCAAAAGGTGCACAAATGGGAAATAAAAAGTGAACTTTTATTCCTAAAGGGGGGGCTCGATACTCCGCGGCATGAGAAATTATCAATCCACCTCTTGAATGCCCCATAAAAGCAACATCTTTGTGACCATTGGCCACCACCTTATTAATTAGTTCTCGCGAAAAAAACTTAATTCCTTTGCCCTGATACCGGTTATCAAAAGAAACTAGATAAATTGCTGAAATATTACTAGGTAAACCCTCTTCAATTAACCGTTCAATTGCTTTAATAAACGAGCCAGGATTATCAGCAGTGCCATGCACACAATAAATTACTACCCCTTTCCCACCCGTAGAGTCGTTGGGGTCAGGTTTAAAATTAGGATTGACATAGACTATATCGCCAGACATCAACGTGAGCAACCAATAATAAGTATGAGCCACGGCACCAGTGGTGCTTACTGGTTGTTTTTTTTTCACGTATTTCCAAAGACTAGAAATTGAATCCATGCCTATCTCCCTTAGCGCTATTTCTTAATGAATGAAAAATTCGACCGTTTATAAAATAAAAAGAGTGTATAAGATAGAATGATGCTAGCGAATTTTAATGCAAGTTAGTAGCCTTAATGCTCGCATTAAGGCTTAAAGATTATGAATTTAAGAAGAGATAAATTTTCTTTAAACTGCAAATGGATCGCGCAATATAATGGTTGAGTCGCGCTCTGGACCTGTTGATAACATATCGACCGGGATATTAAGTAAATGCTCAATACGCTTGATATAAGCAATTGCATTGGCCGGTAACTGCTTGACATCTGTCACATCAGCAGTTGATTCAGACCATCCGGGCATTTCTTCATACACAGGCTCTAGTCCATCAAAATCTTCAGCAGCTTGAGGAGGACGAGACAACAATTGGCCATTGGGATCACGATAAGCTACCGCAATTTTAACCGTTTCCAAACCATCCAAAACATCAAGTTTTGTCATGCATAACCCAGTGATACTATTCAGTTCAATAGAACGTCGTAATAAGACCGCATCAAACCAACCGCAACGGCGAGGACGCCCTGTAACCGCACCGAATTCATTACCACGTGCTGCCAATCCTTTACCCACATCATCGTGAAGTTCTGTTGGGAAGGGTCCCCCACCCACACGGGTCGTATAAGCTTTGGTAATACCTAAAATGTAGTCTAGATAACGTGGCCCAAAACCTGCGCCATTCACCACACTGCCGACACAAGTATTTGAAGATGTTACAAAAGGATAAGTTCCATGATCGATATCAAGATAAACACCTTGAGCCCCTTCAAATAATATCGCATCGCCTTTCTCGCGGTGCTCGTGCAAACAAGTTGTTACATCACAGATCATATCCTTTAATTCATTCGCCCAAATTTTGGCGTCAGCTAATAAAGGTTCTAATTCAACTTCAGGCTCGTTGTAATAATGTTTGAGGACAAAATTATGATACTGCAACAATTCTGTAAGCTTGGCAGTAAAGCGCTCATGATCCAGTAAGTCCTTAACCTTCAATGCTCTTCTTGCAATCTTATCTTCATAAGCAGGGCCAATACCGCGGCCAGTGGTGCCAATTGCCGCAGTACCTTTGTGGTTTTCGCGGGCTTTATCCAAAGCAACATGATAAGGCAAAATTAGAGGGCAAGCCTGGCTGATTCGCAATCTACTGCGAACATTAATGCCTTTGTTTTCCAATTCTTTAATTTCATCAAGCAATGCCTGCGGTGATAATACTACCCCATTACCGATGTAACACTGTACGTGCGGACGCAACATTCCTGAGGGAATTAAGCGTAATACTGTTTTCTCTCCTTTAATCTTGAGAGTATGCCCAGCATTATGCCCCCCCTGATAGCGAACAACAACCTGAGCATCATGAGTAAGCAAATCAACAATTTTGCCTTTCCCCTCATCTCCCCATTGTGTTCCGATTACTACAACATTTTTACCCATAATGGACCTTTACTCTGCAAATTGATGAACGATAGTGAGTAGAATGACCCCCACCAGCATGCTGAACAACCCGGTTATACGCAATACTCTTTCATCCTGTCCAATAATTTTGCGCAATAATTCTTTCCATTTCACGGGCGAAGTAAATGGCATTAAACCCTCAAACACCAGCACTAAAGCCAATGCAGAGAGGAAATTAATGATCACAAACAGCCTCCAATAAAAAAGGGTTAAGCACGCTTAACCCAATTTCAACAAAATTAACAATTATATCAGTTTTTCGCGTTAGTACCATTACCTTTTGTCAATGAATGCTTAAAGTAATCAAAAAAAGGGCTACTTTGGTCCAAAACTAAAATATCTTGCTTGCTGTCAAAACTACCTTCGTAAGCTTTTAGACTACGATAAAATGTAAAAAAGTCAGGATTTTTGCTAAATGCTTCTGCATAAATTCTAGCAGCCTCCGCTTGACCTTTTGCTCTTGTTTTCTGACCTTCACTTTGAGCCTGGGCGAGCAGAATTGTTACCTGGGCATCGGCTGCAGCCTTAATTGCTTCAGCGATTGCATTACCATCTGCACGATGACTGTTGGCAATTTTTTGCATATTAGCGCGCATTAACTGAAAGATGTTATTACTGGTATTTTCAGGTAATTCGATTCCCTTAATACGGACATCTACAATTTGAATTCCTAATTGCTTGGCTTGTTGCTCCGCTTTATCCCGAAGTTTTTCCGTCACATCTTCACGACCACCGGAAATATCAGAAATCGTGCGCTTACCAAATTCTGCTCGTAATGAGGTATTGAGTTGTTGCTCAAGCAGCGTTTCCGCTTTGAATTCATTACCGCCTGTTGATTTGTAATATTGCGCCAAGTTTGCAATACGCCATTTAACATAATAATCAGCAATAACATCCTTTTTCTCTTTGGTAACAATTCGCGAAGATTTGATATCCAAAGTCTGAATACGCGTATCAAAAATACGGACAGTTTCAATAAATGGTGTTTTGATGTGTAAACCAGGACCCAAGATCTTTACAGTCTGAGTTTTGTTATCCATCACCAAGCGTCCCAAGCGCAGCAAAATACCATGCTGGCCTTGAGTAATAGTAAAAACACTTGCAAGCACCACTAATAAGATGACAAATACCAGAATGCCTAGTGTCGTTTTTGCTGCATTCATTAGTCATTACCTCCCTTGCCGATAAGTTCGTCTACTAGTATTTCGATCCGCGACTATGTCACTTTCTGCCGCATTTTCAGCACTTTCATTTTTGGCTGCTTCTACGGGAGCATTACTCATTAATGGCGGATTAAATTTAGCATTTGCCAGTTTATCCAAAGGTAAGTACAAAAGATTTCCAGACTTTCCATCAACAATAATTTTGCTACTCTTCGTTAAAACTTGCTGCATCATTTCCAGGTACATGCGCTCTGAAGTTACGACAGGTGACTGCACATACTCAGGTAGTAAGGCCAAAAATTCAGCAACATCACCTTTTGCTTTCAGAATTACTTGCTGCGCATAAGCCTGTGCTTCTTCTGAAATCCGTTTGGCATTTCCTTCTGCAATAGGTACCACTCTTGCCTGATAAGCCAGAGCCTGCTCTTTAAAGCGTTTCTCATCTTCACGTGCCTTGATAGCATCATCAAATGCATCCTGCACGTTTTCTGGTGCACGTGCTGGCTGAGGTGATACGTTAACAATAACAATGCCCGTCTTATATTGGTTTAAGATTTTAACCAAGGTATCCTGCACACTATTACCCCATGCCTCTCGACCTTCGGTAATAATTTGATCAAATGTGGTTGTACCCACCACTTGTCTTAATGCACTTGATGTTGCTTGCTGCAAACTCTCTTGAGGATCAGCAACATTGAATAAATAATCTTCCAGATCGCCAATGCGGTATTGCACAACAACAGAAACGGCAACAAGATTTTCATCTTTAGTTAACATTTGTGCCGAATAAGAGAAATCTGAGACTCGATCAACGTTCTGCACAATTTTGGAGGAAATAATACGCGGAATCCAGTGAGGGCCAGGGCCTACTGTTTCAACGTATTTACCAAAACGTAAAATAACAGCTTGCTCAGCAGGATCAACGATAAAAATACCTGCCAATGCCCATAAAATAAATACAATTAAACCAGCCATTAAAGCCAGTAAACCACCACTTTTATTAGTAGGAGCCCCACCTTCAGATTGATTTGAGCCACCAAAGAAAGTTTTCTTCAGTTTGTCTTGAAAACGCTTTAATGCCTCATCCAAATCGGGTGGCTGATTTTTACCACTCCATGGATCCTTGCCTTTATCTGGCTCATTCCAACCCATCTATATCTCCCGCCTCTTCACAGAAAATTAGAATTCTATGGGGTATAGTCGCTTTAAGCAAGCAAATACGGGGGACATCAATCACAGCCTAAGCCCCCTCTAGCCAGCCTATTTCTATATTGTGCATGATTCATCCAAATTTTCATGCGGTGATTTGTGTAAATCCAACATATCCTTGACGATTTGTTCTGTTCGCGAGTTTTTATTTTCTTGTGCATGCTGCATAACGTGCGCCCAACAAGTCACTTCTCCCGTAGCAAGTAGATGGAGCATTTCACTCCAGGGATTAAAAAAAATCACAGACTTTATCGACTCTTTATAGCGCCTCACAAATTCAGCAAACAGGATTTCGTCTTTTGCAAATATTGCCTCTGATTCGGAGGGAACCAATTGAGTTCGTGCCGTTGAAGAGCTAATTTTTTTCTTAGGCAATGTCAGCGTTTCAAGTTTAAATGCTAAATCATCTGCCTTGCCAAACAGATGGCGCATAGACTGTCCCCAAGAATCTTTAGCATAAATAATGTCATGCAAGGGATCCGCCTTATTATGGCATTTTCTTAGAAAATTAGCGGCTAACTGCGGTTTATCGCGCGCATATTCTTTAACTGCGAGATATAACTCTTGGCGATAATTCATGAGTAAATTCCGTAATACAGGATAAGAAGGCACAGCCACACCATGGCAAAGTAACATCGCAATTCCTCGCAAAGCCTGCGCTGATTTATTTCCCTCATACAAGTGAGTACAGAGCAAGTTCATTGCATTATAGCGATTTGCATTGAGTGCATTTAAAAACTCATGTGAGTTTATCGTCTCTGATGTTAAAGACTGGGTAAGTAACTCCTTTATTGCTCTAATTCGCAGTAGACGAGCCGCCAAAAGAAGAGGAGTTTCTCGTAGTTCCCCACAGGGATTATTAAATTGCGCCCCTACTTTCGCCAGATAAGCAATAGCCTCAGGAAAATTACTAATTACTGCTTGATGAATAGGTTGTACTTCTAAACTCTGTCCCTCATGTTGTGTTTCACTGGATTGATTAACATTAATTTGTTGCTCTACGACAAAAACCAGAGGCTCAAACTTTCTATGTTCAATGATTCTATGAAGGAGAGTTTTTCCATATATATCGCGGGAATCAAAATGTATCCTTTGTCTTCGTGGATTTTTGTCTGGTGAGTCTTTTAAAAACTTGTCGATAAGAAAAAAAGGCATTAAATCCAATTTATTTTGCTGAAACACTAAATGCAGAGGTTGCCCAACATTGATATCTATCTCTTGTTGCAAAAGCCACTGGATATAGGGTTGTAAATTATTCCTCTCTGAATGCAACTGAATAAGATAATTAAGAATAGTTTGCTGTTTTCCTTTTTGTGTCAGATAAAAGTTGTCTAAAAGATTCTTATCGCGTTTTAATTTTTCGGTGATAAGGGTCGTGAATGCATCCATTCCTCCTACAAGCGCATGATTTATTTCATTAAATAAACTCATAATTTCCTATTCCCCTAAATTATTCCTCCCTGGAAAGACCATTCTACATATTGGACAAATGAAGTTCAAAAATTCTTTTAAATTTTGTTCACTATTCCATACACCGTTATTTCATGTCTGAGGCTTCTTTTCTGTAGATTAAATCCCAAACGCCATGACCAAGCTTATTTCCACGTTGCTCAAACTTGGTTAATGGTCGCGTTTCAGGTCTTGGCGAAAAACCTTCATTTTGAGTGTTACGTAATTGAGACTCTGCAGATAGTACATTAAGCATATGCTCGGCATAATCTTGCCAATCTGTTGCACAATGAAGAAAACCGCCGTTCTTAATGCGGTCAACAATTAATTTAACAAATTCAGGTTGGATAAGACGACGTTTATGATGCCGTTTTTTGGGCCAGGGATCGGGAAAGAAAATTTGTACGCCCGCTAAGGAATCTTTCGCGAAATGATGCTTAAATACCTCAACTGCATCATGGGAAACAATTCGTACATTTTTAATCGATTTTTCATGTAAATCAGCAGCCAGACTGCCAACTCCAGCACGATGCACCTCAATGCCAATGAAATTGATTTCTGGATGCTGTTCTGCCATCACCAGTAAAGAAGCACCCATACCAAATCCTATTTCGACAATGGTATCTGCTTTGCGACCAAACAGTTCTTCCAAATCCCAACCTGTTTTCATCAGAGGAATTTCGTAATCTTTTAACCAGTGTTCCAAGCCCTGTTGTTGTCGATTACTAACACGTCCACCACGTAGTACAAAACTTTTAATTGTTCGCATTCAATAACTCATTATTTTAAAGGCAGGGGATTATACCGTGTACTGACAATTTTGTGATCATGTGATATGCTAATGTTTAATTTTAAAACTATTAAGATGCCTCATTGCTAGCAAAACAATTGCATAATGAGTCTTTTTTTGCTATAAAACCGCTCTTGTATTTTACACCCGGCCAATTCGCCTGGCGAATGCCTTGAATTTATACAAAGCTGAATTATAATTATCGAACACTTTGGAGTAATACCATGTCAAGAGTATGTCAGGTTACTGGCAAAAGACCAACCACTGGTCACAATGTGTCGCATGCCAACAACAAAACAAAGCGACGTTTTTTACCCAACATTAAACAACATCGTTTTTGGGTTGAAGATGAAAATCGTTTCGTTACCCTGAAATTAAGTACTAAAGGTATGCGAATTGTCGATAAATTAGGTATTAAAGTTGTTCTCGAGCAGCTCAGAGCAAAAGGCGAAAAAGTTTAAATTAGGGGAAAAATGTCATGGCAGCTGTCACGATTAAAGTCAAAATGGAATCTACTGCGGGTACTGGTTATTATGTAACTACAACTAAAAATCCGCGTAATAATCCTGAGAAATTAGAATTAAAAAAATATGATCCAGTAGTTCGTAAGCATGTTATTTTTAAAGAGAAAAAAGTTAAGTAATCCTATTTAAGGGCCTCAGAGAGGCCTTTTTTTTTAAGCCAAATTTTTTTACTTTTCGCAAATTTTTAAAACTCTTAATGCAATTTTCCTCTCTTTAATCCTTAAGAATACTGCTTTCCCTACTGGATAATCCCTTTGAATCAGTTAAACTTAGTAAAAAAGCGGTAAGAACAAAGAGGATTTGCATGAAACCATCGTTGCAGTTGAGTATCAGTCAACAATTAACCCTTACGCCACAACTTCAACAAGCTATTCGTCTCTTACAATTGTCTACACTTGATTTGCAGCAAGAGATCCAGCAAGTCGTCGAATCAAATCCTATGTTAGAAGTAACAGCCAGCGAGGAAAAAGATGAACCTCGAATGGAAGAGTCCAAACAGAACCAAGACGAATTTACTGATTTCCAATGGTCCCAACTCTATTCTAACCAAAGTAAAAGAACCAACTTTGATGATTTAGACTTCAATTATGAAAATCTGCACTGCAGTACAACTAACTTACAAGATCATTTGCGTTGGCAACTCGATTTAACGCCGATGAGCGACGTAGATCGAGTCATTGCAACAGCCATTATTGATGCGATCGATGATGATGGTTTTTTAACCTTATCAATGGCTGAATTGCATGCAAGTCTAGATAGCGAAACTCATCCTCTTGATTTAGATGAAATAGAAGTAGTACGTCATCGTTTACAGCATTTTGATCCCGTAGGCTGCGCTGCAAATAATTTAGCTGAAACGTTATTGATACAGTTAGAACAATTACCTGATACAAATAGTGACATTGCTTTGGCCAAGCGCATCGTTAGTGAAGATATCGAGTTACTTGGCCAGCATAATTATCGTCAACTCATGAAAAATCATCAAATTAATGAAGGCACACTTGATAGAATTGTTCATATTATTCAAGGGCTTAACCCAAAGCCAGGCAATTTAATTCAACAAAATACAACTGAATACATTATTCCAGATGTGATTGTAAAAAAAATAGAGGGGGTCTGGGAGGTAGCCTTAAATCAGAATACGTTGCCTCGTCTCAGCATTAATTCTCACTATGCATCGCTTATCCAACGCGCCGATAATAGTGCTGATAATCAATTCTTGAAAAATAATTTGCAGGAAGCTCGTTGGTTTCTAAAAAGTATTCAAAGCCGTCAAGAAACATTGTTGAAAGTTGCCCAGTGCATCGTTGAGTATCAACAAGAATTCCTAGAGCATGGTGAAGAAGCGATGAAACCACTTATTCTCAATGATGTGGCCCTTGCCTTAGATATGCACGAGTCCACTATTTCGCGGGTTACCACACAAAAATTTATGCATACTCCGCGCGGAGTATTTGAATTAAAATACTTTTTTTCAAGTCATGTTGCTACCATTACGGGGGGAGAATGTTCTTCTACTGCGATTCGCGCCGTTATTAAGAAATTAATTGCTGCAGAAAATCGTAAAAAACCGTTGAGTGATAGTAAAATTGCGCAATTAATTGGGGAACAGGGTATTCAAGTTGCACGTAGGACTGTAGCAAAATACCGTGAAGCAATGGGAATTGCTCCTTCCAATGAACGCAAAACAATTCGTAGTTAGTGTTAAATAATAGTAGGAGAGCGTTATGCAAATTAGCTTCACAGGTCATAATGTGGAAGTTACCCCAGCGTTAAGGGCCTTTACCATTGAAAAATTCAATAAACTCGAAAGGCATTTTGACAGAATTACCTCAATACATGTGGTCTTCGACATTGAAAAATTAAGTCAGATTGCTGAAGCATCTGTCCAGGTTGCCAAAGGCGAATTACATGCTCGCGCTGAATCAGAAGATATGTATGCGGCTATTGATGCATTAATTGATAAACTTGATAGACAACTTATTAAACACAAAGAAAAAATTCGTGAACATCGTGAATAATTAATTCAAGACAATAGCATTCATTAGAGTGCCCTAAAAATGACAAGAGTATTCCTCTTGTCATTTTATGTTGATAAGCCTACTATAGTTGTTTCTTTACTATAAGAAAATGTAAAATACAATTAGTTTTAATTTTGGTCTGTAATCATGCAACTTCGCCAGGTCATACATCCAAGTAATGTCTGTATTGATTGTACTTCTCAAAGCAAAACAGCAGTGCTTCTGAAACTTAGTCAATTGCTGAGTCACACTTATCCAGAATTGGATGCTCAACAATTATTCGATGCTTATTGGAAACGAGAAAGCCTGGGTAGTACCGCTATCGGCCAAGGAATCACCATTCCTCATGTGCGTTCGGCCGAAATTACTAGCCCTAAAGCCTGCATTATTAGATTACTTCATCCTGTAGATTTTGGTGCACAAGACAAGCAACCCGTTGATTTGGTTATTGGGCTTGTTGTACCACAAGAGCAAATTGATCAACATTTACAATTACTTGATACCATCATTAAACAATTTAATGAGCCGTCTTTTCGCGCCGCTTGCCGACGTGTAACGTCCAATGAGGCGCTATACGATTTAATTAGTCAACAAACAACAACTGAACTCGCTTAATTTTTTAGGCGATAACCTAAAACCAGTATCCAGTCTGGCAGAGTAATTTGCACTTGTTGTTATTTATTTCTATATAAAAATAAGGGAAATAAACTTTATAAATTTGGAAACCGTCACAGTAGACTCATTCGAATCATGACATTTTTAGGTATAACTACTATGGCAAATATTGCAGCATTACGATGGCTACCTCGAGGACCTCACAAACCGCCTCTCATACAATACATGTTACTTGACGAACATTTGGAATATCTTATTTACCCCAAAGAAATCGAAGTCACTGATCTTAAAACGAATCTTTACCAGATCTTCTCTCACATTGAAAGACTTTCTAAAAACGCGGAACTTGAAGTGAGATATAAATCAATTACCCGAAGCTATGGGGCTCATAGAAAGGATTCAGAACAATTTCATTTCCTCATTAATCGCATTTTAGGGAATAAGCATCTACTAAAAACGAATTCACGCACAGTTTCCTTATTGAAAAAAGAGAAATTAACCCAGTTTAAAAATGCGCTTTATTTGCTTGATATTGATTGTAAAACACGAGGTTGTGCTTTTATTGCCCACCTATGGGCCATTGGTCTGAAAGCAACTCGCAAACAAGTCAATGAGGTGATTAAAAAAATCTGGAAAGCTCGACACGGAATAACCAGAATGAATCCCTCTTCTTCCGTTAAATTTGCTGAATTTTGCTCTCATATTTATTTTGATTTTGATCATCGACCTGCCAAACATAACTACTACCATTGACCTTCGAATAAATTTCCTTTTTTGTTTACCATTGTAGAAAATTACAACACGTGTTACATTGTTAATCGTATGATTAAAACTAAAGTTACAATTATTAATAAACTAGGTTTGCACGCTCGAGCTTCTGCGAAATTTGTCTCAACCACATCGAGATTTCAAAGTCATATTGACGTCACCAAAGACTCAAAAACCATCAATGGTAAAAGTATCATGGGTGTAATGATGCTTGCTGCCAATAAAGGCAGTGAATTAGTCTTAACGATTGAAGGACCTGATGAAGTTGAAATGGAAAAGGCCATCATTGATTTGATTAATAATTGCTTTGGCGAACCCGAATAAAGATTAGTGAATATTGCACCTCAATCTTTTGGTTTCTCTTCATTAGCAACACGCTTTCGTTGTTTGCGCAGGCGATGCAGCGCAATTAAAGTTTGAATTGGCCCCGACAAGGCATAAATGACAAAGCCTGTGAATAAAACAACTGACGGGTTTGCGGCAATCGCTACAAATAAAATAACCATTACTAATAAATATAAAAAGGGAACTTTCCCTTTAAAGTCTATTTCTTTAAAACTGTGATAACGCACATTACTTACCATTAAAATAGCTGCAAGAAGCGCGATGACTGCAGTAATGATGGCAAAGATAAAATGATTCAATTGATTTTGATGACAAAACCAGACCAGCGCTGAAACAATTGCTGCCGAAGGTGGACAGGCCAAGCCTTGGAAATAGCGTTTATCCGCTGTTTCAACTTGAACATTAAAACGGGCAAGACGCAGAGCCACTGCTGCCGTGTAGACGAAAGCAACTAACCACCCAACTTTCCCTAATTTATGCAGGTTCCAACTATATAATAAGAGTGCTGGCGCTACACCAAATGTGACCATATCTGACAAACTATCATATTGGGCACCAAATGCTGTCTGTGTATTTGTTAATCGTGCAATCCTTCCATCCAGACCATCAGCCAGCATACCCACAAAAATAGCAATCACAGCAGCCTCATATTGAGCCTTTAAAGATGCTACAATTGAATAAAAAGCAGCAAACAAACTTGCCGTAGTAAACAAGTTTGGCAATAGATAAATTCCTGAATGACTCTCTTTCTGATTCACGGTATCGGCTCAATATAATTAACCGCCCAAGATCCTATCATAATCTCTCCCTTCCTTGCTATTACCTCGTTGTTTTTACAAGATGATGCTATACTACGCATACTGTTTTCAAAGTATATAAACTCTTAACTTACTAGCATGACCGACTCGAAGACCAAAAAAATTGTCATTGAAGGTGTGACGGAACAAGGAAAACCGTTTCGCCCTAGTGATTGGGCTGAAAGAATGAGCGGAACCCTTGCGAGTTTTAAAAACAGACGAATTCATTACTCACCGCTTTTACAACCCAGCGTTAATACTGAAGGTTATAAATGCGTTTTACTTGACCCCAAACTTAAAGAATCCAGCCCGCAAGTCTATCAAGCAATTATTGATTTCGCTAAAGCAAACAATCTTAAAATTTGTGGCGAGGATGAGTAAGCTTGTCCAAATCAAAAGCCCTGATAATTCTTTACGGCTAACGTTAGCTGTGTCAGATGAGTCAAAATGGCATTTAACATATTAGTCGTATTCTGAAAATTCATCGCCAATACGCCTGCACATAGAAAAACCAATCCCTTAGGCCCCCACTGCACACCTGGCTCACTGGCGTGAATTAGTAAGACGCAACCACGAATGAACCAAATAAGACCTGCTGTTTGAATCACAAGTCCCATCGAACTATAAATATTATAGGGACTATAAGGAATATACTGCAAAACATTACCGACACCAAAGGCAGAATTTGCCAGTATCGTTAGCGCCGAAGGCAAATAAAGAAGCATCGCCGCCCCAGCCAGGTAGGCCATTGGAACAAAGATTTTTTCATTAGAAGATTGCTTCCCGGCCCCACCTATTTTTTTTAGTTTGGTTAAGGCAATGATAAAAAATGTAATCCCAAGTAGATACGCCAGCCCCGTCAAAAGATGCTGGACTGGAAAGAGAGATCGGCTGACATTGCCAATCATTGTGATTAAATCAGTGCTCATAGTCTAATTATATACCAATTCACATCTGGCTCTTGCAATGCATAAATTTTCCCCTATATTAGTGAACTTCCTTATTATGTTGTTATTATTATGCAAATTAAAACCTTTCCAATTACTTTACACGATGCCTTTATGCTTTCTCCTAAGGTAAAGCATTTTGTTTTTCGTACCGAACAATCGCCCGCCTTTAATTATCTGCCCGGACAATTTATTACCATACATTTTGAAAAAAATGAGAAAATGCTGAAGCGCAGCTACAGTATCGCCAATGTCCCAACACAAAACAATCAGATTGAGTTTGCAGCAGGTTATGTTGAGGGAGGTCCTGGAACTGAGTTATTGTTTAATTTAAAACCTGGGGACAAAATTAATATTAGTGGCCCCTTCGGTCGTTTAATTTTAAAAGACGAATTACCTAAACGATACATCCTGGTAGCAACAAGCACAGGTGTTACTCCCTATCGTGCCATGATAGAAGAATTGAAACGACGTTTGCAAAATAACCCTGAATTACAAGTCGTCATTCTACAAGGTGTGCAAAAACATGAAGAAATTCTTTACCCCGCTGAATTTCATGCCTTTGCCAAAGAATTCCCCCAAGTTACTTTTCGTGCGCATCTGAGTCGTGAGGCGGCTGGTAATTTACAAGCCTTTGAATATTCCGGCTATGTTCAACATGCCTTCCCCGATCTATCCTTAAATCCCGAGAATGATGTAGTTTATTTATGTGGAAATCCCGGTATGATCGATGATTCTTTCAGTTATTTGAAAGAAAAGGGATTTAATATGCAGCAAATTATTCGAGAAAAATATATTTCAGCCCCTGGTAAATAATATCTGGGAATACCTAAACAGGAGAATAAAACATTATGTATTATGATGAATTATCAGCGACCATGGAGCAACTACTGCAAGATGGCAAAGGCATTTTGGCCGCAGATGAAAGCACAAGTACCATCGGCAAGCGTTTTAATAGTATTGGTATTGAAAATACAGCGGAAAATCGTCGCGATTACCGCCTATTGCTCGCAACTACCCCTGATTTAGAGCAATATATCAACGGGGTTATTCTCTTTGAAGAAACTTTTGAACAAACAGATGAAAATGGCAAACCCATCGCTGATATCTTCACTGAAAAAGGCATTGTCCCGGGCATTAAAGTCGATAAAGGCTTAGTCACTCTCTCGAATACAGATAATGAACAAGTGACTCAAGGGCTGGATGGTCTTGTTGAGCGCCTGGAACACTTTAAAAAATTGGGCGCGCGCTTTGCTAAATGGCGCAACGTTTACTCTATTACCGAATTTACGCCAAGTTTAACTGCTATTAAAGCTGGCGCTGAGGTTTTAGCTCGTTATGCAGCAAGTTGTCAGGCTGTTGGTATTGTTCCTATTGTAGAACCTGAAGTACTCATGGATGGTGAGCACTCAATTGAGCATTGCGCAGAAGCCTGTGAAATGGTCTTGCATGAAGTTTTCCATGCGCTCTTTGTTCATCAAGTAGAATTGGAAAATATTGTGCTGAAACCCAGTATGATTACTTGTGGAAAATCAGTTAAGCCATTTAGTACTCCGGAAGAAGTGGCTGATTACACTATCAGTGTATTTCGTAATAATGTCCCGGCTGCGGTTCCCACGATTAACTTTCTTTCTGGTGGACAATCTCCTCAGCAAGCCACAGCCAACTTAAATGCTATTAATAGCACAGGCTATCAACCCTGGAATTTAAGTTTCTCTTATGGACGAGCATTACAAGAAGATTGTTTGCAAATCTGGAAAGGTAGCAAAGCGAACGTTAGCGCAGCCCAATCTGCTTTATTAAAGCGTGCTCGTCTTAACAGCGCTGCCTGTTTTGGTGAGTATCAAGCTGATATGGAATAATAACAAGGGGCTTTTTGCCCCTTATTTTTTACAAGTAACCTCAAATCGGGCTAACAGTGGAACATGATCGGATAACAAACGCCAAGGCTTTCCTTGCAAACATTGAACGTCTGCGACTTCCATACCCCGAAAATAAATTCTATCCACACAAAAAGCAGGTTTTATTGCGGGAAATGAGCGCGCATGTTGTCCTTCCACACGATAAAAAGCTTCGTGAATCCCCAATTCTTCTGCCAATGGTCTGGATAAATGATGACGCCAATCATTAAAATCTCCGGCCATGAGCAAGGGTTCATTTTCCGGCACAACGTCATTAATACGAGCCATTAAAGCTTTGCATTGCGAAGCACGCTCTGTTTTGAATAGGCCTAAATGCACACATAATAAATGGATAGTTATCGGCGATTCGCCCCCTACCTTGATTTGCCCATGAAGAATACTTCTTGAAGCTCTGTTCATTGAAGACAGATTCACATTCTCGAATTCTTCAAAAGCAAATTTACTTAAAATAGCATTTCCATGGTGTCCTGATTGATACACCGCATTTTTAGCATAAAGATAATGAGGCCAGATTTTTTCAGCAATGTATTCAAATTGCGGCAAGTCAGGCCATGCATCAATCCTTTTTTCACGGCGTCGATGCTCTCCTTGTACTTCTTGCAGAAAAACAAAGTCGGGATTTAACGAAGACAAAGCCTCTCGCATTTCTGGCAGCAAAAAGCGAACCCGGCCTAAACTAAAACCCTTATGAATGTTATAAGTTATCAAGGATAAATTGTGCTTTTGTGGTTGCATACAAGTTAATCAGATTAATCTCTTGTATAAAGCATACACCAGCTTTACTTCATTAGAATTAAGAGAATTAAGCTAAATTTTTCTCCATTATTATTTAATGTAACATATAGACTATGATTATGAAAAATATTCGAGCTCATCTCTATGAAAACATTTGATATTGCAATTCCTGGTTTTAATATTTCCGGTAAAGCTTTTGGTAATCCTGATTTACCACCGATGATTGCTCTTCATGGGTGGTTAGATAATGCCAACTCCTTCGAATTGCTAGCACCTTATATTACAAATCATTTTTATCTTCTGGCTATCGACTTACCAGGCCATGGCCATTCTTCTCATTTACCAGAAGGTTGTTATTATCATTTTACCGATGGCATTTTTACTTTTCTAGAAATTATTAAAGCATTGCAATTAAAACAAGTTCATTTATTAGGTCACTCAATGGGTGCTTGTCTTGCAAGCCTCATCGCCGGTGTCGCTCCAGAAAAGATCCTATCAATGGTTTTAATTGAAGGCTTAGGCCCTTTTTCAAAATCGGAAGAAACTTGTCGCAAACAATTGGCACAATACTTACAACATACTCAGCATAAAGAAAAAGAAGCAAAACCTTATGCATCACTGACCCTAGCCGCCCAAGCACGAGCTAAACGAGGTTATTTATCCCTGGAACACGCAGAAATTCTCTGCCAAAGAGGAACACGAGAATTTCAGGGCGCTTTTTATTGGCGTCATGATAGACGTCTTTTAACACCTACACCACTACGGATGACCGAGGGCCAGATTCTTTCCTGTTTGCGAAACATTACAGCAAAAAGCTGCTTGATATGGGCAAAGGATAATTCCATTTTTAATGAGTATGACATGGAGACTCGCACTCGCGCTGTAGCCAATTTAAAAGTTTATCACTTGGCAGGTGGCCATCATCTACATATGGAACATCCCGCAGCAATTGCTCAGTGTTTAGCTGAGTTTTATGGCTTTTGAATAGACCCCACGTCATCCAGAGGAGTTTACGACGAAGGAGCTCCTGAATATGGCATTCTCGTTAGGTAAGTACAAAATACCTATGCCGGATTCAGGGGATCCTTCGCTTCGCTCTAGATGACGCAGATGGTTAGAGCATAGAAGCATTTCTGCTCCTATGCATACTCGGTTCATCTTAGGAAGGATTGGTTAAATTGCAAAAATCATACTTCACGGCAACTTCGCCAAGAGAAGCCTTTACATCTTCCAGCGAATAATTTAGGTCTCTGGCAGCAGTTAGTACGCCACAACCACCTTCATCAAAAGTTGATGACGGCGTCCAATAATCCATATTCGCTTTCACCATCACATCAAACGCTTTACGCGTATCCCAACCAGGTTTGGTAGCTAGAATATAGAATAAATGATTAAAGACACCACTAGAAAAATGCACGTCTAAACCACTGTTATATTCATCTGCGGTATCAATAGACATCCCATCACGACTTGGCTTATCCATATAGCGAAGAGCATCCCATCCACTATCTTCTTTCATAATTTCTGGACCAATCTGCCAGCTATTTTTGCCCGTAGAATAAAATTCCGCAGCTTGTGCAGCCATATCAGAAAAAGCTTCATTCATTCCACCTGATTGGCCGTAATATTCAAGATTAGAATGTTGCTCTGTAAAACCGTGACTGACTTCATGACCACCTACGCCTAAGGAAACCAAAGGATACATCATGTTTTCGCCGTCACCAAAGGTCATTTGCTCACCATCCCAGTAAGCATTTTCATAACCCTCACCATAGTGAACTCGCATCACAAGCTGCATGGGTGAGCCATCAGCTTTAGTTAAAGCCTGCACACCATACCAATCCTGATACATATGCTTAATTACATAACCGGCATAAAGCGCATCGTTTGTGGGAGAGAAGGCGCCATTGTCTCTGTCATAACCATCCCCTTTATAGCCAGTCCAGAAAGTAAGTGTCCCGTCCGCAGGTTTTTTACAGGTAAATTTCATGGGTCTATTGTTGGAATAATAATCGTGCTTCATGTCAACTACTCTAACATCCGTATTTTCCATGTAACAAGTACTGCCTCGTTTTTCACGGGTAATATCGAGTAGAGGATAATTTTTACCGAAAGCATACTCACCAATTTTGCTGTTACCACCGAAACCCATTCCTTTTGCAGGTACACGAGCCGTTTTAATATCATTCCATTTAACAAAAGGCTGATAAGTGTTGGCATCAACAATTGCTGTAGGCCTTTCAGGGATTCTATCGGTATGGCGTACAAAAATACTGACCTTATAGGCCCAATGAGCTTGATGCTGTTCATCAATATAAACAACAGGAGTTACTTGTTCTGCACTAACATTTTTATCTTTGTATTGATCTTTTAATTGTTGCAGGGCGATTTGGCCATTTTTTACAAAATCGGCAGCAGGTTGTCCTAAGTCTTGTTGCAAACCACGATAGACAATACCATTCATGGTAACTGCGTTTTGCGTATTTAGGAGAGCAGCCATATTACCTTTACTATGGACAATAGCATAACCCCCAATCACTGGAAAACCAGCATATTGCTGTTGCATGCGAATATGAGTCACATGATTGCGGTCAGTGTGCTGTCTAAGAAATTGCAAGTTATCGACAGAAACCGCAGACGTTGCTTGTCTTACACCTGGGAGTGAAAGGTGAAATTGTTGCTGCAAATTTTTGAATGATTCAGACTGCAAAGATATTGGCTCTGCGGCCTTGACCGATGAAGCCATTGTTAATGCCAAAGAGGCAACCAGTGGTGATAAATAAAAATTAGGGTGCATTAATCTACTCCTTAAGTATATGAGGCAATCTCATCCGGGAGTGCCATGTTGTTAACATTTTTCCATGCTTGTCTTAACGCAAGTCTCAATGTTAGAAAAAGCATGATAACAACCCCTTGAACATATCCCGTTGAGCTGAAATTCGAATTTTAGATTAAGCAATTTCCTTGAGGTTGTCCTAGCTAAAATCCGAACGCCAATCTTAACAGGTATTGGTCAAACTAACATAATTTTTCTTTTTTTCAAATTAGGGCGAGCTCTCAATTATGCGCAATTAAAACAAAATAAGAAAAACTCTGTGCTAAAATTACTCATTTAAAGCGACAAGCTTTGTTTATTTTGGTCAAATGTGTATAAAATTCATCAACCAATTCAGCTACTAGAAAAAGTTTAACTTGTTGAGATATTTTTTTTACAATATTACATAAACACTGAATAAATTTGTCTAGTTGCTGTAATCAATGCATAAATACGGGACGTTTTATTTTTTATGAGCACCATAACTACTGATATTGAATTAGCAAAAACTTACCTAACGCGCGGAGATATTGTTGCCATCCCTACAGAAACAGTTTATGGCCTTGCCGGCAACGCCGAAGATGAAACAGCCATTCGTAAAATTTATGCGCTAAAAAACAGGCCATTAAATCACCCTTTAATTATGCATGTGGCTCAACATTGGGATTTATCCAGGTGGGTTTCTTTTCTCCCAGATTATGCACAAACGCTGATTGATCATTTTTGGCCCGGACCATTAACCCTAGTCCTGCAAGCTAATATGGCTGAAGTTAGTCCACTTATAACCGGCGGCCAGGATACAGTTGCCTTACGTTGTCCCAAACACCCTATTGCCCAAAAACTGTTAACCGAGTTAGGCTTTCCTTTAGTGGCTCCTTCTGCCAATCCCTTTGGCAAAATTAGTCCAACAACCGCCGAACACGTCCGAGATAGTTTTAATAATAAGGATTTGCTCATTCTCGATGGTGGACGTTGCCAGGTAGGAATTGAGTCTACTATTCTTGCAGCAACAGCACCTGAGCATTATCAACTTTTACGACACGGCGTGATTACGGAACAGGAAATTATTGCCAATTTACCAGGTAAATCTTCGCAGGCTGACAGTCCAATTCGCGCTCCCGGAAAATTGGCAAGTCACTATCAACCAGAAAAACCACTGCATTGTTTTTCAGATGTCAACGCCATTCGCCAATTTTGCAAAGAAACACCTTCTTTAGTTTATGTAATTAGCTTTGCTGATCCAGACAACTTTCCTGCTCATTTGCATTATCAGCTTCCACTCTCACCAGAAAAGGCAGCATTTGAGTTGTATTATCAACTTCGACGAGCAGATCAATCAAAAGCCGCGGTTATCGCGATTGAATTACCTCCCGAAAATGATGGCTGGCAAGGCATTCGGGAGCGAATTGTAAAAGCTGGGCATCGATAACAACAAGCTACCCTTCTTTCTGCACATGCATTAAGACTTGTGCAGGAGTGACTTTATCTCCTTTCTGGCAAAATATCTCAGCAACCCTACCATTAAACGGCGCTTGGATTTCAGTCTCCATTTTCATCGCCTCAAGCACTAATAACACTTGCCCTGTAGTTACTTGTTGTCCCACTTCAACATTAAGATTAACGATAGTTCCAGGCATAGCAACGTTAATATCTCCAGGTCCAGAGGTTCTTTTTTTACCAGCTATCACTGCTTCTTCTGCATCGTCATTCAGGTCAATAATAACTTCTTCAGGCACGCCGTCTACCCATAAAAAACAAGCTTGCTGTCCGCTTTCACGTTCACCATAACCTGCCACCTTCACATGATAACTCTCACCGTGTAATGTAATATCAAACTCTGACATACTACTTCCCTGGACATCCGCTGTTTTGGAGATGAGTGGCTCTGGTGAAAGCGCATTATTTTGTCGTTGCTCTAAAAATTGCTTACCAATTTCTGGGAACATGGCATAAGAAAGAACATCCTCATCGCTTTTTGCAAGCTCGCCAATTTCCTGTCGTAAGCGGCTAAGTTCCTGGGGAATTAAATCAGCCGGCCGAACATCAATAATTTCCGTGCGACCAATGGCTTTTTTACGTAAACTTTGACTAATTTTTCCAGGAGCAGCACCGTATTTGCCTTGGCAGTACAGTTTGACCTCATTGGTAATGGTTTTGTAGCGTTCCCCTGTTAAAACATTCATTACCGCTTGTGTACCAACAATTTGCGATGTTGGCGTCACTAATGGAGGATAACCTAAATCATGGCGTACGCGAGGAATTTCAGCATGCACAGCATTTATTTTATCCAGAGCTTGTTGTTCTTTTAATTGGCTGTACAGATTCGAAATCATTCCTCCTGGCACTTGGTAAACTTGTACTCGGGGATCGATATCTTGGGCTTCACTTTCAAATTGTTGATATTTTTTACGGACTTTTTTGAAATACTCACCGATATCAAGAAGAATATTTAAATCTAAACCAGTGTCATACTCCGTTCCTGCTAATGCCGCCACTAATGATTCAGTCGCAGGATGAGAAGCGCCCCCGGAAAAGGAGGAAATAGCTGTATCAATATGCCTGCAACCGGCAAGAACGGCTTGGTAGTGGCACATACTAGCAAGTCCGGAAGTAGAATGACTATGAAGATGAATAGGTAACTGCGTCGCATCAGCCAAGGCCTTGTATAAAGCCACCGTCGCAGCAGGTGTTAATAAACCGGCCATGTCTTTAATAGCAATGCTATCGCAACCCATCTCAGCAAGTGCTTTACCTAATTCAACAAAATTATCCAGGGTGTGAACCGGACTCGTTGTATAGCAAATTGTTCCTTGCGCATGTTTTTTATTTGCTTTGACTGCTTCCAGGGCCACCCTTAAATTACGCACATCATTTAACGCATCAAAAACACGAAAGACATCAACACCATTATTCGCGGCAAGTTTCACAAAAGCTTGCACCACGTCATCAGCATAATGACGATAACCCAATAAATTTTGACCGCGCAATAACATTGATAAACGGGTATTGGGTAAAGCATTACGTAATTGCCGCAATCTTAGCCAGGGATCTTCTTTTAAAAATCGCAAGCAGGCATCAAAGGTTGCCCCTCCCCAAACTTCCATTGCCCAAAAACCAACCTGATCCATTTTAGGACATACAGGCAGCATATCTTCCGTACGCATTCGAGTCGCTATCAAGCACTGGTGTGCGTCACGCAAAGTAACATCAGTAATATAGGTAGTCGCCATAAATCAATCCATTGCTTATCACAATCGTTTAGAATTTATTGACATCTCAAATCAAATTCCTGGTGCAACTATGATCGAAACATCAATAGCATTATACTAGAAGCTTATCATTATTAAGGTATTTCAAAGTGTTATTGAAGTACAGCCTTTATCGCTTTGCAAGAAAAGTGTTGTGTTAAATTTTCTCGATACTAAACTGCTCTATCATCAACGGTGACGGTGTTGCATAAAATTGACATAACTCCTGACGAAAGTGAGCAGCTCGTTGCGGCAATCCTCGTTCACAATAAGAAACTACTTGTTGATAAATAGCTTGTTTAAACGCATCAACATCCAAGGCTTGCCCATTTAAATTATCAACACTAACGTAGAAACGATATCCTGCAGCAACGGAGAGTATCCATTCTAAAGCCTGTGGTTTCGCTTCAACCCGTTGAAAAATAATTTGTTGCTCTGCCGTGCGGCCATCAGGCTCATACCAATAACCATAATCAACTTGTTTTCTGCGCTCCTTGCCTGCGATAAGCCAATGGGCACACTCATGGAGCGCACTACTAAAAAAGCCATGCGCAAAAAAAATGGCATGATAGGGTTGTTTTCCGTTGGCAGGAAGATAAACAGGTTCTGTATCCCCTTTAACTAATTTCGTGTTGTATCTCGCTTCAAAACAACGGTTAAAAATGGTAATTAAATCCTGATATTGATGCCTTACACCACTCAATACAATGTCTCCAAAAATTAGTGATTTTAATTTGAGCCTTCACTTAATTACCAGTGAATTTACGAAATTTGCCTACTTTTTGCCGTAAATAGTTTCTAAATTGCCTCCATCTGTCATTCTCCTTCATAACGTCATAAGAAAATAACTCCTTCGCACAGCATGACTGGAAAAAAACTGCTATCGTGCTGACATCATGCCGATATCCTCGGACATCTAGACATTATTACAAAGATCAGGCAGAATCCCTTCAATTTTGTCAAATCTCCTTATGATGAAGAAAATACTTGTTCTCCACGGGCCAAACCTGAATCGTCTAGGATTACGCGAGCCTAATGTCTATGGCTCAATGACGTTAAAGGAGTTAGATGTCTTGTTAAATCAAGAAGCCAAAACTGCTGGCATCTCGCTTACCAGCAAACAAAGTAACAATGAGGCTGAATTGATTGAGATGATTCATCAGGCAGCAGACGATAAAATGGATTATCTCATTATTAATCCTGCCGCTTTTACCCATACAAGTATTGCCTTACGCGATGCCTTATTAGCTGGAAATCTTCCATTCATTGAGGTTCATATCAGCAATATCTATGCGCGCGAATCTTTTCGCCATCATTCTTATTTTTCCGATATCGCCAAAGGCGTTATCAGTGGGTTAGGAGTTAAGGGATATTCCCTGGCTCTGCAAGCAATTATCAACGAATTAAATTAGAGAGTTATTATCAATGGATATTCGCAAAATCAAAAAATTGATCGAATTATTAGAAGAAACCGGTATCTCTGAAATTGAAATTAAAGAGGGCGAAGAATCGGTTCGCTTAAGCCGCCACAATTACTCAGGCGAACATCCTGCGCAAATACGTTATGTCGCTCCGCCAGTACACTCGACCCCACCACCAGCAGCACCTGCAGCAGCACCGAGTGAAAATAAAGCTACAGCACCAGTAACTGCAGGCCATAAAGTTCGCTCGCCAATGGTAGGAACAATGTATACATCACCCTCTCCCGATGCGGCACCTTTCGTAACTATCGGGCAGTCAGTCAAAGTCGGCGATACACTCTGTATTGTTGAAGCAATGAAAATGTTTAATGAAATTGAAGCGGATAGAGCAGGGAAAATAGTGGATATTCTGGTGGCTAATGGTGAACCCGTTGAATATGACCAGGCCCTATTTGTCATTGAAGAATAAGAGAGTTAATTGATGCTTAGTAAAATTGTTATCGCCAACCGTGGCGAAATTGCACTTCGTATTTTACGTGCTTGTAAAGAGCTTGGCATTCAAACTGTTGCAGTCCATTCTGATGTTGATAAAGACTTACTCCATGTACGCCTTGCTGATGAAACAGTATGTATTGGGCCTGCCAGTTCCCAAAAAAGCTATTTAAATATCCCAGCGATTATTTCGGCGGCAGAAATTACCGATGCTGTTGCAATTCATCCAGGCTATGGTTTTTTATCTGAAAATGCAGATTTTGCAGATATTGTTGAGCAGAGTGGATTTCGCTTCATTGGACCACGCGGAGATACCATTCGCTTAATGGGTGATAAAGTCTCTGCCATTGCTGCCATGAAAAAAACAGGCGTTCCCTGCGTTCCAGGTTCAGATGGTCCACTAACTGACGATGATGCCCGCAATCTTGAACTAGGTCGTCAAATTGGCTATCCGGTCATTATTAAAGCCGCTGGCGGCGGTGGTGGTCGTGGCATGCGCGTTGTGCATACAGAAGCAAATTTGCTGAATGCCATCGCACTAACTCGTAGTGAAGCAAAAGCAGCTTTTAATAACTCCATGGTCTATATGGAGAAGTTTCTTGAAAATCCACGGCATATTGAATTTCAGGTGCTTGGTGATGGCAAAGGGAATGCCATTCATTTAGGTGAGCGCGATTGTTCCATGCAGCGCCGACACCAAAAAGTCGTTGAAGAGGCACCTGCTCCTGGTATTAGCCCTGAATTGCGCCAAAAAATTGGTGAATCAGTCGTTAATGCCTGCCGTGAATTAAAATATCGTGGCGCAGGAACCTTTGAATTTTTGTATCAAGATGGTTGCTTTTATTTCATTGAAATGAATACCCGTATTCAAGTTGAGCACTCAGTCACTGAAATGATTACCGGTATCGATATTGTAAAAGAACAAATTAAAATTGCCAGTGACATACCCTTTACGTTACAGCAGGAAGATATCAAATTTCGCGGTCATGCTATCGAATGCCGAATCAATGCTGAAGATGCAAAAACCTTTATGCCTTCACCTGGTACTATTCGTTTACTGCACCAACCAGGGGGACCAGGCATTCGTTTTGACTCTCACATTTATAGTAGTTATACCGTACCACCGAACTATGACTCCATGATTGGGAAACTAATCAGTTATGGCGAAACACGGGCAGAAGCCTTTGCCAGAATGCGCAATGCGCTCGATGAGATTATTATCGATGGCATTAAAACAAATACAGAATTACATCAACGTATTCTTAAAGATAAGGCTTTTATGCAAGGTGGAACGAATATCCATTATCTAGAAAAAATGTTGAAGGAATAATTTCGTGTGGTATGAAGTAAAAATTGATCAATGCCACCGTGATGATGTGGATGCATTAAGTGAAGCGCTGGAAGAAACTGGCGCTTTATCGATTACCCTTACTGATAAACATGATGATCCTGTCTTGGAGCCAGAACCAGGAACCATGCCCCTTTGGCCTGATGTGATTATTAATGCCCTGTATGCCGAAGAGAATGATGCAAAGCAAGCGATGCAAAATTTAAGTTCGCAATATCAGAATTTGCAATTTTCCCTCCATACCTTGGCTGATCAGGATTGGGAACGCGCCTGGATGAAAGATTTCAAACCACAGCGCTTTGGCCAGAATCTATGGATTTGTCCTTCATGGATGGAGCCGCCAGAACCGAACGCGGTTAATTTGATTTTAGATCCCGGATTAGCATTTGGCACAGGAACTCATCCAACAACCTTTCTTTGCTTAACTTGGCTTGACCAGGCGCCATTGCAAGATAAAACAGTGATTGATTATGGTTGTGGCTCAGGAATTCTTGCTCTTGCTGCATTAAAACTTGGTGCTGCCAAGGTGTATGCTGTAGACATTGATGAGCAGGCTTTGCAAGCAACTACCAATAATGCTCTTGCCAATGTGGAGAATGCCTCCCAACTAAGCATAGGGTTTCCTGAGAATTTGGATAGTAAGGTTGATTTATTAATCGCTAACATTTTGCTAGCACCACTGCTTGGTTTGCAAAGCAAATTTAAAGACTTGCTTAAAACCAATGGGACCCTGATAATCTCTGGAATTTTGGAAGATCAGGCAGCCTCGTTAATTGAGGCCTATCAAACTGATTTTAATCACCACGACTCCAAAACAATGGATGGCTGGTGCTTATTAGTTTTTACCCGCCGCTAATAGACTTTGGTCCAACACGCCGCGGAATATATGCACTGAACTATAAATTGCGTTTTAATGGATCTCATAATCATGACTGACCAGAATTTTGTTCCTTTCATTCCCAAAAGAGCATTGTTAAGTGTTTCTGACAAACGGGGCATTGTAAAATTAGGGCAGGTACTTCACAGTCATGGAATTGAACTGGTTGCGACGGGTAATACAGCAGCGCTTTTGCAAAGTCATGACTTACCAGTAACGGACGTTAGTTCTTGTACCCATTTCCCTGAAATGCTTGATGGTCGAGTCAAAACATTACATCCGGCAATTCATGCAGGTCTTTTAGCACGTGGACAAGAAGATGAAATTCTCTTACATGAACACCAAATCGAAAGATTTGATTTATTGGTGGTAAATCTATATCCATTCGAACAAACTATTAGCAGCCATGATTGCGATTTTCAAAAAGCTATCGAAAATATCGATATTGGTGGACCAGCCATGATTCGCTCGGCTGCGAAAAATCATGCTCATGTCTTTGTTGTAATTACTCCTGATGATTATGATTCAGTGGAAACGTATCTACGTACTAAAAAAGCTCCGAAAAATTGGGGATTTTTATTAGCAAAAAAAGCTTTTGCTCATACAGCAGCCTATGATGCCGCTATCGCTAATTATTTAGGCACATTAAATGATGCTAAAGAACCTTCTGGTTTCCCCTCTGTATTGACATGTCAGTTTAAACAACAATCTGAGCTGCGTTATGGTGAAAATCCTCATCAGCAGGCCATCTTTTATCGAGATAAAAATCCCCCGCAAGATTCCTTAGCTATGGCGGAAGTAATTCAAGGAAAACAACTCTCTTATAATAACCTGCTTGATGCCGATGCCGCTTATGATTGCGTTCGTTCATTCCCGACAACAGAAGCAACCTGTGTGATTGTCAAACACGGCAACCCGTGCGGAATAGCTCTAGGTGACACAATTGGAAATGCTTATTTACGTGCCTTCCAGGCTGATCCAATCTCAAGTTATGGTGGAATTTTAGCCTTCAATCAAACGATTGATGAAGAAACCGCCAAACTTATTCTGGAAAAGCAATTTGCAGAAGTCATCATTACTCCTGCTATTACTGAAGCAGCCAAAGCTATTTTTGCCACAAAACCAGCGATTCGTATCTTAATCACCGGCGAATGGCAGGTACGAAATGAATCCAGATTAGACCTGCGTAGCATTCATGGTGGATTACTTGTGCAAGAGCATGACGACTATTTAATTAATAACAAAGAATTTAACTTCATAACTGAAAAAAAACCGACAAAGCAAGAGATTCAAGATTTAATGTTTGCATGGATAGCAGTCAAACATGTCAAATCAAATGCCATTGTTCTCGCTAAAAATACGGCTACTTTGGGTATTGGTGCCGGACAAACCAGTCGCGTCATGAGTACACGCATCGCTTTATGGCAAGCAAAAGAAGGGGGATACTCTACCACAGGTGCAGTTCTGGCATCCGATGCATTTATTCCTTTTACAGATACAGTCGATATGGCCATTGAAGCAGGTATCACGGCTGTTATTCAGCCAGGAGGTTCTATCCGTGATAAACAAATTATTGAAAGAGCAAATACTGCTGGGATAGCAATGGTGCTGACGGGTTATCGCCATTTTAAACATTAATTAACTTTTTAAGTTCTTAGCGCATCAATTAGAAGTTGACGCTGATGCTGATGTTTGTTCTAGGGTGGCTACTGTTGGCCCATTGTCTTCTGTGCTTGAAAACATAGAAAGATTAGTCAGAGCAGATCGATTATCTTTGTATATTTCAAAAGGCCTATTGATATCAAGTACTCGTTTATCCTTAAGAATTGTTGAACTGTCATGATCTGCACGGATTAGAAAGCCTCTACCTTCAGTGCCATCATAAACAGGAACTTGACCAAAAGACGTTAGTAAATGAATATCTAATCCTTCCAGAGGCTTTTTTTCTCCCTTTGCTGCCTTTTGGTGATCGGCACAAATTTCCAAGCCAAAACGAATACCCTTGATGGTAAATTCTGGTGAGAAAAGAGCTTTATCAGTTAAATCAAGTTGACGTAACAAAGCACCTTCTCCAGGCAAAGGAGTTTTTCCAAACATCACTACCCTGGGGACCAAGTGTTCCAGCTCATCCTCAGCATAGCTAGCTACTTCTAAACGCTCACAATTAGATCCTAGAGCTTCAACAAAATCCGCTTCCAAACATAAGGACTTGCGTATCAATCGAGACTTAGCAGTTTTAGTAACACTTTTTAAATAATCCCCTTTTTTGATTAGCCTTAATAACTGTCCCTGATAAAACACTGGACTAATATTCTGTACGTAGAGCCCAGCATTATAATTTTTTGATTTATTCTGACGATAAAATTTGCGATCAGTTATTTCTTTCTCAACGGATAAATAAATAGTTCCAGGAATAAGCAGAATATTGGGGTAGTTCTCACTGAGCTTAGCAAGTTCCTCTACAAAATAATTTAATCCTTGGGCTTGAGAAACACATTGAATGTGTTTTCCACCACTTTCAAAAAAATCTTCATGCCCAATTACAATTCCCATGCAATCAGACTCTTCACTTATCAATTCATTCGTATGATCCATAGCCAGTTTTATGACTTCTCTGGCTTCCATCAAAAATAGGTCTGTCTGCTTTTCAATGGTTAAGTTGGAATCAATATCAAGCGGTTTAAATACAGGTAAGAAAGTAACGCGAAACTTCATTATTGTCACAAAAAGATTAATAATTGATCATTATGTCAAACCAAATCCAATGTGGCAATAATTAAATCATAAAGTATCTTAAATAATCTTTATTATAATCGACACCACACTAGTTACTGCAGCATCGATTAAGACAAAGAAACTAGTTAATACCTGTCATGATTAAGTGCTTTATAAATATCTATAAACGTAGATACCCTATTAATATCGATGGGGACGTGAAGACGACGCGCAATATCACTTGCAGAAAGAATACCGCGTATATGATGGATATCCTCTTCAATAACTAAAAAATGTTGCTTTCCTTCATTCTTCAATGTTTCGACCACATCTCTTATCCTACACCGCTGCAAATCATGAAAGGCAATCGCTTTTAAACCAGTCCGGGGTGTCATCACGTCACTAACTAAAATTTGATGTCTAGGGGTATGGTGAGAGAGCGCCATCATTTTCTCGCCAACCAAGTCAGCATAGGCCACAGCACCAACAAACTCGTCATTTTTCATAACTAGCTTTAATCTGACATGTGTTTTCTTCATCAAATCTTCCGCTGCCACCACGCTCAGGGATTCATCAATCACTAAAGGTTCTATTTTTTGGAAATCTGTAAAAATATCTAATGCAGGGGAATCCAGTGTAATGGGCAAGGCTTCCTCAGGTGTAGTCAAGTGATCTATTTTGTTAATGTCATAAGTTTTTAAAATCATAATATGGCTTCCTTGTACAGCGATTATCTAATAACAGCTAACAAACTAATTATTTCATAAAGATAGAATTTTGTCCCGTTGATTACTAATTCCTCACTTGACAATATACCCCTTGGGGTATATACCTTATAGGGTATATTGGAGAAAAGTATGTTGAAACATCCTACTCATGAAAAAGAACTTTCACGGATTAATCGTGTTCTTGGACAACTTGAAGGCATTAAAAAAATGATTGAGGAAAAACGTTATTGTGTCGATATCATGACGCAATTGCGAGCCTCTCGTAATGCGCTAAAGACAATTGAGTTGAGCGTTTTAGAAACTCATATTGGTCACTGTTTAGCGCAGGCTTGTACTACAGGTTGCGAAGCCGACAAAAATGAACGTATTCGCGAAATTATTAATTTGCTGCAAAAATACGAGTAAGTAAATTATGAATCATGACCATCAGCATCATCATTCTAAAAAATCCAAACATCAACATAGCTGTTGCCATGCTCAAGCAACCTCACAATCCGTGAAATCATCTCGCACACTGCAAGGAGCAATTTATACCTGCCCCATGCACCCTGAAATTCGCCAAAATAAACCAGGGAATTGCCCAATTTGCGGCATGGCATTAGAGCCTGAGACCATTACTCTGGAAGAAGAAAAAAATCCTGAATACACAGATATGCGTTTTCGTTTCTGGGTTGGATTCATTTTATCATTGCCTGTTTTCATTCTTGCTATGGGTGAAGCACATTTATTTCCCAATTTTCCAGCACGACTTTCAATATGGATTCAACTATTGCTAGCGACTCCCGTTGTTTTATGGTGTGGCTGGCCTTTTTTTCTTCGTGGCTGGCAATCATTGAAAACCAGACATTTAAATATGTTTACACTTATTGCCATGGGTACGGGGGTAGCATGGGGTTATAGCGTTATTGCCACCTTGTTTCCAGCGCTCTTCCCTTTAAGTTTTCACAATGACCAGGGCGTTATACCAGTCTATTTTGAAGCAGCAGCGGTAATAACTACCTTGGTATTACTAGGTCAGGTTTTAGAGCTTAAAGCTCGCGAAAAAACCGGTGGGGCTATACGTGCTTTATTAAAGTTAGCCCCAGATACCGCTCATCGATTGGACGATAACAACCTTGAGAGTGAAATTAGCCTGGATAAAATTGCAACAGGCGACAAACTGCGTGTCCGCCCCGGAGAAAAAATCCCAATTGATGGGGAAATTATCGAGGGATATAGCAACATTGATGAATCAATGATTACCGGAGAACCCATTCCCGTCACCAAAGAATTAGGTGCAAAAGTTATTGGTGGGACTATTAATCAAACGGGCAGCTTTATTATGAAAGCTACTCATGTAGGTAGCGATACCATGTTACAACGCATCGTCCAAATGGTGAGTGAAGCGCAACGCAGCCGTGCCCCAATACAACGCCTTGCAGACACCGTTGCTGCCTGGTTTGTTCCTATTGTTATTTTGGTGGCACTTTTTTCCTTCGGTATCTGGTTCGCAGTAGGTCCACAACCCTCTATAAGTTATGGGTTAATTGCTGCCGTTTCTGTTCTTATTATTGCTTGCCCCTGTGCTTTAGGTTTAGCAACGCCGATGTCCATCATGGTTGGTGTGGGCAAAGGTGCTGGTACAGGCGTACTCATTAAAAACGCAGAGGCTTTGGAGCGTTTAGAAAAGATCAACACGCTGGTAGTAGACAAAACAGGAACACTCACCGAAGGACATCCCAAACTCACACAAATCATTACACCCCAATTTTCACAAGAAGAAGCCTTATCACTCGCAGCTTCCTTGGAAAATAACAGCGAACACCCCCTGGCTCGCGCGATTGTTTTGGCAGCCAAGGAGAAAGAGTTAGCTCTATTGACTGTTACAAATTTTGACGCACCTTCAGGAAAAGGAGTCCGTGGCATCATTAAAGGTCAATCTATCGCCATTGGCAATGCAATCTTGATGAAAGAAGAGCAAGTCGACATTTCCGCTTTTCAAGTGAAAGCAGATGAATTAAGAGCGACAGGCGCATCTGTTATGTACATGGCAGTTGAACATGAAATTGCAGCCATGTTAGTCATTGAAGATCCCATTAAAGACAACTCGAGCAAAGCCCTTAAAGCCTTACAAGAAGAGGGTATCGAGATAGTTATGTTAACGGGTGACAATCGCAAAACAGCGGAAGCAGTCGCAGCCAAACTTGGTATTCAACAGATTGTCGCTGAAGTGTTGCCAGCCGATAAAAGCCGCATTGTTGCTGAGTTACAACAGAAAAACAAACTCGTTGCTATGGCTGGTGATGGCGTAAATGATGCCCCTGCACTTGCTAAAGCAGACATTGGCATTGCCATGGGTACAGGAACGGATGTGGCTATAGAAAGTGCTGGAATTACCTTGCTCCATGGTGATTTACATGGCATCGTTAAAGCTCGACGCCTCTCAGAAGCAACTATGCGCAATATTCGGCAAAATCTATTTTTTGCATTTATTTATAATGCCTTAGGCATTCCTGTCGCCGCAGGAATCTTGTACCCATTAACAGGCTTATTACTCAACCCAATGATCGCCGCTGCTGCGATGTCATTGAGTTCTTTCTCAGTGATTATTAATGCATTGCGCTTGAAGTGGACTACGTTATGAGGTTTTGTCGAGTACATTTTACAAGAGCACTCTGCACTATAATCGGCTTGGTGCCAGCCTTAAGCGTGGCTGCTTCGCCTTTGAATTTAAATCAACTAACAAAAATTGCTATTGAAAATAATAAAGATTTAAAAGCAGCACAATATAATGTTTCTCTTGCAGCAGCTCGCATAAAGCAGGCAGGATTATGGCCAAATCCAAGTTTACAACTGGCAACAACCGATGATCGTTTTTTTACTAATGAAGGCGAATATACACGCAGTGTAGGGTTTAGCCAGGCGTTCCCGGTTTCTGGGCGTTTGGGAAAACAGAAGAACGTTGCTCGCGTAGATATTGCCATTGCCCTGGCAGAAATCAGAAATGCTAAACGACAACTTAGAGGTCAGGTTGCTGACAGTTTTTATGCAATTCAAATTACCGATAAACGCTTAAAGCAATTGAATAATCTTTTAGTTATAAATCAGCAGTTAATGCAGGTTAGTCAAAAACGTTTTTATGCTGCAGAAGTCTCGGAACTGGATGCCAACACCGCTAAATTGGAATACCAACGTATTTTACAGGAAAAGCAGGGCCTGGATAGTTTGAAAATAAATCAAGTGGCCCAACTTAATCAATTGTTAGGACGCACCGAACAAACCCCATTAATCCTCGATAAACGCCTGGTAAAACCTGGAGTATTACCTGCTTTAGCGGAACTACAAACCAACGCCTTACAACAGCGGCCAGAGATACAAATTGCCTGGCTAAATTTTCATCGTGCCCAAGCCGACCACCAGCTTGCTCGTGCCGAACGATGGGCAGATTGGACCGTGGGCTTAGGGGTACAACAAGATAAAATTGCAGTCGACGGGGCTCCAGTGCAAAAACCCGATCGCGCCCTTAATGTGAATTTAGCCATTCCCCTACCGCTATTTAATGCGAACCAGGGACGGATTAGAGCTGCAGCACTCACCGGCACTCAAAATCTTATCAAAGTACAAGCTCTTCAACTAGCGATTAAAACGGAGATTGCAAGCAGTTACGGGCAAGTAAAAGCGTTACAAATGACGTTAAGTCAATCGCAAACTGGTGAAACCAGCAAACTAATTCAGCGCAATGTGAAATTAGCCCGAGAAGCTTATCGAAATGGCCAAATCTCTTTACTTGAGGTCCTGCAAATCCAACGGCAACAGAATGAACTGCAGACAACCAGACTCAATATTCTTGAAAAATACTTACAAGCCGTAGTGAAATTATGTACAGCATTGGGAAATAACAAGTTGGCGCTATGTGCCCCCTTTTCAGATAACAGGATTATCAATGTGTGCATTCATCATGAAATTTCTTAAAAGACCATTACCCTTTTGGCTCATTTTTTTGTTGCCCATGACTTATAGTGTGGCCATCTTTGCCCATGGTGAAAAAATTGAAATATCAGATAAACCCCGTGGACCTGTTTTTTTGACGAAGGAACAAGAGAACATCATCGATTTAAAACTTATTAAAGCAAGTAAGAGCCCATTGGTGCAAACACTTGGCCTTAATGGAGAAATTCAACTTTTACCTGATGAACAAGCAGATGTCAGCGTAAGAATTAGCGGTAATGTTGCGGCCTTATATGCCAATCTTGGCGATCAAGTAAAAACTGGACAACCATTGCTCAAAGTGCAATCGCGATTAATTGGAGATCCTCCTCCAAGTATTGTCATTAATGCGCCCATGTCAGGCATTGTTGATGCGCGAAATGTCACGCTTGGACAAGCAGTAGAACCCAATACCATTCTCTTTCATATTAGTAATCGAAATCGTCTTCTCATGATTGCTAAAGTCTATGAAGAAGATCTAGGGAAGGTAAAACTTGGGCAAAAGGCTTACCTGCATGTATTAAGCTATCCCAAGCAAACTTTTATCGGCAAAGTGATTTTGATTGAGCCGAACCTTGATTCCATTACAAGAACCGTCAATGTGCAAATCCTTCTTGATAATTCCGACGATTTATTAAAGCCTGGTATGTTTACACGGGCTAGTTTGGTTTTACAAGAAAATAAAGAGGCACTTACCGTTCCTAATACCGCTATTTTGGAAGCAAACGATGAAAAATTTGTTTTCCGCCGCAAAGGCAATCAGTTTCAACGTGTCGTTGTCAAAACGGGTATGAGCGATGACATGAATACGGAAATTATTGAGGGTCTTGTTGAAGGTGATGAGGTTGTTATTCAAGGAAATCGGCAACTTTATACTCTTTGGCTAACCGGTGGACAACCATCAACAACAGAGGATCAGCAATAGATGTTTAATCGTCTCGTCGCATGGTCACTTGCCAATCGTGCCTTGGTGCTGGCCCTGACCCTTGCCTTATGCATTCTGGGTGGTTACGTCTTGCAAAAAATGCCAGTCGATGTTTTCCCCGAATTTGCTCCACCTCAAGTGGTTGTACAAACCGAAGCGCCCGGCATGGCCCCTCAAGATGTTGAAGCTCTAATTACCTATCCCTTAGAAAGTGCAATTAACGGTACTCCCGGGGTAACGAATGTCCGTTCAAGAACATCCGCAGGCTCATCAACCATTGTGATTATTTTTGATGATAAAACAGATATTTATCGCGATCGGCAATTAGTTAATGAGCGTATTCAACAGGTTGCCAGTAAACTGCCACCCGGCACAACGCCTCCTGTCATGTTACCCGTTATTTCTGCTGTGGGCTGGATGATTAAATATGCGCTAATCAGCGACAGCCTCTCTCCCGAAGAATTAAGAACCATTTCAGACTGGGTAATTCGTCCACGAATCCTGGCTTTAGGAGGCGTTGCGTCTGTCGTTTCTTTAGGCGGGGAAGTAAAGCAATATCAAGTTCTTTTAGACTCTCAACGTATGCTTGCCTATCGTATTAGCATTGAAGAAGTTCGCCAGGCATTAGAAAATTCCAACCGCAATGTTCCCGGTGCATTTCTGCAAAAATCAGGAAGAGAATTAATTGTGGGAACCATCGGTAGAATAAAAACATTGGAGGACATACGCAAAACGATTATCACAACACGCAAAGGTATTCCAATCACGATTGGTAATGTTGCAACAGTTACTTTCGGTGGTGAAATAAAACGAGGTGATAGTGCTTATGGGACTCAAAATGCCGTTATTGGCACAATTTCCAAATCTTATGGAGCAGATACTCTTACCACGACTCATAAAGTGGAAGCTGCTTTAGCGGAAATTAAAGCCTCTCTTCCACCTGGCGTACAATTTATAACAAATGTTTTTCGTCAAGCCAATTTTATCGAAGCAGCCATTAAAAATCTTAGCCTTGCGCTTTTAGAGGGCGCATTAATTGTGATTGTTGTTCTCTTTATTTTTTTAATGAATATACGCGCTTCATTGATTACTTTTATCTCTATGCCTATTTCTTTTGTCATTGGTATCCTAATCCTGAGTTTATTTGGTCTTGGCATTAATGCAATGACTCTTGGCGGCATTGCGATTGCTATTGGCGAGGTCGTTGATGATGGCATTATTACTGTAGAAAATGTCGTGCGGCGGTTACGTTTGAATCGCCTGTCAGCCAACCCTCTTCCAAGTTTATCGGTTATTTTTGGTGCCGTACTTGAAATCAGGAACTCCGTTATTTATGCAACCATTATCATTTGTTTAGTATTCATCCCCATTTTCTTTCTTTCCGGTGTTACAGAGCGAATCTTTACTCCCTTAGCCGTTGCCTATATCGCCTCAGTTTTGGGTTCCCTCGTGGTCTCGATAACAGCAGTCCCAGCGCTTTGCTATCTTCTCTTAGTCAATAAAAAAGAGAAACAAAATGATGAACCTGTTCCCTTACGGGAGTTGACACAGCAACAAACTTCGCCGGTATTATTGCCAATACAAGAGAATGATTATGAAGAAAAAGAATCGCGTTTTGCGCTTTGGCTTAAGCATCATTTTCAACGTATTTTGCATTGGTCACTTCATCATTTCTGGTTAATTATTAGTGCAGCTCTCTTGGCTTTAGCATTGACTTTAGCTCTCTTTCCATTTTTTGGCTCAGCCTTTTTACCTGAATTTCATGAAGGGAATTTCATCATTGCCATGACAACCTTACCGGGAACCTCTGTTGAAGAATCGATGCGTTTAGGTAAACAAGTTCGCAAACGCTTATTAAAATATCCTCAAGTTATTTCTATCGCACAACGTGCAGGACGTAGTGAATTAGATGAGGATGCATTGCCACCTAATGTCAGTGAATTCGATCTTTATCTTGACTTTGATAAAGATAAAACCATGCCCCCGGCAGAGTTATTAAAACGCATTCGTCAGGATTTAGCATCTATTCCCGGTGCCGTGTTTAATATAGGCCAATTCATTGCCCATCGTATGGATGAAGTACTCTCTGGTGTACGAGCTCAAGTCGCTATTAAAGTTTTTGGCGATCACCTGGCAACCCTCAATCAATTAGGCGACTCTATTACCAAGCTACTTAAAGAAATCCCAGGGATCGTTGATATTAACAAGGAACAGCAAATTAACGTACCGCAGTTAATTATTAAAATTGATCGTGAGAAAGCAGCTTATTACGGTATTAATGTCGGGCAAATTTCTGAAGATATACAAACCTTACTCAATGGTATCCGGGTTTCAAGCGTACTTGAGGGACAGCGTACCTTTGATCTCTATTTACGGCTAGCTGAGTCTGGACGGTACAGTGTTAAGGCGGTTCAGGATATGCTAATTGATGCCCATGGTATTGTCTCCTCACAAACAGAAAAAATTCCCTTACGTGCAGTTGCTGAAATTTCAGAGCAGGAACAACCTTTTTTGATTAATCGTGAAAACGTGCAACGCATGATTGTTGTAGCCTTTAACGTAGAAGATCGTGATTTAGGTGCAGTGATTGGTGAGGTTAAGCAATTGGTGAAAGAAAAAGTAAAGCTTCCCGCTGGTTACTTCATTCAATACGGTGGACAATTTGAAAACCAGCAACAGGCTGCTCGTATCATCATGCTTTTAGGTGGCTTGGCTATTCTTGCCATGTTATTACTGTTGTATAAAGCATTTGGCACCCTACGGGAAGCGATTTTGGTACTTTTTAATTTGCCTCTCGCTTTAATTGGAGGCGTTCTGTCACTCTTTATAGCCAGTGGCGAAATGAGTATTGCAGCTATGATTGGCTTTATCACGCTTTTTGGTATTGCAGCTCGCAATGGCATTATTCTGGTTACTCGTTACAATCAATTACAAGCAGAAGGAAGACCATTACAAGAGGTGGTCATCCAAGGCACCATGGATAGATTGATTCCTGTATTAATGACAGCAACTACAGCAGCGCTCGGTTTAATCCCTTTATTGTGGGGTTCGCCAGTAGGTAAAGAATTGGAACGACCGTTGGCACAAGTTTTATTAGGTGGCCTTTTCACATCGACCTGCTTAAATATGATTGTCGTGCCAACGGTATATAATTTTATTGAACAGTGGCGAGCGCGACGCAGTGAAATATAAGCCATCTTCACGCCTCACCAGTAAAACGAATTTTTATATAAACCACAAGTGGAGTCATGTTGTGAAAAAACTGAGTCGTATTTTTAAGAAAAAACCTTTACTTATTTTTCCCTTGTTGACCATGGCTTATCAATCTTTTGCTGCTAATATTCATTCAGAACATCAGCATCATCATCAACATCATGTAAAGTCTGTTTCGTTAAAAAAATTACCTACTGTCCATTTAACAATTGAAAAAATAATTGATCGTAACGGAAAAAAAGTTGTCTTTTTTAAGCTTATTGAGAGTGCAACTAATAAACTTGTTCGCTTAAGTGATCTTCAAGAAATTCACACCCAGAAAATTCATTTATTAGTCATTGATGACAGTCTGTCGGATTACAGTCATGTTCATCCACAAGCGACACAAGAACCAGGCGTGTATCAATTTGAATGGCAACCCGCTCGAAAAAATGCCACTTATCGAGCCTGGGCGGATCTCGTTCCACTCAAAACAAACACACAGGAATATATTATCACTGATTTAATCACTCCCAAATCCGCAAACATCACGCACAAAATTAATAATCAACCATTTTATGAGAGTGTCGTTGATGGCTATCACTTCAAATTATCCTTTGATAAAGCCACACTGGAAGTTGGGCAACCAGCCATGGGAAAAATAATAGTAACTAATGCTAAGGGACAACCCATTCATTTCTTACAACCAATCATGGGAGCTTTTGCTCATATCGTTGGCTTTAATGATGATCTCAAAACAGTTGTTCATCTTCATCCTATGGGTAAAGAGCCCACAAAGGCAACTGACCAGGGAGGACCTGAATTGCTATTTCATCTAGAACCTGAAAAAGCTGGCTTTACGAAAATCTTTGCTCAGGTAAAAATCCATGGAAAAGAGCTTTTTGCTCCCTTTGGAGTCATTATTGAAAAGACTACCCAAGGGTAGGACTGTTGTAAATTAGTCTTTATGCAGCATGTCACTCCCGCCTTCGCGGGAATGACACAGTATGGACAATAGATTTGTTTAAGCTGCGGGTGCTGCTATAGGGGCCAAATTTTTATCCAATTCCTCGATATGTTGCTGCGTTGCCGTTTTTGCAAAGAACAGGCAAGAATTAAACGACAATTTATTATCCTTGATTCCGGAGTAAAGTGTTTTGCCTATTATTGCTACAGCACCAAATACAGTCAGTGCAAGACCAATATTGATTAAGATAGGTTTCCAAATTTCCCGATGCGTATTCATTAAGTCGTCCTGTGAATGCAAGGAATCATGAAATTGTTTTTTCATACCCTTAATTTTTTCTTCATCACGATCAGATTTTTGCACTTCAAAATAAAGAGCTTCCCACTGTTTTTGTAGGTCAACGGCAAGTTTTTTCGCAGCAATACCTTTTACGCCAATCAACGTATTCCCTACTCTCTCTATTTCTTTAATTCCTTGCGATATGGGTAGATTATCAAAATCCGTCAATTGCTGAGAGAGCCTCTCGATAAGAGAAGGAAATAAAACAAACGATTTAAACTTGCTATAAAAGATACGCTTTAAAGCTATTGTACTATCGTTCCCCAAAAGAATTGGTTCAACCGTATCCTCAATTTGTGACTGAAGTTTAGCTTTTTGACTCATAACCTCTTCTTTGTCACCATTTAACTGTAACGATTTATAGTACAGTTCTTGCCATTGCCGCAGAAAATCCGCTGATTGAAGATCTTTATATAAGGCATGAAAAGCCATCATTCCATTGAGCGCTACAGTAAGGTCTTGCTCGTAAAACTCGATGATTCGAGCATTAATTTCCATAGTAATTGGTTTAAGCACAATTTCTGCGGAAAAGACATTGGCAAATTTACTCATGATGGCCCAAGAACTTTGTTCTAAAATAAAATTCTTAGTCTCATTTACTAATTGCTGCTTGAATTTAATTTTCATCTCTTGAATAAGAGTAGAGTTTTTATTCACTTTTGCAGATTCTTTTAGGATAGATCCCCATTTTAATCTTAAATCAGCCAGAAACCTTAAAAACTCTGCTCTTTTTTCTACATCACACTCCCTCTGACCAAACTCCTCCATTTTTTTGATAAGTTCATGGGTATCATCTGGATTTTCAAGATCAATTAAAAAAGCAGCAAATTCTGGTGACTCAGTAACATCCAGATCGCAGCAGTACTCAGAAAATGATGGTATAGCAGAAGGATATTTAGCAAATAAACCTTTTATTTTGGAAAGATTAACGTCAGCTTGAAACTGTAATTCATGAAAAACTCTTCTCTCTAATTGATTTAACAGATAGTTAATCGCCTTGTCTTCGTTCGATATAGACCCTTTAGTAGTAAATTTTTTACGACCTGTAGCTATATCCTTGCTAACCTGTGCAATATCCCCCGCCAAGTTTAAATCTTTGGTTAATGACCGACACAAATCAATGAAATCTGCGTTCCAAAAAGCGCTATCTTCATTGACTTTGCTGTAAATTATTGCAAGACCTAACACATACTGCGAAAACTCGGCCAAGTTAACAGCACCATCCTCACTGCTTTGAAATTTTTCATATGCTTTTTCGATAACCCCTAATAACATGCCTACTGGAAGTTTTTCCTTATGAACGTCATTTCTTAAACCGGAAAACAATTTTTTCAAAAAAGATTTCGCTTGCTCTTGTTGAGCAATTGTTATTTTGGCCACTAAAGGCTGCATCAGATCGGTATACCACATACATTATTCAGGTTGTTGCTTTGTAGCAAAGATAACATTTGAATATTAAGGTATTATTAAAGAACAAATTGCCAATCTCATTACCAGACAACACAAATGAAGCTCATGCTTTACGCGTGGATGAAGATCGCTATGTGTGCTAACTTAAAGTCATTACTATTAGAATCATGAGCTTGCAAAAAAATCGTTCCTATTCCAGAACCAAAGTTCCCGCCTCTGGGAACTCCCAGGCATCCAGTTTTTTTGCTTTATCAAGCGCATCTTCCCCAGACAAACTGTGAAAAAAAGTAAGGAAGTATCTCTCGCAGCGATCTTGTAATTTATAATTATCGGCAGATATATCTGAGGGCAACATAACGTTTCCTTGACCACCAAATTGACAAATCTTCTTCGTTGGATTGGCTGCAAATCCAATAATCGAATTTTCAATATCCAGAGGCAATCTCAGCCGTTTTTTGGAAACTTGTTGCAATAAACTGGCAATGGATATTAACGATGCTTTTTCTTTGTTAGGTTGAGACTGCATCCTACTCTTCATGGCTGCAAGATTTTTTCTTATTAAAAGCAAATTGTCTTCTTGATTTTCTTGCATGCACAGTTGCATTTCTTTATCAAGAATTTTTCCATACAAATGCAGACGCCTTAGTGTCGCTTTTATTTGTAACTCAAGATATTGTGAGTGAAATTCATCAATAATTTTTTGTAAAATAGAGGCCTTATACCGTTCAGTCAAACTCCATGATATGGTTGATTCTTCATAACGCTCAATCATTGGCATTTCACCTGTACAACTCCCAGGGCAATCATTTGTAAAATAGATTGGCTCATTTGATACAACAGTAATTTTTCTCGTTAACAGTTGCTTTAATTCTTCAGGGTTACTCGGGTACACCGCCAGATGGTCACAGGTTCTTTTAAACCAGTAAAAATCGATTTGACTCCCTATTTTGAGTTTTGTAAATAGAGGTGCCCAAAGTTGTTGATAAACTAGACCTGAGTCATCTGCCTGGAGTGCCTCTTTAATCCGTTGACTCAGTTCACATAGCTCCGTTTTAATTTGAGATTGCAGTAAAGTTACACGTAGTTTTTGCTGGTAACGAGCCAGACTATCATTGATATAAGAGAGGTTAATCTGATATAGCGGTTGAACAGCGTCCTGAAGATGTTTTAGTTTTTTCCCAATATCACCTTCAAAATTTTTGATTTCTCTATTCGTGATTTTGATTTTATCAATATACTTTGCCAACTCATGGATATTAAGATAAAAATCATCGCTTTGTTCTTCAGTAACTTCTGCAATAAGACGGTGATATAAATCGTTCAACCTGCCCAGTGCTTTTTTACGACTCTCTTTTCTGCTCTTTTTGTCTCCAAAACATTGCTGCAAAGCATTAATGCCTGTTGTTCTTTCAGGGTATTCATTATTGGCATTTAAAATATCAATAAAAATAATTGCCTTCAGTAGTGACTTTCTTGAACTTTCGTCCCTTTTTAAAAAAGAAGGAAGATGAACGGCCTCATTTCCATTTTTATCTATTTCTTTGTTACGTTTAGTAAATAGTATTTTGATGCCAGGCATAGCAAGTCTCCGAAAACAATTTGCGTAGTATTTTCTCGACAATTATTTGGCTGAGGATCTTGGTTAGCACTTCACTAATATCTTAGTGGTTGCTCTCTAGCAGTTAGAACTTGATAGGTAACTGCCAGAGATATTACGATTTTTGACAAGTTAAATCGACGCTTCAATTAATCAAGTAAGCCCAATTCCTTAACGGTATCGCGTTCTTGACGTAGTTCCTCTAAAGTAGCGTTGAACTTGCCCTGGCCATAATCATTAAGTTGCAAGCCTTCGACAACTTGAATTTCGCCATGTACACGTCGACAAGGGAAAGAGAAAATTAACCCTTCATCAACACCGTACTCTTCTTGCGAACTCAAACACATTGAGAATGATTCATTGGCAGGCGTATCATTGGTTAGATGATTAACTCCCTGAATAATTGCATTAGCAGCTGAAGCAGCTGATGATGCACCGCGCGCTTTAATGATTGCCGCACCACGTTGTTGTACGGTTGGAATAAAGGTATCCTTTAGCCAAACTTCATCATTAATCACTGACGCAGCAGGTAAACCATTAATTTTTGCATTATAGAAATCTGGATATTGCGTGGAAGAATGATTTCCCCAAATGGTCATTTGACTCACTTCAGTAATATCAACACCCGCTTTTTTAGCAAGCTGTGTGCGAGCACGTAATTCATCCAGGGTTGTCATCGCGTAGAAGCGATCATTAGGAACATCTTTAGCATGGTTCATTGCGATTAAACAGTTGGTATTACAGGGATTTCCTACAACAAATACGCGGATATCATCGGCAGCATAATCATTAATAGCCTGCCCCTGCTTTGTAAAAATACCACCGTTAATTTGTAGTAAATCAGAGCGCTCCATCCCTTGTTTGCGTGGTACTGAACCAACTAATAAAGCCCAATTTACTCCATCCATAGCTTGATTTAGGGAAGACGTACAAACAATGCGCTTTAATAAGGGGAAAGCACAATCGTCTAATTCCATTGCCACCCCTTCAAGTGCTGGCAATGCGGCTTCCAACTCTAATAATTGCAGCTCAACATCCGTATGGGGTCCAAACATTTGCCCTGAAGCAATTCTAAATAATAAGGCATAACCAATTTGCCCGGCAGCACCGGTGACTGCAACTCTCACACGTTTATTCATTATTCTTTTCCTTTCTCCACCATTGTTTGACTAAGAAAAGCGCAGCAATACTTCGCGCTTCCGAAAAATCAGGCCGTAGCAATAATTCATCCATAGCATCCAAGGGCCACTCCACCACCTCAAGCGGTTCAGGTTCGTCACCGGGTAGGGGTGAATGATATAAATCATATGCAACAACCAGATCTAGCGCTGCACCAAAATAACCAGGTGCTAACGTCATTCTTCTTAGCGAGTGCAATTTTTTGGCTGCAACACCCACTTCCTCACGTAATTCACGATTGGCAGCCTCCAAGGATGTCTCTCCCTGGTTGACCACCCCTTTGGGAAAGCCCAACTCATAAGCATCCGTTCCAGCCGCATACTCACGAACCAAAAGTAACGATTCTGCAGCAGTAATCGCTACAATGAGTACGGCGCCATGACCATGACTGCGAATTCGTTCATAAACTCGTTCTGCACCGTTTGCAAAATGAAGCTGCATTTGCTCAATGGTAAACAGATTGGATTTAGCAATCACCACCTTTTTTGAACAAACTGGCTTCTCTCGCATCTTCTCATTACCTTCCTGGAAATTATCAAGTAGAGCAAATACCAACGACAAAGATCAACTAAAATAGAAAATTAATTCCTTTTTATTCATCCACCTTCAGGCATGGAATCGCTGTAAAGGAGAATTTGTTAGTCAATGCTATGTTTTGTAAAATTTATAGTCATGATACTATTGCATGCTCCAACAAGCCAGTCCGATTTAAAACAATGCTGCCTACCTCCCTGTATATTCATATTCCGTGGTGTATCCGCAAATGCCCGTATTGCGATTTTAATTCACATAAAAGTCCAGGGAATTTACCTGAAGCTGATTATGTCCAGGCATTGGTAAATGATTTTAAAGAGGATTTGTTATTTTTTCGCGCGTCTGAAATTAACAGTATCTTTATTGGCGGTGGAACACCGAGCTTACTATCGGCCAAAGCGTATGAATCCCTATTCAACCAATTGAGTCATTTAATCTCGTTTTCAACGAATATAGAGATAACGCTTGAAGCCAATCCAGGCACCGTCGAGCAACAACGCTTTAATGATTACCGTCAATTAGGAATCAACAGACTTTCTTTAGGTATACAAAGCTTTAATGCAGACCATTTAAAACGTCTTGGCCGCATTCATGATGATGAACAGGCTCATCGTGCTATTGACGCAGCGCGGCGGGCAGGATTTGATAACATTAATATCGATCTTATGCATGGCCTGCCTGATCAGTCCATTGAACAGGGCCTGGAGGATTTAACCACTGCTATAAATCATCAACCTGAGCACCTGTCCTGGTATCAATTAACCATTGAGCCCAACACTGTTTTTTATAAGCAACAACCTGCTTTACCTAATGAGGATGATGCTTATGAACTAGAAGAACAAGGGTTAGCTCTCCTGGCATCCATGAATTTTTCTCGCTATGAAATATCAGCATTTTGTCGCGCTGACAAATCGGCCCAACATAATTTAAATTATTGGCTCTTTGGTGACTATTATGGCATCGGTGCCGGTGCTCACGGAAAAATCACCACAGCAAACGGCCAGATTTATCGAACACGAAAACATCGTCAACCCGCAGATTACCTGGACAGGAGCAAACCTTTTCTCGCAAGCAAAGAGGAGATAGAAGCTAGTTCTTTATTGTTTGAATTTATGCTCAACACAACACGCCTGCAACAACCGATTCCTTACGCTCTTTTTCGTGAACGAACTGGACTTTCTTTGACAATGTTAGAACCTTTGCTTGCAAAAGCTGCCCACAAAGGATTAATTAGCCTGCATGACACCTACTGGCAAATTACTGATTGGGGGCGACGCTATACCAATGATCTGCAAGGTTTATTTCTACCAGAATAAGGACAACCTCCAGCAATAGCCATGATATTTAATTAGCCATTTAGTATTATTTTAATAAGAAATTACTCAATTTTATCATTGCATCTCATATCTCCTATCTAGATATCTTCACAACGATTCAGCTTTCATTAATAATGAAGTTCTTTTTCTTTGCTTGGAGGCGTGATGTTATCAGCCCTGTTGTTTCTTTTCGTTGTCGTGGTTGGCTATTTAGCAGGCTCCGTTTGCTCGGCTGTTATCGTTTCTCGCATTTTTTCACTTCCCGATCCGCGCAGCACTGGTTCTCAAAATCCTGGTGCCACCAATGTTTTAAGACTTGCAGGCAAAAAATATGCTGCCATTGTTTTATTAGCGGATGTTTTTAAAGGTCTTCTTCCTGTTTTATTTGCCAAAGCACTCGGTGCAGGCCCTATAGCAGTGAGTTTTACTTGTTGGGCCGCCGTAATGGGCCATATGTATCCTGTTTTTTTTGGTTTTCGTGGTGGGAAAGGTGTTGCCACAGCCATCGGGGCATTCTTGGGATTGCATTTTATGCTTGGCGTTTTAGTTATTGCGACTTGGTTACTCGTTGCTAACTTTACTCGTTACTCCTCCCTGGCTTCTATCGTTTCCATGACAATGGCTCCATGGTATAGCCTTTTTATTCCTGATGGCTTATTAATGTTTCCTCCATTATTTTTTATTGCGATGTTTGTGCTTTACAAACATCGAGATAACATCACTCGATTAATTGATCGCCAAGAGCCAAAGATCAAATTTACTCGTTCGTCGCTAAGAGAGGAAATTAGCGCAACATTACTTGAACAAGAAAAGGAACAAGAGCTGGAGCAAGAGCAAGCTCTTGAAAATTCTACTCCTATTCCGCCAGCATTACCCACACAAGTAACCCCTGCACAATCATTACAAATAGAAAACTCAACGCAGTCGAAAGAAAAGAAAGAGCCAGCAACAACCGCAACCAGCGGAAAAACAAAAAAGAAAGCGCCGAAAAAGGCAGCCGAAAAAGTGACTGCGAAGAAAGCTGGTGAAAAAGCACCAAAGAAGACTGCACCGAAAAAAGCTACAGAAAAAAAGCCCAAAAGACCGACTTAATTTAACTTGCTGGTTCAATCATTTGTGTAGGTAGGTTGGGTCATTTTGACCCAACAAACTTTATGCTAAAGGCCAACGTGCTTTGACTTCAATTGCTTGGTAACCGTCTTTTTCACCACGCAATAAACGCAAGCACCCTGCATAAGCAACCATTGCCCCATTATCGGTGCAGTATTCTGGACGAGGAAAATAAATTTCCCCTCCCGACTTTTGCATGAGCATAGTTAATGCTGCTCGCAGAGCCTGATTCGCCCCTACCCCGCCAGCAACGACCAGACGATTACTGCCAGTTTGAGTGACTGCCCGCTTACATTTAATAACAAGCGTTTCAACGATTGCTTCTTGAAAGGCGTGAGCAATAGCAGCTTTTGTTTGTTCATCTTTTTTACTATTATTCCAGGTCGTCAATGCATGCGTTTTTAATCCACTAAAACTAAAATCCAGACCAGGTCTGTCCGTCATTGGACGAGGAAATGCTGGTAATGCCTTCGCTTCAGGATTTGATGCCTTATCGGCGAGACTCGCTAAAATCGCCCCTCCAGGGTAAGGTAATCCCATTAACTTTGCTGTCTTATCAAAAGCTTCCCCTACTGCATCATCCAAGGTTTCACCAATAATATGGTAGTCTCCTAAAGCACGAGCTTCTATTAATTGGGTATGTCCACCAGAAACTAATAAGGCGAGAAAAGGAAACTCAAGTTCGGGGGAATCAAGTTTAGCAGCCAATAGATGGGCCTCCAGATGATGAATAGCCAATGCTGGAATCTGAAGTCCAAACGCTAAACTTTTAGCGAAACAAGCTCCTGTCAATAAAGCACCAATTAAACCAGGGCCACCGGTGTAAGCTATCGCATCAATATCTTTTTTAGTAATTGCCGCCTGATGAAACGCTTCATCTACTAAAGAGACAATGTATTTAACATGATCACGTGAAGCCAGCTCAGGTACCACCCCACCATAACGCTGATGTGTCGCCATCTGTGAATGAAGAGCATGTGCCATTAACCCCTTCTTGGAGTCGTAAATCGCTATTCCCGTTTCATCACACGATGATTCAATACCCAGTACTCGCATCGATACCTCTTCACTATGCTCAAAAAATAATCTGTCATTATAATACGAAAGATAGAACGCAAACACTAAGAATGCGCAGACAAGTTCATTGCAATTTAATTAAATGAATTTAAAATTCAGTATGACAATAAAACTTGACGATTGCCTTAACTGGCACTAGAATTGCCAGCCTATTATATTAAATTAATCAGAGGAAATAAGTTAATGCCTACCGTTCGTGTGAAAGAAGGCGAAAATCCTGAATACGCACTGCGTCGCTTTAAGCGCTCTTGTGAAAAAGCAGGAATTCTAACTGAACTACGTCGTCGCGAGTTTTACGAAAAACCAACTGCAGAGCGTAAGCGCAAGCAAGCTGCTGCTGTAAAACGTCATCTTAAGAAAGTTTCTCGTGATGTATCCATGTCTGCTCGCCGTAACGCTAAGCATAGACGTAAATAATCATGACCATTAAAGACCGTATCAGCAATGACATTAAAGACGCGATGCGTGCCAGGGACAAAATGAAACTGGATACGCTTCGCCTCATTACTGCTGCAGTCAAGCAAGTTGAAGTTGATGAACGCATCGACGTAGATGAAGAGCGCATGCTCGTTATTCTTGATAAACTTGCGAAGCAACGGAAAGAATCAATCGCACAATTTCAAGCTGCAGGACGTGATGATTTGGTTGCACAAGAGCAATTCGAGTTGGATCTTATCAGTCATTATTTACCTGAGCCGCTTTCTCAAGAGCAAGTTGAAGCGCTAATTGGCAAGGCAATTGCTGAAGTTGGTGCTGAAAAAATGAGCGATATGGGTAAAGTCATGGCTCTTCTAAAGCCTCAGCTTCAAGGTCGTGCCGATATGACAAAAGTCAGTGCGTTAATAAAGGCAAAACTGAGTTAATTCCTTATCATGTCTGGCTTAATTCCGCAGCCATTCATTGATGAACTGCTTACTCGCACCGATATTGTTGAGTTTATTGATAGCTACCTTCCCTTAAAAAAGAGTGGCCACGCTTTTGTGGCATGCTGCCCTTTTCACAATGAAAAAACCCCTTCTTTTAACGTTGTCGCCAGAAAACAGTTTTATCATTGTTTTGGTTGCGGGGCGAGTGGCAATGTCATTAGCTTTGCCATGAATTATCTCAATCAAGGCTTTATTGAAGCCGTAGAAACATTAGCTTCACGACTCGGGCTTCAGGTACCCCGAGAAGGGCGCACAGAGAAAAACCAACAATCACTCAGCCTTTATCAATTATTAGCGCAAGTTAGCCAATTTTATCAACAGACACTTAAAACCAAAGGGCAAGCTGCCATTAATTATTTACGTCAGCGCGGACTTACCGGGGAAATTGCCAAGCTTTATCAAATTGGTTATGCCCCTCCCGATTGGCAAAATCTCGAAAAACAATTCAAGAGTCATCGCAGCGAACTCATTGCAACAGGAATGCTTATTGAAAAAGAAGATGGCAAAACCTACGACCGTTATCGTCATCGCATCACCTTTCCCATTCATGACAGGCATGGTCGCATTATTGGTTTTGGTGGACGGGCCATTGATGCTCAACAAAAGCCTAAATATTTAAATTCACCTGAGACGGTTATTTTCCAAAAGAGTCGCGAACTTTATGGTTTACACCAGATTCTGCAGAAACAAAAGACAATTGATAATATCATTGTCGTTGAAGGTTATATGGACGTCATTGCCTTGGCACAACATGGCATTGACAATGCCGTTGCCGCCTTAGGCACCGCCACCAGCATTTATCACATTCAGTTGCTGCTTAAACATACGCAGCATTTGATATTTTGTTTTGATGGTGATGCAGCTGGACGACAGGCAGCCTGGAGAGCTTTAGAGAGTTGCTTGCCCCAATTAAACGCCGGACTTAATGCAAGTTTTATTTTTCTGCCAGAAGGCCATGATCCCGACAGCCTTGTGCGCGAGGAAGGCAATCAGCAGTTTATGGCTCGTTTAAAGCAGGCAAAGCCCTTAAATCAATTCTTCTTCGAAACGCTTTCTCGTGACATTGATTTACTTTCCGTTGCCGGTAAAAGCCAATTGGTTAATGCAACCAAACCTCATCTATTGAAAATGCAGGATGGTCCCTACAAGCAACTGTTGTTGAATGAATTAGCACGCATTAGCCATATTGAAGCTCATCGGCTCTTACAAATGATAAGCGATAACACCCCACAAACGAATCAAGCTACTAAAACCATTACCCGCTCACCGATTCGTCTTGCCATAGCCTTGCTTCTGCAAAACCCGGAAATTTTTAGTGCGAGTAAAAATTACATCGATCCTAATCTTTTAGACGACAAGGAACAGGATTTATTAAAAAAACTATTACTGCAAGTTGCAAATTCACCAGAAATTAATACAGCCACACTCATTGAACAATGGCGTAATACGCCCTATTTTGAGGCGTTAGGAAAATTAGCTGGTTGGGACCATCAAGTCCCTGAGCAAGCACTGGTAAAAGAATTCATTGATATTATTTTATTTTTGCAAAAACAAAATTTAGAAAATAAAATTAACTTATACATTGCAAAATCTCGTAATCAGGGCTTAACTTTATCAGAAAGGCTTAAATTACAAGAGATGCTGAAACAACGGCATCAAAATGTTGATGATAAAAAATAACGCAAAATATACTGGCATGTTTGCCATTGCGGGTTTATAATCAAGACCTTTTTGTGGCCCTTAACCTCACCAATGCCTATGACGACTATGAATGATCAAGAACAGCAGCACTCGCAAATCACAAAAGTCATCCGTTTAGGGAAAGAACAAAATTACCTAACTTATGCACAGATTAATGATCTGTTACCCAATATCGTCGATACCGAACATTTTGATGTCATCATCAGCATGTTGGAAGGCATGAATATTAAAGTCTTCGAGGTATCACCCAGTGAAGATGAATTAGCCCTACTCGGCACAACTGAAGAGGCACCTGAAGACGTTGAAGAAGCAGCCGCTGTTCTTGCTTCTGTCGACAAAGAAACAGGCCGTACTACTGACCCAGTCCGTATGTATATGCGGGAAATGGGAACAGTCGAGCTTCTCACTCGTGAAGGTGAAATCCGCATTGCCAAACGTATCGAAGAGGGAATTTATCAAGTCCTCAAATCTCTGGCGCACTACCCAGAAACAGTACAATTGGTTCTTGAAGATTATGACCGCGTTGTCACTGAAGAAATTCGTCTTAGCGATATCATTAGTGGTTTTGCTGATGTCGAAGAAGAAGCACCTGCATCCAACATTGGCTCTATGCTTGATGAGTCACAGCAGGAAGAACTTCTTCTTGATGAACTTGATGAAGAAGGCGAAGAAGGTGAAGGTGGTCTTAGTGAAGCTGATGAAGGCCCCAATCCTGAACAAGCGAAAGTTTATTTCGACGATTTACGTGAATGCTTTGCGAATGCCATGAGTGCAATGAGAGAGCATGGTCGCACGTCGGCAAAGACGGTTGCATTTTTAGATGCAATGTCTGAATCTTTCTTGAAATTAAAACTGACTTCAAGACAAGTTGACCGATTAACACGCCATTTTCGACAATTGCGTAATCATATTCGTGAATTCGAACGCACCATTATGCGTTTATGTATTGAAAAAGCACGCATTCCTCGTAAGTTGTTTATTGATACCTTCCCCGGTCAGGAAACTGATTTAACCTGGCTGGAAACCATCATTAGCAAGCATGCGAAAAAACTCGACATGACTCGCATCGAAGAGTACAGCGAAGAAATTAAGCGCTTACAAGCTAAACTAGCCAGCTTCGAAGAAGAATATGGTTTGATCATCAGTGAAATCAAAGACATCAACCGTAAAATGTCTATTGGTGAAGCGAAAGCCAGACGTGCTAAAAAAGAAATGGTTGAAGCCAACCTGCGTTTGGTTATTTCTATCGCCAAAAAATACACCAACCGCGGTTTACAATTCCTTGATTTGATTCAGGAAGGAAATATCGGCTTGATGAAAGCGGTTGACAAGTTTGAATACCGCCGTGGCTATAAGTTTTCTACCTATGCCACCTGGTGGATTCGTCAAGCAATCACCCGTTCAATTGCCGACCAGGCACGAACCATTCGTATTCCAGTGCATATGATTGAGACGATTAACAAACTCAATCGTATTTCACGCCAGATTCTCCAGGAAACAGGCCGCGAAGCAACACCTGAAGAATTGGCAGAAAAAATGGATCTGAGCGAAGACAAGATACGAAAAGTCTTAAAAATTGCGAAAGAACCCATTTCAATGGAAACCCCTGTGGGTGATGACGACGACTCACATTTAGGTGACTTTATTGAAGACAGCAATATCGAATCACCCATTGAGCGCGCCACAGCCGAAGGCTTGCGTGAAGCAACGCTGGAAATTCTGGAAACGCTAACACCACGCGAAGCCAAAGTGTTACGTATGCGCTTCGGTATCGAAATGAACACCGACCATACGTTGGAAGAAGTAGGTAAACAATTCGACGTAACCCGCGAACGTATCCGCCAAATTGAAGCCAAGGCCCTACGTAAACTACGTCACCCATCACGCTCAGAGAAGCTCCGCAGCTTCCTGGAAGGCGATGATAACTAGCTATGCAATTTTTGGGATAAGGAATAAACAAAACCTTATCCCAATTATGATTGAATTTAGCAAAAAATTTAAAAATTGTAGTGGTATTAAGTCCTTAGAACTATTACAATGACACCTCCTCCGGGCCCATAGCTCAGTTGGTTAGAGCAGCGGACTCATAATCCGTTGGTCCTAGGTTCAAGTCCTAGTGGGCCCACCAATAAAATCAAGTAGTTACGGTAGTTTTTAGAAAGTTCGAAAAAGTCATGTAGACGCAATGTAGACAGTAAATCACTTCGACTGATAAATATATATTGACCGAGTTGTAAAGGAACATTGGTAGTTTCACTTTCCAACTTGTACTACAATAATTATTAATATGTTAAATTAGGTATTGTGATGGCAGAGCAGATTCCTATTAATCCATCCATTTTAAAATGGGCTAGAGAAAAAGCTGGATATACGCTTGAAGAGGAATGCCAAAAAAACTCTAAGCATGAAGAATGGGAAAATGGGGTAAGTTATCCAACTTATAGCCAATTAGAAAAGTTATCTATACATTATAATCGCCCATTAGCAATTTTCTTTTTTCCATCCCCCCCTGAAGAAAAAGATGTAGAAAAATCCTTTCGTGCCTTATCTCAAGAAGATATTCATACCCTTTCTCCACATATACGATATCTATTCAGAAAAGCGACAGCGTTTCAAATTTACTTGAAAGAGCTATTTCAAAGTGAATATGAAGAGCAGAAAGAAAAAGTGAACTGGCTTAATTTTAAATCAAATAACTCAACGTCCGATATAGCCAAAAAAGCAAGAGCTATATTGGGTGTTACTATAGAAGAACAAGCTAAATGGAAAAATTCAGAGCAAGCACTAGAAGAATGGAGAAATGTTTTAGCAGAACATGGAGTATATGTTTTTAAAGAAGCATTTAAAGATAGTAGAGTATCAGGCTTTTGCATTTATGATCAAATGTTTCCAATTATTTTTCTTAATAGCTCTATGTCTAAAAATAGACAAATTTTCACCCTATTTCATGAGGTTGCTCACTTAATTTATAAAGAAAACTACTTAGATGTCTTTGCTGGAGAGTTCTGGAATCTAGAGTTTTCTGATCCCACAAATATTGAAGTAAAATGTAATTCATTTGCAGCAAACTTTCTTATTCCAAATGATAGTTTTATTACTAAATTACAAAACAGTATTCTTACTGATAATGAAGTAATTGCTCTCGCTGGACATTATAAAGTAAGTACAGAGGTTATATGGAGAAAATTACTCTCATTACAACTGATTAGCAAAGAAGAGTATAAATCTAAAATACAATCCTGGAATGATGACATTGCCAAAAGAAATTCAAAAGAATCTAGTGGTCATTATTATTACACCCAATTATCGTATTTAGGTAAAAATTATTTTTCAAAAATTCTGGAAAATTACCATCAAGGAGTAATAAGCATTGAAAAAGCCGCTGACTATGCAAATGTAAAGCCTAAGTCATTCATTACAATGGAAGAATATTACTTAGCAAAGGTATAATAAATTGTATATTTTTGATACTTCAACATTTAGTTTGCTTTTCAAATACTACCCTAGTAGATTTCCTAGCTTATGGGCTAAATTTGACGAATTAATAAAAACTCAAAAGGTTGCTTCTGTTATCGAAGTATTTAAAGAGCTTCAAGGCTTGGATAAAAATACAGCGGCAATAACTTGGACAAACGACAATAAAGACATTTTTCATAAGCCAAGCGGCATTGAAGCAAATTTTATGATGGAGTTATTTAAAGAAAAAAATGGACATTTCCAAGGAATGATAGAAAAAACTAAGCAATTAACAGGCGGATTATGTGCAGATCCCTTTCTTGTTGCAAAAGCTAAAATTAATAACCTTACTATTATTACTGAAGAAAGATATAAACCCAATAGCACTAAAATTCCCGCTATATGTGAATACTACTCTATTCCATGTAACAATTTAGAACAATTTATGGTTAAAGAAAATTGGGTTTTTTAGTATAAATAATAATCTCTCTAATAAAATTAGAGTGAAGCCTTGATTGTGATTTTATCCATCAAGTTATGCTGGTAAGTTAATTTTCGGTAAATATGTTACAGGTCATAGGTTTCACATCCCTGCATTCAACTTTACACGTATCTTCAATTTTCACTACTTGATGAGCAACTTTGTTTTTAGGTTTTTTAATTTTTATAGAGTATGAACCGATTTTCTCAAGATAAAGAACTTTTCTTGCGTTACCATCTTGATCAGTATTTCCTATTGGCTCTTGATCAAAATAAATTTGTGCATTTGGATATAGATTCATCAGAGTTAGTTCCATAAAAACCCGTTTTGGAAAGAGGATATTTGTTGCAGAATCAAAAGAGTTAATATTTCCGTTTAAATCAAATGTTGTAGAATAACTACCTATTGATAAAAAATAATGATTATTCTTTTTTCCAACATAGCCCTGCTTTGATGTAACAGCCTGTTTAAAACTTATAATTTTATTTTTTTCTTGAACATACACATCATCCAATCCGAAGCTATAAGCAAATGGAATAAAGAAAAATATACCCATAATTGATGCTAGTTTGCGTCTCACTTTACTTTTCCTTTTTGATAAAAAATATCGATACTACAAAAACAATTAATGAGGTTATCTCAAGTCCAAACTGCCAATACACACCAAATTTCAGGGAGGTTAAATCTGGTAACTTCTGGGAGGCATCTAAAATCAAACCTAGGATATTGCTATACACACACAACCCCACAAATAAATTTACTATTGCTAGTAAGAACGCGGTGTATATAGTAAGGTAAAAAGGACAATTCTGATTTTTACGGTTCTTAAAAAAGATAACAGAGATTGCTGTGATTAAAAGAATGCCCATTTGTTGAAGATATAATACATAATCCCTATAAACATTTAAAAACTCTGTATATATCCATAATTCCTGAGGATCGGCCGCCATATAAGATGATCCTTATCTTATAATTCATTAATTTCTAAAATAAATATAGCACAGGGATAACGGTGATAGACCTTGAATTGTGAGTTTTCAAGCGAATATCTCCTTTTGTGTATTTATAATTCAAATTTCAAGTCTTGCCCCTAAAGTACTTAGTTCATTATCAAAAAGATAACTAAATCAATATGCTCAGACCCGATTGATTAACATTTATCATCAAGAAAATAAATTCACATAAACATGTTAGCCAATATCTCGGGGACAAAGGGGACATCTGGGGCAGGCGTATTACTGCTAGGTTTTATCACTCCCCCCCCTTCGCCATGAAGGTGGGGCATGTGGGACTTATTGGATACTATATCAATCAATAAAAATGCATTTCATCATCATAATAATTCCTTTAAATTAGGTGACGAATTAAAGCTAAATGAAGTTATGGTGGTCGGCTTTTCTCTTTGTCCTGATTTATGAACAGTCTCTTCTGTTACTGAACGTTGACATCCTTTTGTGAATACCCGGACTTTTGACTATTCAAGTATTTCAATACATATAACCGGAATGTATTATACGTTGCTGAAAAACTCCCCTCATCCCTAAGTGTTTCCCAAATGATTGTAATCGACCACCCTTTTTCCAAGGCTTCGGAAATGTCTTGGCGCATAGCCAGAAATGCCACTTTATTTTTTCTAGTGTTTGTTCTTTGTGGGCTCTGTTTAGAAGCCATTAAATTTTCTGTTAAGGATTTTTTCATGGCATTGTCTCCATATTGCTGGTTATCCAATCCGTTGAGTTTAGTTTCTCACTACCTACGTCCCGCTGCTTGTCAGCGGGATCCATGCGCTCTAATTAAGAACTCTGGACCCCGCTGACAAGCAGCGGGGCGTAGGGGGAGTAGTTACGTTTATTTTTATTTATTTTCGACCTTTTATGTCTCTGACTAAGCCCTTTTTGGTAATTTTCGGTAATTTATTATTTATTTCCGTTTATTCATGATTATTTTCGTTACTAATCGTTACATAACGAACAATTACGAATAATTACCAAAATACGATTCCAAAATAAATTTCAAAATGCAGGGCAAGATAGGTGAAGTTAGCTAACCTGCAAGCAGGTTACCTAATTCACTTAGCTTATTCGCACCTGCGGTGCTCAATGTATAAAACATAAAATCCTCCCAAAAAGTGCCCAAATAATTAACTATTCAGCATCCAGTACTTTATTAGAGAAGACATACAACCGTGGCGTACCTACCCCTTTGATTCTTGGCTTGTGGGATGCCTTACCATCATTGGTTGGAACCAGCCAACCACACTCTAATAATATTTTGGTTACTGTGCGTTGATCAAAGCCCTGACAAAGCTCATTTTTATACACTTCAGTCAATACCATAAAGCGGCGAAAACCTTGATCATCAGTTCTATAAAAGCCTGCTCGATTAACTACTTTCTCATTATTGGGAGCGTTAGCGTTATCAAACCGGCTCGCACCATGCAGCTCAAAGAATGCCCTTACCTGCGCTTTAATGGCACGGTCTTCTCGATTACCCTTATCACCAAAAGCAAGCAACCATGCTTTAAAGCATTTCTTTGCCGCGGCGTAGGATTCACCTTTCTGCCAACCAGTCAGATTAAATTGGGTAGCAAGCTCACCCGCCGCGCCCACCAAAGCAAAACGTCTGGCAACGCGGATGACTTGACCGGTTACATCCGAATCGATAACCGTATCGACAAACTGCTGAATCCCTTGGTTAAGCAACCGAGCAAGAACATCTTGGTTTGTGACCACAAACTGTAGCCATGCTTCCCCCACTGCTCCATAATACTTGCTTGAATAGTTCTTAAGCGTGAGCGCAAGGCTAGCTGGGCTTAGTTGTTGATGTAAGGTTTCAAATAATCCCATGCCGCAACCCGCGTCAGCTTCAATATCCGCTAAGCGAATTTCTTGCCCTGCATTACAACGCCTGCCAATTCGTGCCATTAAGGTAGCAAGAGACTCTTCACCTGCTGATAGAAATATCAAAGCCCACTTATTCGTTGCTTTGATCGTACCTAACTTTGAAGCTCTATTTTTACCTTGCCCATTTGCAAGCAGATAAGCAGCTTCACCCGCCTCGCTAGGATCAAGCTGGCTGAGCTCATCAAGAATCAATAAGCCATCGTTATGCATTGCAGCCAATCCCTCTAAGCCATTAGCAGTGGCACGCCATAAGCGTATATATGAATTTGGCTTACCCCATACCGAGGCAGCCACATTCAGTGCCGTGCTTTTTCCAGAAGATGAAGCACCCCGAAAATGAAAACCACCAGAGTCTTCACCAGCAAGTCTTGCAATGGTTGGAGCAAAGGCACTGGCAATAGCAAACACCAGTCTTGAATTACCTATGGCAAGCTTGCCTATAGAGTTTTTCCATTCTTCAGCACTCCCTGAGGTTGATAGTGATGATTCAATGGCATTGGTATTTTGAAAAACGATTTTTTCTTCCGATTGGCCAATAGCTTGCTTAGGTGTAACAAATACTTTGTTATGCCAACCCAGCTTATCTACACAACGTGCTCGCGCTTCTACTGGAAAGACTTGCACGTAAGATGTTAATAAATCCCGTGCATGATGGCCTGGCGAAATGGTTAAACCTAATCGAACTAACTCACGCCGTACTTCTGAGGCATCCCCTTGCAATAAGGCCAGTGGCATTGCCCATTGGTGTGTTATACCATCATCATCCTGCCATTCTAATAAGCGACCCCATTCGCCATTATGCGCATCACGCGTTTTTGCAGTTACGTACAGTGGCGAACAGATCCACCGTGGTGCAAGTTCATTGCTATCTTTATCCCTACCCAAATAAAATACGCCTTTATTGTTTATCTGAAACTTGCCACCGGCATAGTCACAGTAGGTTATTTGCGATTGGTGGTCGGCTTGTTTGACTTTTACATCAAAGGCGATGATTTGATTGTTGCTCATAATATTCTCCAACATATGCTTGCAAAGACGACACAAGGCAACCTTTGCTGATATTTACTTCCAGACAAGTTGATGTGTGCTATGAATAGCTTTGTTGACTTGTTGAGCTATAAATTTTCTGTTGAATATATTCGAGTACATCGCTTTTGCGATATAGAACTTTACGACCAATTTTGATGTAGGGGACACCGCCACCAGCCCAACGATTACGTTCAAGCAAGTGAGTAGAACAACTAAGAACTGCGGCAATGGTGTGTTGATTAAAGAGAGCTGATTGGGGGGCTAACTCAAATTCATTTAATAGGTGTAACCGAGATGTTTTTGGTGAAGACATGAATACCTCCGTTTCATAATACATTCAGCATAAAGCTGACTTTTTAATGTATTTTTCATTATGCAATCCTTTGATTAATATTATTTAACAAACACAGCACACTGTATTAAACAGTTGAGCAATGCTTGCTACTCTTTCCTGCCCATTAGGAATGGTTAGCAGGTCTGGCTTTAACTTCAAGCTCGACCAGAGTATTGCTGGTTTGCTAAAACTCTGTCAAGCAAAAAAGCTCGAATTAAAAGAGGTGTTATCAAATGATATTGATTGATATTGAAAATCTCTTTAAAAATGAAGGTGTCCCATACGTCCCATGGTTCCAAAATAAGATGGGGACGTGTCTAGCCCAGTAATGACGCGGATGCCCCACTTGTCCCTTTCGCCCCAAGTATTTTTTAATTGAACTAAATGTGTTTGCAATCCATTTTGGACGAACATATAATCCATATTAGACGGACTTATAATCCATTTTGGACGAACCTATAATCCATAATGGACGGAATCATAATCCATATTAGACGAAATTTAGGATACCTCATTGAAAATGAACAACAATAATTTTCCAAGACAACTTAAAAGTCGAATGGAAATTGCCATGAAAGATACACCAGTTGTTTTAATTAACGGGCCCCGGCAATCAGGAAAGACAACTTTAGTCAAAGAATACTCACCCTCATTGCCTTACTATACTTTAGATGATGACAATATACTCAATGCAGCAAAACAAGATCCCATTGGTTTTGTTAATAGAATTGACAAAGCAATCATCGATGAAATTCAACGAGCACCAGAATTACTGCGTGCGATAAAACTATCAATTGACCAAAATAGACAGCCCGGTCGTTTTTTATTAACTGGATCAGCTAATCTACTCGCATTACCTCAAGTTGGAGATAGCCTGGCGGGTCGTATGGAAATATTAACCCTATTCCCACTGTCTTTAGCTGAAATTCAACGCCGAGAAAATCATTTTATAAAGTATGCTCAAAATCAGTCTTGGCCTACAAAAACCATACATTCAGAGCATTATGATGTTATTTCGCAAGCTCTTACTGGAGGATATCCAGAAATGTTAACGAGACCAACCTTCGAAAGACGAAGTGCTTGGGCTAGATCATATATAAAAGCAATAGTAGAGCGCGATGTTAAAGATATCTCATCAATTGAAAAATTAGTTGAAATGCCTCGTTTACTCGAAGTACTGGCTCAACAGTCAGGTAAACTGACCAATTTTACTCAGATTGGTGGTCAATTAAATTTAGATACTAAAACGGCACAAAAATATGTTAGCTTGCTTGAAACGCTATTCTTAGTAGATCAATTAAAACCTTGGCACGATAATAACCTAAACAGAATCGTTAAATCACCAAAAATTCATTTTATTGATAGTGGTCTTCTAGCTTGTCTAAATAGAATTTCACCCGAGAGCATCGAAACGGATAGATCATCTTTTGGGGCCTTACTAGAAACTTGGGTGTATAGCGAATTATTAAAAATGTGTACTCTAACAGATGAGCCATGGAATATTTATTACTATCGTGACAAAGACCAAGTGGAAGTGGATTTTATTATTGAAAATCATGCACGCAAGATTATTGGTATTGAAGTTAAAGCAAGTCAAACGATTCTTAATCAAGATTTCCGTGGTTTGAGAAAGCTGGCTAATATAGCTGATAAAAATTGGGTAAGCGGGATAGTTCTATATAGTGGAGATAAATGTTTGTCATTTGGGGATAATCTTTGGGCAATACCCTTCTCGCTTCTTGATTAAATAATCGCTGTCATAATTTTATTACTTTTTTGTCACGAATTATAATATAAAACGTGACAAAATTAAGTTCGAAAATGATCCTCATACCCAAAGTCCAGCGCTCTATTAGTTCATTAATATTCATAACTCAGCCGTCTCCATCATATGCTCAAGTATAAAATTGGTTACTTGTTGCATGGGTTTCCTCAACCGTTCAACGTCTTTCATGATGTACCCCGCTGTAACATCATTGTTCATTTTATGGTTGAGTAATCGCTTCAAAGCATAAGCAGGTAAATCAAGGCTATCAGCAACAGTAGCGAATGTTCTTCTCAGATCATGCAAAGTAAATGGAACACCTGATAATTCCACCACCCTATTCACCGCCTTTTTAGGCTCATAGATATAACCCGTTTTACTTTCAGCTGGGAAAACAAATTCAGTGGTTTTATTCCGGCTTCTGCGTTCCATCAACTCATAAACAAAGTCAGACATAGGCAAGGTGTGGATTTCGTGGTTTTTGGTATCTTGCAGAGTGATGGTTTTGGATTTGAGATCAATATCTTCCCAGCGCAAAGAGGCTGCCTCCATTTTTCGCATGCCGGTGAATAAGAGCAATAAAAAATAATCATGCCACAATAAGGCGTTGCGATAGTTATCAGTCTCCACCAATACAATAACTGCTTTATACCAGTCAGCTAGTTGATGGGGTTTGATGACTGTTTGTTTTCGATCTACTCGATACCATGCACGGGTATGCGAGAGGTATTTGACTGGGTTAATGGTGATAATTGGATGACCATTGCCGTCTTGATATTCATACATGGCGTAATTAAAAATAGCTCTTAATACCCTCATGGCATTATTAGCGCGAGCTTTACTATTTGCCTGACCATGCTTGCTATGTCGTTTGGCAATCATCTCTCGTGTAATATTCACCAAGGGTTTATCAAGCCAGTCAGGCACGACTTCATGCAGCACACATTGATAATCGTTTAAGGTGCGTGGCTTTAAATCTTTTCTTGCTTTGAGGTAGTCATTCAATACCTGCTGTAAGGTCATGGCATGAACTTTTTTAGTTTTCTTCTCCGCTATCGGATCATCACCTCTGGCCACACTACCCAACAGACTCTTGGCTTGCTTTCTGGCTTCTTCAACCGTTAAATTACCGTATTTTCCTATAGTGACTCTTTTTACTTTGCCGTTGATTCTGGTTTCTACGATAAAGCTTTTGACACCACCGGAAGTAATTCTTAAAGCAAAGCCCTTTAAATCATTATCACGATAAAAAGTTTGAGTTTTTCCAGCGATATGTTCGAGTTTATCAACGATGGTTTTGGTTAATTTAATACCCTTTTCAGCTTCTGCCATAATTTACCCCTAAAATTCCATGTAGACGCCATGTAGACACTTTATTTAAAACTAAATAAATTTCAATATGGCAAATTATGGCTTATAAACGTTGATTTTAAAAGGTTTTTGAAAGAATTTAAAATTTGATAAAACGCGCTAAAACCCCTATTTTACAGACTCATAATCCGTTGGTCCTAGGTTCAAGTCCTAGTGGGCCCACCAATAAAATCAAGTAGTTACGTGTAGTTCGAAAAAGTTGAAGACCTCTGAGGGGCACTGATGGGGCACTCAGAAATAACAATAGACAACTATTCACAATAATTTTAAGGCATCTGCTATAGGAATAAAGCCATGGCTTATAGTTGTGCTATCATGCTTTTCAGATCCTACCGTTGCGATTCCAATAACTTCATCATTACTATTTAATACAGGTCCACCACTGATTCCATGAGTTATCGGAATATCGATTAACCACACATTTATGCCAAGAACTTTTTTCCTTTGAGTAATCTTTCCCATATTACAATGATAGTGATCACCTATATTGTAACTTGGAAAACCTATTAATTTGATTTCATCACCTTGTTTTAATTTAGCACTATCCCCCAACTTAAGCGGGACTATGCCTTGAAAATTGTTGCTAAACTTAAAAATTGCCAAATCTTTGCTTTTAGAAGAATTATGTAGAACCGCCTTTCTCTTAATGTCACTATCATAAAATCTAAAAAAATCTAAAAAACAACTGGTTTCACTCGTTACTCCCTCTACAACATGCCAAACAGTAACCAAGCCTAATTTGTCGACTAGAAAAGCTGTTCCCTGAGTACCTTCTATACTATGCTCAACAATGAATATACTATCTGCGAGAATATCATTTGAAGTTTTTTTCAGATTTTCATCGGGCTCGCCATTAAGAACACTGTACTTATAAAGCAGCTTTTTATAGATACTATCTTGATTGCCTCTTACCATGCCAATATAGTTAATTCGACCTTTTATGACTAAATTAAAATATGCTGATGGTTCAGAAAGAATTCTTTTTTTATCGTATGTTCCATAGTCTTTTTCTAAATAACTGGTGATATATTCTTTGGCTCCTGCCTCTAAACCAAATCTTTCCCAAGCATAAAGCATAGATCGAGTTTTATTAATAAAACCACGTTGTACATTAGTTTTATTATTTACAACTATACCCGTAACTTTTTGACTTTGTGTAACATGATGCAATCGACATTTACTCAAATTAATTTCAAAGCCATTTTTTTCTATTATCTTTTGCAACTTATTCCCTGGAGTAATATTCTCATCCCCATTCAAGCAGATGATATCAGGGGGTAATTTATTTTTCTGACAGGAAAATGAAAAAGTTAGATCATCTACGTACCTAGTAAAAGAGCATTTATTTTCAATGGATAATTTCAGTAACTCATTATCTAATTTGAAAGCAATCATATTAGTTAAAACAGGCGACGTGGGCGCTCCTTGAGGCAATCTTCCATTATGGCAACAAATATGAGCTAGAACAGTAGCCACCTCATAAGTAAATGAAAATAAATTACTCATAAATAGATTTCTTACCCTCCCAAAATGGATAGAGGGGAAAAAATCTTTTAAATCCAAATTGAAAACATATTTTTTATTTATGTGATGTTTAGCATTTGTAATAATGCTTCTTTTACAAATAAATCCGTGCGCATTAATTCTAGGCAAATAGATTTGATTAAACTCTTTAACCAAAGCTCTCTGGATAGACTTAAGTTTTGCTTTAGGAGCATCTATTATTCTGTCAGATCCGCTTTTTTTAGGAATAATAAAAGTTATATACAAAGAGCTTGTACTTGGATAAATCATGGAGGATAGCTGAGAGTAATCCATACCCAAAAATCTGGATAAATCTTTAACCGTAAGGCAGTCTTTAAATGAAATTTTGTCCATATAGATCGCCCGAAAATTAATGGGTGGTAATAATTTTTCTTTTATAATTTAGCGTCACCCATAATAACTAGTAGCAATGAGCGAGTAATAGATAATAGTAATCTTAAGAATAACCATCGCAGATAGACAATGGAAATTTAATTTGTACCACCCAAGTAAAATTAAAGCTTAGAAATATGAAAAACTCAACTTTAAAGTTTGAATAAAATCCTCATTATAGATCCCATAGGATAGACCGCCATTTAACCACTATTACCAATAATAGACCTTTAGGCATATTTATAGACTATATTTATATAATAAATGGAATTTTGAGATTATCATGGAAATTACTACTGCATTGCATTGGGACACAAAATCTAAATCTATAAGATATCTTATTGTTAATACAGAAGAGTTTGAAATATTAATTGATCCAGTCTTGTATAAAATATCGGACCAGCAAGTAGGTTGGGTCATTTTGACCCAACAAATTCCACGCCCCTCACTCTCCAAATAAATTCTCGCTAAAATCATGTACACATGCCCAATTTGCCTCTAAAAGTCCTGCTTTAATGTCGCGATGTATACTTGAATAAGGCCAATCTGAAGCACGTTTTACATAACCATGCTTTACGGGATTAAAGTGAATGTAATTTAAATGATGTTCATAATCTTTTTCATCGCGAATGAGATGCTCCCAAAATCGTCGCTGCCAAATTCCTCGTTCACCTTGTTTCCTTCTTGATGGACCAATCGATTCATTAATATGAAGTTGATGGGTAAAAACACTTTTAATCAATCGTATTCTAAGTGAGTAATTACTATCTCCTGCTGGGAGACGGATCATCATATGAAGGTGTTCGGGCAAAATGACAATGCCTTTAATTTTAAAAGGGTATTTTCTTTTTATTTGTTGAAAGGCTATTCGTAACTTATCAATCTCTTTAACTAGTAATTCACTATTTCTATTTTTTAAATTCAATGTAAAGAAATAAACCGCTCCAGGTATGATTACTCTTCGATATTCCATGATTTAGACTGCTTTATATTTCCTTAAGCTATCCTTATATTGTTTTTGGATTGTTCTTGCAATCAATTTTAATTTTGTTGGGTCAAAATGACCCAACCTACTATTTAATTGCAGCCCTGATTTTGGATGCAGTTGCCATTAGAATCACATGTTTGGCAATTGCTTGAACCATTGAGAATAACTGTCGGAGCAACCCAACCATTGTTTGGATAGTAATGATCAACGTTTTCATTATTATAATGATACACCCCACCGACACCGCCTACGCCACCGACACCGCCTACGCCACCAACACCACCTACGCCACCAACACCGCCAACGCCACCAACACCGCCAACGCCACCAACGCCGCCAACGCCACCAACGCCACCAACACCACCAACGCCACCAACACCACCTGGCCCACGGAAACCACGATCGGCGAAACAGTTTGTAGAGGCAACACTAATAACAACGATAAAAATAGACAAAAATGGATAAACCAACTTAGATATACTCATAACTATCTCCTTGTCAGCGATATATCTTAAAAGAGGATCATGTATTGAAGTATAGATGATTTGTTAGGTCAAAATGACCTAACCTACTGTAAAGCCAGCTTTTTTCTTAGGGAATCGCTTAACTCTTCATTTGGGCATTTAATTGACAACCTCAATTTTAAAGGTACTATAGCAAATTTTGGACGGCTAACTCTTAATCGATTTAGTCTTTTAAAGGAGTTAATTACATGCCTGGCTTTGATTCCCAATTAGACCTCAACAATTCTGATGACTCGCTATCGAGTACTTATACTTTATTACTCCTATTTACTGGGGTTGTTGTAGCGACAATGGCGCTTGTAAAGTTTGCTGAATCTAACAATCGTCTTAACTATGATAATCGTTTGGCTCGTATTATAGCCGGTGTTTTAGTATGTATGACGCGCATGATGCATACGAAAGGTGGCGATTTAGAGATTCCTGATGCAGAAAGTAAACTCCTTGCACTAGGTCCCCATCGAACTGGCTGGGAAGCCGTTGTGGTTGCCTCAAAAATGAAAGGCACCCCACCTCGTTTTTTTGCCACAGATTCATTTAATGCAGTACCCGGGGTAGCTTCTTTTATGAAGATGTTTAAAACTATACCGGTAAAAGCCCATGCAACTAAAGATGATAATGGACGCTCCGCTAATTCCGACGCGTTAGAACTCGCAAGTGAAATACTTAACAATAAAGGCTGTGTTGCTATTTTCCCGCAAGGTAATTTTGCAAGGTTAGAACAAGAACCACCTAGAGTCTACAATGGCGCGGCCAAGCTAGCATTAAAAAATAAAGTACCTATTCACGTAATTAGACTTGATGGTTTTTGGTGTTTACAAAACTCCTGTCTTCCCAGATTTATTCGCAACAGTGTCTCTTATCGTGCATTTTTGTCCGCGTTTCATATGAACAATGTACGCACCACATTGTGTAGTGTAATAGATTTTCACCTACAACCTGAAAATGAAAGTCTAAGTGATGAAGCAAAAATTGAAGAGATATGTGCTCAACTTTATGCTTACTATCGTCATACACAAGAACTTACTGTTGAGCAAATTGGTACTATTAAAAAAGAAATAGCTGATAAAACGCATCTCCTTATTTGGCAACACAGACTCAAACAAGATGACGTAACCAAGCAACTTTTAACCCTTAAAAAAGAAGGGGCTAAATTGGAAGAACCAACGTTAACAGCGATGCAATTAAATTAAGGATAAGTGGGTTTGGGCCAACATGCCCAAACCCACACGTTTGATTTTTTAAGAAGTTTTGTCAGATCAAATTTAAATTTTTCTATCCAGATGGATGAATTTGCTACCAGCAATTTACGCCGTTGCAAGATAATCTTTTCCATACTGCTCTAAATAATCATTGTAATTACCCAGAAACTCCTGCACCCCGTATTGTTCAGTTAATACAATGATCCTGGTTGCAATGTCATCTATAAAATAACGATTGTGACTGACAAATAATACAGTCCCAGGAAACAGCTGAATTGCTTCGATTAGGGCATCTATCGACTCGAGATCTAAATGGTTGGTTGGCTCGTCAAATATTAAAACGTTATGTTTCTCCAAAATTAATTTGGCCATAATTAACCGAGCGGACTCGCCACCGCTTAATACCCCAATTTTTTTATCAACATCTGCCCCTCGAAAAAGTACCTGGCCAAGCACTTTCCTGATTTCCTGTCCGGGTGCGGCTATATTATTTTCCATCCATTGCAAAATAGTTTGTTCTGGATCCAGTTGGGTTCGATAATCTTGAGCAAAATAACCAATGGTTACCGTATCACTCCATTCAAAATGCCCCTGATCGGAGTGTACTTCACTTAATAATATTTTCAGTAAAGTCGATTTTCCAATACCATTGGGTCCAATAATGGCGCATTTATCGCCACGTTGAATGGTAACCGATACATTTTTTAATAATACGCGCTCATCAAATTTTTTGTGCAACTGTTCTACTTTAACAACCAGTTTTCCAGAAGATTTCTTTTGCTGGAAATTAAAATAGGGTTTGAAAATATTAGATTCTTTGATCTCAACTAACTCGATCCTGTCTATCATTTTTTGTCGCGAAGCCGCCTGACTTGCTTTACTTGCTTTTGCCCCAAAGCGATCAACAAAACCTTGCAATGCCTCAATTCGCTTTTCCTGGTTCTTCAACTCACTTTGTTTTAATCGCAATCGTTCCTCTTTAGCAAAACAAAATTTATCATAATTTCCCGGGTAATCGAGAATCGTATCATAATCAATGTCGAGTATATTGGTAGATGTATTATTGAGAAAACTTTTATCATGAGAAATAAAAATCAATAGTCCTTTAAATGATGTTTTTAAGAACTCTTCCAACCATGCAATCGATATAATATCCAAGTGGTTGGTTGGCTCATCGAGCAACATAATGTCTGGTTGTTGATAAAGAACTTGTGCCAATAAAACACGTAATTTGTAGCCACCTGATAAAGCACTCAATGGGCCATAATGAAACTTTTCGGCAATACCTAAACCAAGCAATAAATTTTTTACTGTTGCCTCAGCTTCATAACCACCTTGATTCATCACAATTTCTTCTAATTCGCTCAGGCGATAACCATCTTCTTCGGTAAACGTTTCTTTAGAATATAAGCTCTCTTTTTCGGTAATCGCATCCCACAAAACGGCGTTTCCACGAATAACCACATCAACAAGACGCTCCTCTTCATAACGGAAGTGATCTTGCTTCAAAATACCTATTTTATGATTTTTCGCTTTTTCAACTGTGCCATGTGATGCTTGTTCTTCGCCGGCCAATATTTTTAAAAAAGTAGACTTTCCAGTACCATTGGCACCAACTACTCCATAGCGTTGTGTAGACAATAGGGTCAAATTCACATCCTGGAATAAAGATTTTGGTCCAAACAACATACTTAAACTTTTTACTTCTAACATTGACCCAGCCTCACTTGACCTATTTTAAAGAATTAACACTTAATTGCGTTGCAAATTCACCTCGAATGAGCTTTAGCCCTCTCTTATACGTGTATTTTTCAGATTGAACATCAGAAAAGTGAGTAAAAATCTCTTTTACCAGCTGAATCTTGAGAAATAAAAACCATATTCATAATTTGTTAAAAATGTATCGAGATACCAGTTTGCATCAAAAACTCATCAAACACGATGATCACAATTAAATCAATTTGTGTTTTTTATGTAATTTTACCATTATTTGAGACGATTAGCATCTAACTTAACATTTTAGATTAGCTTAATTATCTCCTGGCAAAAAACTCCAATATATTGATTGGGCAGGTTGTTATCTTTTACCAATATATAAGCAAGTAATTAAACTACCATCGCTGTTTGGAATAAAGAGCAAGATAATAAGCTATAGGCAACCTATTATCTTGCTTTTAGTAATTAAGATTGAGAACTAATGATAAGACCTGCAGCAAGGCAAACCGCTCCCGTCACTGCAATTCCAATTTCTTGTTTATGATTCCATAACTTAGTAAAAAATGAAGGTTGATACTTTGGCTCATCACCTCTTTTCTCATCCTGAACAGGAACTGCAGATGCAGCGGTTTTGTGAGCTATCTCTAACTCGGAGGTAGAGGTTCTTTGAGTTTTTACACTTGCCTTCGGAGCAAAGAAGGGACATTTGCTAATAGCCTGAGTTGATATTCTGCTTTTTGCTTTTTCTTTATCAACAGGTTTTACTTCAGCTCTCACAATAGTGTCCGTAGGAATTCCTAACGACTTTGCCAACAGGGGATCCAGGTGAGCAATTAAGGGTTGAAGCCCAGCATTGATTCCTCTTGATCCTGCTGATTCAGCACTGGTTAAGGGGGATTCTTGTAATTTTAAACCTATTCCATACAAAATTTTTAACCCATGGGTTAATTGCTCAACTTCCTTGGGAGTACAATGAGAAATTGCCTCTTCGGTGCTAACTCCGGGTTTTGCAAGATGACAAATTAACTCAGGTAATTTATTCAAACCTAGATTTTTGCGTAAAATCTGTAAAACAGGTTCGCAATAATCAAACTGAGTACCAGTAATAACCTTGCCATCTTCTTTGGGAAAACTTTCTGTAACAACAGTTAACTCGTTAATTATTCTTTGAGCGGCTTCCTTGTCTAAAAGCTCAGATAAGAGATTGAATAAATGACTCTTGTCCTTTGAATGAAGTGCCTCTGGTAATAATTGCTCCAGTATCATTTCTTCTGCGACTAACAAGGCAGTAGACAAAACGGCTGCAACATGGCTGCTGGTATTAAAAGAAGGGCTAACCAAATAGCCATTAACTTTAGCATCAATAAAATCACCATGGCTCTTAATAATTTCACCCTCATCAAAAGCTCGAAAGATAGGCTGGCTTGCGCTGTCTTTCATATCAAAAGCATAAGCAATCGCCTTTAAGTTGTTATAAGTCACCTCAAAATTATTTGTAAACCTTATAGGTAAGACTGTGCGTTTACTTCGCGGCTGACTCACACGTAAAGGCTGCACCATTTCATCCTGCAACGCCCCCACCAGAAAATCATCCACACAGGAAGGATCTTCTTTTATGGCTTTTTGCATACGACTATAAGCAATAGATAAGGAAGAACTTAGTAATGGTCGTGGGTCAAAATTGTATTTTTGCAAGTAATCAAAAATGACATACATCGCATTAAAGGCTTGGTTTTGAATAAACAAACCTAAACCACTGCTATTAACAAGGTTACCTGCTTGTAAAATTTTTTGTTGTGTAGAACGTTTTTCATAAAACCCACCTTCTGAAATTGCTGTCACGCGAATGATGTCTTCGGTTATTTCTTGTGGCAACACTTCTCCTGTTTGAGCGTGAATAATCCAACCTAAAGGTGCAAATTTTTCATATTCAGGTGTAGAAATAGCAAGTCCATTAGATTCGCTGGTATATTCTTGCTTGTCATCCATATAAAAGCCAAGCTTGCTTATTTGGGAAATTTCAGGCTTCAAATCAAATTTAGAAAATACTACGTCAACGGGTTTTCCTGATTCTCTTAACTCTTTGTCGATAACTCTTCTATCTACAGGACTAACGGTAGAAGGACAAGCCAGATAAATGAATCCTTGTTTGGTCAGTTCATAACGCATATTTCGACCAACATTCCATACTGGAGCGTGAATAATATCCCATAGGGCTTGTTCGCCATAAGTCATTTGTTTATTCACATGCACCAAAGGCTGCGCTCTTTCGTTTAATAATTTTGAGCGACCTAGTGGTAGGTGACTTGCAAATTCTAAAGCTTGGCCAACCGCTTTGGAGCTCATGACATCAGAGCCATCAAAGAACATATCAACCTCATCATTTCCGTGGGCGGGTCGCTCTACAGGGTTATTAGAGTAATCAAATTTTGCGACTTGTTGTAATAATCCAGCACGTTGCCCCTGCCCTAAATGAAATCTGATTACTAACGCTCCAATATTCTTGAAGCGTTCAGTAAAAGCTTCGAGTGGGCTTAAATCTGAATTAAAATCAATATATCCACTTTTATCAAAGTTGGCTTCTCCATAGTGTGCCCCCTGATAGGACAAGGTAATCCCTTGATAAGATTTTTTGTCTTCCTGAATTTGTTCATAAATACTCGCCATAGATTTCATAATAATCACTACATGCAAAAAACAAACATCCTACATCATGATCATTAAGGCTAAATTAACAGCCAATATTGCTTATATTGAGAGCCAGAATGGTTTTGGGTCTGAAAATAATGGGGTAGCTTTCAAAGTAGCATTGTCTTTAAAAAAACTAGTAAGCGTAATTGGGGGCGAGCCTTATAAGAAACCCGATGGTCGCTCTGCATCAACCAGGCTATTTTTCTGCCCTTCGCCAATATTTTTAAACTTGTGCAATAATTAATTAATCTTAGTATAAACTTTATCCAGTCTAAGATATGGAGATCTTATGAAAAATGGAGATAAAACTGGAGAGTTTGCCATTTCCTTTACTCAACTCGAGGGGTGTGATTCAACGCTGGCTATAAACAAGGAACCGTCTGTCATTCGGTATAGTCAGATTTCCCCAATCATCAAGCAGGATAAAGGTGGAAAAAAAAATCTCTACTTTAATCCTTGTCAGCCCTTTCGAAATTTGACGGATAAGCAAAAAGAAAGTGTCTTCAAAAAAATTGCCGAAAATCTTCATGACAATATTCCTATTATCAAACAAATAAATTCTGGTTTGTTACCTGAGCCATCTTCAAAAAATAGAAGAGCAGAAAAAATACAAATACTCATTCACAATAAAATTTTAAATTCGAAGCAAAAAACAAAATTTGATGAAAACGAAGTACATAAACTTTACCAGCAACTTATAAACGATATTGCAGATGATCAAACTAAATTGTTTATTAATAACATCCATCCCGCGATTCAGATTTCTAAAAAAGATTTATCTGATCCTGATAAGCTGTCTAAGGCAATAGGGGCAAGTTCACTATTCCAACCCTATTTTTCCTATTCTGCAAAATATTCAGTCGGATTATTTTTGACTTATGAACAAGCGTGGAATCACCTTGGGTATTCACGGGGAGAATTAATAAAAACATTAGAACTAGCGCCCGGAGAAACCGTAACTTTAGAGTATCATTACTGGGATAAATCCATTATTAAAAATGAAAATGAATTAGCTACCGAACTTGAACTAAAATCGAGTTCAACCTTAACCCAGCGTGATACAAAACAAATTTTGGACGAACTTACGGCCAACAATCAATTGCACCTTAACGGTCACGAAGGCGGAAGCATTAAAATTCCTGATACGCCAATCACACTTGAAGCAGGTGCTGATGGCGGGATATCCTCTCAGCTCCAACCGCACGTTTCAAATACAATCAGTAACACAGTCGAAAGTGTTATTAGCACTACCAATAATTTTAAACAAAACAGAAAAGTAAGAATTGAAGAAACCAGAGACTCTGGAATCGAAAACAAACAAACCCGTGTTGTTGCCAATACGAACAGATGCCATACAGTGCAATATAATTATTTCGAAATTATTTCTAATTACAAAATAATCACACGATTATCGGCAATTCGCCCCTGTATTCTACTGCCTTACTCAGTAAGCTATGAAAATAAACCTTTAACCCCCAAACGCATTGATTATAACTTTATTTTATGCCAGGAAAATATTCTTAAGGGTGCCTTATTAGATAAACTATTCCTTCCTGGATTTGAAGCGGCAAAAAAAATTGCTTCATTCAATAAAGTTAAAAAGTTGCTTGAGGGTGACTTTGCTCAAAGTGGGAATAGTTCAGCACCCGGTTCCGCTGCAATAACTCAAAATTTGGAAAAAGAATTTGCAGACTATAGAAAAGATATTATCGCTGATTTTGATAAAATTATTGGTTCGCAAAAACCCTTTGTTGATTTTGCAAACACATTGGATTTATCAAAAGTCGATGACACGGTTGTCAAAGTTACCAATTTTATCATTGAACTTTTGAACCATCCCAATCGTGCCAGACATGTCTTATATTTGATATCATTATCCCTTAAGAATGATGCTATGAACGCATTAAAAGACTTAAAAAAGTCAAAGGAAGATAATAAGCCTGCTGAAAAAGCGATGATCGATTTTTTTGCCAAAGTTGACGAGAATGATTATCAATTTCTCGATCCGGTTTCAGGAGAGATCGCCAAATTCTTTCAGTCCTTTGGGGTTCCCAATGATGCTGCGGATTTACTGGCAGGTATTGTTGAGTTCTTTTTAAGCACACAGGCAGCGGCTATAGCAGGAGCTATCATTGGCACCTTGATTGAACCCGGCATAGGAACTGCAATAGGTGCTGGCATTGGAGCTGCGGCAGGTGCTGCCCTTGGGGCTGGTGGTGGAACCTTACTATTATCACTTCGAGATGACGCCGGATTGCATAATGATGTTGAGGCGGCTCAGTCATTCTTTAAAAACACAAAATTATCCCCAACCGGTGCAGTGAATGAAAATTTATCAAGCACTTCACCAGCTTCCCCTACTTCAACTTATGTCAAAACAGTCGCCGATTTTATTTCTATTACCGAGATTGCCGATGCGAATGTAGAACTGGAACGATTAATTTGTCACATTAAATGCAACTTCGAACATTATAAACAAGCACTCTGGTCAAGCAAAAATACCGATTACAGAACTTATGAATTAATTAAAAGTGGCTTTTTTGACTATGTAATCAATGAAGTGCTCGGCTTTACAGGCGGATATGTTGCATACCCTCTGAAGAGTGTAGATTTTATTGATAAACTTATCGACGTTAATGTTTTGAAGTTAAATCTCAAAAAAATTAAAGAGGAATCAAAAGAACAATCCGCCGTTATTACGATACCGACCTCTTCAACCATTATTACCGGTCAATTGGGTGAGTGCGATTTGTGCGAGGACTATATCGATAGAAGCAGGGATGCTGATATCAGACAACAAAATGCAAAAGCCGCATTGGACGAAGCAGAAGTCGAATACAAAAAAGCTAAAACAAAAGTTACTGAACAGGAAGCCTTACGAATTGAAGCGCGACTAAACGCCAGCCCCCCAGATTTGACTGATCCCATAGAACACAATAACGCCAAGATCGATATTACTGTTACGCATCCTGATGATAATCCATAAGGAATAGGTCAATGGCCGATATAAAAAAACCAAATACCGAAACAGGGGTTTCTCCAGCAGAAGCAGGGACTGCAAAGAATGAAGGATTAACTGTAGTTAAAGGTAAACCTATACCCTCAGGACATGATGCTTTGGGTGGTGCCTCATCTGAAGAATTGAGTAGAAAATTTTACAGATGGCAAAATGGCACGCTAAAGTTGGTAACCCAAAGACCTCAAGTTAAAGGAGTGACCTACTTTGAAGTACTCGACAGGGGTGGCGAAAAAATATTAGCCTTATCTGAAGGCACCGACATATCAGCAGGCGAGGTCGAAAGAGTAAAACAATCCTTGTTTAAAGATTTTAAAATTAAAATCAGTAACAGCCGATTCAGTTATAAAGGCGTTGCCAGAGGATTTTCGACGTTAGGAGTATCAGGAAGTTTAATGATTTTAAGCGGTGTTCTTGAGGCTATTCAATTATTAGAAATACCCGAGCAGATAGATGCCATAAAAGAAACTAATATAGATCCAATTATTGTTGATGTCGCTTTAAAACAAAGTAAGGTCAGCGCTCTTCTAAGCAATAAAAGAAGTACTTTGCAAAAAATTTCCTGGGAAGAAGGAACCGAACTACGCTCTACTAATCTTTTAATAGATACCGAAACCGGGAATTTAGCTACTGTCGTGCTTGAGGCAACCGATAACTTTGAAGTTGGCCAAATCATCGGTATTGGCCGGTCAAGATTTGTTGCAGAAAATGTGTTGATGAAGTCCAATATGTATAAGGACAATCGCACTAATGACCTTTATTTTCAATCTGAAAGAGGAAATTGGTTAGTAATTGGACCATCCACAGGCTCATGGGAATTGTTTCCCTTTCAATAATGCAATTTATTTTCCTGGTTAGAATTTCTGAATTATTTTGCTACAATTACACGCTAATTTTCCCACTTTGGGTGTATTTTATATTTTTTCTAGGTTTTTCAATTTATAACGACGTAGTTTCTAATATATTTTTTTAAAGGTTTTTAACATGATTTTACCCTCTTATTTGCAACCTCTCACTAATTACGACAACATTGCCCAAATGCAAACCTGTGCAAACTTAGCCAGACAAGTATTTGCTAACGAAGCTGTGGATATTAATTTAATCGACAAATTGCGCGGACAGTTGTTGCGCACACTGAAAGAGTCATTACAACATAAGGCTACTAATAACGGTGTTTACTATTCGCTGAAGCACTATGCCTTGAGTTTTTTCACCTTGTCTCAGCCTGTTTCCAGCTTAGAAAGGCTACCGACAGCGACGATTCAAGAGATCGAAAATGCAATTGTTACTGCTTTAGAAGGTTTGGCAGAAGACTATCCAATTAAAGACATTGACCCCATTGACCTCAATCCAATTAATGATGATGACATCTATTTTCTAAGTCTACAGGGACGAAAATACCGTCTTGAATCATTAGCTGACTGGATAAAGTTCAGTAAACAGTTTGTTTACCCGGATAATAATGACGAGATGTTCTCACAGGATATCGCTAAATTGAAACAGTTATGTACTCTTCATGGTGTATCTCTAGAACCTACAAAAAGCTATTCCTCTACGTTGCAAACAGCAATTCGCGAGGCAGGATTTACTGTCGAAGAAATGAAGGATTTAGTTGTTCCCGAACTACATAAAAATCATATTAATGCATTGCAGATGCTTACAACTAAATATCATTTTAGCTTTGTAGAAGCGATTAAAGAACTTCAAAAATTAAATTCCGAGCAAGCGGAGGCTTTAAATGTTTTATATGCTTATGGACTACGAGGAGAGCATTTAAGAAATCTATCTATTGCTGAAAGTGAATTTAGCGCTCATCATACGGCTGTTTTACAATTGCTCGTGCATGACAGAAACTACGATATTGATATGGCAGTAAATGCAATATCAGATTGTGATTTTGAAGAAGTGCAGAAATTCTATTCCACATCTCCGCAGCTATAATTTAATAGAAGTTTACGTCGGGTTAAGACCCGACGTTCTCTATTTCAAGTGGATTTTTATTTAGATAAGCACGTACGAGCTAACTCGGTAACTCATCAAATCGTTGCAAATCCTTTATCTTATCTTCCCAAGATGAGCGACTAGCACAGAAGATATGAGCCGTAGGCACGAGAGAAGAATCCTCATCTAATGTACCTGCTGGTAAAACCACATAATTTTTCTCATTCCTAGGCAATGGGCTGCCACAAGTCTTGCAGAATGCTCGTTCTTTTCGTGTCCCTTCTAACTGAAAATAACTGATATTATTATTGCCCTTCTCCCACGATAACCGAGACCCATTAAAGAAAACAGTAGCGCCGTGAATCGTGCCAGTTTCTTTTCTGCAGCGACTACAGTGACACAGATACATTGCCGTTGGCTTTTCTCCTGTTATGACATAGCGGCAAGCACCACATAAACATTCACCCGTGTAGTGATTCATTTAAATCGCTCCCTATCTGGATTCATTTCAACAAAAATATTCAAGGATACTATCTACTTAATGATAGAAATAAAAGTTGTCAAAACAGTGGAAGTAGCGATTTTATAGCAAGAGTAGATCATGGCATAAGCTACTCTTGCCTTAGATTTACGTCAAACTTGGAGGTTCATAACTGCTATCTGCGTCATGATTGATAGTCATGCCCGCAAACATGTCCCTGTCTTCCCAAGTCATGCTTTTGGCATGGGTAACTGGCTCACGTGCTAAAACATTTTTAATAATAACTTGGGGTACCCCGGTAAACATGGGCTCCACCCCCGCCTCTGTGCATTTTTCTACGTAATTAGCAATCTCCTGCTGCAAGACCATAACTTGCTCATCAACCTGATCTGCAATATCTTCAGGGCGAGCACGTAGAAGCTCATTGTCTCTTTTCTCCAGAGCCCGCAATCTAAAAATGACACTTGCCATAAAATTGATATCTACTTTAAGAGGTCCTTCTTCACGCCCCGGAGGAATGCTCTCCCCATAATTCAGTGTAATTTCAGTCGCCTCACCTAGACGGTTATTAAGGTATCTGGAGAGCAATCCTCCTATTTGCTTGGAGTTATTGTCCATCCAGTCGCGCGACACATTCATAAAGCATCCACGTAAAATCATCTTCCCCGCATTATTGGGACCAATTTGATATTCAGGCTGGACTTTAGGCATGGCTCTCTTCCTTAAGAGATGTTTGATTAAAGTATAGGAAATAATGGGAAATGTTCAAAAAGAACCGTGAGCAATATGCTTGCTGTTTTTTGCAATAACTTATATCTGGGGTTGGCTTAAGTGCAGTTAACTTGAATCTTCCAAAGAAAACCCGGTTGCCGACTTGCGCCAACCAGGCTATCAGGCTTTTATTGCTACTTACATCAATCGCGATTTGGAGGGAACGAGCCATAGCAACGTCATGCTTCCTATGATGGCAAATACTGCGCCATACAGAAAAACAATCGCATGGCTTAAATGATCCCATAATAAGCCGGCAACTACACTTGCAAATAATTCTAATAATCCAATTGTCGCGTTATACCAACCGATGCCACTCGCATGAAGCTGTTCTGGTAAAAAGTCGATTGCTAATGCTTTACCTACTGCGCGAAATATGCCTTGGAAAAGTCCATAAATTATAAAGAGAACAGCAAGTATCTCAATACTTTGAGTCAAAGCAAATCCCAGGTAAACAATAGCAAAAATGATAAATGATCCTAGCAAAATATTTTTTCTACCGAACCTATCAGAGAGAAAACCGGATGGATAGGAGATAAACGCTGCTACCAGATTAAATCCTGCATAAATAAGCGTTGTTGTTACCAATGAAGTGCCTATGCTTTGTGTCTGTAGAATCAGAAATGCATTACTGGAATTACCCATTCCAAATAAAGCCGTTGCTAAAAGATAAAGCCAATAAGCTCGAGGGAATTGTCGAACATTAATATCTAGTTTTGATTTGGCTTTTATCTTTAAAGTGCTTTCCTTAACCCAAAGAATCATACAAAAAGCCAGAAAACCAGGAATGAAGGCCAGATAAAAAATAAAACGAATATCGACAGTCATTACAACAAGTAAAAAAACAGCAACTAATGGTCCTAGAAAAGCGCCTAAATTATCGCCAATGCCCTCCAGGCCAAATGCTTTTCCACGATGTCTCCTGGTTACCGAGGATGCAAGCAATGCGTCTCGCGGTGCAGAACGTATGCCTGTACCCGTGCGATCAAGAAACCGTGCGCCTAAAACACCTTGCCAAACCGTAGAAACTCCTATTAAAGGCTTCGCGATTGCTGCTAATAAATAACCTGTTAAAGCAATTAATTTTCTCTCTCGCAGCTTATCTGATAACCAACCGGAAAATCCCTGTACAATGTTTTGTGCAGCTTGAGAAATTCCCTCAATAAGGCCGATAATGCTTCCACTCGCATGAAGCGTTTGTGACAGAAATATGGGGAGTACGGGATAGAGCATTTCAGTAGCAATATCGGAAAATAAACTTGCGATAGCAAGAAGGTAAGTATTCCTGGAAAGGCCAGAAAAATATTTTTTTATTGATTTAACTGCCATTTAAATACTAATTCCTTTTAGCCATTATGGTTTTATCCAGTTTGCTACAAATCTCAGTCAGATGGAATTAGGCGATAAGAGAGCAAGCTCCATTCGCTGGTTATATTCTATACTGAAAAGAGCTTATGGCTTATGAAGGGTGATAACAATGGGTAGCGAACGTGGGGATTTTCGTACTATTCATAAAGGATTAGCTATTGATGATTTGATTATCCAATATATGGAGGAAAATCATATCCCCGGTATGTCTTTGGCTATAGTTCAAGCGCCTTATATTACCCGTGTAGTTGGCTATGGATTTGCAGACCTCGATAAAAAACGTTTGGTTTCGACACGTACACTCTTTCATGTTGGGCAATTAACCAATGCCTTTACTGCGGTTGCCATCATGCAATTAAAGGAGGAGGGAAAAATAGAGTTAGATGACTTCATTGCTGATTATTTGCCGCATTTACCTGCTACCTGGCAAGCCATTACCATTCGCCAATTAATAACCCATACTTCCGGAATACCCGATTATTCAGAATGCAAGGATTTTTCCCACAGCACTGATTATCAACCCGAAGACATTTTTAATTTATTGCAAAATCACAATTTATTATTTCCTTCCGGGAGCGAAATGCAAAGCAGCGCTACCAATTTTTATTTACTTGGATTGATTATAGAAAAAGCCAGTGGTATCAGTTATGACGCTTACATAACTAAAAATCAAATTGAACGAGCAGATTTAAAACATACTTTTTTTATTAAAAATACCTCGTCCATCGATAATGAGGTAAATAACGGCACCATACCTTTCAAACACAGTAATTTTTTGCAAAATTATCTGCATGTTCATCCTTTGGAACTTGCCGTAGGTTATACCTCTGACAATAAAGAAGCTACCTCTAGTTCGTGGTCATCCACCTTTGCAAACAGTGGAATAATTGCTTCTGCTGAAGATATTAGTAAATGGGATATCTGTCTGGCAGGTTCTATCTTCATTAAAGAAACTGAAAATAGAAGTTTTTTATACCAGAATATAATTTTAGATAATAAAAAAGTCATTCCGGGTAATGCAGGTTGGTTATTTCCCGGTCATAAGGGGCTTATGCAAATAAAGGGAAATATTCCTGGCTATTCCGCTTTCTTAAGCCGCTTTACAGCACCCAACGAGCTATTGTGCGTCACGCTTTTAGCTAATAAGGAAAACTTACCTGATTTAGATATTCTGGCGCGTAAAATTGCAGCCGCATTCGATATTCATCTGGAAGCCCCAGAAGGTGTAAATTCAGAAACCATCCAAAGCCCCTATTCCGTGCCGCAAACAAGAGAGCGGATACTCGCGATTGTTAAGAAACAAGGCGGAACAATATTCGCCCATATCGACCACAGTGACGAGGCCCAAAAAGTCAATCTCTCGCTTCTTCCGACCGAGGTGCTTATCCTTGGAAATCCAGCCAAAGGCACCGCATTAATGCAAGAAAATGCAGCGATTGCGCTGGATTTACCTTTACGAATAATGATAACAGAGGATAAAACTGGCCAGGTGTGGTTAAGTTTTACTGATCCACTGCAATTAGGGAAACAATACCATATGCAAGGCAAGGAATTAAAACAGATTGCCACGGCCTTGCGCAAACTTTGTGATAAAGCCGTATCCGCACAAAGTAATCTTTAAGATGAAGCACCACCCGCGATTAAAAATTAGCGATGCTTGCATTGTGTCCTTTTGCAGAGCAAATCGCTTGGTCATCACTCTTTGTATATTCCGTTTGCTCTCGCGCAAAATTAGCCAGTGATTCAAGCCAATAGTTTACTTCGTGGCTGACAGTGGATTGTAATAGATTAGCGAGAAAGAAATTTAGATTATCCTTCTGTTTTTCGCCTGTTGTTTCACCAACTTCATTAAATATCCCATCAACAATTTCCCATTGCTGATTTAGTTCATCATACATGAGGTTATATTCATGGATGTCCCAGAAAGTGAATTTGGGATGATTGATGGATCTCATAAAATCAACAAAACTCTTTCTTAAAATAAATGCATCAGGGCTAATGAAGGTCTCATCCTCTAAATAGTGATGTAGGGTTCTACCATTTACACGGGTTTTAAATTGCGCATAAAAACTGTTGGTTTTAAAAAACCTGATATTCGTCATTCCATTTTTTTGTAAAACCTGATTGGTATTCTTTTCTTTGGCTGCCTCAAAAAAACTGTGCCATGGCAATTTGAAACGAAAAGGATGCGAGGGATTTTCATAGATCATTCTTAATGATGTTTTTGCTATTTTGACGCAGTATTGACCTGGCTCTGTACCAAATGAACCGGATCTGAATAGCCAATCATAGACATAAGGAAACAGGTAAGAGAAGATGCCTTTTTCATTCTCAGGGCGAGGAACCACTGGATAAACAGTACCAAATACCCCTTCCCCAAGAGGACGACTATAATCAATTTTGTAATCTGCAAATGACATGGACTTTTTAGCTTCATATTCCAATTTTGCTTGCATAATTATCGATATTTTTATTAGTGAGCCCTGGCATTAGTCTATTGGTCTTGATTCAAGGTATCAAGATGCACAAAATATAGCTTGAATATTGCCTAACCAGTTTCTATTAATTCCCGATCGGTAATATTTGTTATTTAAACATTCAAAAATACTAATTTATTCCCGAAAGGGAATATTATCTGGATTTTTTCCTAGCCAACGTATAAAGTTACCGTACGGGAATATAAAAAACTAACTATGATTCAATCAGCTGAAAATATCGGACAAGTTATTCGTAAGGTGCGCAAAGATCTAGGAATCACCCAACGTGATTTAGCCCTATCCTCTGGTACAGGATTGCGTTTCATTATTGAGTTGGAAAAAGGAAAATCTACTTGTCAAATTGGTAAAGTATTACAGGTATTGCAAGTGCTTGGTATTCAGCTGCGTCTATTCCATGCGGAGATAGAAATTGCAAAATCATAAATTAGATGTTTACCTTAATCAGACTTTGATTGGTCAATTAAATATCGATGTCTTCGGTGATATGGTCTTTGTTTATGATGGAAACTATCTAGAAAATAAAAATAATCGCCCTTTATCACGCTCGCTTCCTTTACAACAAGAACCCTATACGGCTAAGCAATGCCGTCCTTTTTTTAGCGGTCTTTTGCCTGAAGCCCATTTACGCACATCCATCGCTCGCCAATTGGGTATCAGCGAAAAGAATGATTTTGCATTATTGACAGCGATCGGAGGTGAATGTGCTGGTGCTATAACCCTACTCCCCGAGTCTGCTCGACAAAGTGATTTAAAACCGGACTATCGCATCATTGGTGACAACGCAGTAGCCGATATTTTACAAACCTTGCAGCAAAGACCCATGTTAGCTGGCGAAGATGGGATACGTTTATCATTGGCTGGCGCACAAGATAAATTAGCCATTGCTATTATTGATGATCATATCGCTATCCCGTTAAATGGTGCACCCAGTACGCATATTTTAAAACCAGTCAATCGTGATTTCCCCTCTTTAATTGAAAATGAATGTTTCTGTCTAGAGTTAGCTCGAAAAATTGGCTTAAATGCAGTTGAAGCGACCCTACATCATACCAATGGAATTCCCTATCTTTTGGTCAAGCGGTATGATCGAATTGCAACGGAAAGTGGCATTCAACGTATACATCAAGAGGATTTTTGTCAGGCCATGGGCATTAGTCCAGAAATGAAGTATCAGCGAGAAGGGGGACCAGGAGTCAGTGATTGTTTTCAACTACTAAGAACTGCATCAAGTCTCGCAGTCATTGATATTAAAGAATTATTGCAAGGAATTTTGTTCAATTTGTTCATTGGTAACAATGATGCACATGGCAAAAATTTTTCGTTTTTATACCAAGGACAACAAACACGGTTAGCTCCATTCTACGATATGATTTCAACTATCTATTATCCTAATCTTGCAACTAAAATGGCGATGAAAATTGGCAGTAAGTATGAGTTTGATGGTTTATTTCCACGCCACATTGTACAAATGGCTGAGGAAGCCAATCTATCAGGAGCTTTAGTGCAAAAAGAGGCTATGAAGATATTAGATAAAATCCAAAATAATATTACAGAGAGCCCCTTTACTACCACCATCTTGCAGCGTATTGATAAGTTCAATCAACGCTTTCAGCAAGTATAGGGATTATTGCCTGCTCCATCCATACTTGCCCATCATTGTATCAACATGATAGAATTGCGCGCAATTAGATTCCGTCAGGTAGAGACCTGTTCCCCACAAACACCAAAAAATTATATTTATAAACAGAGTTGTTGCTCATTAAAATCACTATGATAGGAGAAGGATAGTATGCCTAAAAATATTTCCGTAGTTGGCATCATGATTGGTGCAGAATACAAAGACTTTAAACTTTATCATATAGAAGAGAGCTGGGAAAAAACCGCGCAACATTTCAAGTCTTCAGCAGGTACTTCCGAGGCCTCAGGTTTCCAGATTCTTCAATATTTAGCCAATCCATCGCTTGATGCTAATACGCAATTTATTATTGCCTATGATGTAGCTTCCCCTAATAAAGAAGCACATATTAAAACAATCCTTACAGGATTAAAAAAAATAAAGAAAAATGATTTACTCCCTACTTTAGTAGCAATAGGACATGAGTCTTCTCCTTGGAGTGAAGATATTATGGAGCAAGTTACTTTCAAAGAAGTTGAAAGTACTGACAATCATTACGACTTATTTAAAAGTATCATTGATGAAAAGTTCAAAACTCTTAAAGATGAACTACCTTTTCATGAAAGGTTGGAAAATGTATCTCCGCTACCCGAAGCATCTTCGCCCGCAATGAACAATACTTCGCCAGCAATGAGCAATATTAGTATGTTGGTATTAGATGGCTTTATCTTTACACTAGGAATTGCAGCTATTGCCGTAGCCTTTACCGTGCTTAATGCTGCAACTTTCGGGGTAGGAGGATTAATAGTCGCAGGCCTTGGCGTTGCTGCAGCTCTTACAGGATTTGGATTATTTACTTCTCATGTCCGTGAGAGACATACCATACCAGACGAATCACCTGATTTTGCACCTTAACTTCCCCGGAAATAAACGTTCTCTTGGACATGCTATCCGCATAACGCCAAGAGAACAGACATTTACCTAGCTTTTTTCATTTACATTTAACTTGGTGAGCTCAGTAATTTGTTGGTAATAATTTTCATAATTTTCTGAGCCTGGAGAGGAATAATTCAAATTTTTAAGTAGGCTTGTTATTTTCATGAAGAAATTGCGTGCCTCTTCTTTTTCTTTAAACTCATACTCTTTTGTAATCATTGCTACAAGCAGATTAAATAGCGTTTTCTGCCTCTCGATTGGTACCGATACATCAACAGCATCGTAGGCATCCTGTTGTAAGTAAGCCATATCAAACACGAGAGACTTTTGATAGGTAACATAATCTTCCATGGTAATCCCTTCTTCTCCTGTGACCTGCATCATATTAAAAATATCCTGCCCCTGGTGCAGAAGCTTTGTTATTTGATTGACTTTCATAGTCCAGGTTGGTTCCAGATTCGTTTCAAACCATGATTTTAACTGTTCAAAATAACGTGACCAGGAAATTAGTGGATCAACAGCAGGATAAAAGCGTTTATAAGCCCTGTCGTAACTCAATCCAAGAAATGTTTTGACAGCACTCAAGGTAGATTGCGTTACTGGTTCTTCAAAATTACCACCAGCTGGAGATACTGTACCAACAATAGTTAAGCTTCCTAAGGAATTATCAGTACATTTAATAATACCGGCACGCTCATACAATCCACGAATGCTGCTATCTAAATAAGCTGGAAAACCTTCTTCTCCAGGAATTTCTTCCATACGTCCGGAGGTTTCTCTCATCGCTTGTGCCCAGCGTGAGGTAGAGTCAGCAATTAGTAATACATTAAACCCCATTTGGCGATAGTATTCTCCCAAAGTAATTCCTGTATAAATTGATGCCTCTCTTGCTGCGACAGGCATTGAAGATGTATTACAAATAATGATTGTTCTGTCCATCAGAGTCCCACCTGCTCGGGGATCAATCAATTTTGGAAATTCGGTAATCGTCTCCACGACTTCACCAGCACGCTCGCCACAAGCCACGATGATGACGATGTCGACATCAGAGTAACGAGCAATCAAATTTTGCAGAACAGTCTTTCCTGCGCCAAATGGGCCGGGAATGCACGCAGTCCCTCCTCTTGCGATAGGAAAAAAGGTATCGATTAAACGCAAGGTTGTAATCATCGGTTGGGAGGGATAAAGACGTTCAGCAAGATGATTTGTCATCAATGTTTGGGCAATGGAAAATCGTACAGGCCATTTCTGGCTCATACTTATTTCTCGCGCATGATGATGCTTATCGACCAATCTGGCTATAGGCGTTTCTACAGTAAACGTACCTTGCTGAATCCACTCAACACTTATATTTTTTCCCATATCAAAAGGAACCATTATTTTATGGGTCAATCTGCCTTCCTGGACAACACCTAATACGCTACCAGCATTCACTATATCGCCAGCATGCACACAAGGTGAAAAAACCCATTTTTTGTTGCAATCTATCGATGTTTCTCTTACACCACGGGGTAAAAAATAACCATATTGGCGAGCAAAATTAAGCAAAGGATTTTGTAAACCATCATAAATCATTCCCAACAACCCAGGTCCTAAGGTAACCGACAATTGTTTTCCTGTTTGTATAACAGCATCGCCAATTGCAATCCCACCAGTCTCTTCAAATACTTGAGCAACAGCTGTATCTCCTCTTACGTGTAAGATTTCAGCCATAATTTGTTCATTACGATGGGTAAGTTGTTGCTGCGGGCAAATATAGATAATTTCATTTTTTACAATAGGTTGTTTACCCACTTGTTTGATATGAACGATTCCCTCTTGAAGCGCAATTACTTTAGAATTAGCTACTTGTGAAGCTTTTCCTGCTTTCATGACAAGTGTGTCCTTTATTTTTTATCAAAATCCCTTTTGCTAATGTTTTTCATGAATTAGCGAATCTACCAATTCATTTACCCTATTCAACACATTGGCATTATTGAATTTTGACCAGTAGTTAATAATATCCCAACGCAATAAATAAATAACAAGGGCTTCAAAATCAAAGTAGTGTCCTGTTTCTATAACAGCCAAGTATTTCCAGATGTAAGCTAATAAAAACTCTTCGACTGTCGCTGTGTCTTCTCTTGCTAACTCAGTAGTGATCCTGGTAATCCAAGGATAAACAAATTTTAATCCAAAATCAGGCTCATTCCAGTTGCGAATCAATTGACGATCCCAACGTGTAATCCAATAATTCTTAGGGATTTCAGGAGGTAATTCTTTATCATTCCTCATGCGAATTGCTGAAAAAACACTACGCAGGTCTAAATACCAGGTAACAATGTTATGAACAAAAGCAGAATCCGATTTAAGAACGCGTTGATAAGCTTTCCTGGTTTCATTTACAGTTTGTTGTGGCTTAAACCAACTTGTCCAAAGTAATGATTCAATTTCATAGAGGAGCCTTCGTTTTTCCTCTGACAGAGGCTGCAAACGTTTCTCCAATTGCAATCTTGAAATGGGTGTTTCCTCGATTTTAAAATACGTATTCATTCGAGGTAAGCTCGAAACAATCATGTAAAATTGTTGAGTCATTGTAAAAGTCCTTCTAACAACGCACGAAACCTGGGCTGCATATGTTTGATCAATAAGCTACTAACCGCCTCTTCTGTTAGATCCAAAACAATTTCATCCTCAACAAGATAAACTCGAATTCCTACTGGTTTTTGCGCATCAGGATTAATTGTTACACTCATTCCCGCCTTGAGCATTTGTTTGGTAATCGATTGCACTAATTCTTTTAAGGAGTCTTTCTCCATTAAATCAGGACTATTGCGAATCTCTTCAAAGTCCAACACTTTTTCCGGCAATTGAATTTGCGTTTTTTTCGCTTTAAAAGCTTGCAGTTGCTCTTTGCTATCTACAGCAATCAAGAGAATTAACTGGCGTAACATTTCTTCATTATCTAACTCCTTATGCACTATGCGACTTACTTCTTGTTTAAATCTATCAATTAGATTTTGTCTTAACTCAAGGCGCATATTACGAGCAGCAAGTTGCAGAGCATCTTCCGTGGCCTTTTTTTCCTGAAGAATCGTTTGATGCGCCTCCTTAATGAGTGCTTGTGCTTTCTCCTGTGCGCTATTTAATATCGCATTCGCTTTGGCTTTAGCTTCATTAATTAATTTCTCCGCCTCTGTTTTTCCAGCGTTTACTCCTTCCTCTTTTAATCGATCAATTAATGTTTCGATACCTTGAGAAATTATATTTGCAGATTTATCTTGCTTCGCTTCCATTGCAAGCTCCTATATTCCAGTGCTCAATACCAGAGCAAATACAAATATAAATACCGCAAAACCTTCAACAATTGCTGCAGGAGCAATCGACAAACCAAAAATTTCCGGTTTATTTTTTGTTGCATTGATTGCGCTTGCACAGCAATACCCTTGTTGAATTGCACAAATCATCAGCGCAATGCCACTTAGCATCCCAATACCGAATTGTGCCCCTGCAATTGCTGAGGTTACGGGTTTGTTCAAGGTGAACATAATCACAATCCCCATAATAGCTTGCGTCGAAGGAAGCACGGAAACACCGATGTATTTACCATAACTGCCCTCCGTATCAAGCATGACACCAATAGCCGCCTGGCCTGCGATAGCACAACCACAAATACTGCCAACCGTTGCCAGAGCCATTGGTGCAAAGATTCCTAACCATCCAAATAACGGCATTAACTCATTCATGAGAGATCTCCTGCTTTTTAAATGGTTGAAAACAATAGCCATCTTCCTTAATAGACCATTTGAAAAATTCGATATAATTCAAGCGTAGTCCATGGATCACGGCACTCATTAGACATAAAGCAAAATTTAAAGTCTGGCCGATTAATAAAACTAACGCAGCCAAAACCCAGCTGGTTTGCGCAAGATGATGAGCAATTGTATTAAAGGTGATTGCCAATGAGGCTCCTGCTAACCCCAAAGCAAATAAACGTAAATAGCTGAGGATATCACCAAAAAGGGAGGGTAATTCTGCTAGAGCGGCAATACCACGAAAAATTCTTATTAATAACGATTTGAAACTTTTCACGGGTTCATTGGAAGCAAAAAACATGATGATTAACAAACTTAGCGAAAGTACGATAATTGCCAGTTTCGTTATCTTGTCTTGATGGTTTATTAATCCCATAGCTAATCCTAAGGCTGCGATAATAAAGAAAATAAACCCAATAGATTGTACCCGCTCGTTAAAATTCGCTGCAAACCAAGCTCGCATACCACTACCTATGCATATGTGTATGCAACCTATAATAATTACCAAGGTCATCATCGCATTAAAATTATTGATATTGATGATCTTTAATGCAGCCAAAAACGTGCCTGCTTTAGGCTCAACGCCCCAATAACTACCCAGTAAAACACCATAAATAATTGAAAAAATACTGAGAGCAACCAATAAAGGTCTTAACCATTCTGCTCCGTTATACTTACCTAGCCATTTCCAACTAAAGAGCGTGAAGAGAGCCAATACAATTCCATAACCTGCATCCGCTAAAATCATGGCAAAAAAAAGTGAAAACGAGAAAAAAACCATAAAAGATGGATCTAAGGCGTGGTAACCTGGAGTTTGATAAAAATTTACCAGTTTCTCACCAGCTGTTAACCAGGAATGCGTTTGAAGCAAGGTTGGCGGTAATTCATCCGGCAATGGCGACTCAATTGTCATCCCGATTTGATGTTGATGACAAAATTGTTTCATCGCCGATAATTGAGCAACTGGGAGCCATCCTTGTAACAGAAAAAAATTGTCATGCTCCTGACTCATTTCCGATGCTTTTTTCAATTGTGTCCGATCTGCAAATTGCGCCACCTCTGACGATAATAGGTAGCGATATCGCGTTAAACTTCGGCGCTCACCGATAAGATCATCTATTTTTTCATCGACTTCATCCAATTCTGCAAGCAGAACATTTAACGACAATGAACCTGTATGAATACGATGAGTGGGGAGTGTTTCATTTTGAGACTCTGTCTCAGATGGAATAACAATATAGACATAACGATTATTGCGGTATAATTCCTGGATTGGTTCATCCTTAGGAATTACATCAAGCTCTTTGATATTTATTTTATAAAACCACAATTTTATTCCAGCTAACTCTTTCTCGGGCGGTAATTCAAAATTGCCCCACTCCGATAGTTCCTGAATGCGATTGCTAAGAAAATCACGTCTATCAGTATATTTCCTAAGTTCCCGTTGATTTCCTAAAACACGTTCAACAATTTGCTCAGCAGTAACATCTTTCCATACTAAACGTTGACGTCCTTGTTCCGGGGAGTCTTTGAGATAGCGTATTGCTATCTTTATTTGGTCAAGGAGGGTCGTTGAAGCCGTGGTTAAGGATTTACTGGGTGGTTTAATAGCAATTAAATGCAGGAAGCCAAACTCCTGTAGAGCATTCATCAACTCGACTTTCATGCAGTTTAAACCTATTAGCGTTACTTTTTTAAATGCGGCAATACTCATGATGATTGTTGCCTTTTTCTTTTAGCGATCTTCGATCTGACAACAGCAGCACGCTCGCTATCTGCCAAAAAAATCTGTATTAACCGAATATGATTTAAGGCATTGGGAATCAAAACTTTCTCAAATAAATTTTTTCGCTGAGTAACTGTTTGAATAGATTTGGTTAATAATTGCAATCGAGACAATGTTACCTCTGTTTGCAAGCGAATCTCAGTGAGTGCACGCACTGCACTTATTAAATTTTCAAACCAATGGGGTGTATTAAGGTAGGCATAATCTTGAATATTAAATTGGATGGAATTGAATATTGGCAGCTTCACACCCACAATATTTTCCTCTCGCATATCGATCGCTGCAATTTTTACCAATTGTTTAACCAAAGGTATATATTCAGAAGCCATGGGCAGGTTTTTTTCAATATTATCTTTTAACGTCTTTTCTCTTTCTTTAAATACTTGAAGTTGGTCATTAACAATATTTCGTTCAGATAATAATTTTTTTCGCTTCAATTCCAAGGAAGGAAGATATTTTTGATAATTTTTTAAATTCTTTTGTTCGAGGCTTAGAGAGGCCTTATTAAGTTTGATTTGTGTCATGAAGCTTTCTCTCCCCGAACGTCAGCTTTAAAATACTTGGAAACTAACTCTTGTTTAATCAGTAATTCATTTTCATGAAAACATTCACCAAGTGTTTGCCAACACAAATCCAACGCTTTTTCCAATGGGATAGATACCTTAATATCCATGAAACGTTCACGAAATAACTGGCCAAATTTTAATAATCGCTCATCAAACTCGGAAATTTCAAAAGCCATTGCCTGTTTCTGCTCGGCTTCGCAGGCTGCAGAAAAAAACCGAATCATTGCATTCATAATTTGCCCATGATCATCCCTGGTTTGTTTGCCTATAACATGCTGCTTCAGTCGCGATAATGAGCCAAAAGGATCAATAGAACCGGAATGCAAATAGAGTTGCCCTTCGGTGATATATCCGGTGTTATCTGGAACAGGATGAGTCACATCATTACCTGGCATGGTAGTAACCGAAAGAATAGTTACAGACCCAGCCCCCTGGAAATCACATGCTTTTTCATAGCGTCTGGCTAATTGGGAATACAAATCTCCCATATACCCACGGTTAGAAGGAACGCGCTCCATAGCAATTCCTACTTCTTTTAAAGCATCCGCAAAAGCAGTCATGTCCGTTAATAGCACGAGGACACGCTTACCTTCCTCGACAGCCATTTTCTCAGCTACAGCCAAGGCCATATCTGGGACAAGTAAGCGTTCTAAAATAGGATCAGAAGCCTGATTAACAAACATAATGGTGCGAGCGATAGAACCATGATCTTCAAATGTTTTGCGAAATGCATAATAATCATCAAATAATAATCCCATTCCACCAAAAATAATGACATCAGCATCTGCTTGGGTAGCAATTTTTGCTAATAATTCATTATAGGGTTCACCCGCAATTGAAAATACCGGTATTTTTTGACTTTCTACCAGGCAATTGAAAATATCAATCATGGGTATATTCGTACGAATCATTTTTGAAGCCAGGATTCGACGCGTTGGATTCACTGTTGCAGTTCGAATAGGTATTTGATCATCCTGATCAAGCTTAGGCCCACCATCAATAGGGGTACCAGTGCCATTAAACACGCGTCCTAAAACATTTGCGGAATAACTTACCATCATCGGATGACCAAGCAAGCTTACTGAGGAATCCGTTGATAAGCCTTTGGTACTTCCAAAAACCTGTAACGTAATAACATCCTGTTGTAGCTGGGTAATTTGAGCCAATAATGTTTTGCCTGTGGTGCTATGAATAAGGGCTAAATCATCCAATCTTGGCATGGTGATTGATTTTTCATTGTCATGCATTTGTGGCACAGCAATTTTAAGAATATCACCAGTAATCTCACGTATATTCTTATAATGAATAATACCCATGATCTTCCCTCATTGTATGCTTGGCATTTGCCATGAGAACAGCTACGGCACATGAACCCAGCCGAGAACGTACGCCATCAGCTCGACTCGTTAAAATGATAGGAACTGTTGCGCCTAAAATAATGCCGGCAGCAGTTGCATCAGCTATTAAAACAAGCTGTTTCGCCAAGATATTGCCTGCTTCAAGGTTGGGAACAACAAAAATGTCCACTTCTCCAATCACAGGTGATTTAATATTTTTGGCAAGAGCGGCATGCAAACTGAATACATTATCATAGGCAAATGGGCCATCTACTATCGCCCCCGTAATTTGGCCTCTCTCAGCCATCTTGGCTAAACAAGCAGCATCTGTGGTGGACGTCATGACAGGATTTATTGTTTCAACTGCTGATAAAATTGCTACGTTGGGAGTAACATTTTGATTGAATGCATGAAAAAGATCGATAGCATTTTGGATGATGTCTCTTTTGGTTATCAAATCAGGCATGATATTAATTGCAGCATCTGTCACTATAAAAGGCTTATGATATTTTTCAATAGCCATGATAAACGCATGACTAATACGACGTTTGGTCCGTAATCCCCCTTCTTTTTTTATAACTTCATGCATCAATTCGTCGGTATGCAAACTACCTTTCATCAACGCATCTACTTTTCCGGCGTGCGCCAATGCCACCGCTTTGGCTGCACAGGAAGAACTATCAGCGTCATCAATAACCTCATAATTGCTTATATCGATTTTAATTTGCTCAGCCAAATCTTGAATTTTTGCCTTAGGTCCCACTAAAACAGGTTCAATTAATCCCAATTTTGCTGCTTCCAGTGCTCCATCAAGAGCATCCTGACTACATGGATAAACCACTGCCACCTTAATTTTTGGCAATGATTGACATTTATGCAGAAATTGCTTGGCTAGTTTGTCAACGTCGAGTTTTTTTTCTTCCATGACTTCGACCATCCTTTTTCGCACCAGAACCATTTGTAGTTATGAAATTATTAATTTCGGGAATAATGGTGTTACGAAACTTGCTACCATTAAATAAGCCGTAATGCCCTACTCCAGCTGCTAAATGATACTTTTTCATGTCATCGGGAAGATTTTTACAAAGACTAATGACCGATTTTGTTTGCCCAAGTCCGGTAATGTCATCTTTTTCCCCTTCGATAACTAAAATCGATGTTTTTCTTATATCCTGTAATCTTATGTCCTTTCCTCTGGATTTATATCTTCCCTTAACCAGTAGATGCTCTTGGAAAACGGTATGAATTGTTTGCATATAAAATTCAGCCGTTAAATCCATTGTCGAGAAATACTCAAGATAAAATTGGATGGTCTTAATGGCTTTATCACGCTGGTTTGCGCCATAGTTATGAATAGCATTTTTAAGAGATTCCATATGTCTTTGCATATTCATACTCATAAAACCAGACAATTGCATAAAACCTGGATAAACAAGCCTCATTGCTCCAGGAAATCTTGCTGGAACCATTGAAATGACATTTTGTTGGAACCAATCTTCACCTCGAGACTCGGCTAATTCATTAACTGCAGTAGGTGACTTACTCGTATCAATAGGTCCTCCCAATAAGATGGCAGAGCGCGGTAGTTTTGGATCATCATTGGTTGACATCAGGGCCAACGCGGCCAATACAGGAACCGTAGGTTGGCAAACAGCCATCACATTTAGATCAGGACCTAGTAGCTTAAAATGGGAAATTAGGTAATCAATGAAGTCATTTAAATCAAAGGCCCCTTCCTTTAGTGGCACATCGCGAGCATTTTTCCAATCGGTGATATAAACATCATAAAAGGGCAATAAGCCCTTGACAGTATCTCTTAACAACGTTGCATAATGACCGGACATGGGAGCAACTAGAAGCATTTTAGGAAATGCACCCTCACTAATCTGTCTTTTTTTAAATCGAATTAAATTACAAAAACTTTTTTCATCAATGATTTCTTCGAAAATATCAAAATATTCATCATCAATTTTTACTTCTTTAATATTAAATTTTGGCTTCTCATAGATATTTGTCATCATATGATAAACATAAAAATAGCCTGCAAGCTCGCGATAGTTCTTAATGCCAAATTGCATAAAACTTTTAATAACGTCTTGTTGCATGTCAGAAAGAAAAGGAATGGTTACTGGCAAATCCATGGTATTTGCTAATCGCTGGCAACGTTTTGATAAGGTAAGGGAATAATCCGAATACGGCTGAATAGCCCTCATGGTAAAATCATACCAATTATAAAGAGAGCGGTTATCTAGAGGATTAAATAACATAGAAGTTCCTTTTCTATTGTAGATAGCTGAGCAATAGTTACGTTAAAGCTAGTATAGAATAGATTTAAAGTTATGTCCTTGCACGTGAGAAGTCATCTATACTAACGTTAAAATCTTTATTAAATTCCAACGATTAAATGAAAAATTATGGATAATAATCATGCAATTGTCATAAACTCAGGCTCGTCGAGTATTAAATTTGCAATCTATAAGTTTACACCCTCTTTAGATAAACTCTTGCATGGGGTTATTGAAAATCTACAGATAGAGCCCACCCTGAAACTATTTGATCATCAAAATACCTTAATTCGCCAGCAGGGTTTCAGTAAGGATTGTGATTATAAATTCTTTTTTGAATTACTATTTTCTGCACTTAAAAACAATCAACTTGGATTTAATATCACCGTCGCCGGTCATCGTGTTGTTCATGGGGGTAATGATTTTCATGCACCAACTCTGGTTTCACCAGAGATTGTCCAACAGTTACAAAAATTTATTCCCTTTGCGCCATTGCATCAACCTTATAACCTGGAAGCAATTACAACTATCTCGCAATTATATCCTGAATTAAAACAGGTAATTTGTTTTGATACGGCATTTCATACTACCCATCCTCCTGTTGCCAACCAATTTGGTTTGCCCCGTTCTCTTACTGAAGAAGGAATAAAGCGTTATGGTTTTCATGGTCTTTCCTACGAATTTATTATGCATCGGCTGAATGCTATCAATACTCACAAAAGCCAGAAACGTATTGTCATTGCCCACTTAGGTAATGGGGCCAGCATGTGTGCAGTAAACCATGGAAAATCACTCGACAGTACCATGGGTTTTACGGCTGTCGATGGCCTTGTAATGGGCACTCGCTGCGGCAATCTGGATCCAGGGGTTATTCTTTATCTTTCCCAGGCTAAAAAAATGTCTCCTGAAGAAATTCAGAATTTGCTTTACAAGCAATCAGGATTATTGGGCGTTTCAGGTATTAGCTCTAACATGCAGCACTTACTTGAAATTGATAGCGCACCAGCCAAAGAAGCTATCGATTTATTTGTTTATCGCATACGTCGTGAACTAGGTGCTCTTAGTGCCGTACTTGGTGGTCTCGATGTACTGGTATTTACTGGAGGCATTGGGGAGCATGCCTGGCAAATTCGGGAGGCTGTTTGTCAAAACAATGCATGGCTGGGTATAAAATTAGATCCTCATGCAAACAAATCAAATCAATTAACTATTCACGATAAAAGCAGTAGCGTGGATCTTTATGTGATTCCAACCGATGAGGAATGGGTTATTGCCAATCACTGCTACCAACTTATTAATAAAGGAATTTAATATGGACAAAACCTTACTTTTAGGGAAAAAAGCATTAGTCGTGGGTATCGCCAATGATAGCTCCATTGCTTATGGATGTGCACGCATGCTGAAAGCTGCTGGTGCAGAACTAGCCATTACTTATCTTAATGAAAAAGCCAAACCCTTTGTTGATAGCATTGCCGAAGAATTAAAACCTGCTATTTATACTCGTTGTGATGTTACGAGCAAGGATGATTTAGTCAATTTATTTTTAGAAATTAATAAAACCTGGGGTGAAATTGACATTGTAATTCACTCCATTGCTTTTGCTCCCAAACAGGATTTGCAAGGTCCCTTGGTTGAGTGCTCGAAAGAAGGTTTTCTTTTAGCAATGGATATTTCATGTCACTCGTTTATACGCATGGCTAATCTGGCTAAGCCTCTTATGAATCATGGAAGCTCCTTATTCGCGATGTCGTTTTATGGGGCAGAAAAAGTGGTTGAGAATTACAACTTAATGGGGCCAGTTAAAGCAGCATTAGAAGCCTCTGTCCGTTACATGGCTGTTGAACTAGGTCAACACAATATCCGCGTTATCGCCCTTTCACCTGGTCCTCTTAAAACAAGAGCAGCATCAGGCCTTGATAAATTTGATAATTTATTAAAGCAAGCAAAAGAAAAATCCCCGCTTCACTCCTTAGTAGATATCGACGATGTAGGTGCTATGGTCGTTTTTCTCGCCAGCAATTATGCAAAAAATATTACTGGCGATACCATTTATATTGACAGTGGTTATCATATTATCGATTAATTAACTCTTGTTTTGCTCTGTCCGGTTTTATCCGATATAACATGCAATAAAAAACGGGAACTAAGAGCATGGTGAGAACCGTGCCTAAGGTTAATCCAAACATAATGGTGACAGCCAAAGAAACCCAAAAAACATCTTGCAATAAGGGAATAACTCCCAGTATCGTTGTTACCGCCGCGTTAACCACCGGTGATAAACGACTTAAGGCAGCAGAAATTACCGAATCATAGGGTTTCATGCCAGCAGCCAAATTAAGATTGACTTGATCAAGCAGGACTACTGAATTTTTTATCATCATACCTGACAAACTCATAGCTCCCAGCAAAGCAATAAAACCAAACGGAACCCCCGTTATTAACAAACCTGCAGTAACACCAATCATGGCAAATGGAATCACCGCAATAATGATTAAAGGGGGGCGATAAGCATTAAATAACATGACAATGATCAACAACATGATGATAAGCGCAGGGAATAATCCTGGCTTTAACGCATCGGCAGACTCTTTACTGCTTTTGTATTCACCATCCCAAGTTAAAGTATATCCTGGCGGGAGTTTAATTTTTTCAAACTGCGGCAGGATACTATTTCTTAACGTACTTGCAGTAACTTGATCAGGCGAGCATTGCACCGTAACCGCCCTTCTACGATCCCAGCGCCAAATAATTGGATCTGTCCATGCTAACTCAATCCCACTAATGACCTGTGAAACCGGTATCGTTTGGGTATTCAATTGAGAATTGACCTGCAAAAGTGGTAAATCAACTGCAGCCGTATTACGCTCCGTCTCTGGTTGCCGCAGCACAATAGGAATTAAATTGTCTTCTTCGCGATATAACCCCACGGGGATCCCATCACTGGCTCTACGAAGCGCTTGTGCCAAATCCAGCCGAGAGATGCCCGCCCAGCGTGCACGCTCCTGTTGGTAATCAGGCACAATTTGCAATACTCTCTCACGCCAATCGGTTCTTACATCCTTGGCATAAGGACTGGCTTTTAGTATTGCCATAGCCTGATCGGCAAGATTACGCAAAATTGCCGGATCCGCATTTGCAGGCCCACTAAATCTGGCAGCTATTTTCCAATTATTAAAAGCGCCAACAGCGTATTTTCGTACTCTAACCAACGATTGAGGAAAGTTTTTTTCATTCCACGACGGCAAGATTGCAACTATTCGATCGACGTCTTTCAGAGTCTTCACATTAACAATCAATTGAGCATAGGAGGAGTAAGGAAACTCTGACTCAACAGGAAGATAAAATCGTGGTGGTCCCTGACCAATGAAAGAGCTCACACTCGTCACACCAGGATCTTGCAGAAGTTTTTGCTCCAATTTTTGTACATCAGAAGAGACGGCTTGAATTCGAGTTCCTTCTGGTGCCCAGTAATCAATCATAACCTGCAATCTTGAGGAATCAGGGAAATACATGATAGGTACGAATCGAAAACCCCAAATAGAAAGCACAAAGAGGGCACACATAACTGTCGTAAAAATCACTCGATAACGAACCACTGTTTCAAGGATGGACTTATAAATTTTATAAAATCGGTTATTGTATTTATCATCTTGCTCAGTTGTTTGTTTAGGTTGTGGCATAAAGTACATACAAAGAAGCGGTGTTGCTGTCTGCGATAAAACCCAGCTTAGAATCAAGGATACTGCGATAACTGTAAATAAGCTTCCAGCATATTCACCTGTATCGTAGGTGGAAGCAAAAATTGGATAAAACGCCATGGAAGCGACGATGGTGGCCCCGAGTAAAGGCAAAGCCGAAACTTTTGCAGCCTCGATGGCTGCTTGTTCTCGCTCCATACCTTGTTGTCGCCGGGTAATAAATCCATCGACAACAACGATGGCATTGTCCACCATCATACCCATAGCAATAATCAAGGCGCCCAAAGAAACACGTTGCAAGTCAATATGCAGCAGCTGCATAACAATAAAGGTACCCAGAATAGCTAGAATTAACCCAGACACGCCGATAATCATGCCGGCTCTGAAACCCATTGTAAAAGCCAACACAATTAGCACAATGATCACTGCTTCGACCAGATTGATAAGAAACGCATCGATTGACTCAGCAACAATATCCGATTGCCAGGAAATTTTATGAATTTCTATGCCCCTTGGCAGTGCTGCCTGGATTTGCTCGATACGCTTATTAACAGCATTCCCTACTTCAATGGCATTGACACCAGGTAGAGGCGCTAAAGCGATGCCAATTGCTGGAAGCCCGGAATAACGCATTAACTGCTGAGGAGGTTCTATATATTCTTCTTTAACCTCTGCAAAATCACGAATCCTGATAATTTCATCACTTTTCTTATTTTCTTTGATTTTTAATTCAGGAATGATAGCTAAATCACTAATCGCCTCGGCGCTGCTGAACTCACCCGTTGGAGCAACTCGCATGCGTTGAAATTGATAATCTACCTGACCTGAATCAACAACTTGATTCTGTAACTTCAACGTTCGCTCCAGATCAGCGACGGTAATACCCAATTGTGAGAATTGGGTATTGGAAATATCCAGATAAATTCGTTTCTGCTGGACACCCCATAAATCCACACGGGCAACCCCTGGAACAATACTAAGCTCTTTTTGTAAATGTTTCGTGTATTTCTCAAGTTCAGCGTAACTAAAACCATCAGCACTTACGGCCAATAAAAATCCGAATACATAGCCGAAATCATCTCCAACAATAGGAGCCTCGGTACCCGGCGGTAAATTTCCTTTAATATCTTGTATTTTTTTCCTCAAGGTATCCCATACCTGAGGTAAGCGATCAGACCAGTATTCATTTTTAATGTTAACTTTAATAATGGATAGTCCTGGTCTGGAAATAGAAGAAATATCTTTTACCTCAGACATTTCCTGAATTTTTTTCTCAATAAGATCAGTAACCTCAAGTTCAACTTGTTCAGCATTGGCACCAGGATAATGAGTAGTGATCGTTGCCGTTTTAACCGTAAATTCAGGGTCTTCTAAACGGCCCAGGTTAAAAAAGCAAACTGAACCTGCGACAGCTAACAATAAAATAATAAACCAGGTTACTTTTTTACTTTTAACAGCATAATCAGCTAAAGAGGCCATTTAGTTATCCTCTTGATTTAAAATAGTCACTGCTTCCCCTTCTTTTAGGGAATGAATGCCCGCAATAACCACCCAATCACCAGACGTTAATCCGCTCAATACAGATATTCCGGTGGATGTGAGCTCTCCAATTTGAATCTGCTGACGATGAACCTTTTTTGTTGTCGGATTCAAAACCCAAACATAAGTTTTATTATTTGTACCCATTGTCAGCACCGCAGAAGCAGGAACAGTTAATTTATTGTGGGAATTTTTCTCAATTTTTCCTTTCACTTTGCCTGCCATGCCCGGCAAAATTTCAATGTTTTTAGGTTGCTGCATAATGAGCGTTACAGGATACGTCCGTGTATCTGGAGACGCTTCATTACTAATTTCTTTAATTTTTGCAGGAATAAGTTGATCGGGAAAAGCATCAAATTGCACAGTGATATTTTTTGCCTCTGGAACAAGACTGATTGCATTTTCGGGGACTTGAATAACCATTTCGATTTGTGAGATGTTCAATAGTCTTGCGATATTTTGCTGCGCAGAAATGGTTTGATAATTCTCAACATGCAGATTTGCAATCTGTCCGTCAAAAGGCGCCTTAATTACGCTATCTACCAATGCTTTTTCCGCTAAATCCAAATTAGCTTGCGATATTGTCCATTTAGATTCAACCAGATCATAGTCCGACTTTGAAATATGACCTTTTCCAACAAGTTCTTGAGCTCGCAAATAATTTTGTTTGTCACGTGTTGCTTCTGCTTGGGCTGATTTTAATTTTGCTTCAAATTCTCGAGGGTCAAGCTTTGCGATGAGGTCACCTTTCTTAACCTTATCGCCAACCTTAATAGGTAGCTCAATCAACGATCCACTTACATTAAATGACAGATCGACTTCTTGAGAAGCCTTGGCTCGACCAGGGAAAGATCGACTATCGAACGATTTAAAATTACCAATTTGAATTACTTTAACGGGTCTTGCCTGAGCCGCAGATTGGTTATTTCCATTTTCACCACACGATATTAGTAATGTAATGGATAACATTAAATAACAAACTCGTGGCACTACCTTGTTCATAATCATCCTTGATTGATTTATTAAAGCGTTTTCATCTCATAATAATACTTTAATCAAATAAATCCACTCCAAGGGTTATCTGGATTTGGCGAAATTTGTTTAGTTTTTAGATAGCCTTATCTTTTTAATCACCTTTCGTGCTACTTTAAAGTTGCAATGTTTTTTTACAAGGAGAAGTAAATGAAATGTTATGCTTTAGGAATACGTCTGGATGACACTGCCACGTCGTTTCAATGGTTAATTCCTGGTAGTAATATCACCAGTTTTTTTGCTCAGAAAATCGTCGATAAACATAAAAAAGAAATCATTGCTTTTTGTGATCAGTTGCAACCCAACGAAACGCAGGGGCGACAGAAGGAAGGGTATTATTTTTATATTAAACGAATAAGTTCTGAGTATTGTGTTGTGGTGACTGATACCCAATTAGATGAAAAACAAATGAATTATTTAAGTTGGTACTTGCTGCGTGCAGGCATACCAATGAATATCATTGCCCAAGACATAGAAAAATATACCAAAGATTATAAGGTTGAAGATTTAAAACGTGAACTTAATGAAACGCATAAAATCATGCTTGATAATCTTGATAAAATCATTCTTCGCGGAGAAAAAATTGAAACGCTAGTCGCAAAAAGTGAAGGGCTCGCGACCACTTCATTTCAATTTAAAAAGAAGTCAGAAGAATTAAATAGTTGTTGGCCTACTTGTGTCTTAATTTAATGCGTTTATCTTATCTACATCTGTTTTTGTGAACTCAGGAAAGGAGCTCTTGCAAATGCTGGAATCCTTTCAAAAAATAATTAATTTCGCAGGCAATGACATGAAACCCTGCTATCTGGTATAAACATCCATCCCATTCTTTTTTATTAAATGTTATGAAGGAAATTATTTTAGCCACATCCAATCAAGGAAAAATTGCTGAATTAACAGCTATCCTTTCACCCATTGCCTGTATTTCACAAGCCGCCTTGGGTATAGAATCCCCGGAAGAAACGGGATTGAGTTTTATTGAAAATGCCCTTATTAAAGCCCGTCATGCAAGCCATTTAAGCCAAAAGGCGGCCTTAGCCGACGACTCCGGTCTGGTTGTTGAAGCTTTAAGTGGTGAGCCTGGAATTTATTCCGCACGTTACGCAGGACCTAAAGCGACAGATTCAGAAAATATTGATTTATTGTTAGCAAAGCTTTCCCAGACACCTGTAGAACAACGCCACGCCTATTTTTATTGCGCCATTGCAGTGGTGGCTTATCCTAATGATCCCACCCCTCTTCTGGCAACAGGTAAATTTTCTGGCAAAATTACTTTAGTAAAAGCAGGTGATGGAGGATTTGGTTATGATCCCGTATTTTTTATTGATGAACTCCAGTGCACAGCAGCACAATTACCTGCTAAGATTAAAAATACAATTAGTCATCGCGCGCAAGCATTAAATCAACTGCGCCATCAACTTTTTGAAAAACAAGCCTATGATTAACCTGATTATTCGCTCTTATGATGAATTGAGCAAACAAGACCTTTATGACATCCTGGCTTTACGTAGTGAAATCTTTATTGTCGAGCAAACCTGTTTTTATCAGGACTTGGATTATAAAGATCAAGATGCTCAACACCTTTTGATGTATGAGAATGGAAAATTAATCGCTTATGCACGCATTTTATCTTATGGTGATGAGGGCATGAGTTTTGGTCGTTTAGTGACTGCAGCATCTCACCGCGGACTAGGACTTGGTAAGCAATTAATGGACTCGATTTTGAGTTATTTAAAAACGCATCACCCAAGCCAACCCATTATCATCATCGCGCAGAATTACTTGCGAAATTTCTATGGCACTTATGGATTCATCGCCGAAGGAGAACCTTTCGATATGGACGGGATTCCACACGTGCGTATGGTAAAAAGTCCATGATTCCAACTGATTCAGAATGCGATACTTTATTTGCCGAAGCCTATTTATTGCAACGGCAAAATGAATTACCGCAAGCCATCAAACTCTATGAAAAGATATTAAAGCTTGACTCTAAGCATAGCCAAACACTACATTTTCTTGGCCTTGCTTATGCGCAACTTGGAAAAATAGAGAAAGCACTGGATTTTTTATATCAAGCTTTGGAATTAGAACCGAAAAATGCCAGCTTGCATAATAATTTAGGCAATGCCTATAAAAAAACCCAACAATTAGATAAAGCAATTGAGCATTACCAACGTGCTATCGACTTGGTTCCCGATTATGCGCAAGCTCATCATAATTTAGCAACGATTTATGCCACCCAAAATGATTACCTTAAAGCTTTACACCATTATCGTTTAGCCGTGCATGCAGAACCCGATTTTGCGGCAGCTCATTTTAATTTAGGATTGTTACTGCTTAAACATAACGAATTGGCCGCAGCAAAGATTCAATTTAAAAATGTGCTGGCTCTCCATCATGATCATCTGGAGGCCAATTTTTACTTAGGCGTATTAAATCTGGAAGCCAATTTATTAAACGAAGCAGAGCAGGCGTTTCAAAATGTGTTGCAACACGATTCCCATCATGTGGAAGCACTCACGAATTTAGGCGTCATTGCTTTGAAACGGGAACAAGGGCAACTTGCGGTTGATTACTTCACTAAAGCATTGGCCATTGATAATAATCATATTGATGCACGCAATAATTTGGCTGCGACGTTTATGCACCACGATCGTTTTGAGAATGCTTTAATGCATTATGATGTTTTGCTAAAGCAAGACTCCAAAAATAAAGAGTACCTTTATAACTCCGGTGTTGCGCAGATGGCACTGGGGCATTTAAGTGAGGCAATTACTCATTTTGAAGATATTTTACACGAAGAACCCACGCATTTTGCCGCGCTTAACAATTTAGCAGCCATCTACATGCGCCTTGAAGACAAAGAGAAAGCCCGTACTTTACTTAAGCTTGCCGTAGCGGCCAATCCTCATGACTCAGCAAGCCAACACATGCTCCATGCTTTAAGTAATGATGAATTAAATCCCAAAGCATCTCCTGAGTATGCCACCAATTTATTTAATAATTATGCGCTTTATTATGATCAACACATGACAGGCCCTCTCGCTTATGCCCTGCCACACCATGTAGGCCGCATTCTACATCAATTAAATATCCACCATGTTGAAAATACACTCGATTTAGGTTGTGGGACGGGCTTAAGCGGTGTTGTTTTAAGAGAAATTAGTGTCCGCTTAACGGGAGTTGATTTATCCGCCAAGATGTTAGCGCAAGCAAAATCTAAAGGCATTTATGATAAGCTCATTGAGGCGGAAGCACTCAGCTTCCTGCAACAAAATGAACAATCTTATCAATTAATTGTTGCCGCTGATGTGCTCCCCTATTTTGGAGAATTAGATAGCCTTTTTGCAGCAATAGCAAAATCGCTTACCCTTCAAGGCTATTTCATTGGTAGTGTGGAAATAAGTAACGATAAACCATGGCAATTGCAACCCAGTGCACGTTTTTGCCATAAATCCGATTACATTAAAGCACTGGCAAATAAATATTCTTTAACTATTATTCACCAGGAACAAGTTATAGCCAGACATCAAAATCAGCAAGTTTTAGCGGAAGAGCTTTTTGTTTTACAAAAGCTCTGACTAAAGCTTTTTATACCTGCAATTGTTTTTCATACTCTGCAGTGCAATCTCCAATGTACATCGCTAGATCTGAATTCGCTGTTGCTGCTGCCGTTTGCTGATTATTATTCTTAATATCAGTCCGGGCCCTGCAAGAATTAGAAGTCGAGTCATTTGCTTATCGCCTTTGCTTACCGCTTTATGCAAAGGTGTATTGCCATCTTTATCTTGAATATTTAAGGAAGCACCTGCATCTATCAAAACTTTTGCACAGTCTAAACTGCTTTCAACAGCCCAATGTAAAGCTGTTCGGTTAACAGCTGCATCTTGACGATCAATTAGACTAGCGTTTGATTTCTTTATGAACTTAATAAGAACTTTAAGTTCAAATAAACGTCCCCAGGAGGCAGCTCGTCTTAATGCCTGATCATAAACCGGGTTTGTCAATTCTCCTGATTTACGTAAAGAAGCACAAACTGAGTTAACCTGGATTAGATCATTGGTGCTTCGTCCACCATTAATAAATCCTAGAAGCCTTGGGGCAATTTTGCCATTTGCCTGCTCAATAATAGTCTGATTTACCGCAATCATTTTTGAACTTAACACAGATATTGCCAATAGGCTTTGTGTTTGTTCCATATCAGTTTTGCTTAGAGGCTTAGCAGCGAAAAGCAAATTAGAAAGCTCCATTAACATTTGCGGTAGACAGCCTATTAAGGAGCTATCACTTGCTGCAATTGACTTCACAGCATGTAAATAAGCGGCTACAAACTCGGCATTTGTACCTTCAAGATCTTGGTAATAAGTCAATTTTTTATCTTGCATCGCCTCAAGAGTACTGGTGACACCAGTTGATAAAACTAAAGCGCCCGTGGAATCTGCTACCATCTTGCGCATTACAGTATTGGGTAATGATTGATGGTATTCAATTTGTGGTAAAGTTTTTTTCGGACTTACTAAGGTATTATCCGCATTATAAGCACCTTGGATTTGCATTTGCTTATTCGTGAACTCTCCGACGAGCACATATTTATCAAGGTTAGATAACTTAATATATTGGGCTATCAATTTGTAATCTTTACTAGAATCAACCAGCGCGAGGTACATAAATCCATATTCACCTGTAGGTAAAAGAGCAGTTTGATTCCTGTTTAAGGTAGGTAAATCTTCTGCTTTAGTAATCGAAGGTAACCCTAATCTGTCAGAGCCCAAACCAGCACTACCTAAAAACATATCGTCATCATTAAAATAATCGTAGAGGTTTGGTTGTTCCGATTTTACCTTTACTTTGTAGTAGGTCTGTATAGAGAAACTTGAATAGGCATGTTGGTTAACATTTCCCACAAATAAAAATTTAGTTTCAGGAGAAATCACGCGCTTGATGATTTCCGCCGCAGTGTGTTTACACCGATTGGCATCAATAAAAGCTACAACCTGATTGTCCACTGCATCAAATTGTTCAAGGGCAGCAAGTCCAACACTTGTCTCTTCGATACTCACGCGACCATCCACGGGGTCACCATAAAGACTTTTAAATCGTCCAATATCAAGGAGGGGGCTTACTAACACCACATCAATACCCAGGCTCTTCGTTTCAATCTCTCGCTGAAGATCTTTAGCTATGTTTCCAGCGAAAGCAAAATCACCTTTTGCTGTAGGATTATGACAATTAGCATGAACAAGAATTACTTTACCCATCTCTAGCTCTTGAATTACTGATTAACTATGAACAAAATTTTAAAGCGCTAAAATTAACAAAATATTAACAAAACACGTATTTTTATATCTTTTTGTTTAATTTAAAATCATTTGGCAATAGAAGAAATATCTAGAAACAGTGAAGGTCTAGAAAACCAATTAAATTGGGCTCAAAGCCATTTCTCATAAAATACCTTTCAAAGATTAAGAAAATATTAAATTTAGTAAAACTCTGCGCACGTTGAGTCCGCCAAAAAAGCAAAAGCAGGAACCCTTTCTAAATGCCGAACTCTATACATGAAACGCTGTTATGTCCGCGCAAACAGGAGGAATTTTTCTTGTCCTGTGCAGAGGCTTATAAGAGTCATACCGCGAGCGAAGTCGCGGTATGAAATCTGAACTTAAAAAGAGAGGATTAAATCTTTATTCATATCATGCAACTGCGCCCTGAATAAGGCTTGAATATGCTTAAGACCCGTTTCATTTTGAGCTTCAAACCGAGCCACCAGGCAAGGTGTCGTATTCGATGCGCGCAAGAGTCCCCAGCCGAAGGGGAATTCAACACGTAAACCATCAATAGTGATTATTGTGGCTTCGGGAAACTGCGCTTGTTCGCAAAAACGCTGCATAAAACTAAATTTCTGCTCTTCCGCGATAGGAATTTTAATTTCAGGCGTATTAACACTATTGGGAATTGCAGCAAATTGTTCACTGACGGTTTGTGAGCTTGAACTTAGAATTTCCAATAAGCGACATGCACTATAAAGAGCATCATCAAAGCCATACCAGCGATCTTTAAAAAAGAGATGCCCACTCATCTCACCTGCAAGCGCCGCATCTTCTTCTCGCATCACCGCTTTAACAATCGAATGGCCTGTAGGGCACATTTTGGCAATCCCTCCTGCCTTTTCAATTAATTCACGCAAATGACTGGAGCATTTCACATCATAAACAATCGTTGCACCTTTCTTTTTTTCTAGAAGATGGCGAGCATAAAGCATCAATAATCGATCAGGCCAAATCACTTCGCCCTGATTTGTAACCACACCAAGTCGGTCAGCATCACCATCAAAAGCTAAACCAATATCGGCTTGATGACGAATGACGGCTTCTTTTAAATCCTTAAGATTTGTTTCTACACTCGGATCAGGATGATGATTAGGAAAATGCCCATCAACGTCACAATAAAGCGAAATGACTTCACAACCTAAGGCCGTGATGATATTCGGGATTACGGGGCCACCAATTCCATTACCGCAATCAACAACGACTTTTAACGGGAGCTGTAATTTAACATCACCAACGATACGCTGCAGATAATCAGGAATGATGTCTACTTTCAAATAATCACCACTTCCTTGTTTTCTTTTGGCCGCTCTAACTAGTTCAAAGAGATTATCAATATCCGCCTGAACCAGAGTTTTCCCTGCGAGAACAATCTTAATACCGTTGTAATTGGCAGGATTGTGGCTGCCTGTGACCATCAAACCACTATCCGTATCATGAGTATGGGTTGCATAATACATCACAGGTGTAGCAACCATCCCCAAATCAAGAACAGTGATACCACTGTCCATTAAGCCCTGCTGCAGCGCCTTCACTAAACGTTCACTTGTCAAACGACCATCACGCGCGACAAAAATTTTGTTCCGATTTAACTCGTGCAAGCGCCAGCTAATAGCCAATCCTATGCTATAAAAAGCATCCTCATCTAGCTGCTCACCGATAATACCGCGAATATCGTAGGCTCTGAAAACTGAACGGTCGATCTGTTTTTGTTGGTAAACCACTAGACTCTCCCTGAACTACCAAACCCATCTTCGCCGCGACTGGTTTCTATAAACGCGTCTACTATTTCAAACTGAGAATGAACAATAGGGAGAAAAACCAATTGAGCAATACGCTCGCCAGGATGCACTGTAAAATGTTCTTGACCGCGATTCCAACACGAAATTTTTAATTCCCCCTGGTAATCAGAATCAATAAGGCCTACTAAATTACCCAAAACAATACCATGTTTATGGCCTAAACCTGAGCGTGGTAAAATTACAGCAGCTAAATTGGAATCGGCAATGTAGATGGCTATTCCAGTCGGTAATAATACTGTCTCTTGTGGGGCAATTTGCATAGGCTCATCAATACAGACACGTAAATCCAGCCCCGCAGATCCAGGCGTGGCGTAATGAGGTAATTCGATTGTCTTGCCAATCCGTGGGTCTAAAATTTTTAATTGAATAGCCTGTTTCATATTATTCCTCTATTAAGACGATGCGCCATTGTGAATAGTTGCTGCAAGGATTGCAATAATTCTTCCTGCAAGTCGTGCTTTGTGCGTTAAGGGAAGTTCCCATTGTTCATTTTTTGTCAGTATAGTCACTTGATTACAATCATTCTCAAAACCCAGACCATGCCCTACTTGATTTGCAATAATCATATCGAGTTTTTTTGCCTTTAATTTACTTTGGGCATGTTGCAAAACTTGTGTTGTTTCCGCTGCAAAACCAATCACAAATGAAGCTTTACCACTTTGAGCGACGCTTGCAAGAATATCTGGATTACTGGTTAACTTCAGTGTTAATTCATTTTGTGTCTTCTTTTTGATTTTTTCCTTAGCCGGCGACTCAACCGTATAGTCGGCCACAGCAGCCGTACCAATAAAAATCATCCCTTCCTGGAAATGAGCCATGACTGACTCATGCATTGCCTTTGCAGAATCGACGTAATGAACCTCAATACCAGCAGGAGGAGTAAGACAAGTAGGACCGCTAACCAAGGTCACATGAGCCCCCGCTAAACTGGCCGCCTCAGCCAAAGCATAGCCCATTTTTCCCGAACTGAGATTACTAACATAACGAACTGGATCAATGGCTTCACGGGTTGGACCCGCCGTAATTAAAATACGTTGTTCGGCTAATAGCTGATGAACCTCATGAAATCTTAACGCATTGATAATTGCTTCCGGCCTACTTAAGCGTCCGAATCCTTCTTCACCACAGGCTTGAGAACCTTCTTCCGGTCCTACAAAAATTATTCCTCGTTCCTTTAATGTTTCACAGTTTTTTTGTGTCGCAGGATGCATCCACATGGAGCGATTCATTGCAGGACAAACAATGGTGGGAGTTTCTGCAACTAAACAGACGGTACTGAGTAAATCATCGGCAATTCCATTGGCCATTTTTGCCAAAAAATTGGCTGAAGCCGGTACGATAACTAAATAGTCAGCCCAACGCGCTAACTCAATATGTCCCATGGCTCGTTCGGCTTGGAGATCAAATAAATCAACATGCACTTCATGGCCGCTTACAGCTTGCAGTGTTAGTGGCGAAATAAATTGCCGCGCAGCAGCAGTCATGACCACACGCACGTCAGCCCCTAAACATGTTAGCTCCCGAACCAAATAAGCTGCTTTATAAGCGGCAACACCGCCGCAAATGCCGAGTACAATTTTTTTATTAGCAAAATCTTGCATGGTTTATCATTTTTAATAAGAATACCTGCGATCAAAGCATAAACCTCGCAATAAAGGAATAACGATGACTAAATCACGAGTCTTGCCACCTCCATTACAGGTGCGTGAGAAGCTATTATTTAAAGGCGCAAACAGTTTATCAGATGCCGAATTACTGGCTGTTTTTATTAGCAGTGGCAATAAAAAGAGAACTTGTATGCAGCTTGCTTTTGATTTAATTAATCACTTCGGTGATTTGCGCGCAATCTTAAATGCCGATTTACAAGCGTTTAATCAGATACCGGGTTTAGGGATAGTACGTTTTACCCAGCTACAAGCAATGCAAGAAATTTGTCGTCGCAGTGATTTTATTAGTTTACAAAAAGATATTCAGTTAACCAATTCGCAACAAACGCATCATTACCTGAAACGCCAACTAAGAGATAAGAAAAATGAAACCTTTTCTGCTTTGTTTTTGGATAATCAACATCGCGTTTTAGCCTATGAAGAATTATTTAGTGGGAGTATTAATATGGCCAATATTCATGTACGACCAATCATCGCTCGGATATTTAAATTAAATGCTGCAGCCGTTATTCTTGCGCATAACCATCCTTCTGGACTATCCGATGCGAGCCCCCATGATATCGCAGTTACCAAGCATTTAAGTCAAGCCTTGGAGCTGATTGATGTTCGCTTGCTGGATCATTTAATTATTGGTGACAATGAAGTTTATTCCATCATGCATAAAACCAAATGGGCTTCTCATTAAACGTCAAACAGGCCTTTGATTTTTCAATAAATTGCACTATTCCTTATTTCATTTTATGCTAATTCAAATTCAATAAAAACAAGGACGTTTTATGCCGATTGGTAAAAAAGTATTCTCCGATAAAGATATCTTCATTATCATTGGTGCAGGACCTTCCGGACTTTTTGCTGGCCGAGCTCTTGTAAAGTCAGGAGTTCCCCAAAAAAACATTGTATTTTTAGAAAAAAATAATCGCGTGGGAGGTAAATGTTATAGCTATACTGACCTCGAAAATCCGAGTTTAGTTACAGAGTATGGTGCCGCCTTAATAGCCCACAATTATGGCGTTGTTTTAGATGCTATTTTTGAAAAAAAAATCACCTATGAAACAGTATTGCCGACGGATATTCAGTCTATGGGCTTCATGCAGCAATATTTGCAAAAAGACACAATAGGACGTATTAAATTTTCAGCTGCATTTGCTGAAGAATTAATCATTTATGAGAAATACCTGCTTGAATACAAGCATGCTCGTGATAATAATTTGCCACTTCCGAAAGCTTTTGAACTCCCTTTTGTCGAATTTGCCAAGCAGAAAGGCTTAACTAAATTAAATGATTTATTACGGCCTTTAGTAACTGGTTTTGGTTATGGCGCAATGCAGGTTTGTCCAACTTTTGCAGTCTTTGAATACATGGGCCATACAACCATCCCCGGAATGCAATTAATCCCTACACTTTTAAGACAAGGCCCTTTCTATGCCATCCAGGGAGGCATCCAACGACTAATGGAAGCCATCGCTGCTGATTTTGAAGTTCTTACCGAAGCAGACGTTCAATCAATTGATCGCAGTAATGGCATATCTGTCGAGTTTTTACATCAAGGTCAGAAAAAAACACTCAAAGGAAGCTATCTCATTTTGGCATTGTCTCCTCTCCACTGGCCAAAATTAGGTTTAGACATGAGTGCAACCGAAGAGCTCGCCGTAAAAAATTTAACTTATTATCGTTATCCGGTTGCTATCTGTAAATTAAAAGGGCATCCACCTGTTCAGCGATTTTTTGAGAATGGCTTACAACCCGAGGGCTTTGGTAGTCTCGCATTAATCACTACTCGCGATGCCGATCCCCAACCTAAAGACCGTCTTTGCACTGCCTATGTTAATCTTCCACAAGGGAAAAATGATTACAATTTGTCTATAGATAGCACTGAAGGCCAGAAATTAAAATCTGAACTCGAACATGTTGAAGGCATGGAAGCAGTGCAGTTAATTAAAACCCATACCTGGGAAGACTATATGTCAATGTTACCCTGGGAGACTCGTTGTAAATTACAGGCCACACAGTTTGAAACAAATACTGGTTACATTAATTCGTGTCTATGTTTTGAAGATGTGGGTTGTGTTGCCAATTACGGCACAAACTTAATCGCACAAACATTTGCTCCCCAACCCACTAAAGTCTATGACGAATCATTAGTCACCGATATTGGGCGTATGTATCGTTTATTTAAAGCACCGCAACAAGCCCCTGTAAAAATAACACAACCCAAATCGTCAGAGATCAAGTTTATGCAAAATAGCAAAGAGAAGGAAGAAAACACAGGCACATTCCTTCACTTTTAACAATGGCAAACAGCAATTATTGTTTAATAATTGCTGTTTAAATTTTATTACCCATACATAAAAAGGCTATGCAATCTTTAACAATTGCTCTTCTTGAAGCACATAGTAAAGACTACCCGATTCTGCAAAATCTAGCGTGCTTTTATGTCTATGATATGTCCCGTTATTGTGGTTTTTTACCAGGATGGAAATGTCCTGAAACAGGTTTATATAAAAGTTATGATTTTAAAAAATACTTTGAAGATGAAAATCATTACCCTTTTATCATCCGTGTTGATGAAGAATTAGCAGGCTTTGTGCTTGTCAATAAAATTGCAATAACATCAGATGTCGATTGGCATATGAGCGAATTTTTTATTACCGCAAAATTTCAGCGACGAGGAATTGGCCAAACCGTTGCAAAGCAAATTTGGGAAAAATTTCCTGGTAACTGGGAAGTATCTGTCATTCCCCAAAATGAAAGAGGGTTAAATTTCTGGCGTAAAGCAATTAAAGCAACAACTAATGATCAGTATGTCGAAAACATCGTAAAAGTAAGTTGGGATATAACCAATCCTCGTATTATTTTTAATTTTAACATAGCAACTTAGTCAGAAAAAAAAGATTAATCTTGGCATTTTTATTGCCTGGACCGATACAAGACGAGGGAGAAGTCAACATGACAGAAAAGAAATTAGAGGTACTGGTCGTCGGCGCCGGACCTGTTGGTCTATTTTGTGCGAATGAATTAATTCGACATGGCATCCATTGCCGCATTATCGATAAAAAATCCACCATCAGTGATAAATCCAAGGCTTTAGCTATCCACATTCGCTCGCTTGATGTACTCGAAGATTGTGGATTTATTGATGAAATATTAACGCAAGGTCAAAAAATTAATGGCCTACTCTTTAGATTCAAAAATCAACAATTGGCGGATGTCGATTTTTCTTTGCTTGACACAAACAGGCATTTTTTAATCGCTTTACCACAAAATCAAACTGAAAGTATTTTGTATCAGGGGTTGACTAATAAAGGTTTAGTCGTTGAATGGGAAACTGAACTCACTGAAATTACTCAAGACGCTAATGGTGTCACTGCCCTATTAAAACATCAGGATGGCCATAGCGAAACAGTGCAAGTCCCTTGGATTATTGCCTGTGATGGCTCCCATAGCACCTTAAGAGAACAGGTAAAAGCAGAATTTAGTGGTGATAGTTACAAACAAACCTGGTGGCTTGCTGACTTGAGACTTGATTGGAATTTACCGAACAATAAAATAATCATGTTTATTAGCCAGGAAGGCCCTATGGCTTGCTTTCCCATGGGAGGAAATCGCTATCGTCTTGTGATGACTGCTGAAGAAAAAATATCTCATACCGACCCAACTTTAACGGATATTGAACGCGTCTTTAAGAGACGCTGCAAAGATCAGGTTAGTTTTTCTGATGCTGTATGGATTACCCAATTCGGCATTGCTCATAAGCAAATTGACAACTATCGCTATGGACGCGTATTTTTTGCCGGTGACGCAGCCCATGTGCATAGTCCTGCTGGCGGACAAGGTCTTAACACCGGCATGCAAGATATTTATAATCTTGTTTGGAAATTAGCCTTAGTGCAAAAAGGCTTTGCACGAGAAAAACTATTAGACAGTTACCATAGCGAACGACATCCCATTGGCGAGCAAATTTTAAAGAAAACCGGTATGCTCACCCGCATGATTATGCTCAGAAATCCTTTATTAATTTTTCTGCGTAATAAACTAATCAAATTGGTCACTTCATTTAATTGGTTCAAAAAATACCTAACGACTGATATGGCCGAACTAACCATTTCTTATGCCCAAAGTCCTATTGTGAAACAATTAGGTAATAAAACTGCATTTAAAGAAGGCGAATTTCCTCTTGATTTTTTCTTAACCGACTTACACACGAAAGAGAGACAATCATTTTATGAAATAATTCGCGGTACAATGCATCATCTATTTTTATTTACTGGCAAAGACAATATCCATCTTGCTGCAGCCTTAAAAACAGCGTCAGTAATGAACCAACGGTATGCTTCACTCATAAAAACGCATCTTGTGTTAGCAGATGAAGCTGAAATTCATAGCTCCAACTCCGTCTTTTTTGATCCCGGACAAGTAGTACATCAACGCTTTGCAATTAACGAGACCACTGCGTTATTAATTCGTCCAGATAAATACATTGGTTTAACTCAATGTCCTATAGAGCAGGATGCATTAGTGCGTTATATCGATGAATTTTATTTAATAAAATAAGCAATAAGCCGGAGTTTAATAATGATGATGCTACTTTTCTTTCTTTATTTCATTGTAGGGTTACAAATCGTATTTAAACCGAATCGCTTTATAACCTTGCAATTTTTGTTTTGTTTGTTTCTAACCATGTTAATGTTTAATTACCACAGTCACTTTGTGAGAATATAATGACACAAAATAAAGTTCATCAATTCGGTAATTTTGCTGGCCTGGTATTGATTTGTGTAGTATTGGCCCTAGCCTTTTATCAACAATTGGTAGAGCATACCTTACCTTGTCCTCTATGTTTATTACAAAGATTGTGTTTCATTGGTGTTGGACTATGTCTTTGTATGAATTTGCTAAATGGCATTCGCATTAACTACTACGGATTGATGCTTCTTACGTCATTGTTAGGTCTTGGTATTGCCTTGCGACAAATTCTTTTACACGCTACTCCAGGCGACCTCGGTTATGGCACGCCTATTTTGGGGTTGTATTTATACACTTGGTCGGCCATCGGTTTTGTTATCATTATGGGGGTAATGGCCATCGCTCTTCTTTTTGAACGTGGATTTCATGAGCAAAGCTCACAGCCTGGACGCTTAAGTTATCTATTGGCAAGTGTATTTCTTCTCTTGATTCTTGCGAATGGAATCAGTACATTTCTCGAATGTGGTCTTTCTATATGCAAAGGCAATCCCGTTCGTTATGATTTTTTAGATAGTATAGGTTAACGTCTGTTGTCATTTACGACCATAAATTAATTAACAGAGCAGGAATATCAATGCGTGCTTTAATTTTCTTATTCTTTTTATTGTGTACTCTTAACACTCAAGCGGATACGATGGATCATTACATGAATATTTCCAACAGCATTCCGCAAATGGAAATGAAAGCGGATCCTCAGGCACAAGCTTGGGCAAGATCGGCGCGAAATGTACTCATCATAACGAATGAAAGTATTGCTGAGACACTCTTACAAGCCAATGAGTTAGCCAAATCGCAAGGAAAACCATTATTTTGTCTTCCTCAAGGTACCAACCTAAACGCAATTATTTTAAATGGCATTATTCTGGAAACTTATCGCGATATTTCTAGCCAACAAAGTGATAAGGATAAAATGACTGTTTCTCAAGTAGCCTGGTTAGGAGTTACTAAAAAATACCCTTGTCAACCGGATACACACGGCAAACAAATGGAACATATGGCAGCCTTATTAGCACATTAAAAGACTAAATTTTCTGGCTTATCGCAAACAAAATGTAAATTTTTTGACAAAACAGCGCTATTCTTAGTACATTAGTTTTATTATCTCTAAAAGCCGGAAGTGCATGAATCCTTTATTGCCCCTAATGAGGAGTGAGAAACCGCTTGGCATTGATCAACAACTTGCCAAAGGCGATGTCGCATCTGCCTTAAAAGACGCATTCACTGTTCTTACTGGTGCAGCCGGCCTGTCTTTGAGTTCAGAAATCCCCGTATTTTTCAGCATCGACTCCAATGAAACTGCCTACAACCCTTATATTCCTTTCGAAGATAAATTTGAGGAAGCCATAGCGGAACATATAGGTACCCCCAATGCAAAAATCTGCCACATGAGGCTTTATGCTGATGAAAGTGGGAGAGCACATTGGCATAGTTTATTTGCCGAAATGGATGAAGATGGCAACTTAAAACAAATAACGATTACTGATTCTCGCTTAAAGGATGGCGGAGGTATCACTGCTCAAAAAGACATCGATAACAATCTTTTTTTACGAGAGAATGCAAATAAAATTAAATTTATTGCCGGAGAATCGCAGCCTTTTGGGGTTCATATTTGTTGGATTTATTGTTTGGCAAATCTCGCATCTCTTGCTGCATGCGGTAAGGTTTATCAATCCAAAACAAAACATCTGGGTATAGAATTGGCAGATATTATTGAGCGTCATAGCAAACTCAAAAAACATTCCTCTGCACTTGCAACAACTACAAAACAAATTACAGAAACGCCCTTATCATCGCCGCCACGCTCAGAATTAACAGACGCAACTACTGAAATTATTGAACGACAGGAAGATTCTCCCTCAGACGAGATTACATTCACCAGCAAAAAAACGCAGACAGCTACCTCAAGCTTGAATAACCTTTCGCACTTTGGTCTGTTTCCACCTGTTGAAGATAAACAAGAGAAGCCATCAGAGATAGAAATTTCCAATAGTACCTCTGCCCTGGCAATAGCAGATCCAAATCAATCATCCTTGGCCTTAAAATGGGGCGGAGCAAGTTCATTATTTGTAGGTGCCGGTACATGTATTGTCGGTGGCTTATCATTAACCCCCTTATTACCTCTAAGCCTTCCCTTTAGTATCGCCTTAATTAGTGTAGGAGTTGCCTTGGCATTAGCAGGTATTGTGATGTTAGCGGTTGAGCACTTTAGCCAAAAGAACCTGGAATCGGGGGATGTAAACACACCTAGTGTTGTACTGTAGAAATATTCAACAGATAAATCGATAGTCTTCATATCAACGGAGATATTATGACTATCGAGAGTTTAATTAATGTTTATGCATTAAATTCTTCGAATGCTTCTAAAGCCTCGGCCGCATACATCAGTGAAGGACCACCGCCCATATACACTGCCATTCCTAAAGTTTCCATAAGTTCTTCGCGACTTGTTTGCAATTTGACTAACGCTTGTGCATGAAAACCAATGCATCCTTGACAATGATTTGCTACAGCCAGTGCCATAGAAATTAATTCTTTCGTTTTTTTATCTAAAGCACCATCTTTTGTTGCCGCTTGTGCCAGCGCGGAAAATCCTGCCATCACTTCCGGCATTTCTTTACGCATTTTTGCTAATTGAGCATTGATTCCCTTGGTTACCTCGTTGAATTTACCTGACATGATGCCTCCTTTATGGATTGCGTTGAATAATTGCAAGATTTTATATCATGTCTAATGATTACGAACAATCGCTCCAATGTAGATTGATAGCATTAGACAATTTGGAATTATAGATAACAACAAATGATTAGTTGGTTCAAAACTCTCTTAATCTTACCCTAAGAAAAGAGGCGTATAATGTATTTATTTAGAGCAATATAAGGTTTTATATGCCAATCCGCCCCATGAAGGTAGAAGATCGCGAAGCGATTCTTGCAATTGATCCAATTATATTTCCTGACGAAGTGCCTTGGGGAAAGACAGAATTTAACACCTATTTTAGGTCCAATCTCTGCTTTGTGTCTTATGATGACAATACAAAAGAGATTACCGGCTATATTTTTGCTCACCCTACCGGAAAAAATATTCATATCAGCAATATTGGCGTGCATCCTACTCAAGCAGGTAAGGGCATTGGTTCGCAATTCATAGAGCAGGTTATTAAAGCTGCACAACAGCTTTACGGCAATAATGAATCAGTTACGCTTCAAGTTCGCACACACAACCTAAAAGCTATCGGTTTATATAAAAAATATGGTTTTGAATTATCAACAGGCTATGCAGATAAAGGATTCCAGGCGATGGCACGTCCTTTGAGTCTTAAGCTTGAAACGCAACATACCGAACAAGTGAAACCTACGCAAACTCTGGATGCCAAAGAAACCCAAGAAGCCAAAGAAACCCAAGAAGCCAAAGAAACGGTATTAAGCAGTGAGCGCATCGAAGCCATTAGCAAGGTCAAGGATACTGCTGCACTATCGGTTAATTCTCGCCGCGATGTAATAGCTGTAAGAAAAGAAATTAACCGTTTACGAGTCAACGCATTGTCTCTATTTGGCATTGGCAATGCAGCCAAAGCTGATTTAATTGAAAACGCTCTTATGAAAGCACTTGAATCTAGCGTCAACGATGTTAGGGGTGATGCAGTGGTTAGAGAAGCTTTAGGAAAACATCGAATTTTTAGCTTTTTTGGAACTAAAACAGCCAAAGCGCTCACTAACGTTGATGAAAGTTACTCCAACTCTATAACGAAAAAGTGAGGTTAAAGTAACTTTGACATGGGGCTTTTACTAATCTTTTAAGCAAAAATTTCCTTTAAAAAATTAGTCATTGCCAGCAGAGCACGCCGCTCTGCTTTGGCGTTATATACGGTCCCTAATTGCGTGTCATGTGCATGAGGATTTGCAAAGGCATGTTGAGTATGCCCGTACATATGTACTTGCCAATCCACATTGGCTTCTGTCATTTCTCGACAAAACTCATTCACTTGCTCAGGTCTGACCATTGGATCATCATAGCCATGAAGGGCTAATATTTTCGCACGAATCGTTTGATTAGGTATATCTTTAGGCTTATCCAACAAACCATGAAAACTAACAACTCCTTTTAAATCAGCACCACTACGCGCCAAATCTAATGCACAAAGTCCGCCGAAACAAAATCCTATCACCGCAATGCGATTAATATCGACTTCAGCCATACCAATCAATGCATCATACGCGGCACGAATACGAGCACGAAGCAATAATCGATCATTTGCCAAGGGTTCCATCAGGGCCATTTTTTCGTGGGTACTAGCACCCAGTCTGCCCTGTCCATACATATCCAGAGCAAAGCCTACATACCCCATCTCTGCTAACATGCGTGCCTTTTCACAGGCAAAATCATTACGACCAGACCAGTCATGAGCAACTAATACAGCAGGCCGTGGTTTATCAACGCTTTCGTCATAAGCTAGAAAACCATGTAACTCTTGTTCACCATGGTGATACAAATAATTTGAGGTATCCATAGATAAAATCCTTTTGGCTATCATTGCTTTTAGTCTAAATTGATATTTATAAAAGTCCAGTGACAATTTCTTAGAGCGCTCTCTATCTCAGCCAGTTTTACTAAAAAATTACTCAACTTTTATTTTTCTTGAACTAAGCTAAATTTATAATAAATAAAAAAATAAAGGTATTATTATGCTTGCGGATAGGTTGACTGAATTTAGAGACTTGGTTCACGCACAACTCTGTTATCAATTGTTTATTACTCCCCTACATCTGCCAATTGAAAAAGAGTATCGCGATTTTGCTCGTCGAGCGTGTGATTTTTTTTTAGAAAATCGTACAAATGCGATTCATTGCCACACGCCGCGACACCATGTTATTCACCGTTTCGCTCCCTTAAAGCAAACTCAATCTAAAAAAGTACTTATTACGCATGGCTGGATGTCACGAGCTGCTTATATGGTTCGACTCATTCACGCATTAAGAGAGCAAGGTTTTGACGTCTATGCCTTGGATTTCCCTGCCCATGGCGAGGCAAAAGGCGTGCAGTTAGCATGGACTGACGCGGTGTTACTCCTTAGGCAAATCCTGAATAAATTAGGACCTTTTTATGCGGTGATTGGGCACTCTTTTGGTGGTTCAATGCTGCTGAACACCTTAAATCTTGCCAGCCAATTTCCAGACTGGCAGATTGATTTTGCTCCAGAACGAGTCGTATTAATTGCTTCACCAACACGAATGCGCGTCCCTGTAAGTAAATTAGCACGTCAGCTTAAATTAAGTCGTCAGGGTTTCTTATTTTTACGCAATGTCTTCCGTGAACGAGCTTTCATTGACTTAAAAAATCTTGATTTTCATCATCTTACTGAGCGCTCTGACACACCAATTTTATGCATTCATGGGGAAAATGATATTTCCATTCTGCCTCAGGAATCAATTGTCTTTTGTGAGCAATATCCCCACGGTTACCTGGCGCTATTGCCTGGCGCAGATCACGTGAGTGTACTAATGGATGAACGGGTTGAAAAAACTGTTAGTCAATTTTTGTTTTGATTACTTATCTTATTAGTTAATTAAACGCTAGTCTGAAATTAACCATCTCGCATCAAATATTAGCTATCCTTTTACTGTTAATCTAATGTTTGACGGTAACGTTTAAATCCAATAAACATCACTATTACCATAAATATGGCAATAGGTATTATTTCACTCCATACCTCGAGAAAACCATTGCCCTTCAATAAAATACCCCTAACGATAATAAGAAAATGGGTCAGTGGAAGAATATTGCCAAGAACCTGCGCCCAATCAGGCATACCACGAAAAGGAAACATAAACCCTGATAATAAGATGGAGGGTAAAAAGAAAAACATGGCACCTTGTACAGCTTGTAACTGATTAGAGGCTAAGGCAGAAAAGGTTAAACCCACCGATAAATTTGCAGCGATAAAGGGCAAGCAAAGCAATAATAAGAGCAAAATATTGCCTTCCATGGGAACACCAAAGAGAAATTTTGCCATTAGCAAAATCATAGTTACTTGCGCATATCCTACGATAATATAAGGAATAATTTTACCAATCATTACCTCTAAAGGCTTCAAGGGTGTCGCGAGTAAATTCTCCATCGTACCACGCTCGAATTCACGTGTAAGAACAAGAGCCGTAATAACAACCATTGTCATGGTTAAAACAACGCCAAGTAAGCCCGGAACAATATTATAAGAGGTGATCGCTAAGGGATTATACTTAGCATGGATAATAGGCAGATAAGGCGTAGCGTTTGTAGATAATTTTTCCAGAGGCCCCACCAACTCCTCATTTAAAACGGTAGAAGCCATTTCGGTAAAAACATTCAGAGCTCTGCTTGTCGCTGCTGGATCTGTTGCATCGGCTTGTAGCAATAATATCGGTTTTAGCCCTCTGATGAGATCATGAGTAAAATTAATGGGAAAATTAACTACAAATTGCACCTTGCCTCGTTTTAATAAATCTTTTGCCTCAGCCTCGGTCGCAGCAGGAGATATAAAACGAAAATAGGTTGAATTCTCCATAGCCACTAAAATACGTCGGCTTATATTACTATGATCGGGATTAACTATAGCAGTAGGTAAGTTGCGTGGATTTGTATTAATTGCAAAACCAAACAGAAACAATTGAATCAAAGGGATACCAATAATCATGGCAAAAGTCGCTTTGTCGCGGCGCATTTGAATAAATTCTTTGACGATAACGGCTCTTAGTCGAGCGAATGAAAATCTTGTCAATCCATATCTCCATGACTTTTTTTCACTAGACTAATGAATGCATCTTCCAAGGTTGGCTCAATTGGTCGCCAACTAATAGAATATTTTTTTGCCAAGTGTTCTAATTCAGATTCTATTTCTGAGCGCTCATAACCGCAGATGTGTATTTTATTGCCAAATAGAGCTGCCTGTGTCACACCACGCATTGACTTCGTTTCCTGTAATAGCGCCGTTGTGACATTCCCTGCAATTTCCCAGGTGTACAAGCCTGTTTTAGCGATTACTGTTTTAACAGTGCCCGTTACTAATAAATCACCATAAGCCAAGTAGGCGAGCGAGGTACAACGCTCTGCTTCATCCATATAATGAGTAGAAACCAAAGTTGTAATTCCTTTTTCACTTAAAGCATGAATTTTGTCCCAAAATTCACGACGGGCAATCGGATCCACACCAGCAGTAGGCTCATCTAAAAGCAATAATTCAGGCTCATGCAACAAACAGGCGGCAAGAGCAACCCGTTGTTTCCATCCACCAGATAACTGTCCTGTTAATTGTCGGCGCCTATGACTTAAGCCTAAATCCTCTAAAGCTTTTTGTACTCTTTCTTTTTTATTATCTAAATTATAAACACGGGCAATGAAACTTAAATTTTCTTCAATGCTTAAATCGGTATAAAAACTAAACTTCTGGGTCATATACCCCACATGTTGCTTTATTTTTTCCGACTCAGTAAGAATGTCATAACCTAAGCATGTACCTTGTCCAGCATCCGGTGTTAGTAGCCCACACAACATGCGAATGGTGGTTGTTTTACCACTACCATTAGGGCCTAAAAAACCAAATACTTCCCCTTTCTTAACTGATAAAGCAATATTATTAACTACAACCTTTTCGCCGAACGATTTACGTAAATTGGATACATCGATGACAATATCACTCATGGTATAGTAACCATTACTGGTTGTCCTGGTTTAAATTCCCCAGGGTGTTCAATCCTGGCTTTTATTCTAAAAACTAACTTGTCTTTATTCTCACGACTATACACAAGTGGCGGTACAAACTCTGCCTCAGGAGAAATATAATTGATAATTGCTGTACTTGAATGCAAACAGCCTAAACAAAGAAATTGCACTTTTTGTCCGCGAGATAATTTACTTAAAGTTTCCACGGGGACAAAAAATTGGATTCTTACATTTTCAGGTGGTAACAACGACAATACGGCTTGATCATTACTTACGAACTCTCCCTCCCGATAATAAGTATCAAAAATATAACCGTCAGCAGGCGCATAAAGTCTTTTCTGATCAAGTTGCCATTGTGCTTCTTTTACTTTTGCCGTTAAAGAAATAACCTGAGCCTGCTGTGCTTTAATTTGCTCATCGCGACTTCCAAGCCTTGCCAGCTCTAGATTAGATTCATATTGAGCCTTAAGTTGTTGCTGTTCTTTAAAGAGTGCCACAGCTGCATCGACGGAATCTTTGTCAATGGCATTTTTCCTATAAAGTTCTTGCATGCGGCCAACGCGAATTGCAGCTAGTTTTAGACGCGCATCTGTTTGTTCGATTTGCGCTTTGATTGCTTCAATTTCTGGATTTCGGCGAGGCAATTCCAAATCATTTAATGTCTTTTGCGCTTGAAGTAAATCTGCTTCATTTTGCTTAATCACGATAGCCTGTGGATCTCTATCAAGTTGAAATAGGACTTGTCCTTTCTTAACTTGATCTCCACGATGTACAAATAACTGTTTTAAAACACCAGAATTCGGTGATGCTAAATAAACATTTTCCCCTTCCACATAGCCTTGAAAATACTGCTCCTTTTGCTTGCAGCTCACTATCATTACAACGATTAGTGTAAGAAATAGAATTCTGAGTTTCATACCAACGATCAGTGATGGTTTTAAGCTAAGTATAATGAAAGCACCGAGGTATTTCAGCTGTTCATCTAATGAAATCAAAAATTTAATAAGTAGATCATGCCGCAGCCAGATGTTCATTTGAACAATGGCTAAGGGTTATGCTAAAGTGCGCATCCTTTGACCTATTTCGAGGCGATAAAAGGCCTTATACAACCTCTCTCATTTGGATGTACTTATGTTTTATATAAATACCAAAACTGCTGTTCTTCGCAAAATCTCTAGTGGTAAAACTTACAATAACACGTTGACCAGCGCAGGCGTGACAACACTAGAACAAGATTTACACTCTCTTACTATAACTTATATAGACAAAGATGGGCAGATTGTTCGCTTACCCGATAAAACCACTACTAAAGATCAAGCGGCCCAAAAAGGCGGACTCTGTTGGTATTACGCATCAAAAATAAAACGCTTCGGCAAATTTTTTATGGGACAAGAGCGTCATTATGAGAAAATCATTTCCGATTATCGTAAAGTCTGCACTGCATTAACTGATACAAAGGCTATTGAAGATGCCTTTGTCGATCATTTTAATGAACTACTTGAGAAAAGTAATATCCAGGACGCTGTTTCTTTGTCAAAAGATAAAATTCTTGCCCAGCATATTTTAAGCAACAGTGTGTTTAAAGATCCTGCAATTCCTAATCTGCTCAAAAGCTTTTTATCGAGTTCTGAGTCTAGCGATCTTACCTATTTTACACTGGAGCGCCAGGCTAAATCTATTGTGGCAGCCACCACCGTTGCCAGTGCACAATTACAATTTGATATCAAGAAAGCGGTCTCTGAAGCGCTTGAAACAGATGGCAAAACAGCTAATCCGGAAGAACTTGACATTGATACTTTAGCGACTTATTACGATCGCGCACTTATTCGGCATATTTGGCAACTACAAGGCTATGATACGTCTTCCTGGCACCCTGCCAAAGGCGTGGAGGCATTAATTGAGGAGCTCCGCAATTTCATTTGTATCGCTGAAATCGATTATAATCTAATCAAAGTTGGTTTAGGTAACCCAAGCCACCAATTTGCTGATCAGGAAGACAAGGGCTATTTAATCTACAATGTTACCCAAGCAGAAGATGAAGACAGCGGAGAGGAAACACATATTATCCGTATTATTGGTGCTGATTTAGAACATGTATATTTCATTGATCCCAATGATGAAAGTCCTAGCAACAAACCACGAATAATTCACAAAATACCTTATCAACTTTTTTGCCAAATTCTTCAAGATGACTATGGTTTTAGTGTAGAGAACTCCATGTCAACGAAGATATTACCTCCCGTCTTGCACCATATAACAGCTGAAAGCGCTGGTCTAATTCATCCACCGTCACCAAAACAACGATCCAAAAGAGAGCATACGCCTCAAATGCCACGACGAACTAAGGTAGAAGAAGTAGAATTTAAGCAAGCAAGTCCGACAATCACTAAAAAAGAAGCTTTTTCGCCTCTTCTGCATAAAAAACCTAAGATACAGGATGAGTCTCATAAAAATAGTCCAAGGTGGTTTCGTAAAAAGCCCAATGAACAAGTGGCTACGACAGCTATCAACTCGACTCCGCAAAAACCATAGTCCAGTATCTGCATTCATTCAAAATGGACAAATGCTAACCCACCGTAATTTCAATCCTCTTGGTAGTTATCAAGAGGATATTTCAATGATACATTGCATAGTAAATAACTAGGGATTAGAAAAGATGAAATTTGATCTGCTTGTTTTAGGTGGGGGCAGTGGCGGCATTGCAAGCGCAGTACGTGCTGCGCGTCATGGAGCGAATGTGGCTGTTGTTGAAGAAAGCTACTTAGGAGGAACCTGCGTTAACCTTGGGTGTGTTCCCAAAAAAGTCATGTTCAACGCATCTATAGTGGCAGACATAATCAGGAAGTCACCTGATTACGGCTTTAATCCCACCGAAGTAATACTTGATTGGTCCCTCTTAGTCGCTAAACGTAATGCTTATATAGAAAAATTACGTGAAATTTATGCCAAGCGGTTTAGTGACAATATGATGACTTATCTCCATGGTAAGGGGGTCTTTGTTGATGCTAAAACAATTGACGTCAATGGTAAAAAATATCAGGCTGACCACATTATTATTGCAACCGGCGGTGAGCCGATACTTCCCCATGATCTGCTCGGTGTCGAGTATGCGATAGACTCCGATGGCTTTTTTTCTCTGGCAGCAAGACCCAATAAAGTCGCAGTCATTGGCAGCGGCTATATTGGTGTTGAACTGGCTGGTTTACTGCATGCTTTAGGAGCAGAAACCCATCTGCTTGTTCGTGGAGATAGACCCCTCACACGCTTTGATTCCATGCTGGGTGAAACACTGTTAGAGATCATGCGCCAACAAGGATTAAATGTTCATCTTAATCACCATGCCGATAGTATTATTTTGCAGGATGATAATCGTAAAGCAATTAAATGCCACAGCGGTTCTGTTATTTCTGATCTTGATACAGTAATAGCAGCAGTAGGACGAGCTCCGCGCACTTTTGATTTAAATTTAGATGCTGTTGGCATCGTCAAAGATACACGCGGGCTTATTCATGTTGATGCTTACCAAAACACTTCTGTCCCTGGTGTTTACGCCATTGGCGATGTAACCGATGCGCCTGCTTTAACACCAGTAGCTATCGCTGCTGGACGCAAACTGTCGGACAGACTTTTTGGTGGCCAGAAAGATGCTCATTTGAATTATGAAAATATTTGCTCTGTTGTTTTTAGTCATCCTCCTATTGGCTCCGTTGGTTTAAGTGAAGAAGAAGCGCTTGCGAAATTCGGTAAAGATCAGTTGAAAATTTATAAGACACGCTTTAATCCAATGTTCGACGCTTTAAGCGAGGAAAAAACCCCCACAGCCATGAAATTAGTAACTGTAGGTAGCGATGAAAAAATAGTTGGTTTGCATGTGATTGGCTATGGTGCTGATGAAATGCTGCAGGGTTTTGGGGTTGCTGTTAAAATGGGGGCTCTTAAACGCGATTTTGATAATACTGTTGCCATCCATCCAACTAGCGCAGAAGAATTAGTAACCATGGTGTAAATATGCATAACGTTCGAACATTTGAAAATAAACATCCCGTTCTTGGCAATAGCGTCTATATTGATCCTCAAGCAACCGTTATTGGTGATGTTTACCTTGGAGATGATGTATCTGTCTGGCCAATGGCCGTCATTCGCGGTGATGTAAATTCCATAACTATCGGGAATGCTTGCAGCATTCAAGATGGTGCAGTTCTACATGTTACTCATGATGGTCCTTATACCCCAGGAGGAAAACCACTTATTCTTGGTAATGGCATTACCATTGGCCATAAGGCTGTTTTGCATGCTTGCACTCTAGAAGATTATTGTTTAATTGGCATGAATGCCCTTATTTTGGATGCAGTACACATTGAACATCATGTTATGGTTGCCGCCGGCAGCCTGGTTCCTCCCGGCAAACGCTTACAAAGTGGTTATTTATATCTTGGCAATCCCGCTCGTGCGGTTAGGGCATTAACCCCAGATGAATTAGCTAACTTAGAATATTCTGCAGCCCATTACGTACGTTTAAAAAATAGGTATTTATCGCTGTAAATCATACCCTTTAGTGTCAAAGATTGAAATACAAAGCTGGCAAACGACGCCAGTAGATACCTTTTATTTTGCGTAGCTATGTGGGTAATAATCATCGTCAGCATCCTCTGTCTCGAAATTTAGTCTATAAATAAATAAAACCTTATTTAGCTGTAGCATCAAATTTCCCAAGAATACTAATTATTAAACATCTCACAGGGATTGATTGCTTCAACTATTACCTGGAGAGGCTAAGATGATTGCAAACCTCATGCTTCTTATTGCAACCATACTTTTAATGGTTTCATTTATTCCGTTTATAAGGAAAATACTGCGCAACAAAAATTCAAAAGGGGTTTCCTTAACGATGATGATATTAGGAATATTACAATCGCTATCCTTTATCTTGCATGACATTTATTTTGAAAGGTACATGATGATAATCCCCTTTGCTGTAATTACTATTTTCTTCATTACACTTAGCGTTTTTACCATAAAATACCGGTGATATGATGGAATTATTCGTTAACGTCGTCTGCTATTTCGGTCTTCTTTGTGGAGCACTGCGGGTTTTGCCACAAACCTATAAGACCTTGCGCACCAAAGAAATCAGCAATATTTCTTTATCCTTTTTTAGTTGTCATTTCTTTGCAGGCATTTGCGGGCTTATCTATGAACTCATCACCATAACTTCATTTAGCATCGCCCATTTTCTTTTTTTCTGTATGGTTATTCTAACCAATGCAATACAAATTACTTACACCTTATATTTGCAATATTCTGGTAAAAATAATTTGAGCGTAGATTTGGGAAAGTAACTAAAACCTTGTGGATCGCTCGCAGATAAATCGCTTTTTGCGGTGGATAACTCTATATATTCAAGTCTGGGATGCCACTAAAAGCACCACTAGTAGGACATTACTAACAGAGGATTAGGCCTAACTCTATCATTCCTTTAAGGTGATAATCTCAAACAACCCGGGTGCATACGGAGCAATTCAATTAATAGCTCATGGAGAATACCTTTAATAAAAGGATTACCATTTTTTAAGAAGTAATAATTGATGATTAAGCGTGATTGTCCTTTTACATAAAGGAGATTGTTGAAGGTTGAGAAGATTTTTGTAAAAAAAAAGCGGCCAGAAGGCCGCTTGGAATAAAGCCCTGACGATGACCTACTTTCGCATGAGGACGCCTCACACTATCATCGGCGCTGGTCTGTTTCACTTCTGAGTTCGAGATGGAGTCAGGTGGTTCCAGACCGCTATAGTCGCCAGGAAAACTGTTATCCTGCGGAGAAGCAAAGGGATTAAGCTTTGCCTGTCTCACAGGCTGGTAAAGTAAATTGCATTGGTTACACAAGCATGTCATTCAGTTGCCATACCTGAAGCGATTCAGGTTATATGGTCAAGACAATCAGCCAATTAGTACGAGTTAGCTTCACGCATTACTACGCTTCCACACCTCGCCTATCAACGTCGTAGTCTTCAACGGGCTTCATGGGAAAACTCATCTTGAGGGAGGCTTCCCGCTTAGATGCTTTCAGCGGTTATCCCGTCCGAACTTAGCTACCCGGCAATGCAACTGGCGTCACAACCGGTACACCAGAGGTTCGTCCACTCCGGTCCTCTCGTACTAGGAGCAGCTCCTCTCAATTTTCCTACGCCCACGGCAGATAGGGACCGAACTGTCTCACGACGTTCTAAACCCAGCTCGCGTACCACTTTAAATGGCGAACAGCCATACCCTTGGGACCTGCTTCAGCCCCAGGATGTGATGAGCCGACATCGAGGTGCCAAACACCGCCGTCGATATGAACTCTTGGGCGGTATCAGCCTGTTATCCCCGGAGTACCTTTTATCCGTTGAGCGATGGCCCTTCCATTCAGAACCACCGGATCACTAAGACCTACTTTCGTACCTGCTCGAGCCGTCACTCTCGCAGTCAAGCACCCTTTTGCCTTTACACTCTTGGTACGATGTCCGACCGTACCGAGGGTACCTTTGTGCTCCTCCGTTACTCTTTGGGAGGAGACCGCCCCAGTCAAACTACCCACCATACACTGTCCTCAACCAGGATTACTGGTCCAAGTTAGAACCTCAATAATAACAGGGTGGTATTTCAAGGTCGGCTCCATGCGAACTGGCGTCCGCACTTCTTAGCCTCCCACCTATCCTACACAGTTATCATCAAAGTCCAGTGCAAAGCTGTAGTAAAGGTTCACGGGGTCTTTCCGTCTAGCCGCGGGTACACTGCATCTTCACAGCGATTTCAATTTCACTGAGTCTCGGGTGGAGACAGCGTGGCCATCGTTACGCCATTCGTGCAGGTCGGAACTTACCCGACAAGGAATTTCGCTACCTTAGGACCGTTATAGTTACGGCCGCCGTTTACCGGGGCTTCGATCAAGAGCTTCTCCGAAGATGACCCCATCAATTAACCTTCCGGCACCGGGCAGGCGTCACACCCTATACGTCTTCTTTCGAATTTGCAGAGTGCTGTGTTTTTAATAAACAGTCGCAGCCACCTGGTCTCTGCGACCCTCACCAGCTTCGTTACGCGTGGTAACTAACCAGCAAAGGTGTACCTTCTCCCGAAGTTACGGTACCATTTTGCCTAGTTCCTTCACCCGAGTTCTCTCAAGCGCCTTAGTATTCTCTACTTGTCCACCTGTGTCGGTTTGCGGTACGGTTCTCTATAGGTTATGGCTAGCAGCTTTTCCTGGAAGCGGGGCATCAATGACTTCTCTGCACCACGTATGGTCAGAACCACTCAGCACCTCAGCGTTTCGAGAAACCGGATTTGCCAGGTCTCTCCGCCTACATGCCAGTACCGGGGCAACCAACGCCCGGCTCACCTAGCCTTCTTCGTCCCCACATCACCACCTATAAAAAGTCCAGGAA